>CAWKLN010000006.1:0-16315 GCA_963850465.1 uncultured delta proteobacterium
TTTCAAAAGCTGAAAAGGCCTACAAGACAGAGCGGAAATATCTTGTAAGACGAGCAGAAACAACAGAAGATTTAGCAGGAGTTGGACTTTCCGTAGAGACAGCTTCACATGATATTATGGCCATAATGGGAAAGGCCATCACTAGCATTGATGGTATTATCCGAGAAGCACTACACAAGGATTTGGATACAGATGAATTAACAAAGGAAATTCAAGCCCTAAGAGGAATGTTATCTTTCATAGAATCTCAATTAAAAGATATTCAACTTCTTTTCAAGTCATCAAAACAGAGGCGCAAGAATATAAAAATAAAGGAAATTGTGGATAAGGTAGAAAGAATATACCGTAGAATCCTCAAAAAAGATAACATTGAACTTGTTATAAACGAAGTTGGTTCACCATTAATCGCTAAAACAACCGATGCAGTGCTATTACAACTTTTTCTCAATTTATTTGATAATGCAGTTTATTGGCTTGAACAGGTATCAAAAAGTAAGAAACAAATAGAAATCCTTCTTGATGGCAATAAGGGGCAAATGATTTTCTCAGATAATGGCCCTGGAGTTGACAAAGAATTTGCTCCATACGTTTGAACCTTTCTTTTCAGGTAAAGGCGAAGAAGGCCGAGGACTTGGTTTGTATATAGCAAAGCAGCTCCTTGAAAGGAACGACTATTCAATCGGATTGGCAGAAATTAAATCAGAAAGAATTCTCCCTGGTGCAAATTTCGTTTATAGCTGTTTCGGAGGAAAAGTAGATGACAACTCAATCACTCAACTAGCGGAATCGCAGTTGTTATTGATGACGAAATCGATGAAGCCAGGGCCAATATTAACAACTTAATCTCTCAAATTGAGAATCAAAAAATACCTTGCCTAAAATTCAAACAGCTCCCCTGATGATCAAATTATAGATAACTTCGAAGGTATCGCTTTCCTTCTTCTTGACTGGAAGCTACAATCAGACGCTCTTGGTGACGCCATAGCCCAAGGCGTAACTTTGCCCGCTGAACTTCGTAAAGCCGCCATCGAAGAGAACATATCCTTTATTAAAAAACTTCAAAAATCCTGTTTCGTTCCTGTCTTCATTTTTTCAAATGAACCAATAGAAGCGATTATTCGTGCTTTAGAAAGAAATGGACTTTATCAAAAAAACAAACCAAATTACATTTTTGTTAATCGGAAAAGCGACCTAACCGGACGAACAAAGCCTATCAGAGAAATAAATAAATGGATAAAGCAAACACCGTCTGTATATGTTTTAACACGTTGGAATAAGGCTTATCGGTCCGCTAAGCTTCTAATATATTTTTTGATTTCTGTGCTGGATTCAAGCCATAGTTGGCCAAATATCCTATGGAAAACCTTTGCTACAGATAGCGTGGATATGTCCTCAGAATTAGGAGAGGTCATTTCTCGAAATATTCGGACACGAATGAAACCATTTGACTTCGATAATAACATCCTAAAAAAACGTCCACGAAAAGCTGTAAAAAAAGCTGAAATGAGAAAAGTTATTGAGGGAGAACGTTTTGTATCAAAAGATGGGCTGCATGACAATTCTGTCTGTGCAGGGGATATTTTTGAAATTGATAAAAAAATTTATATCAATATGCGTCCAAGCTATTGTGACTGCGTTTTAGGAAGAGCATCAAATGGAGGCATAATCAGTGATTTAGATATGTACCTATTACGTGGATCACAACTAACATCTGCTAAAGAAAAAAGACTATTCAACAAACAATATGGTAACTGCGAAGAAATAGATAACCAATCCATTATATTTAGCTTAATTCGCGGAAGGACATACGAATTTCGTTTTAAGGACCTTACCATAAAAAAATGGTCTCAGTTGAAAGATAGTAGAATCGGTCGGCTTCTTCCGCCACATATTTCGCGAATGCAACAACGTTATGCTCTCTATCTCCAAAGAACTGGTCTACCAAGAACACCCGACGTTGCCGTTAATGGAAAATAATTAAATTGTTACCACATATTTACCTTTTAATATAAAGGGGTCAAGTCCGCCCTTGACTCTTGGGGGTAAAAATATCCATTGAGATACAAATAAAGACAAATTTCAAAGAACGATTTTAAATCATTGAAAAGTGTCACCTATGAACTCAGAAACGATATGGTAAGAGAGGAATTGCCAATATGGAATACGATGAGATAACAAAACATTGTGAGGATTTAAGCTATAGAGATAAACTCCGTCTTTCACAGCTTCTCATTCAATTGGCAAGGAAAGAAGAAGAAATACAAAACCCACAAAAAAGAAATAATATTGTTGAAAAGAAGGCTGATACAAAACAGCGGCTGAGCCAACTACAGATGTCAACTCAATACAATACGTTATTGAACGACTGGACAAGTTGCGCCCCTCCAAAAAGAAAACCCTTCTGAACTCAATAAGAGCAATGTACCAGTTCCAAGGTGCAATATCAGAAGAAGACCAAATAATAATTATTGATAAGCTGGTGAAAAAGAAGTTCTTAAAAATAGATAGTAATAATCGAATCACGTATTTATAAAATAGGGATTCGGGACGCCCTAAATATTTAACTTTCCAGGGGCCGGGACGCCCTAAACTTTTTAACTTGCCATAACTTGCCCCCTATATAACATCGGGAGGGTTAATGAAGCGAACCTATGTGGAAGAAAATTCAAGAGAACGGACGAGACTGCGATCCCTTGTTGAACGGTTGACCGCCGAACAATTAAGCACCCCTTTGGGAAATGATTGGACGATCGCAATTGCATTGGCCCATTTGGCGTTCTGGGACCAACGATCCCTCACGTTGATTCGGAAGTGGAAACAAACCGGCGTTGTCGAACCGTCGCCGATCGATATTGACGTTACGAATGATACCCTCCTTTCCCTGTGGCGCCTACTGCCGCCGCACAAGGCTGCCGACCTGGCGGTTGAATGTGCTGAAGCAGTGGATCAGGAACTGGAAGCCACATCCCATGACATGATTACTCAAATCGAAAGGGTGGACGACAAATCGCGCATTTACCGTTCCATTCACCGCAAGATGCATCTTGATCAAATCGAAGACCTTTTAAATAAGAAGACGGCCATTTAGTTTGACATCCAGGGGGCCGTCCGAAACGCCAAATACGCGGGCCCGGAGCAAGGCTGTCGCTTATGAATACCCCCACATAGAAAATGGATTTTCAATGGAAGGGCGGGGCTCATATGAAAAGTTGTTATTTTTTTGGACTTCTGATTGCTGGGATATTCCAGATTGGTTATCAGACCGCAGGCGCCGAAACGATCCGGATGGGCTACTTTGAAATCAAGCCTCATATGTACACCGCCGAGGACACAGGCCTTCCCGCAGGAGCTGCCGTTATTTATTTTGAACGGATTGCAAAAAAAATGGGTTGCGATGTGGCTTGGGTCGGTCCTCTTCCCCATGCTCGATTGATTTCTTATTTGGAAAAGGGCAAATTTATTGATGGTGATCCACTAATATCAAAAACTTCCGACAGAGAAAAATTTCTATATTATCCTGAAAATTCTTTTTATCTTGCTAAACCGAATTTTGTTGTAAAGAGTAACAATCCTCTGACAAGAATCGACTCCGCCGACGATGTAAAAGGTTATGTGGTCGGCCAGTTCAGCAAGGCGGCAAATTCAAAATTTGTGTCTGAAAATGCATCTTTGTTCAAGTTTGAGATAATTTCAGGTGGGGGCTACACTTTTGAGCAGCATTTGAAAAAATTACTCGCGAACCGAGTTGACGCAATCCACACTTTGGATGAATTTTCTATTATATATGAAGCAAATAAATCCAATATGGATGCGCAAATAAAAATCTTATACCTTCCCGAACCTCCATTATCTTTTTATTCAGTGTTTTGTAAAAATGAAAGAGGTAAAACACTCGCTCAGAAATATGATATTGCCATAAAAGAACTGGGTTTTACATCGGATCACTATATTGAGCTAATCCTTCATGAATTCGATTTGTTGGAAAGGGGTCGTGTCCGCCCTTGACTCTTGGGGATGAAAATATCCATTGAGATATAAATAAAAGCAAATTCCGAGGAACAAATTACAAATTACTGAAAAGTATCATATAGAAGTGGGGTCAGGTAAACACATTTGAGGAAAGCGAACCATATGAGAAAGCATTTTTTTAAAAATTGTTAATAATCAGTTATGATCGGCCCGTTGCTTTATCAATTCTCCGGTAACGATCAGTGGCGGAGGTCATAGGTTGGAGGTGCCGAACAATGAGATCGAGCTGACTCAATGCGCTCGCAGCTCATTTCGGACACGCTATGCAGATTTTGGAGAATACAATTTGACTCGAGTACGACAATTTAGAAAACTGTTAATATTTAGTGGTCTGTTCAACATTATACTTGCCTTTCCTTTGATCATTCCAAATTTATATAGGTACTATATTGACTTGATTTACCATTTAAATGAAGCGCTCACACTAGGCGGCGTCAAACCTGATATTCAAGATGATGGCTTATCACAATTGCTGATAAATACTGCAGGGATAGATCTCGTTTTAATTGGTTCAATTGTTCTTGTGGCTGCAATTGATCCAATAAAATTCAGGTTGATTCCTTTGCTCAATGCAGTTGGAAGAACACTATTTGCAGCCATTGTTGTTTATTATGTGGTTTCATATGACATTATACGGTTTGTTTTACTTCTGGGAGCAATTGACGTATTGATCAGCATGGGATTTATCTATTTCTTGGTAATCACCCGAAAAGATTATACTGTTTAACATTTGCATTCACCAGAGCGCAATCGCCCGTGGTAGGCTGAAGTACAGAGCTCTTTGTAAGTTCATCATTAGACCAAAATTAGCGCATCGCCGGGTGAGGCCGTCGTTATCTCTTCATACCAAGCTGGAAGAAACCAGTGAGTCAAAGGACTTTCGAATTACCATTTGATAAACATGTGCTGCGCGGTGACAGCTATAAAATGGGGTGTGAAACCATCGTGCTTCACGGCGCCGGAAAATCATCCCGCACGCGTTTCGCACGACTGCGGCAGTCTCTCAATGGACATGGTATTCCTTCTGTTAGTTTTGACTTCATCGGACACGGGGACACGGGAGGAAACCTCTTGGACTCCTCCCTGCATGAAAGAACCGATCAAGCTTCGGCCGTCATAAGACACGCCTGTGTGGAGCCACTTACGCTGATTGCTGCCAGTATGAGCGGTTACACGGCCATAAAGCTCACTGAAAAATTCACCGTCGACAACTTGATACTGCTCGTCCCAGCGGTTTATTCCGCCGCCGCATACGACCTTTCTTTTGGTGCTGAGTTCTCTAAAGCAATCCGTGAACCAGGCAGTTGGCAGGAATCAGACGCTTTTAGCACCCTGTCTGTATACAAAGGAAACCTTTTGGTCATTGCGGCTGAATCCGACGATGTCATACCCGCAGAATTGGTCGAAAAGATACATACATCTGCAAAAAGCACGAAGGTCAGACTTCTGCATGTCGTTCCTGGTTCGCGGCACTTGTCGCTTTTCCCCCGAGAGAAAGATTTCCTTATCGCACGGGATATGATCATAGAAATATGCCGGGGCGGAATCGATAACAGCGGCTTGCGGTCGGGGCGCAACCAGGCAGGCCGATCCTTGGTGTAGCATAGAGCCCGTGGACCTGTGGCTCCGGTGCGTCGGACGCCTTTAAATTATATACACGAAAGTCTTCAGCTATTGTGGCCAACGCCTTTCGAGATTGGTGCGGAAACACAGGATTCTAAGTTTTCGCCGATCAGGCCTGCGTTAATGATCGTTTGATAGAAAGATGTCCTTTGCACACAACCGACAGCCTGGCCTTGGGGTAGGCTGAATGGAAAGGAATATTGTCGTGAAAATAACGGTTTTAGATGATTATCAAGATGCCGTCAGGGGATTGAATTGTTTCAAACTGCTGAAACCCTATGATGTTCAGGTTATCAATGAAACTTTCCGGACGGTGGATGAATTGGTTTCCGCCATCGAAGACAGCGAGGTCTTGGTTCTCATCCGCGAGCGAACCAAAATTGATTTGTCGTTGCTGTCGCGGTTACCAAAATTGAAACTCATCAGCCAGACAGGAAAAATCAGCAATCATCTGGACTTGGCGGCCTGTACCCGATCCAATGTGCTGGTTGCCGAAGGCGTCGGATCACCCATTGCGCCTTCCGAACTTTGTTGGGCGCTCGTCATGGCGGCTTCGCGCCACATCCCCGCCTATGCCCAAAATCTGGCTAACGGTGCATGGCAGCAATCGGGTCCCCTGGGATTGGGCAGGACGTTGCATGGATTGACGTTCGGCATTTGGGGGTATGGGAAAATCGGCCGGCGCGTGGCGCAGTACGCCAAGGCGTTTGGCATGCATGTTCTGGTGTGGGGCAGCGAAGGTTCCAGAAAAACGGCCGCATCGGATGGCTTTGAAGCCGCACCGGACAAAGCCCAATTCTTTCGTCAGGCCGATGTGCTGTCTCTCCATTTGAGATTGAATGCCGCAACAAAAGAGTGTGTCACAAAAAACGATTTGGCGCTGATGAAGCCCGATTCCCTGTTTGTCAATATGAGCCGTGCCGGCCTGATTGAAGAAAATGCCCTTTACAACGCGTTGCAGGCGGTGCGCTCGAAAACGGCCGCCATCGATGTCTACGACAATGAACCCATCCGTGCTGCTTCCGATCCGCTTCTGTCGCTCCCCAATGTGCTCTGCACACCGCACCTGGGTTATGTGGAGAAGAACAGCTACGAGCGCTACTTTAAAATTGCGTTCGAAAATGTGGTCAACACCCTGGAGGGTAACCCTTCGAACATTGCGAACCGCGAATTGCTGGCTTAGATTTTTTTGGGGGGTTCCCCAAAAACGAGCGAATCAAAATCACGCCTTTATGCCTGATTCCGGAATATCGGATGGCCTTAAGAGGCGAGGCGCGACCCGACAAATGCGGAATCTCGATAATGGCCCTCGAAATCGGGATCGAAAAAAGATGAAACCCGAACCCAATAGCGATTCTGATCCCGCTGACATTCAACCCCGGCATTCGAGAATTATTTACGTTTATCAGTGGCCCGCCATCCGCCGAGAGGCGTGTAGACCGGTTTGAGAACTTTGCGAATCTCCCGGGCCTGCTCGATGACATAAAACAGGTTCGGGTCGATTTGCCGCACTTCGGGCAGGATCCATTTGAGATCCCGGCGCCGGCAGGCAATGTAGAGCATATAGACCGGGCTATGCATGCCTTCCCCATGAAAAATGGTGACAGGTTGGCCTTTTTCCCTCAAAAAAGCGGCGATTTCCGATCCTGACGTGCGGGTGATGATTCTGAGGATCGTGGTTCCAAATGCAATTTTGCGCTCCACCATGATGCCCACCACGTTGCCGGTGGCATAGCCAAAGGCATAAAAGGCGATCAGCACGGGATTATCCTTGACCTGGTGAATCACCGTGCTGACAATGGTGATCCATATGCTGATTTCAAAGACAGCCAGGCAAAAGGCGATAGCCGTTCTTCCCTGGACCGTGACGATGGTCCGGACCGTGCCGATGGATACATCGCAAATGCGGGCCACAAAGACGATGAAACCGGTCAAAAGAATGTTTGTCTCAACCATGAGTATCCGAATTCTCCTCTAACAGGCTGTTGAGAAACTATTGCGCTTGGCAATACGGCGTTAAAAACCTTCTCAAAATGCGCATTTATTGCACATAAACTGCGCTTTTTCGTCGGATTTTGCCTTGTTTTGCCTGCGCTCATGACGTTTTTCAACAGCCTGCTAAGATATAAAAAGTTATGCAAGGCGCCAGGCATTCATGATTTTATCGGGCAAAATAGATCGGAAGCTGTTTTTAGTACACAACTTTAAACTACTAATTAGCGGTAATAGCGCTCAACAACAGCAGAAAACAACCCCTATAAGTGCTTAATTGGTATCAACAACGCGATTATTCCGCGTATGCAAACCTCTTATTTTGTTGCCTAATCAACGCGATTTCCGATCCATAGACAAGTCCGGCCGGCACCCTCCTCCCAACAAGGTCTTGCTGCAGATCCAATGCGCTGCCGGCTTCGCGTCGATCCGCCCCCTGTGCGGTCACGCCGGCGGCCATGTTCAACCCCATGGCCTTTATTTCCGCGACGTATTTCGCGCGCAGCTATCGCCAACGGCCGATCACGTATTATTCTAAGCTTGGCAGTCGCATGAACGGATACGCCGCTGCCATCAACCCCTGTCAGAAAGGACTTAACCATGACGCTCTCGTCTGCCTTTCATCGTATCGGCAGCGCTCTGATCATTCCTTCCATTTTGTTCGTCATCGCCTGTACGTCCGTCCCGATAACGAACCGGCAGAGCTTTCAATTTGTGCCGGACAGCGAACTGAACAGTATGAGCCTGACCGAATATCGCAAAGTCCTCAACGAATCAAAACTTTCCTCGAATACGGCCGAAGTCGCCCGTGTCCGACGGGTGGGGAATCGGATTGCCGCGTCAGCCGAAAAATTTCTGAAGGAAGAAGGGCTGGCCCACGAGATCCGGAATTACAAGTGGGAGTTCAACCTCATTGAAGACGACAAAACCGCCAATGCATGGGTGATGCCCGGGGGGAAAGCCGCTGTCTACACCGGCATTCTGAAGTACACGCAGGACGATGCGGGGCTGGCCGTGGTTTTAGGCCATGAAGTCGCGCATGCCATCGCCGGTCATGGCAACGAACGCATGAGCCAGGGCTTGATGACCCAGATGGGGGCGGTGGCCCTGTCGGCGGCCCTGTCCAGCCAACCCGCCGCCACCCAGGATCTTTTCATGCAGGCCTACGGCGCGGGTGCCAATGTCGGGCTGCTCCTGCCCTACAGCCGCCTCCACGAAAGCGAGGCCGACCGGATCGGTCTGGTGCTCATGGCGCGCGCCGGTTATGATCCGAGAACGGCCGTTCCCTTCTGGAACCGGATGAATGCCTCCGGCGGCGCCAGGCCACCCGAGCTTCTCTCGACCCACCCGGCGCCCAGCAGCCGAATCGCGGCCATCCAAAAGGATTTGCCCGAGGCCATGCGCTACTACAGGCCGGGCACGACCAATTGACCCGGCGCACCTTGGGCCGTCAATCAAGGGATAGCGTTACCGCCTCTGGTGGACCCCGTTGTCATGGGCCAAAAGGCTGTCATCGGGTCGATTCACCTTCCAGGCTCAAGATCGGGGCCCCTTTAAGGTATAAACGCAAAGATTCTTCAACGGCGAATGCGGATGCTTTTCCTGATTTACGAGCATACCTAACCTCCCGCGTTTTCGTCGGCCGGGTATCCTTGCCGGCTTCGTCTGCTGCGCGCAAACGCAACGAACCGGTCCTCCCGGCGAACCCCGAACGCGGCGCTCAGTCCGCATTCAATTCCTTCCCATTTCCCGCGCACCCAGCCCCAGCTTCTTCAGCAAGGCCCGATCCTTGTTGGAATGATGCTGCCAGTAGGCATCCATAATGGTGTGCGTGCGGGTGGCGCTGGTGGTCATGACGTTTGTGTTTGTTCGGGTCAAACCCGGATAGGAATCTTCCCATTTCTGAATGCGATAGGGAAAATCCTGCTCGAAATCAATGCGCAGGGTGCGCCGTTCTTCGGGGAAATTGATCTCGTAGCGCACCAGGGCTTGGCCTTCGAGGCTTTTGCCCTCAGCCTGCGCCAGCGTCGCGATGACACTTTGCGCTTTCAAAGGGCGATGAAGCAGACGCGCATAGACCGTTCCGGGAATCATGGAAAACGTTCCCTGGGGCAGGGTCTGGGGGGCGATGCGAATTATGGTCCAGATCGCATCTTCGGGCACATCTTTTCCAAGGGTGAAATCCTGATCCCCCTCTTTTTCGAAATAGGACTGCATGCGGACACGATAGGCATCTTCGCGCAGATTCATCTGCGTATACACCTGACCGCACCATTCCTGGACAGATGTGGTGATTTTGAGCGGCAGGGGATATGTTTGCGTATCCACCGGCGTGAAAATGGACGTCATAACCGAGTAAGGATAGATGCCGGTAAAAAATTTGCGGACCGCATTCAGTTTTAAGACGGGAATGTTTTGCGGGCCGGGATGATCCGCCTTGACCTGAATAGCGGCATTCATGGGTTCGGTCACAAATACCAGCACGGCATCCCCGTCGTGAATTTCACCATACCGCGCCTGCTGCAGCGTAAAACGTGAGATTTCGGCACCCTGATTATACCAGTAGTCGTGAAACTGATCGGGCGTGTAGGCCCCGAATTGAAGGCGTTCGGCAGAATAGACGTTGGCGGCCGCCAAAGTGGCCGTAATCCATATGATCAAAAGCGTACGGTGCGTCGTCATTGATAATCTCCATGTCCTCTATAGGTCATCCGATACTTGCCCATTCAGCAATATCTTACTATAGAGCATTAAATCGAAAGCGCTATCCGAAGCCGTTAAAGAGAGCCGGACCCGGCCAACGCTTTGATCCGGACTTGATCAGAAGTTCAGCGGGTTTAAATTAACGCGATGCTGAGAACGACCCAATCCCGGTCTCTATGCATAGGGGAGGCATCACATGACAATCCGAATTGTGCGCCTTGGCAGCGACCGGTCCCGGGGAGAAGGACTGCGCATCGGGACGGTGCGGCGGCCGCCGCGGGGCGTGCCCAAAAGTGAATTCGCATCGCAAAATTGGTATGACGTATGGCTCCCCAACCTATCACCAACCGCTGACCTCATGAAGCTGGGGCAAGCGGCTGAATCCGAAAAAGCGTGGGCCGCATTCGTTAGGAAATATCGCGCCGAGATGGCCAATCCTGAAAAGAGCCGAATCCTCGATCTGCTTGCCGCGCTATCTCATCATGCCGACATCTCCGTCGGCTGTTACTGCGAAAACGAGGCACGCTGTCACCGGTCTATACTGCGCACGTTATTGGCGGAACGCGGCGCTAAACTCGAAGGTGCCTGATGGCAACGCCCCACAAAAAGCACACCGCAAACGGGGCGCAACAGAGAGACGTCCCACATGCAACGCACCCTATGTTGTCTTCGGATGATGATAACCGGATAACCACGAAGATCGATGTCGTCCGGTCGGCATGGGCCAGGATCAGGGCCCACCTCGAAAACCAGAGGGCTCGCATCAACGACCAAATCGGCCGTTATCCGACACCGATCGCCGGGTGCGATCAACAGTTCAATTACCTTCTTGAACAACGAACAGGGCTTTCGGCCGAATGCCGCCGATTGAATGAAGCCGAAAACTTGAGCCTCAGCGCCGAAGACCCGGTCAAGGTTCTCGACGATTTTATCAGCGTCTTCCCGCACCATCGAACAAGGGGTCGGCAACGCAATCAGGCGGTTCCTGGCGGAAGCGCTTTCCATCGTGCAAGACTGACACGCAGTGATTCAGCCCAAGTGGATTGCAGGGCGCTATCGTTACGAACACCATAGCGACTCTTTTGATAAGAAAACACGCGTCCGGCTATCCGTGCGTCGGTTCTATCCGGACACAAACAAAGGAAACGATACCCATGAATCGTGAAAAATACGAAAAAGGCATGGCGGTAAGGAGAGCGGTTTTAGGCGATGACTACGTCGACAAGGCCATGGCGAGTGCCACCGATTTTACGAAGCCGATGCAGGACTTGGTCACGGAGAACTGCTGGGGGGAAATATGGACCCGGGAGGCGATTCCCAAAAGGACCCGCAGCCTGGTGACGATCGCCATATTGGCGGCCCTTAAGGCGCCGGCGGAGATCAAATTGCATGTTCGGGGAGCCTTGCGCAATGGGTGTACGGTCGAAGAGATCCAAGACGTGCTTTTGCAGGCAGCGGTTTATTGCGGCGTTCCGGCGGGTATCGATGCCTTCCGGGCGGCTAAGGAAGTCATCGATGATTGGACGGCCTAGATCGTTATCGCAAAAATATTTAAGCCATACCCGTGTTGATCGCGATCTGAGGTTTTAAAACCACTGCTGAGCGCATCAGCGGTGATTGAACGACAGCGGCATTTTGGTTTGTGTACGACTTTGGGATGCTCTCAGCTTGTAAACGTTACATCCAACTGAAAGGAATCCGCCATGTTAAAAAAGCTGACCATGCTGTTTCTGGTACTCATTTTTGTGGCCTGTGCCTCGGCAGGCAAGCCCATCGATAAGACCCACATGGGTGAGATCACCAAGGGGGTGCAGACCAAAGCGCAGATTCGCCAATGGTTTGGCGAGCCCTACACCGTAAAGACAGGCCTTACGGGGCATCCCAGCGGCTGCATTGAACGATGGACCTACGAATATGCCAAAGCGCGAGGATTCGGCAACGTGACCTATTCCGAAGTTCTGGTCATCGATTTCGATGCCGGAGAAAAGGTCTGCGACCACGCCTATTCAAAAACCGGAAATCCATGATTTAAGATTTGAAGGTCGAACCCGATCCGTACTAGGTGAGAACGTGCGCCTTATATGGAAAATTGCCATTTTGTTCATCCTGGCAGCGGTCGTCGCGACGGCCGCTGCCTATTTCTATCTTCCGGTCAAGCGTGTCGGCATCTCCTCGGAATTGCTTATGCTGGGCGATCTCAACGATGACAACCGGTGGGACGCTACAGACCGGGATACGCTGAACGTGGTGCTCACCAATCCGTTTCTTGCGGACAGCCGGACGCTGTTAAAAATGGATCTGAACAGGAACGGGTCGATCGATGAAGAAGACCTTTTGTTTTTGGATACCCTCTATAAATATCCAGAGCCCTATATCGCCGAACAGAAAGCGAAGGTTAACGGAACATCATTCCCACGACCGAGGGAACTTTTCAAATACCTGCCAACATATGAATACGTCCAACGACCGCTGTTTTTGCTCAAGCATGACGCTGCAGGTCATGCGCCGTTATCTTTTTTACGAAAACGCCAGGATTACCAACGCGCATCTCCTTATGAAGCGCAACTGGTTCATGAGATATATGATGAGGCGCTCCGTTTCACGCTGGCCTATGCCATTCGCAGCAACCAACTGACGGCCATAGAGCGGAAATACGTTGCCCTGAAGATCAGGCATTGCGAAACCCTTTTTGCAGAAGAGGATTACCCGGCGCTGCTGCTCGAATTGATCAGCCTTGTCGAAGATGCCGAAACGTTGACAACGAAAACACAATCGGATTTTATCCGGAAGATTTTACATTTTCGCGATAAATTACGGGACCTGCTGGCCTCCGAGGCGTATCAATCTTTTGAAGCGGGTCAACGATCCCATCTGGAAGTTTTCAAGCAAATCGAGGTTGATCTGGAATCGGTGTTGGGCATATCGGTCAAACTGGATGCGTTGCCCCCGCCGCGGGATTACAAGGATCTGAGAAATTACCTGGACCGGGCCGAGTGGCAGGCTTTTAAAAGCAAGACGACGCCGGAAGATTTTAAACAGCTTGTTTTGTACGGTCAATATGACCGCCGATACCTGCGGACCGTCTCCCGGACATCACCCAAACTCCAGGATATCCAGCTTCAAAACCACAATTTGCCGATGATCCTGCTATTTCGTGAAGCACTGCAAATTACGGGCAACGATAAAAAGGCCGCGGTGGGTCTTATCGATGAAGCGATAAGGATTCCATTGGGCTGGGTCAAAAGTATTCCGAAAAACCGGCTGCCCAGTTCGATCGCCCTGGAGAATTTTTTACTGCCCGGCAACAAGGAAGATGGTTCCGATAAAAGCCGGCACTGGAATGTGTTCGGTGGCGTTGCGATCTATAAATCGCCCCGGGAGTCCCTAATCCTGGCCTTGCAACGCGAAATCATGGATCTAAGGGATCAGGGCTATTCAAAAGAAGCCATGCAGGAATTCATAAGGGATACCATCGCCAATATTAACGGTATTTACTATGTCGTTTCGATCAACCCGAATTTGCTAGCGGACATTCAGGGTACAAAGCAATAGGCTTAAAGCGGCAAGTGTTTGGGCTTTGGCACGGTGCATCTCAAGCCAACGATCAACAGGGCCGCAGAAGCAAGGCGTGCCTCAGGGCAACACGGCCACCGGGAAGTCCGGCACATTGGGCGGTTTGACCGTGGTGGGCGTCTGCTGCCCCTGGGTCAACTCTTTGACCCGTTCGGAGATGTAGAGATCCAGCATGTTCAAGGTGATGCGGCCCGTGGTGCCGTAATCGGCTTTGCCTTGAAGGCCCTCCACGGCGCCCTTGGTGAAGGCCCCGTTGCCCCACGCTTTGTTTTCCAGAGCGTACTGCCGGCCCGTGGCCGAGGAAAAAACAACCGCGCCGTTCTCCGCGCTGGCCAGCTCGTTGACCACGGGGCTCACGACCACTATTCCCCGGCGCTTGGATTTGTCCATCAGATTGCCGGAGTGGCAGGCATCCATGAATACCAGTACTTTGCCTGCAATGGCGGCCACTGTGGCGGTGATGTCGAACTGGGAGATCCCGGTACGTTTCAATTTATCCAGGTCCGCTTCCACCGGGAGAAAGTAGAAATCTCCCATGGGGTCATTGATGCCGTGACCGGCGAAGAACAGCACGGCGACGTCCTTGCTGGTGGTCTGGCGCTGGAGCCACTCCAGACCGTCCAGGATGTTGCCCTTGGTGGCCTGGGCGTCCGTCAAAGTCCGCACCTCCACGCCCTGGTAAAGCCGCCCCTGCTGCGCATTCCAGGCCGCGCCGAAATCCAGGGCATCCTTGGCAGCCAGGTCCAGGTGCAGATCCGCATCTTCGTAGGCGCTTACCCCCACAGCCAGCACGTAGAGCTTGGGCTTGATCGTAAACTGCTCCCCGGCCGCGGCCCCCTTCCAAAGCAGGCGGATCGTGGCCGGCACGCTCGTTGCGGAACGGTTCTCTGCGATCAGTGAGACATCACAGTCGTACGGCGGAACCACGGCGGTGATCGACCCGTTTTCGGCGATGGGCTGGCCCTTCCCCAGTTCAGCCACCGGCCGGCCGTCGACGAGCACCTTCAGGGTCGTGATGGGCTCCGGGCTGCGAAGTGCGTAGCCGATCGTAACCGACGTTTCGGCGATCTGCGCCCCATCCCCAGGGGCCAGGATAGTGACCACCGGCGGTAGTTTTTCCTGGACCGAGGCCACCGCTTTGCGTCGGCCCGAGTTCTCGTTGGCCAGACGGACGGCTTCCTTTTCGTCCAAGGCGATCAGCACCCGGTCGATGACATCCGGGTGGTTGTAGGTGCTGCGAAACCGGGAGACAGGGAAGAAATCCGCGGCCTGGTCGGGGCCGTTGTTCACGTGCCAGCCGATGAAATCTTCGCCGCCCTGGGAGGCGTCGTAGTACCCCGAGGGCGTCCATAAAATCCAGCGTCGACGGTCCGGGTGGGGGAAAAAGGCCAAGAGTTCCTCTCCGTCCACGAGCCGATACCAGCGGATGGTCCCATCGCCTATCGCGGCTACGGCAACCTGACCATTGGTGTTGACCGCCCATACGACGCCGGGCATGCGGACGCGCCACACCTTCGCGCCGGTCGGCTCAAACCGCCAGAGCGCGTTGGTGGTACCGACGAGGAATCCTGCCAGGTCCGGTTCGATGGCCAGGCATTTCGCCACCTCCTGCTTCAGTTCCAGGGGACGGCCTTTCAGCTTGGGCTTGAGGGAGGTTTGCCAATCGCTGATCGCCAGACCTTCGGTAAGGGGGCTCTTGAAGGTAAACGCGGCCGTCAATCCGGCCCAGAGGTTGGAGGAGGTGTCCGTGAGCTGCCTGTCATTCACCGCGAAGAGCGCGGGCGACTTACCGCGTCGCTCATAGGCGAACTGGATGGCCGCGCCGTCCGGGGAGAGCAGGAGCCCTTCCGGGTTGGCGGCGTACATGGGGATGGCCTTGGGGCTTAAAAGGATCGATTCGTCCTGCGCGTTGATGATCCCGAAGGATCCGTCCCGGGAGGCAAAAACAATCCCGCCCGCCGCGAGGGGCAGCATGCCGAGGACGGGAAGATCCACGTCCACGGGCAGATCGCGGTATGGCCCCCTTCCGCCGTCCGCCCACTTGCGAATCTGACGGTCCTTCTTCAACCGGAGGCCGCCACCGGCATATAGGAAACGGCCGTCGTATGACCAGGACAATACCCCGAAATCGATTTCCTTGCCCTTGGCGGCTACATTCGTGTCCGGGGCATAGGCCGGCACCAGGGTGTTGTCCCTGACGTCCAGCACATCCACCTTGGGGATCATATTAAATCCCACGGCCAGGCGCGTGCCGTCAGGGGCGAAAGCCAGCCCCCAGGGACGCTCACCCCCCGGGGGGCGGATCTTGGACACCGGTGCAATCGGCACCGGTGATGCCGCGTCCAGGGTTCCCAGGGCGGACAGATCGTAAAGGCGGACGAACCCATCCAGGCAG
>CAWKLN010000007.1:0-95000 GCA_963850465.1 uncultured delta proteobacterium
GCGAGTTCGACGGAGATGGACAGATCCTGGATTCCCGCTTGTTTGCACGTGCTCAGCACTTTGGCGACGCGTTCGAAGGGGACCGATGCATCGCCTCGCACGAGGACGCCCAGGCCGAGATACTTTTCGCGTGCGACTTTAAGCTGCCCCTGAAGCTGTTCGAGGCTGACTTCCTGTCGCTCGTAGGTAATTTGCCCGTCGCGATAGATGTTGATCACCTTCTTCTCGGGTGCCGCTGAAAGAGCTTCGTTCTTCGACACCTGGGGAAGTTGCAACTCGATCTGCCGCTCAGCCTTGATGAACTCGGTGCCGACCACGAAGAAGATAATGAGCAGAAACAAGACGTCGATCATCGACGTCAGGTTGAGCTGCGGAATCTCTTCGACTTGCGTGCGAAGGGCCATGGTCTTTCTCGCGGGCAATCGCCACTGGGGGTGGGGGAGTGAAATCGATAAGCGTCTTACGCCGCTGTTGTGGGGCGAGATTTCGAGCGCCCACGGCGATCGTCGGCCAGTGCTTCGGCCGAAATCATTCCGGCCAGTTCCTGAGACAAGTCGTCAATCGTCATCAGTAGTCGCTCGATTCGGCCGATGAAGTACAAGTGAATGCAGAGCGCGGGAATCGCCAGCAGCAGCCCGGCCGCGGTGGTAAGCAACGCCTCACTAATGCCGGCGGCGAGCAGTTCGGTGCGGCCCATTGCGTCAGCGCCCGAGATGGCGTCGAACAGCCGGATCATGCCGATTACCGTGCCCAACAGTCCCAACAGCGGGCTGATGGTCACGACGGCGCTGAACAGCCGCGTGTACGCGCCGCAGGTCAGGCGTGATCCGGTCTTCGGCGTCGATGATCGTCTGTTCGATTTCGACCGAAGGGGCGGCCCCATTTCTTCACTACGGCTTCGAACACTTCGGCAATGGGGCTGTTGCTTTCTCCGCAGAGGGCAATCGCCCCATCGCGATCGAGCTTCCCCTCGCGGACTTGATGTAGAAAGCGTTTCACATATGGCCGGGGAATGATCCGGCCGTTCCGCAAGCTCACGGCACGTTCGAACAGGAACACGAGCGTGATGATTGAGCAGACGAGCAGCGGAATCATCATCACGCCGCCGCTGCTGCATGATCTCGAAGAGACTTTTCTCCGAAGTGACCGTTGCCGATGCCGGCGTTTTCAGTCGAAGTGGCCGCCGGCTCAGCAGGCACTGTGTCCTGGGCCCAGGACGAACCGCGAAGCGCTGCGACAACCGCGACGATCACGGCGATACGCAGTGCCCAATAGCGGATCTGACGGAGGGAATTCATAGCGTCCGTGCCTCGGCTGATTTCGGTTTCTTGCTTATTGCAGCGCGCTGGGCTGGCTGGGAACTGCCGTGGCTCGCGTGCGAGCAGCCGTGAGCCGCTGCATCGCTTCGGCCGCCAGCGGGCTATCTGGATACTGCTGACCGAGGTCTCCGTAGGCCGTGGCGGCGTCCTGCCAGCGACCAAGAGCTTCTTGCGACTTACCGGCTTGCAGCAAGGCCGCGGCGTGCCATCGCGCGTGCTCGGGCCCTACTTTTAGATATTCGTCGAGAGCGGCAGCATATTGCTGCTGATGGAAATAGCTTTCGCCTGTCATCCACTGAGCCATGGCGGCGGTTTCGGTACCGGCGGCGTTGGGAGCGGCGATCGCCTTGGCATACCAGCTTCGCGCTTCGTCAAATTCTGCCTGCGCGGCAGAGGCGCGGCCAATGAGGTAGTCGGCTTCATATTGTTGGGCGAAGTCCGGGAATTGGATGGCGATGCTCTTGGCAGTTGAGGCGGCTTCGGCCCACTGCTTCGACTGCGCCAAGGCCTGAGCCCTGCGTAACTCGGCTGTTGGCAGCCAGGCATCGGAGCGCCCCTGGGCTTTCTCGTTCACCTGCGCCAGCGACGTCGCCGCCTGCTGAAACTCTCCTTTCCGGAAGGCAACCTCTCCGCGCAGATACTCCGCCGCGAGCGCCTGGTCGCTCTCTGGGTGTTGGCGCAGGAGCTGCTCCAGCGGACGGAGCGCACCCTCGAGATTCTGACGCTCCAGCTCCAGTTGCCCTTCCAGGTACAACGCGCGCGGCCGGACTTCTGCGGGAGCGTCGGGCCTGGTCACTTCGCGCAGCAGTTCGGCGGCGCGATCAAGTTGACCTTCGTCAACCAGCAACTCAGAAAGCTGGAGTGTGGCCTCGGGGGCGACACGACTCGTGGCGTACTCGGAACGAATCCGCTCAAGCAACTGGCTGGCAAACTTGGGATCCTTGTCGCGCGACAGCCAAGCCTCGCGATACAGCACTTCATCGAGTGCCGCGTAGTCGGGGAACTTTTCGAGCAGTTGTGCGTAGAGCGAAGTCGCCTGATCCGCGGCCCCTTGGCCTTCCAGCAGTTGGGCCGCGCGATGGAGCGCTTCCGCAGCGCGGGGCGTGTCGGCATACTTTTCAACGACGTCCTGGTACATCGCCAATGCTTCGTCGGCCTTTTCCAGGTGCTCGAGCATCGGCGAGCTTTGAGCAGCGAGGCCTCCGCGGCTGCCGGCCCGGTCACGCCGCTTTCGAGCACTTTGTCGAAGGCCGCGACGGCATCTTCCCAGCGGCCAGCCTCGAAATGATTCCAACCCAGACCTTGCTTCGCGCGATCGGCCAATTGAGCCGAGCTTTCCGATACGCCGGCCAGGAGGTCATTCGCCACCTCGGACTGGCCTGCGGCTTGAGCCATCTCGCCGACGCGGAGCTTGAGTTCGTTGGCCAGTTCCGAGCCGGCCGGGTCTTGCGCCAGCTCTTCGACGGCTTTACGCGCCTCGTCGAAATCCCCGAGCTTGGCCTGACCCAGGGCGACGATCGACTGCGCACGTTCGCGGAGTTCCGTTGCTTGTTGTCCGGCCTCCGTATCGCTGATGAGCGGTTCGAGTGCCGCGATCGCCTCAGTGGGTTTTTCCAGAGCGGCCAGGGCCTGCCCCTTGGCCAGACGTGCCTGTTGCGCCAGGGGGCTGTCCGGAAACTTCGCCAGCAGTGCATCCGCGAGTTCCAGGCTAGTCGCCGCGTCCTTTTGCTCGATGGCAACGCGAGCCTTTCCCATCAAACTGTCGTCGGCCCAAGCGGACTCACCGTGCTGCTGTACGACGCGATCAAAGGCCGCCGCGGCTTCGTCAAGCTTGCCGGTGCGGAGCAGGGCGTCGCCCGAGTGATAGGCGACTGCCGCGGCCAGGGCGTGCGAGTCGTCGAGCTGTATGCCTTTGAGCGTTTCAGCCGCGGCCGGCCAGTCGCCCGTCGCACTCTGAGCGAGCCCCAGCAGGTAAGCCGCGTCGATCTCGACGCCGGGTTGGGCGAGCAGTTCGGTGAATGCCGCGATCGCCTCGGGTGTTGTCCCTGTTTGTAGAGTGCGTAACCGCGGCCGAAGTCGAGCGCGGTCGTGGAATTCGCTCTGAGGATGTTCGGCGAGCAACTGCTCGGACGCCTGTTGCGCTGCGGCAAAGTTGCCCAGCGAATTCTCGACGAGTGCCAATTGCACGAGCGCAGGCTCGGCCACATCGCCGCCCAGAGCGACTGTCTGTCTGTAGGCGTCTCTGCGCCTGCGTCAATTGTCGCGATTGATGGTGGCACTTGCGCAAGTCCAAAGTGCGTCTCGGCGGCCATGGGGCCATTGGGATAATTGGTCAGCGCCGTCTGGTAGTGCTGCTCGGCTGCGGCAGCCTGACCGCTGAGCAACTCCAAATCGCCAAGATAGACAAGCGCGAACGAATTGAGTTGGTCGGTGGGATGATCGCGTACGAACCCTGCGAGCTGCGGGAGGGCGGACTGATCATCACCCATCATGAACGAGGCTTCACCGCTGCGGAACTGGCACTGCCGGGCGTGCACGCCGGTGGGATCGATCTTCAGCACGGCATCGAAATGCGGTCGGGCGTCTTGCCACTTCTGCATTTGCACCAGCGCTTCGCCGCAGAAGAAGTGCGCATTGGCGGCGCGGATGAAGTTCGGATCGGACTCGACGAGCGCCGCAAAGCCATCCGCCGCCGCCTGCCACTGGCCTTGTTGATACTGATCCGCGGCAGCCGCGAACTGTGCGTCGGGGTCTGCCGCGACGGCGTGGGCGACAGCACCGGTGAGCAACAACAGGACGGTCGGAATCGTTAAGCGAATCACGTTTTCACTCGCCGCGAAGATGGATAATTTCCCCATTTTGCGGTGGGAATCGTAGCCGCGGCGGCGGTTTGACTGCAAGGGCGGTTCTGACCCTGCGACGCGGGTGCCCCACAAAACAAAAAAAAGAGCCCCGACCCTCAGGCATGAGGATCGGGGCTCTCTGTTCTTCGTGTGATGCACGCTAGCCGTGCTGGCAAGTCGTTAGTAGTCGACCGAGCCAGTCTCCACGTTGCCAACCATGTGGAAGTGGTTGTGGTCGACGTAGATCACTTCGCGAGCGTCTTCGTCGCGAGTGGTGTACGGCACCGGCCAGCCAACTCGCGGTCACTTCGGTGTAGTAGACCGTGCACTTGTAGTGGGCGTGGTGCAGCTGAGCCGGACCGATCAGCGGATAGAACCGCGGCGGATCGATGTAGTCGGCGATCTTCTCTTTGACGATCCGCACGTTGTTCCGCTGCATTTCGTGCAGCAACGGCAGGCCGCCTTCGACCGGATGAGCCCTTTCCAGGGCTCGCATCACTTCGTCGTCGCTCGGCGGATCGAGTGCTTGCACTGGGCCGCCCGGCGTCAGCGGACCCAGGATCGGCACGCGGTCGTAGCGTTCTTTCATCCACCACTCGTCTTCCTTCTTGTCCATGAAAGTACGGGCTCACCGGAATCGGCACGCCGAACACGCCCAGGTTCGGGCCAGCCACGCCGCCACAGCCGCTGGCAGTTCGCCAGGGCCAGGCCCAGGAGCATCGTGCCATCTTGCCGGAAGTCTTGCTTGCCATGACTCGGTTTCCTTCAAATCACTCGTGGGCGTCGGAGGCGCTGCCGCGCCTCCAGCACCCGTGTAGCCCTAGTTATCGAGTGGGGCTGGGAGAAACTTGCGGGTTTTTCCGGTTGTGACGAAAATTCGGGTGCTACCAGCGCCGCGGCTGGCCGCGTATTCAGCGCCGAGCTGCGAACGCTGGTCCGTCAACGAAAAGGTCCCGCGCGACGTTGCGGCTCAGCGCGGGACCGATTGCATCTGGATGACTGCCTGCTAGCCGTTCAGCTAGTGGTGACTGCGATCGTAGAAGTCGAGGAACCACCAGCCGTCGTCCCACTCCAAGGCCACCTTGCGCCAGCCCGAGCGGCACTTGCGGATAGGGATAGAACGGGCCGATGTACGGCCAGGCGGTTGGCGAGTACTGCTGCGGATAGGTCAGGGCCGCGTAGTTCGGATAGGCCGCATAGCTCGGCCAGGCGTAGTTCGGCATGTGCGGCTGGTCGTAGGCCGGCGGATTTCCGCCTCCGCCACCCAGCGGGGCATACATTCCCGGAGGGCAAGCATGCCGAGCGGCTTTGCGAGCCAGGTGGTTGTAACCGACAGGCGCGACACCGCCAGCACCGGGCGCCTGCCCCGGGGGCATTTGCTGCATCTGTTGCATTTGCATCTGCATTTGCTGCATCTGCTGTGGCGACATCTGGGGCATCTGAGGCGCGGCTTGGCCGGGCATCGCCAGATCGGCGCTGGTGGCCGAGACGCGTCGAGCGGCTGCCGGTTGTTTGAGACCGGCGGTCTTACCCTTGGAACGCTCATGTTGTTGACGATCTGGCTGATCCCTTCGATGTCACTGACGACCGAGAGGGCAGCCTGCATCTGTTCGCTGGTTGGACACGCGACCGGTGAGCCACACAGTGCCTTCCTTGTACTTCACGCCGACGCTGTAGTCGCGCATTTCCCCGCTGTCGCGGAGGATCTGGGCGATTTGCTGAGCAACCGCCTGATCTTGCTGATCGTCGGCTCGCGCCGCGACCGCGGTGGTGGCGATGATCGCGATCGCCAAGCTAAATAAAGTCTGTCGCATGTCCCCCCTCCATGAGTGAATGCTGCACTTGCATCCGTTGAATGGAACTCGCCAGGCAATGCGGCAAGGTCCGTTGTTTCGCAGTGAGAACCTGGTCAGGTGTCTGCGGATGCCAGCGCACTGCCGGCATACAATAACACCTGACTATAGGTGTCGGTTGCCGGTTGTAGCGAAGGGGAGCTTTTTTCCGGCGATGCCGGTTTTTCGATGAGAATGGCGCGGCGCAAGAGAATGCGCAGCTGGCACCCGATTGGCAGCGAGCGGTGAGCTGACGAACGGCGGGGAAATGCGGTACTCGCCGCAGCCCCTTAGAGGCTAGTAGGGGTGGCGTGCGCCGGAAGTCCCAAACGGCCGCTAGCACCATGACCGATAGCGTGGCACCAGAGGGGAGCCAATGCTTCGTCCCGGCGGCCACAAAGGCCATCGTTGCCAAGCCGATCACGGCGAGACAGCCCACAAAAAGCCAGTGGCACCATGCCTGTCGCGTCGAGCCCTCTCGCGAGCCTGGCCAACCAGGCACTCAGAAGCCCGACAATTTGCAGCAGGGCGAGGGCCGATCCAAGCACGGACGATTCAAGGTACGCCATTCGGCTCAACTTTCTTCGACGAATCCATTCGTCTGACCGCCGCCCGCCGCACGCATTGCCGCTGGCTTCATCCTGAATCCAGACGCTGTGTGCACGGCTCCGGATAGCGACTTTCATGCCGCGGCCGTCTTGGCCGCTGGATGAGGGTTCAGGCCGATATTTGGAAGTGCTTATGAGATAGGTCTTTACGGGCCAGGAAATTGCCTTTCGCTAAGGCCTAGACTTTGGCCTGGTGTCTAGCTGGGCTTGGTAGGGATGCAATTTTGCAGAAAGTGCAAGGATTTACTCAAGCCTGCGCGGGGGCGATCTAGTGCCTAGGGCGACGCGAGTTTAGGCCATTCGGAGGTGCGTACGCGCGCTTCAGACGGGGATCTTGGGGTGTTTCACCAAAATAGTGAAACGTCACCAACTTAGGGAGATTCCGGAAGGCCGGACGGACGTGGCAATCTGGCTTGGCAAATTTTTTTTCCAGCGCCCTTAGAACGGGCCGTTGTTGGCGTAAATGCCTGGAATTGCGCATTGTCGCGATTGTTCCGCAGCCGACACGTCGCGGCAGATCGCCACCTCGGCCTCTCGAAACAGGTGCTGGCACGCCGATTGCCAAATAGCATCTCGCCGGCCCTGGTAGGCCGCAGTTTTCACCTAAATCGTGAGGAGATCGCCAATGACTGCCGAAGACCTGAATGGGGACGAACACGACTTTCGCCGCATCCGCAAAACGCCCGACACCCGTCAGCAGACGCCCCGGGCTACCCGAGCCACGAAGTACAACAAGCAGAAGCGGCCGGGAGGCGGACCGGGCAACATCGGTGGTGTGCACCAGTGCCGTAATAAGCATTGGGCTGGTAAGCCGACCCGCCGGCATCTGGCCCAACAGTGACCAGGCGAAAACAATACTCCCCCCAGGAAACAGCAAAGCCGCGCGAAAGCGCGGCCTTTTGCGTTTGGCCCTGCATCATCTGCCGCAGGGCCTGCTGCTGCTATCAATACAGCGCCTCTTACTTGAGGATCCGCTGCAACTCGGCTTCGAGCTCATCGGCACGAATGTTCCGGTTGACGACTTTGCCCTGTTTGTCGACGAGGATCATGGTCGGCACGATCTGAATCCCTAGCTCAACCGCGTAACGGCTGCTTTCCAGGCCGCCTTCTTCGAAGAGTTGCGGCCAGCGCGGATCGTTCTGCTTGAGATATGCCACCATTGCTTGCGGATCGTTGTCGAGGCACACCCCGACCACCTCGAGATCTTTGTACTTGGTCCGCAGTTCCTTCAGCAGCGGCATGTCGGCCTTCGACAGGTCGCTCCAGGTCGCCCAGTACTGGATCAGGACGGCCTTGCCGTGACGGGTGGCCAGATCGTACGCCTGGCCACTGCCGATGACTTTACCCTTGAGCCCGATCGATTTGCCGGGCGCCTCGAGGCGCGTCTTTGCTCCGAGTGCTTTGGTGTACATTGGCGAACTTGGAAAGTCCTTCACGAGCGTGCTATAGGCTTCGAGGGCCTTGGTCTCGTCACCGCCGAATTCGTGCGATATGCCGAGCTCCATCAGCAGCCTCGGATGAGAGCGGGTACTTCTTCGACCTATCGACGAATGCCGTCAGATCGCCAATCCACTGTCCCTGAATCTTGGCGAAGTCGGTACTGGGCTTAGCCAGTTCGTTGCCATGTTGGGCGGTCATCAAGCGCCACTCGAAGTAGAACGCCAGCTCCTCATCCTTCGGATCCTTGGCCAGTTCGTCAGTCAGCTCACGAAGCTTGGTAATGCCTTCCTCGTAGCCGCCGGTTTGCACCGAGGCGCTGAGCGTATCGGCGATTTGGTGGTACCACTGGGTGCGGTTTTCTGGGTCTTCCGCGGCCATTTGTTTGGTCAGTTCCACGCGTTTGGCGTGGTCTGCGGGGGTACTGCTAGCAAGATCTGGTAGCTTTTGCAGCTCTTCCATGATCTTCTGCATGTTTTCCGAAGGCTGACCATTGCCAGCTAGCGGAGCTCCATCCGGCATTTGCGGCTTCGGCATGGGGAAAAAGAAAGGCTCGGTGCCCTGGTCGGAAGTCGTGGGAAGATCGATGAGTCGCCACGTATCTCCCACGCGGACCAGCGTGCCGACCGACAGCGGCGCGGCCTTGCCATCGGTCTCAACCATCGCCATTACGTTTTCATAGACGACCAGATCGATGGTCGAGCCATCGGTACCGGCGGGAACCAAACCCGGCTGCATGCCGCCAAACGAGACCCATTTCGAAGTGGGTGCAACCACCTTCTGGCTCGCCGCTAGCTTGGCAAAGCTAGCGGCCGCCATTTGGATTTTCTTGGCGAGTGCCTCCGCCTTTTCCTTGCTGACGCCGAGTGTTTTAAGCTCGTTGGCATTCAGCAGAATCCGCTCAAACCGTTCACGGTCGCCGTCGCGCATCGCGGCTACCAGTTCGGCCGTGGCTTCTTCGGGCGAGATAGTCTTCCAAGAAGTGATTTTGTTGCTTTCCTCGCCAACGACGCCCCACCGCGAGCCGCCTGTGTTCAGCCAACGGCATTGGTCGGCTTTACGATTGTAGTTGGAGTCGATGTCGCGATAGACCTCGACACCGTCTTTGTAGTAGCACCACTGGTCGACAATGTTGTCGCCATTGGTGTCGCTGAAAGTTCGCAGAATCTGTCCGCCCGCATCGCGAACCACCCAGCCTTTTTTGCCCTCGGCTTTAATGGTGCACTTTTCGGCTTCCTCGGCCGTGGGGCGTTCGATCTCCACGTCCTTCTGGACGGGCTGAAGCGTGAGAGCGTCCTTAGCCGTGGGACCTGCGGCCAAGGCAGTCTGGCCGCAAGCGAACGACAAGGCCAGCGTGGCTACCAAACGGGTTTTGCGAAGCGTGATGGTCATCGACAGGATTCCTCCCTCGGTCAGATAGCGGCGCCAGCGAAAGGAGCGCGACCCGGGTACGAACAGATAGGCGCAGATTATCTTCGGCTGATGCATGAGCAAAAGTGAAACGGATCCGCCTATGGCGACTGGCGCGGTTTCCCGGGCCAAAAGCGGCATGCATCCTACCGCGAGCAGCCGGAATTTGACATGAGAAAGCCATCGAACTGCCCGCTGCACGGGGATCGCCGACGAGGTTTGCGGCCGGTGGTATACTGGTACGAATTGACAGCCAGCACGGGGTACCTAAAATACGCTATTCCCAAGGGGCAAACCCTTACGCCCCGGGCGCATAGCTCAGTTGGTTAGAGCGCGTCCCTGATAAGGACGAGGTCCGAAGTTCGAATCTTCGTGCGCCCATTTTTGTAGATGGCTGGCGTAGGGATCGTGAGCGAAGCGGTTTGCCAGCAGCAGCCAGCGGGCAGCTTCCTTGATCGTTCCTGCCCCGGCTGGCTCGGCACATTCCGGGGACGTAGCTCAATTGGGAGAGCACCGCCTTTGCAAGGCGGGGGTTAGGGGTTCGAGCCCCCTCGTCTCCACTTTCCAGCTTTTCGCGACACCTGCTCGTTTTCGTCGACACAGCAGATGTCGTGTTCCGCTGGTTGACCTGCCCGTCGATGCCGAGCAAGATGGCCGTTTCAGGCGTCCAATTACCTCGATGGCGCGGGCCACTTCATGCTGGTAGTTCAATCGGCTTTCCTCTTTCTCGCGATTGCTGTCCACAGTCCGGCAGCGGTTGAAGTCGTAAGTCCAGTTGCTCCGGCCGATTCGATATCGAGTTTTCAACTCGACGAAGGCCTCGAAATTCAGCTCGTCGCGTGCGAGCCCGAGGTCGTTGATCCAGTTGCAATTCGTTTTGATGAAGGCGGCCGACTGTGGGTTGTCGAGATGCGCGACTACCCCAATGGTCCGGCCGAAGGGCAGTCTCCAAAGTCGCTAATCCGCCTGCTCACGGATACCGACGGTGACGGTCGCTATGAAACGTCGCACGTGTTCGCCGATAAGCTACTCTTCGCCAACGGTATTCAGCCCTGGCAAGGGGGCCTGATCATCACGCTCGCCGGCGAGGTGGCCTATCTGAAGGACACAAACGGCGATGGCCGCGCGGACTTGCGCGAAACCTGGTATCGCGGTTTCACGGAAGGCAACCCACAACTTCGCGCCAATCATCCGCGGTTCGGCCTGGACAATCGCGTCTCGGTCGCCAATGGACTGATGGGTGGCGTCGTTGAAAGCTACGGCAGCCTGGCAGCAAGCCCGTCGAAATCAGTGGTCGTGATTTTCGCTTCGAGCCACGCGTGGGAGCTTGCGAAGCCATCAGCGGCAACGGTCAATTCGGAAATACCTGCGACGAGTTTGGCCGCCGCTTCGTGTGTAGCAATCGACAGCCTCTCGACCACGTGGTGCTCGAGAATCGGTATCTCGATGCACAACCCGCTGGCCGGCATTCCTGCCGTGCTGCAGCCTGTTGTCGCCGCTGGCGAACTGTCGCACGTCTATCCGTTGACCAAGGCCTGGACCACTTCGAACCTGCACGCCGGCCAGTTCACGGCGGCCTGTGGCATCGAGATCGACCGCGGGAGTGCCCTGGGGGCCGACTATCGGGGATGCAGCTTCACCTGCGAGCCAACCGGCAGTCTGGTCCATCGCGAAAGGCTCTCGCCGAACGGCGCGTCTTTCAGGGGCGAGCCGGCAACTCCCGGCCGCGAGTTTCTGGCTTCGCGAGATTCCTGGTTTCGGCCAGTGAATCTGAATGGGGACCGGATGGAGCCCTGTACGTCGTCGACATGTATCGCGCCGTGATCGAGCATCCGCAGTTCATGCCGGAAGAGCTACAGCAGCGGCCCGATCAGCGGTTGGGTGATCGTCGTCAGGCGGATCCCCGGATAACTCCCAAGGGCTCTAAACCGCAGTTGCCTGCGAAGCTCTCGACAGCAACGACGCCCGAACTCGTCGCACAGCTAAAGCGCGGGCATTCCTGGCAGCGAGAAACCGCCGGGCGCTTGCTCTATGAACGGCAGGACAAGGCGGCCGTTGAACCGCTCGTCGCTTTCATCACCGCCGAAGTCGCTCCAGCCAGCAAAGTGAGCTACATGGGCGGCGATTTCCAGCCTCGATGGATTGTCGGTCGAGGTGCTATCGACGGCACTCGAAGATCCCAATGCCCGCGTGCGCGAATATGCCATCTTGTGGCGGAAGCTTTTGAAGGCCGATGACGCGCTGCGGCAGAAGGTGATCGCGCTGTCCGAGGGTGCCGACGCACGCCTGCGATTTCAGGTGGCGCTGAGTTTGAACAGGAGTTCTCGACGATTCAAAAGCCCTTGCGGGATTTGTCCGACGCCTCGGATCCGTCGGCACGTCCGCGGGTGAGCCTGGCCGATCCGGCAGCGATAGCCACCGTCATCCATCAGATGATGCTTCCTGACAATCATTTGAGGCGGCATGCGAACGACGCTGAGGTGATTGCGATCCGTCGACTCGCGGAGATTATTGGCGCACGCCGCGATCCGGCCGATTTCGGCGGATTCAGGGGCTTCAACCGACGGAGACGCCCGGTGGCGAGCTTCGCATCTGTCTGCGGCTTTGCCGATGGATCTCGCCAATCGCGGTCAGCCGTTCCTCGATTTCGTGGCGACGCTCCCCGACACGGACGCGACGAATCCGCTCCTCAATTTCGCATTCGAGCGATGCTCGCTCATGGCTGGCGATGATTCACTGCTGGAAGCTGATCGAGAAATTGGCGCTGGAACTGCTCGCGCATGCGCGCGATCCGGAGAGCAAAAACGCCTGCCTCGCGGTACTCCGTTCGAGCGATTCGCGAGTTTTGCGAGTTCAGGCCGCCAGGTCGCTCGCCGGTCAGACGGATGAGGACTTGCCGGGAGACCTGCTGGCGATTTATCCCGAGCAGACGCCGACGGTTGCGGTGCCGCGATTCGAGAAGCCCTCTGCTGGCAGCCGCAGGCCGCTAGGGCGCTGTTGAAGGCGGTGGAGGAGAAGGGCGCCGCGGCGAACTCGGCGCAGCGGCGTCGAGGCTCGGCTCTTGAAGCATCGCGATGAAGCAGTGCGGACGCTGGCAACAGAGATCCTCGCCACGGAGATTCCGGCCGAGCGTAAGTCCGTGCTGGCCGACTACCAGCAGTCGCTGTCGTTGACACCCGACGTGCTGGCCGGGAAATCTTTATTCCGCCGGGCGGACTGCGAGACCTGCCATCATATTGGCGACGTGGGGGTCGATGTCGCGCCGGATATCTCTGACTCGCGAGTCAAAACCACCGCTCAACTTCTGACGGACATTCTGAATCCGAACCAGGCGATCGACAACAACTACGTCAGTTACATCTTGGCGATGAACAACGGCAATGTGCACACGGGATTGATCGCCGCCGAAACCTCCTCCTCGGTAACGCTACGACAACCGGAACAGAAGACGCTGACGCTGCTCAGGGCCGACATCGAGTCGCTCCGCTCCAGCGGCGTTTCGCTGATGCCTGAGGGTTTCGAGAAGCACCTGTCGCATCAACAGCTCGCCGACTTGATTGGGTTCGTCAAGAACTGGCGTTACCTGGAAGAGCAGTCCGGGCACGCTCGAGGCATCAGGCGCCAAGTGAACTGCGCAGAGGAGCATGGATGACGCTTTCACGACGCGAATTCGGCAAAGCATCGCTGGCGGCGATCAGCGTTTCGATGGCAGGGTCGCCAAGTCTCGCATGCCGAGCCGCTGCCAGATTTGCGCACCGTTCCCTGGCTGAAGGAAGTGCAGACTCCGCCGCCGATGGTTCCCGAGGGAACTCCGCCATTGGTGCCGTTGATGGTCGATCCTGGCCGCAATCCGATCCGAACGGTGCAGCGTTGGGAGGAGCACCGCGATTACTCGCGACGGCGATGGATGGATCTGATCGGCGCCTCGAGGAGCTGCGAGTGGGCCGCCCCCACGTTCGAGATTCGTGAATCGGATTTGATCGATGGGATCATGCGGCGGCGAATCACCTACCATTCGAGGGGAGCCGAGCAGGCGTCGACACGGATGCCTACCTGATGATGCCGCGCAATCGGAATCGGCGCCTGCCGGCCGTGGTGGTATTGCATTCGACGGCGGACGACACGATTCGACAGGGAGCCGGTCTCGCAGGCCGAGGAGCCCACTGGGGCCTGGAGTTGGCCCGGCGCGGGATGGTGCGGTCATTTGCCCTCGCTGCTTCCTGTCGGAGGATTGCCCCCACACCGGTTTCGAGGCCCGAGCTATTTAAACAACGGCATCCCGGCACTCGCGCGGCATCGCCGAGATGCTGCACACTGCGCAGAGGGCCGTGGACGTACTCTGGATGACGCTGAACGAAGTCGATCCTAAGCGGATCGGTTGGGCGGGGCATTCGCTGGTGCAAGGAGACGCTGTATCTGGCTGCGTTCGACGAGCGGATCCGGGCCGCGGTCAGCAGCGAGGGCGGATCGGTCTGCGGTACTCGAACTGGAACGCTCCCTGGTACTGGGGTGACGAGGAGTTCTTCGGTCGCGACCATCACGAATTGTTGGCCTTGGTCGCGCCGGGCTTTCTTGCTTGTCGGCGGGAATTCGGCGGAACGGCGATCGCAGTTGGCCGTTTATCGAGGCGGTGTTGCCGGTTTACGATTTCTACGGCGAGCCTCGCCGCGTGGACTTTTCAATCACCGGCAGGGGCACACGATTCCACCCGTTGCCGAGCAGCGAGTGTACGAATGGTTGGAAACACACTTATAGCGACTGCGGCGAGGAATGCGCCTTAGGCCGCGTGCTCGTCGCTGACTTCTACCAGTTCGCCATCCTCATCAATCCATAGATCGCGTCGAACGCGATCGGCCAGCTCGCCGTCGAACTCCTCGGCTGGCCACGCGCTGACGCTCGAGTCGCTGAACCACTCGACGACGTTTCTTGCGCGGGACAGCGGCAGGTCGCGGGACGACCGGTGCCTTCGGAGAGGTGGCGCAGTGCGACGACTTCCACGACCGGTTCGGGCGCGACTTCGATTTCAGCCTCCTCGACAAACTCGGCCTCGTACACGACGGGCGATTCAAATACGGGCGCGATCACTGGTTCGGGCACGACCTCTGCGGACCGGCTCCGGCAGAGGCTTCACGTCGACCGGCGGCTGGCTCGTCCGCTTCGCGCGGCGGCGGTTGTTCGACAGCTCCCGTACGATCGGGCGGATTGCGGACATCTGCCTTTACGTTTCGGAAAAGTTGGGGCGATGTGTTCGTGGCAGGTGGATAGACGATACCTGGTGGCCTCGCTTGGCAAAATCGCGAAGGACCAGCGCGGCCGCCCGCGAGCGAATTACGTCGAAATTCACGAGGACATCATCGAGCACCAACGGCAGCTCGATGCCCCGTCGGGCGAAGGCATCGGCCAACGCCAATCGCAGGGCCAGGAACAATTGCTCGCGGGTGCCGCTGGAGAGCATTTCCACCCGCAGACTGCGTCCATCCAGGTCGTCGATCCGGAGCTCGTGTGCGCCCAATGGCGTCCACACCCGCGTGTAGCGACCGCCGGTGAGCTTCTTGAGGTATGTCGAGGCATCACGCAGAACCTGCGGCTGATGCTCGCGTCGTAGAACTCGCCACGGCCACCAACAGCAGATTTGTGACGGCCAACACCCGCCATCGCTCGACGGCTTCGGACAGCCGCTGCTCGACGATTTCCAGTTCGAGTTGCTTTTCTCCAAGCTGGCGATCCTCGGCCAATAGCTTGAGGCGATGATTGAGTTCGCCGCGTCGCTCGGTCGCTTCGCTGCAGTCGGGCCGCTGCTGCCCGGCGTGCTTCCTGGGCATGCAGATCGAGTCGATCCAGATCTTCGCCTTCCGCCAGCCATCCGCCAACCGGCTGATTCTGCTCACCGTGCAGTGCGGAAGCGATTTCGCGTTCAAGCTGGGCGTGTTCGCCGCGCATCCGCAGAGCGTCGGCTTGCAGGGTGGCCAAGCGGCGAAACTCGACCTCATCGAAGGTCCCGGCTTGTCGCAGCAATGCCGAGCGAGCCCCGCCGCGAGCGTCCGCGGTTTCGGTCAGGTTCAGCCAGCGGCTTCAACTTGCGGATCGCTCGGAGCAGTTCTTTCCGCTGCTTGTCGAGCGTGTGCTGCTCCGCGAGATCGGTAATGCACTGCTGTAGTAGCTCGAGCGGTCTCTCGCTGCGCACTCTGATGCCTACTTGTCCAACAAGCTGCGTGATTCGGCCTGTGAGAGAATCGAATTCAATTCGATTGCGGTTCAGTTCCGAGCGCTTCTCGGCTACGGCGGCGTCGAGGCTCGCGGTGTGTTGACGACCACGGGCGTAAGCTTTGAGCTGTTTGGGGGGCAAGTCTGTCGGCAGTCCATGCTCGGCCAGCAGTCGCTTGTACCGTTGTCGCGTGTCGCGGCAGCGGTCGCGGATCTTGGTCGATTCGTCGCGGGCCCCTGCCGCCGCCGCGTTGACGGTTTCGGCTTCGCCTTGCAGCGGCACGATCTCTTCGAGTCGGGCGACCCCCACCAGCGAAAGCCTGCAGGATCTCGTGGCCAGTCTTGCCCGGGAGTCGGATCTCACCACAGTCATCGTAACCCACCATATTGCGGAAGCGGTCCGTATGGGGCAACGCATCCTGGTCGTGCGCAAGGGGGTCAACCGCCAAGCGCATATCGTGACCAACGACGGGTGCGGCGACGTCTCCCGGCAGAACCCGACGGCCTTCAACCGCCAGTGTGAAAAGATTCGGGCCTTGCTAGGGGAACCGCGATGACACGCCCAACGGCCTTCTCCTCGGCCCTTGTCGGGACCGGTATGTTTTTCCTGTTCTGGCAGCTTGGCGCCTGGCTCATTCATCGCCCCATCCTGCCGCCGCCCCTGGAAGTTCTTCCGGTTTTCACACAGCTGATGATCGGCCCGTTGGGCCTGCATTTCGCGGCCAGTGCCGGACGCGTGCTGGCTGCCATCGCCCTGGCGGTGGTCACCGCGGTCCCGGCCGGGTTGGCCCTCGGCCAGATCCCGCTGCTGAACCGCATCTTCGCGCCCCTGATCGCCATCCTGTATCCAATCCCCAAAATCGTCCTGCTGCCGGTCATCTACGTTCTCATGGGCATCACGGATGTCTCCAAGATTTGTTTGATCGCGCTGATCATCTTTTTCCAGATCATGGTCGTTGTAAGGGACGAAGCCGTCAATCTGCACCCGGAATTGATTCTCTCGGTGCGATCCCTCGGCGCCGGACGGCGGGCCCTGTTCCGCTATGTCTATTTCCCGGCGTCCCTGCCGGCCGTATTGACGGCCCTGCGCATATCCATCGGAACCGCCATCGCCGTGCTGTTTATTGCCGAACAATCCCTGACCAACTACGGTCTGGGGTACTACATCGTCGTTGAAACCTATCAGGTGCTGCTGTATCCCCAGATGTATGCCGGTATTCTGGGAATGAGTCTGCTGGGCGTTTTGCTCTATTTCGGCGTCTACACGCTGGAACAACGGGTGAACCAACACCTGCATGAAGACGGAAAGCATTGACGTGGCACTACCGGATGACAGGGTCAAGGCCGGAACGGTCAAAAACATGTTCGGACGCATTGCCGGGCGCTACGACTTGATGAACCGCCTGATGACCTTCGGCCGGGACCGGGCCTGGCACCGTGAAGTGGTTCGCCGGGCGGCTTTGCCGGTCGGCGGGCGCTTGCTGGACATCGGCAGCGGCACCGGGGGTATTGTCGGCGCCGCTCTCGAACGGGAGCCCACCCTGTCGGCCGTGGCGGCGGATTTTACCTTCGCGATGATGGCCACCGGACGCGCGCGTCATTCCGGCCGATCCATCCAGTGGTGCGGGGCCGACGCGCTGGCCCTGCCCTTTGGGGACGACACGTTCGATGCCGTCACATCCGGCTACCTGATTCGCAATGTGGTCGACATCCGGCAGGCCTTTGAAGAGCAACGACGGGTGGTAAGGCCCGGCGGGAAAGTTGTCTGCCTTGACACATCCCCGCCACCGGCCGGTGTCCTGCAACCCTTCATCAATGTCTACCTTCAAACCGTCATCCCGCTGGCCGGGCGCCTGATCAGCGGCGACCGTCATGCCTACCGCTATCTGCCCGAATCCACGCAACACTTTCATACGCCGGAAGAGCTGCGAGTCTTCATGCAGGCGGCGGGTCTAGAAAACATCACCTATCGCCGGCTGATGCACCGTACCGTCGTGATCCTGCACGGCACCAAACCCGGGGCGGCAACCCCATGAAACCCGTTTCTGACACCCGTTCACGGTTTAGGGCCTGGTGCCTGGCGATACGGCCCCGGACCCTACCGGCGGCCGTTGGCCCGGTGTTGGTCGGCACGGCCGCAGCCACCGCCGACCATACATTCACAGCCCTGCCGGCCCTGGCCGCCCTGGTAGGCGCCCTGCTGCTGCAAATTGCCGTGAACCTCGCCAACGATTTTTTCGACAACCGCCACGGTATCGATACGGATCGCCGCATGGGACCTATCCGTGTCACCCAGAGCGGTTTGATTGCCCCCGGCTTGGTCCTCAGAGCCATGTGGATCGTGTTGGCGCTGGCCGGCATCTGCGGCGGCTACCTGGTCGCCGTGGGCGGGTGGCCCATCGCCGCCATCGGCCTGGCGTCCATCGCCGGCGTCATCGGATACAGCGGGGGGCCTTACCCACTGGCCTCCTATGGGCTGGGCGACCTGTTTGCCTTTTTTTTCTTCGGCCCGGTGGCGGTCTGCGGCACGTATTTTGTTCAGGCGCTCACGCTCACGGGAACCGTCGCCATATGGTCGATTCCCCCCGGCCTTTTGATCGCGGCGATCCTGGTCGTGAACAACCTGCGGGATATGGACACCGATCGCGAAGCCGGCAAACGGACCCTGGCGGTTATGATCGGCCCGCGCTATACCCGAATCGAATATACGCTCCTGGTGCTGCTGGCCTACGTCTTTCCGCTGGCGATGCTTGCTACCGGCACCTCACCGCCGGTGATTTTAATGCCATTTTTATCGCTTCCGCTCGGGGGGCTTTGTATTCAGAAGATCTATCAAGAAAACGGGCGGGCCCTCAACGCACGCCTTGGCACCACTGCCATGCTTTCCCTTTGTTTCAGCGTGCTGCTGTCCATCGGCATTGCCTTATCCTGAGCCGCCGCACATCTCGGCATTGCCGTATCCTGAGCCGCCGCACATGGCGCGGTTCTCCTTGGGGTTGAAACGATGGCTGGAATCGACCTGCTCCTTTCGGACCACCTGCTGGTCATCCTGCTGATAATCGGATGTGCCAGTTTCGTGCATGGCCTCCTGGGGATCGGCTTTCCGCTTCTCTCCACCCCATTGATCCTCCTGATGGTCGACGTCCGCACCGCCATGCTCCTGCTGTTGATACCGACAATGGTCATCAACATCGCCAGCATGATCCGGGGCGGGAACTGGGGCCAATCCATAGGGCGCTACTGGCCCCTGGCCGTGTTTGTGGCCCTCGGCAGTATCGCGGGTACACGCCTGCTCATCGTCAACCCCCAAGCCCCCTACAAGCTCCTGATGGCAGCGGTCCTCCTGGTTTACCTGAACGTCCACCGCTTGGGGGGCCGCCTGTCATGGATCAACCAATGGCCACGCGTGTCCATGGTCGTATTCGGCCTGCTGGCCGGACTCCTGGCCGGCACCGTCAACGCCGCCATTCCAGCCCTGATCATCTACGCGCTGGAGCTGCAGTTGCCGACCAACGCCATGGTCCAGGTGTTCAACCTGTGCTTTCTTTCGGGAAAACTGTCTCAGGCCGCCACGTTTGGATCGGCCGGACTCTTCACTTCAGGCGTCATCCGCGCCACCCTGCCCTTGGCACTCTTTGCCCTGTTGGGCCTGGCCGGCGGCATGGCGATCCGCAGCCGCATCGACACACAGACCTACCGACGCTGGCTGCGTCACGCCCTGTTTGTGATTGTAATCCTTTTGACCATTCAGTATGTGCTGGGCAGGCTGGCCTGAACAAACCCGACGTTGCGGTCTTCCGCACAGCCCCCATTGAAGGAGATGTCATGCCCCTGAATACCACCGACCTGCCTGTCATCCCGGATGACCGCGCGGATGACCTGCATGGACTGGACGTTGCCGAAAGCGCCGATCTGGTTGTCTTTATGGCCGGCAATCAGTTTATGGCCATGCCGGACCTGATGACCGCCTTCCGATCGCGCCATCCCGGCATCCGAAACATTTTTTTCGAAACCCTGCCCCCTAAAATCGAATTGTGCCAGATCCTGGCCGGGGGTGCGGTCTTCCGCGGCCGCGTGATCACGACCCCACCCGATGTATATACTTCGGTTTCATCGGATACCGTCGCAAAACTGGCCGCCGCCGATCGGGTCGATCCGGCCCGCTGTTTCGTCTACCTGCACAACCGCATTGCCTTGATGGTAGCAAAGGGGAACCCGCGGAACATCGCCTTCGTCCCGGATCTTGGGCGGCCGGGTGTCACCATTTCACAGCCCAACCCCCGGCACGAAGATATCGCCGAACACATCCTCCGGATGTACCGGGAGGCCGGCGGAGATAATCTTGTGCACCGCATCATGACCGACAAACAGCTATCCGGCGCAACCAGGCTGACGACGGTTCATCACCGGGAGACCCCCCGCTGGCTGTTGGACGGAAGCGTCGATGTAGGGCCGGTATGGGCCACGGAAATCGAACATGCGGTGCGCGAAGGCTTGCCCCTGGAGGGAATTGATGTGGACGCAAGTTTGGATCAGCGCCATGCGGTGCGCTATTTTGCCTGTCCCATCCGCACCGGCCGCAATCCGCAAAATGGCGAAGCATTCCTGGATTTTCTGCGGTCAGGCGCCGCCCGCCAGATTTATCTTTCTTATGGGTTCACGCCCGCCGAAGGATGAGCCGCGTTACTGAGCAGGGGGGTCCCGCCGCGTCAAGGGCGAGATCCGGTATTGAATATATGAAAATAATGGCGGTTTAAGTAAAAACGCTGTCACGCATTTCCCTTGCCTGCCGGAAGGTCCGCGGCAATCTTTTCGATCAGAGCGGCCAGTTTCCTGGAGTCATGGCGCACCACGCCACCGGTGGTGTCCAGCAAATCGGCCGCCGCCATCCGGCGATTGGCCCACCAGCCGTCGGATGTGTCCACCACGACAACCTCGGCCTTCTGTTCGGCATAGGCCTGGAGCAGGGACGTGTCAGGCCGGGCCGTATTGTAGATGATACCGTCCAACTGTCGCTGGAGAACATTCTCAAGCTCGATAACGAAGTCCCGCGCTTTAAACCGGTGGGTTTCGCCATATTTGGTCATGACGTTGATGACGAAAAAAATGGGGGCCTTAGCTGATTGCAGGGCCTCGGTGACACCGGGCACGATCAGATTGGGAAGAATGCTGGTGAACAAGTCCCCCGGCCCCAGAATGATGAGCTCGGCCGCCTTGATGGCCTTGAGGACCGGTGGATAGACACGAACCTGATCGCTGTGGTGCGGCACCAGATACACGTCGCGGATCTTTTCGCGCTGGGTGCCGCGGGGCATATCGATGGCCTGTTCACCGTAAATGCGATTGCCGTCGGTCAGTTCCGCCACCAGCGTGGCCTTGTCGGTCGTGACCGGTAGTATGCGTCCCTGGACGTCCAGAATCTCCGCCAGCGCCTGAACGCCTGAGGTGAAACTGCCGGTGTAGCGTGAAAGCATGGTCAGGAGCATATTGCCGGCATTATGTCCGCGCAGGCGACGGTCCTCGCGAAACCGTTTCAACAGAAAGTAGCGTGCGAACTCCTGATGGGGCGAAAGTGCCAGGATGCATTTCAACAGATCGCCGGGGGGCAGAATACCGTATTCGCCCCGCAGCCGACCGGTGCTGCCCCCGCTGTCCACCATGGAAACGACTGACGTTATCGTAAAACGGCCTGAAACCCGCAGTCCGGAGAGCAGTACAAATTGCCCGCTGCCGCCGCCAATCGTTACCGTGCGCGTTTTTTTCACAGAAAAATTCCTTTTATCAGGCGGTTTTATAAAATGATGTCGGCCTGCGCCCTTCGGCGGGGCCAACGAAACGACCGGGATTTATCCGTCCCGGTTTTCAGGGCGAATGAACCACAAATCAAAAGCCCGCTCCGGATGGTTCCGGCAGGCCTTGTTTTTTCCGGTATGGCACTTCGTCACACCCCTCCGGAGCGATTCAAGATCCCGCAAGTTAACATGCATGGGTGGTCATCGGTCAAGCGCGCTCCGTCTGTTGTTGGAAAACGTTCCCCTGGCCGGCATCGAACACGCATCCGGAATGGCGAGCAGGGCCGTCCGCAGGTTTCTCCGCCGCCCCCGGATGCCGAGTTTCACACGCAGCCGACCCCGGAAAGACTCGACCGTACGAACCGATACGCCCAATTGTTCGGCAATCGCAGTTGATCGAACGCCTTCCCGAATGAGCCGGGCGACTCTGATTTCCTGTGGGGTCAGTTTATAGCGACGCAAATCAAGATGAGGGGCGAGGTCTTTCGTCAGTTCGTCAATGCGGGCGTTCAAACCATCGATCCACCCCCGTTGAATAGGGCGCTGGGCCTCCCGTTCAATCAAGGACACCAACGGTTTCAAGATGGCCTGGATATTGTGAAGCGCGATCTCTCCCAATTCCTTCTGGTCTTCACTGCTCTGCTGCAGCAGGGTTTGCAACTCCCGGTTGCGGGTTTCGACGGCCGCCGTTTTTGCGAGAAGTTCTTTCTGGCGCGCCTGCAGCACGGTCATAAGCGTCTGGTGTTCATCCAGAAACTGATCCATATCCGTCTTCAGCATCCACAGCGCTTCATATACCGGATGCAGCGCGCTGCCACGCGCGATGCCGGGACAATCCGAGATACCGGGTATCTCCAGGTCCAGACGCCCTAAATGGGCCAAAAGGCAATCGACATGCGCGGTCAGTGTGTTGCTTGCCTCGGGCGCCATCGCCGTCTCGGCGGGCGACGCGGAAATGCTGGTGAGCAGTCCCTGCCCCTGTGGCCGGGACTGTGAAAAGGCGGCGGTTGGCGCGGCGGCGCCATGCTGTTGCAACATCTCAAGGGCCGAAGTTACGGCATCCTCGTAGCGTGCGACCATGTGCACCCTGTAATGGTGCAGGTGCAATCGTCGGGAAAAGTTGAAACTGAGGCGGAAAAAAGGTGACATACCGTAGGGAAAAGAGCCCAGCAAACCTTTCAAAGTGTTGGTAAACTGCAGATAGAGGCGGCGGGCACCGGCCGTGGCCCCCCTTGTATGCCCGAAATTCTCGATAAATACGAACGGGTCGTCATGGGGATGGGTTTCCGCCTTGACGGCGGCCGCCATGGTGATGGCCTGTTGCATATCCGCTTCGGTAATGTAGCCCCGGGGAATCACCCAGAAAAGGTGCTCGCCGATCAGGGCAATGGTCGCCCGGTAGGTTTTTTCAGGGTTGGTATAAACCCATTCCGGCTGAGTGCGAATCGGCAGCCCCGTGCAGGGGCAGATGGAAGGAAACCTCTCCGGGACAGCCGGAACGACAGTTTTATCGAAGCGGCTCATCGCGGCCTCCGGGTCGGTTCGGGAAGGTCGGGATCCGTTCCTGTCAGCCAGCCTTTAAGCGTAGGGGTGTGCCCTTTGAGGCCGGCTTTGACACGCATACGCTGACAATGGTTCTCGATGGTGCGGCGGGAAAGGCCCAAATTGTATGCCATTTCACGCGGAGTTTGTCCGGTGGTGAACAGATAGGCAATCATGCATTCCCGCGCGGTGAACGGCGTTTGTAATCGCTTGGATTCACCTGTAAGGGATGTTCCGATGCAACTGATCACGTCTCTCAGTAGACGAATCAGAGTCTCCTGGCGCGGCGTCATGGGGGTACCGGCAAGTCCGTCCACCAGCGGCCGGAGCAGCGCATTAAAGCGGTCTTTGATGAGCACCTCAAGTCGCCGGCGTTCCTCCTGCCGGGCGGCCAGCAAAATATTCAAGGCGGTATGGGTTTCATTGAGGATAGCCTGTTTTTCGGTCAGTTCATTTTTCCGCCGTTCCAGGTTTTCACGGGCCTCGCGATGGCGCTGGAGGATGGCCTGCATATCGTCACGCAGCAGCGCCAACGCATCATAGACCGGACGAAACGGGTGATGGAAGGGCACCACCCGGTCTATCGGTGCAAAACCATAAGATTCGAGGTTGATGCCCCCCACATAGTCAAGCAACTCAGCGGCAAATTCAGCAAGTGGTTCGGCCGTTCGATCGCCATGCACTTCAGCGGTGCCCTCATCTTCGCTGAAGGTTGTGTCGCATGCCGCGGTCGGCGTGCCGGCCTGGGCCTCCATTCGGGCAGACCGCGCATGGGCAATGGCCACTGCCTCCGCATAATCCCGGGCAACCACCAGATCAAAAGGGAAAACGCCAAAGCGCCGGCTCAGTCCAAGCCCCAGGCGGAAAATTTTCGAAGCCCCATAGACAATATAGGCTTGCATTCGCGTCTGTTGGCGCAAGGTCTGGATAATGAAGCGGCGGGCATTTAAAGATGCCCCCGTGACGGACGAATAATCATCAATGGCGATAAACGGCGTTTCCTCCGGCAGCATGGCCAAAAGGACATCCTCCAGGAGCGCCATTCCCTTGCGGGCATGCCGGAGAAGCACTTGACCCTGTGGCTGCAGCCATGCAATCCGATCACCGAGAAAGCTTACCCGCAGCCGGTAATCGCTCCCCGGACTGACATAGTTCCAACTGGCATCGCCATAAATCGGCAGGCCGGTGACCGGGCAGTGTGTGGGCAGGGGTGTGTTGGCGTGCAACGTCGCGGCGGATCGGGTCATGCGTCGGGCACCTCTTGCGGGGCCAGCCCATCAAGTGAAAAATGCAGCCAGGATCCGTTCATTATAATTGAAGCCAATCCTTCCCGTTCATATCGCCAGGGAACGGCTGAATGCATAGCTGGCGGTAAAAACCCTTGGCATTAGCGCACTTATAAATAAGCGGTTCCGATCGCTCAACGCTTATCTGTAAATGCCTCTTCTCCACGGCAGATGGTCTTGCCCCAGCCCCACGCGTGACGTTTTTCAGCACCCTTCCAGATAACCAAAATCGCCTCTTCTTTGCAGGCCTTCTTTACTTCCGCTCAGGCCGGCCCCTTAAAGGGTTGCGATCTGACCTCTTCAAACGTCATCACCCGCCCTCCCTTAGCACGGGCAAATTCCCGCGCCTGGGCTTGGCGGTCAAACGCAATGGCTTCCGCCCCCATCGGGCCCATGGTGCCTGAATCGATCACGTAGTAGGCGGTCCGCCCGCTGATCCATCTCCCGGATACAAAATCGACAACCCAGATCATACCGGGTCGACCCGTATGTAAAGGGGTGTTCTTAAGATCGGTCAGCCAGGTAAACAGGCAATGGGTCGAGCAGAAATGGTCGACATGGGCATCACCATAAGACACCTGGCTGCAATGACGCGGATAACGCGCGGGGTACATGCGGCAGACCACACACGCATCCTTCATATCGATCGGCGGTACAATTTTCCCTTTGGCAAGACGCTTGCGGTCAATCATGGCGTTTTCTTTCTCAAGCGCCTTGTAGGCCAGTTGATAGGTCGTCCCGTAATCGGCAACCTCGCCGCCGCAGATGCGCGCAAAATCGTCAGCGGCGGACCGGACGAGGAAGGCCGCTTTGCTCAGCATGGTCATGGTGCCGCTGACGGATGAGCCAACCACGTACCAGGCCGCCATCGCAGGCACCATGCCGCGCGGCTGAAAAAACAGGGCCGTCTGAACGTCCTGCGGGGTCTGGTCGGATTTCACAGCCATGTCCGCCAGGCAGTGGAAGGAACAGGCCTCGCGCATGCCGTCATCCAGGCGGAAGGTCTTCCAGGTGCGTGCCCACATGGATTGCATCATGCCGCAGTTGGGACACCGACCCCGCAAAGCCGGGTCGGGAGGCGACAGTGGATGGGCAACCCGGCAATCCGTATCCGCCGCCAGCGACCAGGGAAAAACAAGTGACGCCATCGTTAAACAAGTGACCTCGGTGATAAATTGCCGTCGATTCAGCCGATCCATCCCCTTCTCCCTTCGTTCGCGATGATCAATCATTTCATTACGAGGATAACCCAATATGATCCAGAAAGATAACCCGGGGGCGATCCAGGCGGGTGGCAAAAAGGCCCACCGCCATTACCGCGTTCAAATCCATGGAACGTCCTTCAGGAGCCTGTCGTACATCGTGCAGCGGGATCAGGATGCGATTCCACCCGGGTTGAATGGTAAAACGGCGATTGAATCGATCCTGGTAGCGTTGCGGCCCCTGGACATGGAGACGATCATGGATCCGGCAGGTCATCGAAATGATGTCTTGGTCCGGGTTGTAGATGCCAATTTCAAGGGTCTTATAGGCCCGCCAATCCCGAAGAGGAAACATGTTCAGAAACACGCCCGAATAGGTTTCCGTGCCCAGGGTCACTTTCAGGGCGTATTGGCCGGAAAGGCTCACCTCCCTGGATCGCTCACGGCCGGCGTCACCGGACCAGCGCTCAAGCTCAAAGGAAGTCTCGAAATCCGCCAGGACGGGAAAATGCCGCCGGGCCAGATGGGTGTCGACAAGACTGCGCCCCAGAGGCCACAGGGATAGCATCACCAGCAGGACACACGCAAGCCGCCCTATCCCAAGCACGACCGGTTTGAAATTGCGGCACACGGAACCCGTCCAGAAAATGGCCAACAGGCAGCCCAGCATATTCCGGCCGATGTCCTGCCAGTCGGCAGACCGGGCGCTTCCGTATTGCAGCCCTTCAATCAGGAGTCCCGCGCCGAACGCCACCCCGATAAGAAACAAAAGACGATGCGCCGGCCGCACTTTATTCAGCCGTTCCCACCGCCTCGCCAGGTACCACGTCCAGAGGAAAAAAGCGAAAACATGCCCGAGATTCCACACGTGTTTCAGGATGGGACCCGCGTGATACCCCGGCCCCCCCGCAAACAGCAACAGAAACAATACTGCGGAAAGCAACCCCACCAGCATGTCAGTAGCGGGCAGTGTCCTGAAACGGGCGGTCATGAATCGAACTTCAGTGTTTTCAGGATGGCCAGGCGCGAGTCGATGTCTTCTCCGGTGCAACCACAGGATCCGTCGTTCAGGTTCGTGCCGCAACGGGCACACAGTCCCCGGCAGTCTGTCCGGCAAAGGGGCTGCATGGGGATGGCCATGATCACCTGCTCCTGGAGGACATCCCGGAAATCGATGTCATCGCCTTCAAACAGGACCACACCCAATTCTTCCGCCTGAAGCTCATGGGTTTCAGACCGGGAATCCGTATCATCGCCGGGGATGGTCCGTGCGAACGACAGCATGAAAGCATTGTTCAGCGGGGTGTCGGCGAGGGCCAGGCAGCGACTGCAGGTCAACGATGCCGTCCCCCTGATATGCCCCTCCACCTGAAACATCCCGGCGTTCGGTATCACCCGCAATCTTACCGTCAACGGTCCCTTAAACACACACGTATCGTTTTCCTCCAGCGCGACAAGATCCGGCAACTGTCGGGGATCGATGCGATCCGTCACTTGCACGCCTTCAGCGGGTAAATCCGTGACGCGAATCTGCATGAGTCTTCCTCAGGATACACATTGGATTGTCAACCGGTCTTCGCATGCAAAGCGACCCGCCCGGATCCTCAAGCGTCAACCCGCTTGCGACGCACCCGAGCGATCATCGCTCCGCCTGCAAAAATATACAGCAGGGCACAGCCCACAATACCAAATTTCGGCCAGGCACAAAAGGCCGCCAGCAAAGGATGCCAGGCCTCACCGCGCCCGATCAGAAGCTGGATCAGGGCCAGGTTCTCGATCGTGTCCAGGAGCGCGGCGCCCCATGCCCCCCAGGCCAGGACCATCCCCAGCACCCGCAGCCGGTTTGATGCAAAGCGCGCCGCCACCAGGCGGCAGGCCCCGGCAAGTGTGTAGGCGTAAGCCACCAGGAAAAAAAAGTCGAGCCCCAAACTGACACCGGCCTGGATGCGGGCCGGTTCGTCCCAGGAAGCCATGATGCTTTCCGCACCGGCTAACGTGCCCACCAACTCGAACGATATGATCCCGACCGGCGCTGCCGGAGTCTTCAAGGCCCGGTCCAGCACAACCATCCCCAGCAGCAGGACAACGCTCAACCCGGCACCGATGACCAAGGCAGGCATCGTTCGCCTTGCAGGATCGGGCCGGTCATTCAGTCCCAACCGTTCCCCCCTGGATGAGGACAAAGCCGGTTTTCGGCCGTGTGATTCCATCATCACCAATCTCCAGCTGGTTACTTCAGGTGAAATTCGGCCGGCGGTATCAAGCGATTCCCCGGCAACTCCCGGGCTGCGGCTTGGTCAGCCTCCATCAGCGGGGCATGAGATGTTCCGGCACCTGAACCGCGACCACTTCACCGGTGGCGCACACCTTGCCGTCGGCGATCAGCCGCGAGGCAACCACCACCTTGCGTCCCTTGATCTCTTTGATGACGGCACGAACCTCCAATGTCTCGTTGATAGGGGTGGGGTGTCGATAATCCACATGCAGCGAAGCGGTCAGGAACCGTGCGACAGGTTCCGCCCCGCCGGTCGATGCTGCCGTGCGACAGGCTGCCGCCGAGGCGGTGCCCGTGCTGTGACAGTCGATTAACGAGGCAATCAAGCCCCCGTAGACATATCCCGGTATGGCCGTGTGATAAGGCTCAGGCGTATACCGGCAGACCGCTTCGTCGCCCTCCCAGTAACTTTTTATCCGCAGCCCGTGCGGGTTGAGCCGACCGCATCCGTAGCATTGGCTCAAATCGTCGGGGTAGTTGTCCTGGAAGGCTTGCGAATTCATCACACCATCCTTTCCGGTCGTCTTGGTGTATGGAGGCGGCCAGGGGTCGTAAGCCGCCGGAGGCAAAATAATCTTGAGCTGTATCGAATCGGTCGGTTATCTGTCAACCCAAACCAATGTCACCCGTTGTAACAGAAAAGCCCCGGATAGAACATCGCCCGGACGGACAGCAAGCCCCCCAAGCAGGGCGCTTCGATAGGGTGTCCTCTTCGGTATCGTCAACACGAAAAAATGTTGCGGGGGAGGCTTTGCGATACAGCAAACGGGGTGGCTGTCTCCTCTGGAGAGAACCGTTTCAATCAAAGCGACGCTAGTCGGTACGACATTCCTTGCGAAACCGGTTCAAACCATTACGCACCAGTTGGACAACCGCTGAAAAACGCTGGCGGGAGTTGCGGTCGCCGTTGCGGAATATTTCCTCCAGTGAAATATGGGGGTCGCGAACCGGACTGCGCATATAAGCCCTGAGGGCCTGCAGCCGCCGGACAATCTCTTTTTCCATATCTTCCCGGAGACTAGCTTTGATCGTTAGGATGTCTTCCTTCAAGCCCGGATCAGGCTGGTTGTGCTGGCACTTTTCAAGCTTGTAACGGATGCGGGTCCCGATCAGCTGTTGGACGCGGGTGTCATGCGCCTCCCCAAGCCACAGGACTTCCGGCACCAGGTCTCCGAAATGGGTGACGCCCATGACATCTTTGTTCTGGAGCCAGTAATTTTCAAGGTAGTCAATCTCCAGATCCTTGTAATTCTGCAGCGGCATGTACATGCGCCGCAGGTGCAGAAGCACTTTCTCCGTTTTCTTCTTGTGGCCCCCGATGATGACCGAACCGCCAATTTCCCCTTTCTTGGCCCCCCGGGTCCAGGGTGCCCCGGTAACTGCGAAATCATTGTAAACCGGGATCATCAGCAGCGCGGAAAGGGTGTTCAGGGCCAGAGCATAACCGGCCGAAGGCCCGCCGACATTGTAGGATGCGGTCAGGAGCTGGTGGTGAATGGTATAATGATCGAGAAACTCGCCGAACAACCGTGGGATGCTGATCTTGGGTTGCAAATGCTGGAGGTAGTTTTTCACCAGGGTCAGGGCCTCCTGGGCCGATTGATGGGTCATTTTGACAGACATATCCAGTTCGGCGGCACCCGGAGCGGACGTCGATACGGCACCGGTCACAAGGATCTTATCGGGCGCCATCTTATAGTTCAGGCTGGTCGCAATGGGCAGCAATACACCGGTGACGTCATTGGCCCCCACGCCGACAATAAAACCCACCTGGGGCTCTTCGCTGAGTTCGCTTTCTAAAAATTCATCCAGTTGGACTTTGCCCTTTTTGACCGGACTTTGGGAAATCTCACTGCGGGCGGATTCCAGGTGCGCACGGCGCAGGGGGTAATCGGCTTCATTTTCGATATCGGCAATCAGTTCCAGAACCACGGCATGGCGTTCGATAAACTTTTTCGGGTTTTCCCGAATCATGTTCACCACTTCGATCGGTGCTTTCAATGCATTCAGCATGCCCAGCAGGGTTTTCAGGTTGAACTTGACGAAGTTCCGATTGTCCTTGTCAGACATCGCGGGGATCCTGCGCAGCCGGAGAATGATTTCGTATTCCGTGCTGCGCAGCGCGCGCGCCTTTTCAACAAAAGCGGTAAAATCCGCCGGCGTATTGCAGATGTTCTGGGCGGTATCCACCACCGCCTTGCGGTCAAGCCCCTTCTCCAGGGGAACATCCCCCAGGGCGGCCTCGACAATGGCGGCGATGTCGTTTTTGCGCAGATGACCGGTGACCTCCAACACTTTCAGCCGCTTGGACCGGATGAGGGCCGGGTCCAGAATGTCGAGACGGTTGGTTGTCAGAACGGTAAAAACCTGGTTCAGGGGAACTTCGCCATCAATCAGGCTGAGGAATTTATTGGTCAGTTTGTCCTGGGGTGAGCCGCCCGTACTGCTCCGTTTGGGCGCCAGGGCATCCCCTTCGTCAAAAAAAATAACCGTGGGCGCGATCATCTTGGCGATGTCATAGACTTTTCCCATATTGTCCACGGCCCCCTCCACCGGATTGACCGGGTCCTGCAAGGCGCTCGCACTGGTGGCAATATCATGGATCGCGCTGTTCTCGCTGAGCCAGGTGCGCACGAGAAACGTCTTGCCCCCCCCGGGCGGACCGTTGAGCACAACCCCCTTTTCCTCGCTCAGGCCATACTGCAGACAGTTGTTAGCCATCTCCGAGAAAGCATACTTGATGTCGCCGATGTATTCCTCCCATTTGACCCGGCGATCCATGCGATCGACAACTTTTTTGTAGAGATCCCCGTAAGTGTTCTTGGCCACCAGCTCAAACGCCTGCCGCACCAGATCGGCATCATCCAGATAGGACGCATTGAAGGTTTTTTTGATCATGATTATGGAGTGCACCAGTTTGCGCACGTAGGCCGGTGTAAGCGTCAGCGTCCGTTCCCGGAACAGACGGTAGATGCCCTCCACACTTTGATCAAGATCGACCGTTTGGATGTGGTGCGTCGACTCCGACGGCAGGGGATCGTCAGGACCGATAATACGGATGTCGTTGCGCTGGAGTTCGATACGGATAACTTCACGCAGGTTGACACTATTCTTCCAGTAGTCCCCCAAGGTCGATGATGACCCCCTTCTCCACAAATCGACGGTAGATCGCACCGTCGATGCGCTCCGGCTGATCGGTCGTGGCCACCAGAACACAGTCGCGTCGACCGGTGGCAATCTCGTCCAGCACGATGTTAGAGGCATCCACCAGCGAACGTTGCTGTCGCTGGACCCCACTATGGTCTTCACCGGCTTTCCCAAAGGCGCTGTGCGCTTCCTCGATATGGCGAATGGTCGTTTTCTTGGGGTCTCCCATGGCTTTGCGGAAGTAATTGCCGGGTTCGCCGGCCAGGGCCGTCTGGTACTCGTTGGGCGTGACAACCGCGTAATCCACGGTGATACCGTGTTCACCCAGCTCGTTCAGATTGAGCGCAATCCGCTTTTTAAACAACCACCGGATCAGCGGAATCCGGCTCAATCCTTGATAAAAGCGCGTCTGGTGTCGCCGGGTGATCTCGAAGGCCAGGTTCGGGTCCACTTCCTCGATGGTTTTCCAGAACGGTAAATCCGCCAGGATGGCTTCTTTTTTTTGATTCAGGTCGATTTCAGGTAGAATTTCATTGGCGAAAATACCGTCTTCGATAACCCGTTCAACCGTAGCGCTTTTGCCGCTCCCGCTGGTACCGACAATCAAAATCAAAGGCGACTTGGGTACCTCGGGATCAGACAGGTATTCTTTCCGGAGGTGGGCGCGGTATATTTTCTCAAATAGCGACTTGAACTCCAAGGGTACGTGAATGTCCCTCAACTCGCGCTCCAGGAGGGATAATAGATACATATGATCCCGTGCGGAAATCTCTTTGTCCAGAATCTTGTTCCAGGCGTCCTGGGGGTTGCGTTGACCCGATATTTCGAACCGTGTCTGCCAATCCGTGATGACATCCGGGTCGTTGATAATTTCAAAGTGTTTGTCGTGCTCGCCCACGACCAGGGAAAGAAAATGGTCCACCAGGAAATTGAAAACACCCGTCCGTGGTTTGTACTGGTTCAAGCGGGCGCGCATGAAGGACCGCGTTTCGTAGGGCCACGATGAAACCAGTTCGTTGATTTCACGGATACGATTTTCCGGCAAACGAATATACTTGACCTGTCGCGTGATTCGACGTGCCATCGCTATTCTCCATCGACCGTGCCGGCCGGGGCCGGAAGGGCTACCGTAGAATTCCCCTGGGTATTTTGGATCACCATGGTATTCTGACCCGTTTGATTCTTTTGATAGGCTGAGGCCCACTGCTGCTGGACCAGGAATTGTAACAAGGCGGTATCCGTCGTACCGTCCCCGCGTCCCAGTCCTTTCTGCAAGGCCTGAATCCCCTCTAGATAGGCCGCATACAGCTTGCGGATACGGCTGGCCTCCTGGTCAGCAGCATAGTTCTCCGCCTCGGCAATCAGTTCGCGGCGCTTCTTTTCCTCGGTCGCGGCCACCAGCGTGTCACCAAACCGGGTTTCCTTCAGTACGAAGCTGACCACCTCGATGCCGTACTTTTGCTCCAGGGTTGGACCGCCTTCGTTAATCGGCCGCGCCTTGAGGGCCCGGAAAATCTTCTCTTTGATGGATTCGCGATCACTGATGAGCTGATCGACCTTCTGGGCTTGAAGAATATCCTTGACGATACCGTCATAGTCTCCGCTGAGGAGCTCCTGAGGGTTCAGGTTCTCGATGGCCCATGTCTGGAGGCTGAGAATCCGATAAGTCAGCAGCGCCGACGTCCACAGGGCCACATTCTCCTGCGAAATTATGCGCATGGGCTCAGAAGACCCACCCAAATAAAGGACTTGATTCATCAGCGCGACTTCCTGTTCAATGCGCGTAAAAAAAGGCAAGCGGACGTGCCAGCCGATGTCGGTGATGGCTTCGCGCATCCCCCCGAAACGTTCCAACACGACCGCATAGTTTTCTTTGACCTTGTAGATCGTCTTGGAAGCGTATACCAGGGCCACCAGGCCGTAAATCATACCGCCTAAAGCGACGATGGCAAATATTCTTCGCACCACCGTCTTGACGAATGCTCTACGCATAATTTTTTTGGAAAACTGATCAGCCATAAGCGCCTCACTAGGATGGGGGGGGTTAAGAAGGTATGTCGATCGTCGTGATTACAAGAGGGCACCATTAGGACCTTGCTGATTGACCGGCAATGAACTTTATCGGGCTCCAATCGCCGGACCCTGATCAACACGCGGCATCAGTTATAAAATTGCCGGGTATCCGCCCACAGCCGTCTCCATCCCGTGCGCTTGCGATTGATGCGTCGGTGTCCGGCCTCAGGCCGCTCCTGACATGGCCTGGGGCAGATTAGGCCGACACGCACGCGACCCGGATCGAAAGGGGATATTGACCGGGGTTCCGCCCATATAATTAAGTCCGCAACGGGAACCTTAATTATTGCGTACCCCATTCCTGCATTCGGTTGGTGCGATGATTTTCCGTTCGGTGTACGTGAACGATACCCATGTATTTAACAAAAAATCAAATAATGAATTTAATTTTTTGAGACCTTCCCTGTCGATCCGGCCTATAAGACATTCCGGCACGTCCTGACATCCTTATCTAAGTCAACTCGTCAATCCCCATTCTGCTTGTTTTTATTTATTTTTTTAGATTTAATCACATTATTTTCCTCTCATCCCTATAAAAAAACCCAACTATGAATAGAATTCACTTGACAAATTTTATCCAGTAAATGTATTCAGTTCTACATAATTTTCATCATTCATGCTAAATTTTCGTGAATTGTACGCCTCAACATTTATTTTCAGGCATTTATTAACCTGCCGTTAATCGACAACTGATTTCAGTAACGTCTGACGCACGTACAGTTATGGTTTGAATGTAGGACGCCTCGGTTTGTGCGTTCCTCTTTTTAATAACACCTAACTTTATGGGGGTAGGGTATGACGGAAAAAGTAAGTGTCGAGACCTCTGAAGCTCAAATTGCGGTACACTGGCAGGAGGAAGACTATTTTTATCCGCCGCGGGATTTCGTGGCCCAGGCCAACATGACGGACGAAACCATTTACGACCGGTTCAGCCTGGACAATTTCCCCAATTGCTTCAAGGAGTATGCCGATCTGCTGGACTGGTACGAGTATTGGGACGAAATCCTCGATACCAGCGACGCGCCCTGCTACAAGTGGTTCAAGGGCGGCAAAATCAACGCCAGCTACAACTGCATTGACCGCCATCTGGCCAAGAACAAAAACAAGACCGCCATCCATTTCGTGCCTGAACTCGAAGAAGAGAGGGTCGAGCACGTCACCTATCAGGAGCTTTACGTCCGGGTGAACGAAATGGCCGCCCTGCTGCGGGATTTCGCCGGCCTGAAACGCGGCGACCGGGTCACCCTGCACATGCCCATGAGCGCCGAGCTGCCCATCACCATGCTGGCCTGCGCCCGCCTGGGCGTCATCCACTCCCAGGTCTTCGGCGGCTTCAGCGGCAAGGCCGCCGCCGACCGCATCGAGGACTCGGGCAGCCGGGTGCTGATCACCATGGACGCCTATTACCGCGGCGGCAAACTGCTCGATCACAAAGAGAAGGCCGATGATAGCGGTGGCCAAAGCGGCCCAAGGACGGCCAGAAGGTCGACAAAGTCCTCATCTGGCAGCGTTACCCGGGCAAGTATTCCGGCAAACCGCCGCTGGTCGAAGGCCGCGACTTCATCATCAACGAAAAGTCTGAAAGACTACTACGGCGTCCGGGTCGAGCCCGAGCACATGAATGCCGAGGAGCCGCTCTTCCTGATGTACACCAGCGGCACCACCGGCAAGCCCAAGGGCTGCCAGCACGGCACCGGCGGTTATCTCGCCTATGCGACCGGCACCTCCAAATACGTTCAGGACATCCATCCCGAAGACGTTTACTGGTGTATGGCCGATATCGGCTGGATCACGGGCCACTCCTACATCGTCTACGGACCGCTGTCCCTGTGCGCCTCCACGGTCATTTACGAGGGGATTCCCAACTATCCGGATCCCGGCCGCCCGTGGCGCATCGCCCAGGATCTGGACGTCAACATCTTCCACACCGCGCCCACGGCCATTCGCGCCCTGCGCAAGATCGGCCCGGACGAGCCGGCCAAGTACAACTACAAGTTCAAACACATGACGACCGTGGGCGAGCCCATCGAACCGGAAGTCTGGAAGTGGTACTACAAAGTGGTCGGCAAGGAGAAGGCCGCCATCGTGGACACCTGGTGGCAGACCGAGACCGGCGGTTTCCTGTGCAGCACCCTGCCGGCCATCTCCCCCATGAAACCGGGCAGCGCCGGTATGGCCGTGCCGGGCATCCACCCCATCATCCTCGATGACGAGGGCAAGGAACTGCCGCGGGGCGCTGGCATAGCCGGCAACATCTGCATCCAGAACCCCTGGCCGGGCATGTTCCAGACCATCTGGGGCGACCGCGACCGTTTCGTGACCAATTACTTCGCACGTTACTGCAAGAACCCCAAGAGCAAGGACTGGCGCGACTGGCCTTACCTGACCGGTGATGCCGCCGTGGAAGCCCCCGACGGCTACTACCGCATCCTGGGCCGCATCGACGACGTCATCAACGTTTCCGGTCACCGCCTGGGCACCAAGGAACTCGAGTCCGCCGCCCTGGTGGTGGAGGAAGTGGCCGAGGCCGCCGTCGTGCCGGTCAAGGACGACATCAAGGGCGTGGTGCCGGATCTCTATGTGGCGCTCAAACCCGGGTTCGAGGCCTCTGATGCAATTGCCAAGAAAATCATGGATGCTCTGGTCAGAGAAATCGGACCGATTGCCAAACCGCGCAAGGTCTGGATCGTGCCCGACATGCCCAAGACCCGTTCGGGCAAGATCATGCGCCGGGTGCTGGCCGCCCTTTCCAACAATAAGGATGTGGGCGACGTGATGACCCTGGCCAACCCGGATGTTGTCGAGCTCATCAAGAAGCAAGTGCAGAAATAATTGCGCTAACCCTCGCCGGTGGACCGGACAACGGCCCACCGGCGATAGCGGTCATCCAGACATCCACCAACAGTGCCCGGCCCTCCCGTCTGGATGGCAATCTTCCCGGGCCGCCACCACGCTGCCGGGGAAAGAGAAACAATCGTACGAAGGGCCGTCGACTGCCCCGGCAGAACACGACGACCCCTTAATTCGACCCTATCTTCAGACACCGGTCGGCCAGCGAAACCGACCAGCGCGAGATGGGAGCCGCCTTTGAAAGGAGGTGATAATCCGACGACGGCTATTCTATTATTGATCGCTGCTAACGATTATGCCGATTGCCTGGTGACAACTGTCAACCGGAAGTGGCATATGAGGAAACCATTGGAGGTATGGTATGGAATCAAATACAACCTGGGTCTACGTCTTTCTTGGCCTGTATATCGTGTATTGCTTCTACTGGGGGCTCAAAGGATATTTCACCGAGAAGACGTCTTCCGGTTATTCAATCGCAGGCCGGTCCATTCCCTTTTTCGCGTTTCTTCTCGCCGCCACGGCCGCGTCGTTCAGCGGGTGGACCTTTATCGGTCATCCCGGCCTGATATGGCGTGACGGCTTGGCCTATGCGTTTGCATCGTTTTACGTGCTGACCATCCCCATCACCGGCACGTTCTTCTCCAAACGCACCTGGCTCATGGGCAAGCGCTACGGGTTTATCACCCCCGGCGACATGTATGCCTATTATTACAACAACGAGACATTGCGCTGGCTGGTCGTCTGTACCGCCGTGCTCTACTCCATTTTCTACTCCGCTGTACAGCTGATGGCGGCCGGCGCCCTTTTCAACGTTATCGCCGGTGTCCCCACCGCCTACGGGGCCATCTTCCTGGCCTTCATCGTGTGGTTCTATGTCTGCACCGGCGGCCTGAAAGCCTCCACCTGGGTGGGCGTTATCCAGTTCGTCCTGCTGGTGGGCGGTATCATCATCCTGGGCTTCTTCGTCATGCGGGCACCGGAATTCGGCGGCTGGACGGCCTTCTCCACCTCCATCAAAGCCCTTGAGCCGAAATTCCTGGAAGTGCCCAAGGTCATCAACTTCGGCCTGGGTGGCGGCTGGACATCGGTCATGATTCTGACCTACATGTTCGCCCTCATGGGGATTCAGTCCTCACCGGCCTTCACCATGTGGACCTTCGGTATCAAATCCCCGAAACCCCTGGCCTGGCAGCAGGCCTTCATGTCCACCTTCGTGGTCGGCTTCGCCCTGTTCTTCTTCACCGCCTTCCAGGGCATGGGCGCCAAGGTTCTGCAGATCGCCGGCAACCCGGCCTTTATCGATGTCAACCAGGCCACGGTCGTACCGACCCTGATGAAGACCTTCCTGCCGCCGGTCATGCTGGGCGTCGTTTTCATGGGCGCCATCGCGGCCATTCACTCCACGGCCGCCCCCTATATCGGCACCGGCGGGTCCATTCTGCTGCGCGACGTTTACTGGCGCTATATCAAGAAGCAGGAAGCCAGCCACGCGGAGCAAATCTGGGTCAACCGCCTCATGGCCACCGTTCTGACCATCGCCGCCCTGGCGGTCGGTCTGACATCCACAGCGGCTCTGGTTATCCTTGGAGCCCTGGCCACCGCCTTCGGCTTTCTCATGTACCTGCTGCTGGCCGGCGTGCTCTGGGGATTCCGCTTCCCCGCCGTGGGGGCCGTGATCGGTATCTTCTCCGGCATGATCGCCGTGGCGCTGACCTACAAGGTATGGCCGAACCCGCTGTCCATGCACTGCGCCTTCTGGGGCTTGTTTACGGCATTCGTCATGGCCTACCTCTGCCGCGGTATGGGTATCAAGGACGACCAGGAAACAATTGATCGTCAGCAGGAAGTGCGCACCTTTCTCGACAGCATCGATGAACCCAGCGAGTCCGGCAAAGCCTGGCGCAAAGTCATGAAAGTCGCGACACCGCTGTGGTACTTCTTTGCCATCGGGCCGGCCTGTATCTGGGGCAACACGGCCTTCTCCTTCAGCGGCTTTCCGAGCCTGTGGTCCTGGCAGATCGCATGGTGGATCCTCGGCATCGTCATGATGTGGGCCCTGTGCTTCAAGGCTGAAATGTCCACGACCAACGCGACCCAGATCCAGCGGGCCGAAGTAGAAACCATGACCGTGGTCAAAGAAGCCTGATGCAGCGCATCTTTTGACTCGCGCATTAACCTTAGATCAAAGGAGAATGCACCATGAAAACAGAAGATATCTGGATGATTGTTCTCGTAGGCTTTTCAATTGCATGGACGGCGTCGTTTGGTATGGGTGTTTTCGGCTAAGTCCGTCATGCAGCACAACACGGGTCCGATCAAAAGGGAGTCCGCAGGGCTATCCGGCCGGCGGGCTCCCGCGACCCGTTCCAAACCCATACCCATCCCGGGCCCTGTCCCTTAATGGCCCACCACAATGATACACCAGGCAATTTAAGCGCCGGCGACACGAACGGCTGTGTTGCCGACGCTTAATAAGCCGGCCTGTACCTAACCTGGTGTGCGTTCCAAAGGACTGCGCCCCGGCAAAACCATCTTTCGGGATGGTTCATTCACACAGGGCTCCCTATGGCCGCGGATCAACCTGATTCAGCATCCCGCCCGCGAGGCCGCATTCTGATTGCGGACCACGAACAGGGGACCACCATCCCTCTGACATACCTCCTGGAACAAAGTGGCTACCAGGTTCGAACCGCGGACAGCGGTGAAGCAGCCCTGCGCATCGTCACGGCGTATAAACCCGATCTCATCCTGCTTGAAGCCATGATCGCCAATCCGGACGGTTTTGAGATTTGTCAGACCATCCGGGACACCCCCGATATGGCAGCGACACGAATTCTTTTTGTTTCCGCCATGGCACGCGATATGGATGTCGCCAAAGGCCTGGCGTCCGGCGCCGACGGTTACATCACCAAGCCGTTTTCCAATTCCGAAATCATGGATCACGTTCGAAAACTTTTGGAAATCTCTGATGGATCCGACGAATAAATTCTGGTGGTTCGCCGGAGTGTCTATATTTATCACCTTGCTGATTTTTATCGGCATCGCGCTCTTTTTCTGGCAGCAGCTTCTCCCCGACCAGCAGGCCTTTCTGCTCGACATCATCAAAAATCATTTTATCTATTTTTTTATTACCCTAATCCTCCTCATGGCCGCGATCGGATTCGGACTGGACGGCATTTTTCACAGCTACATCCTGCCTCTCAACCGGCTTCCCGAAGAGATTGAACTGATTCATACAGTCAATTCGAGCCACCGGATCAAACGTGAAGGCAGTAAAGTGGTCAACCTCGTCATCGATGCGATCAATGAAAATGCCGAACACTACCAGCGACTGGAAAACGATGTCACGGCCCGTGTGATCGGCGCCAAATCCGAACTCGAGAAAGAAAAGAATATTCTGGCCGTTATTATGTCGGAACTTCCCGAAGGGGTACTGATATGCAATCGCGACGGACAGATCCTGTTTTTTAACAAACAGGCGAAAAGATTCTTTGCCGGAAAAAATGATGCCCGCTTGGGCGACCCACCGGCATCCGACACCCAGCCCCCCTTACCCTTTCCGTTTTTTGGATTGGGGCGGTCCGTATTCGAAATTATCGACCGCCATCTGGTTTCGCATGCCCTGGACGACATCACCGAAAAGCTGGCGCAAGGCTCATCCGGGGCCGCCTCTTATTTCGTCGCGGTTAGCAAAAGGGGGCAGCATCTGCGCGCGGAAATGGTCCCCGTGCTGAATCATCAACGCCTGTTCACCGGCTTTATCTTAATATTTTCCGACATCACCTCCCAACTCGCAACCGACAGTCAGGCCAACCTACTGCTTCAATCCCTGAGCGGCGGTATTCGAACGCCGCTGGCCGGTGTTCGCGCCGCCGTTGAAACAATGATGGAATTCCCAGACATGGCGCCCCTCCAAGTCCACGAATTCACCCGTATCATCTATCACGAGTCGCTTAAAATCGGCAAAATCCTCAGTCAACATACCCGGGAGGCGACCCGCGACCTCCCGCGCACCCAGTGGCCTCTGATTGAAACCCGTGCCGATACCATGCTGGAGAAAATCACCGTCAAAGCCAAACACCTGCTGCAACTTCAGTTTATCGCCGAAGCCTATGACGAAGACTTGCAGCTGAGCACGGACAGCTATTCGTTTACGCTGGCCGTTCTTTTCCTGCTCCAGCGTTTAAGCGACAAAGTCGCCGTGCGGAGTTTTACGTGCCGCGTTCACAAAACCAATGAATTGATCAATTTTGACCTGCGCTGGCAGGGCAAACCGGTGCGCATGGACAAGGTACATACCTGGGAAGAAAAAGTCCTCAGCCTGCCTGACATGGGCTTGCCCCTTACCCTGGGGGAGGTCATCCGTTACCATAACGCCGAAATCTGGCCCTATACCGAAGCATCCCAGGACTGGTCGGGGTTGCGACTGATCCTGCCGGCGCTCCCGCCGGCCGGCGTCGAGGTGACCCGCAAGCCCACCATCATTCCTGACAGCCGGCCGGAATTCTATGATTTCGACCTTTTCAATCAACCCGGGCAACACCCCTCCATCGACAATCGCCTGCTGACCGAACTGACCTACACTGTTTTCGACACGGAAACGACCGGACTTGACCCACGCGGGGGCGATGAAATCATATCTATCGGGGCGGTGCGCATCGTCAACAACCATCTGATCGCCGATGACCGGTTCAATCAACTCGTCAACCCCAGACGCCCACTGCGTTGGGAATCGATCCAGATCCATGGCATCCAGGAAGAAATGCTGCGGGACCAGCCGATCATTTCGACGGTGCTACCCCAGTTTCATCAATTTGCCGAAAACACGATTCTGGTGGCCCACAATGCCGCCTTTGACATGCGCATGCTGCAGATCAAGGAAGCGGAAACCGGTGTTCGGTTTATCAATCCTGTGCTGGACACCATGCTGCTGTCGTCCATCGTTCACCCGGCACAGGAAAACCACAACCTCATGACCATTTCCCAAAGGCTGGGGATCGATGTGTCAGGGCGCCACACTGCCATGGGCGATGCCCTGGCCACGGCTCACATGTTTCTCAAGCTCATTCCCCTTCTTTCCAAAAAGGGGATTCATACGCTGCAGGAAGCCCGGGCGGCCTCTGAAAAATCCTATTTTGCCCGCCTTCGCTATTAGGGCCGCCCCGGCCATACAGGACAGCGCCAAAAGGTGATGGGTTAAATTAATGAATGCCCCGCAAACGTGGGCAGGCTGACAACGGAGCATCGTTATGGAGAAAAAGCCGTCTCGGAGTGCGCTGTTCAAAGAGGCTGTGGCGTTGTATGCCCAAGCCGAACCCTTCCGACTCCTGCCGGAAGAAGCCATCGAGGAACTGGCCGAGTGGACCACCAAAATACGGGCCCCGCGCGGACAGCTGGTAGCGGAACAGGGAAAGACCCAGATCGGAAAAATTTTCTATATCCGCAAGGGGGCCATCGAGTTGTATTACGAGCAAAACGGTGAAAAAACGCTTGGCGCCCGCATGGTCGCCGGGGAGACCTTCGGCGGCGTCTCCATTCTCATGAATGCCGGAGTGGCCGTGCGCACCGCCAAGGTCGAAGACGATGCCCTCTTTTATGCCATACCGTCCGAACTTTTCCTGGCGCTTTGTGAGAAACATCCCCCCTTTCGGGAGTACTTTACGGAAGTCTTCCAGCAGCGCAAACGCGATGAATCTTATGCTTCGATTCTCGTCACCGGCCAGGCCCGTGATCTTCTCAGCCGTATTGTGCCGTTTTCGTTTCTTTCAGAGAAGGATCTGGACGAAATGGTGAACGCCCTGTCCCTGATCCATCACAACGCGGGAACGCTATTATTCGTTCAGGGGCAATCGCGCATCGACTATCTTTACATCATCCAGAAAGGGGCCGGCGAACTATATTACGAACAGGCCGGCGAAAAAAACCTCAAGGGTTATCTGGGCGAGGGCGATACCTACGGCGGCATATCCATGTTGCTGAACAAAGGTGTTTCGATACGCAGCTTGCGGGTCGAGGAGGAAGCCTATCTCTACGCCCTGCCCGAACGGGACTTCATGCGTCTGTGCCATCGCTGTCCGGCCTTTTCGGAATTTTTCACGGATACCTTCGGCAAGCGCATGCTGAACCGCTCTTACGCCGAAATCTTTGCCCGGCGAATCCTTCCCAAAGACGAAACCGTCCACGTCTTCAACGTTTCCGTCGCCCGGCTGATGAGCCGCGACATCCTTTCCTGCAACCAGAAAATGCCGGTCCAGCAGGCGGCGATCCTGATGAGTCGGAGAAAATGCAGCTCGATCTTTGTGCAGAACGATGCGGGCAAGCAAATCGGCATCGTCACGGATACCGACCTTCGCAACCGGGTCATTGCTCAGGGCCTGGAAATCAATATACCGATATCGGCCATCATGTCCTCCCCCTTGAGCATGATCCCGGAACAGCTGTCGGTGTTCGAAGCCATGCTGGAGATGATGCAGAAAAACCTCAAACACCTTGCCGTCCAGGACAGCAGCGGCAAGGTGATCGGCACCATCTCCAGCCGCGATCTGCTTGCCGCCCAGGGGCAGTCCCCGCTCTTTATCGTTCGGGAAATCGCTTCAGCCCTTTCCCGCGAAGAACTCAGGGAGAAGCAGGCCCGCATCCCCGGTCTGGTCCAGAACCTGATCAGCAGCGGCGCCAAAGCAGAAAACGTCACCCGCCTGATCGCAACCGTTTCCGACGCCATTCTCCAGCGCCTGATCGAAATTGCTTTAGAACAGAACGGCCCGCCGCCGGAACCTTTTGTTTTTATGATCATGGGAAGCGAAGGCCGCCGCGAACAGACGCTCAAAACAGATCAGGACAACGCCATCATCTTCCGGGATGTGCCCGATGACCGCTTGCCGATCGTACAAAATTATTTTCTGACGCTAGGCGAAACGGTCTGCACCTGGCTGGATGAAATCGGCTACGCCTTCTGTAAAGGCGGCGTCATGGCCATGAATCCGAACTGGTGCCAACCATTGTCGGTCTGGTGCGACAAATTCTCAGACTGGATTCACACCGCCGAGGCCGAGGATCTGCTGCATTCGAGCATCTTTTTTGATTTCCGGGGGGCTTACGGTGATTTCGGTCTGATCGACCAACTCCGCCGACACCTTTCTGATTCTCTCCAGGGATGGTCGGGGTTTTTTCGGCACTTGACCGAAAATGCCCTTCATTTCAAACCGCCTCTCGGTTTTTTCCGCAATTTTGTGGTCGAATCCAAGGGAGAACACCGTAATGCTTTCGACATCAAGCAGGCCATGCTGCCCGTGGTGGACTTCGCGCGCATCCACGCCCTGAAAAACGGCATCGAGGAAACCAATACCATGGATCGCCTCTATCAGCTGCACGAAGGGGGACATCTAACAGGCAAAGATTACAACGATATCTCCCGGTCCTACAGTTTCTTGATGCAATTGCGCTTCGTCCGCCAGATTACGGCCATTATCGAAGAAAACGGTCCTCCCGACAACTACATCAACCCCAAAAATTTATCCCGCATCGAACAGACCATGCTGAAGGAGATTTTCAAACGCGTGGAGGATTTCCAGGCAAAAATGAGTTTTGAATTTACGGGTCAATGACCGTCTGAAATATTGACAGAACGGCAATGCCTGAAACCACATAAGCATCACGGACAGCAACATCAAAAGCGCTTGACAATCCCTTTTAACCGTGCCAAAAATTGACAACTCAAATGCTGTAAGGAACACCATGCTTCATTTAACCGAACATAAGAGGATGGAATCAACGCTGGTGGTGGTGGCACCTGACCTGAGGCGCACCGCCGGTTACCGCACCCTTCCAAAGAAATACGATTAGCGCAAACCGTGGGCAGCCTCAAAGCCCGCGGTTCTGTAGTTTTAGGCCGTGGTCATACCAACCACGGCTTTTCATTTTTTAGGGGAGCCTGTACACGCCGCGCATGGCCGGTCGGGCCATGTCGCCCTCATTCTTCTGGAGGCTGAAATGATGTTGCTAAATTACTTCCCAACCCGTGAAAACTTCTATGCCGCTTGTGACCAGGCCAATGTCATACCGGTCTGTTCGGAAATCCTGGCCGATACCGAAACACCGGTTTCAATACTGGGCAAGTACTATCAACAGAATGCGGATCTTTTCCTGTTCGAAAGCGTCGAGGGCGGAGAGCGCTGGGGGCGCTACAGTTTTATGGGAACGTCGGCCCGCAGTCATATCCGCGTTTTCGCCGATGTGGTGACCGTCCAGGAAAACGGGCGCGAAGACCGGATACCCCATGGCGGCCATCCTCTGGCTATTTTAAGGACGCTCATGGCCGCTTACCAGCCGGCGGTCATACCCGAGTTGCCCCGTTTCTGGGGCGGTTTGGTCGGCTACATGACCTATGAAGCCGTCAGTTTTCTGGAAACGATCCCCCATCAATGGCCGGCGGACAAACCACTGGCCCATTTTGTCATTCCCGACGAGCTTTTGATTTTTGACAATGTCAGCCACACCCTGACCCTTGTGGCCATCACCTTTATCATGGACGGCATCTCCCCCGAGGCCGCCTATGATGAAGCCCGGCATCGCCTGGACCGCCAGCTAAAACATCTGGGCCAACCCCTGCCCACGGTACCTGCGGTATCCACCGATATGAGCGCCTGTCCGCTTGAGGCCGTTCACCCCGATACTGATTTCAGGGAAGCCGTTCAAACGGTCAAAAATCATATCCGTGCCGGCGACATCATCCAGGCGGTCATCTCGCAGCCTTTCGTCTGCGATTCGCCCCCCGATCTCTGGTCGCTCTATCGCTCCCAGCGGTACATCAATCCGTCCCCCTATCTGTTTTATTTAAATCTGGACGGTATGGCGCTGGTGGGCTCATCCCCTGAAACCATGGTCCGTCTGGAAAACGGGAGCGCCACCCTGCGCCCCATTGCCGGCACCCGTCCCCGCGGGGCCAGCGACCGGGAGGATCGCGAATTGGCCAGTGAACTGCTGGAGGACGAAAAGGAAAAGGCCGAACACCTGATGCTGGTGGATCTGGGACGTAACGACCTCGGACGCGTTGCCGAAACCGGTACGGTCCAGGTGACGGACCTCATGGTGGTCGAGCGATATTCCCATGTCATGCATCTCGTATCGAATATCACGTGCGATCTGCAAAACGACTGCGATGCCTTCGATCTTCTGGCAGCAACGTTTCCAGCCGGCACGCTGAGCGGCGCGCCCAAAATACGGGCCATGGAAATCATTGCCGACTTGGAGAAAGAACCCCGCGGCCCTTACGGTGGCGCCGTGGGGTATATTTCCTTCAGCGGCAACATGGATATGGCCATCACCATTCGCACGGCCTGCATCGAAGACAATCGACTGACCGTGCGTGCCGGAGCGGGTATCGTGGCGGACTCCGACCCTGAAAACGAACGTCTGGAGACGGTGAACAAGGCCAAAGCGATGGACCGCGCCCTGAAGATGCTGCGGCCCCTGGCACAGAAAGGAGCCTGACCATGATACTCATGATCGACAACTTCGATTCCTTCACTTATAATCTGGTACAGTATCTGCGACAACTGGGTGCGGATGTGCAGGTGGCCCGCAACAATGCCCTGACCATTGACGCCATCGCCCAATTGGCGCCGGCGACCATCGTGGTTTCACCCGGCCCCGGACAGCCCCAGATGGCCGGGATATCGATGGAGGCCATCCGTCGTTTTTCCGGACGTATTCCGATCTTAGGGATTTGCCTTGGCCACCAGGCCATTGCCGCTACTTTCGGGGGCAAGATCGTCGCCGCCAAACGGTTGATGCACGGCAAGACATCCACCGTCACCGCCGACGGGCAGGGCGTCTATCGCGGCGTCAAGGAACCATTCAAGGCCATGCGCTACCACTCACTGGCCGTCGAGCGGGAAACACTGCCGGACTGTCTTACCGTCACGGCCGAGTCCGAGGATGGCGAAATCATGGGAATCCGGCACCAGAACCACATGACCGAGGGGCTCCAGTTCCATCCCGAATCCATTATGACCACGATCGGGAAACGTTTGTTGAGGAACTTTTTAAAAAATGCCACCGCTTCACACTCATAAGAACAGGAGGGAATGCCAAGATGTTTCGTGACCACCTCAAACGCATCGTGGACGGCGTCAATCTGGATGAAAGCCAGATGACCGAAGTCATGACGGAAATTTTCTCGGGCAATCTCACCGATGCCCAGATCGGAGCCCTCATGGGCGCCTTGGCCACCAAGGGCGAAACCAACGAAGAACTGGCCGGAGCGGCCCGCGCCATGCGCCGCAAAGCCTACCGCATCCAGTCATCCGCCGGTATCATCGTCGACACCTGCGGCACCGGAGGGGACGGTGCCAGCACCTTTAACATCTCCACCACGACCGCCTTCGTCGTTGCCGGCTGCGGCATCACGGTCGCCAAACACGGCAACCGTTCGGTTTCGAGCAAATGCGGTAGTGCCGATGTATTGGAAGCGCTCGGCGTGCGACTGGATGTTGATCCGGAGTTGGTGGAAGAAGCCGTCGAGGATATCGGCATCGGCTTTCTCTTTGCGCCCCTCTATCATAGCGCCATGCGCTTTGCCGCAACGGCCCGCAAGGAAGTCGGCCTGCGCAGTATCTTTAATATGCTGGGGCCCTTGACCAACCCGGCGGGCGCCAACTGCCAGATCATCGGCGTCTATGCACCGGAATTGACGGAGATGTTTGCCCATACGCTGCGTTTGCTGGGATCACGCCAGGCGTATGTGGTACACGGGCACGACGGCCTGGATGAAATATCGGTTTGCGCCCCGACGCGCGTTTCCGAATTGAAGGACGGCCAGGTGCGAACATTTAACCTCAATCCGGAAGATTATTTCGATACCCTGGCCGACCCCGGCGAGCTGGTGGGGGGAGACCCGGCCACCAATGCGGACATCACGCGACGAATCCTGGACGGCGAGCCGGGCCCTCGGCGGAATGTCGTGCTTCTGAACACCGCCGCCGCCCTCACGGCCGCCGGCAAGGCGACTGATTTTGCGGAGGGTCTCGGTTTGGCTGAACAGGCCATCGACAGCGGTGCGGCCCGAGACAAGCTGGCCGCGTTGGCCGCATTTACCCAGGAGCATGCCCCCTGAACACCCATCATCGATAGAAATGCCGGCACTGCACAGCTGCCCGGCCCGGAGAACGTGTTGCCTTGGATATACTGACTCGAATCGTAGCGCGAAAAAAAGAGGAAATCGACGAAGCCCGCCGCCAGAAGCCCCTGGCCCAACTGCGCGAAGCGGCTAGCAACCGCAATGATCGCCGTTCCTTTTATGAAGCCTTAAAGCAGCCGGGACAGCATGGCGCCAACATCATTGCCGAAATCAAACGGGCCTCGCCCTCCAAGGGACCGTTGCGGATCGACCTGGACCCGGCGGCCCTGGCCCGCGCCTATGCCGCCGGGGGTGCTGCGGCCCTCTCCGTGCTGACCGATCATGATTTTTTCCAGGGCAGCCCGGAAGATCTCATCGTTGCCCGCCAAGCCGTCCTTCTGCCGGTCCTGCGGAAAGATTTTCTCATCAGCGAATACCAGGTTTACGAATCAGGTGCGATGGGGGCGGATGCGGTGCTTCTGATCTGCCGCATCCTGTCCCGGCCGCAACTGTCTGAACTTCTTGCCCTCAGCCGATCACTGGGCATGGATGCCCTGGTTGAAATCCATACGATGGCCGACCTGGAAATGGCCCAAGCTTCCGACGCCCGCTTGGTCGGCATCAACAACCGGAATCTGGCGACGTTCGATACGGATATTCGCACCGCGATGACCATGGCACAGCGTTTGTCACCCGGGCAGATTCCCGTCGCCGCCAGCGGCATCGCGGGGATCGACGACGTCCGTGCCAACCTGGAGCAAGGCGTGTATAACTTTCTGATCGGCGAGAGTCTGGTTCGGGCCGACAATCCAACCACCCGGCTGGCCTCGCTGCTGCCCCATCCGCCATCGTCCGGGAATAACCGTTAAGATTGACAAAGGATCCGCACTGTGGACGCCATCGATACCCTGCGCCGGCCTCAGATTAAAATTTGCGGGCTCACTTCGGCCCGTGAGGCGGAAGCCTGTGTCGCGGCCGGGGCGGATGCGATTGGCTTTATCTCCTACCCCAAAAGTCCGCGCCACCTCGAAGACCAGGCCATCCGGCGCATCACGGCGCGCCTGCCGGACAGCGTCTGTCCCGTGGGGGTTTTCGTCAATGAAAATTGGGGCCGGATCATGCAGGCGGTAGACATCGGCGGGCTGCGGGCGGTTCAATTGCACGGCAATGAGACGCCCGAACTTGTGAAGGCTCTCTGCGATGAAGGCCTGATCGTTATCAAGGCCTTGTTTGTCGGCGGCAATCCTGCCCTGGCAGCGGCGCCGCGGTATCCGGCCACGGCCTTTCTGGTGGAATGTGCCGGTGGCCCACTGCCGGGTGGCAACGCCATGAATTGGAACTGGTCTGACGCGCGGCAACTCTCATCCGACCAGCCAGTTCTTCTGGCCGGCGGACTGACCCCGGACAACGTTCAAAAAGCCATTGCCGCCGGAAGCCCCGCTGCGGTAGATGTCAGCTCGGGCGTCGAAATCCGCCCCGGGCGCAAAGATATCGACAAAGTCATCGCGTTCTGCCGGGCCGTGGCAACATGTGGGGAAACCAGCTGCAAAAAGATCTTCGGATAAGCGCTTAGGGGCACGCGGCCTCAGACACCGGCTTCCATCCGGTTCGATTCCAGACTGATGCCGCCCACTTCGTTAAGTCGCCACAAACCTCGCCGCGTGGGTTGTTTCAAGGCGTGCTGCAGTTCCTGCATGAAATGGGAACGAGGAACTTCCCGGGCGCCGAACTGTACCAAGTGTTCCGTCGCAACCTGGCAGTCGATCAGCTCAAAGCCTTCATGCCGCAGACTCTCTACCAGGAAAACCAGAGCTACCTTGGAAGCATTCCCGACGCGGGTAAACATGGATTCACCGAAGAAACTGCCGCCCAGAGAAACGCCATACAACCCACCGGCCAGCGTATCACCCTCCCAGGCTTCCACGGAGTGGGCCAGCCCGGCCGCATGCAGACGCTCGTAGGCCGCGATCATCTCTGGCACAATCCAGGTTCCCTGATGGTCCGGCCCGCGGTTTCCGGCACATCCCCGGATCACCCGGCCAAAAGCCCTGTCCAGGGTAACGGTAAAGCGTTTGCGGCGTATCAGCCGTCGCAGGGACCGGGAGATATGGAACTCTCCGGGATAAATAACCAGGCGGGGGTCCGGCGACCACCAGAGGATGGGATCATCTTCCGCGTACCAGGGGAATATCCCCTGGCGGTAAGCCAATACCAGGCGTTCGATGCTGAGATCGCCGCCGACCGCCAGAAGGCCTTCATCAATCGCCAGATGGGCCGGCGGAAATGTTAGCTTGCTGGAGAGTCGGAAAACGGGCATAGCGAATTTTAACCGTATCTATCCGGGTGAGCGCGGACGATACGACGATGTTTCCTTATCAGGGCGCCATCATGGTGCAGCGCTATAAGCGTTCCTTTATGAGGTGAAGGCTTTCGATCAGGCTGTTTGGCGATCATGCGAATACATACAGGATAATTCCCAAACGTTCCGCAGGGATGAGAATACGCAAAGAGCACGCATGGACATCGGGGAACCGGCGCCCTGAATGCCCCTCTACGGTCATTCAAACTTGAATGTCAGGCCGTCATCATTGCGGTCTACGAAAACAACACCCCCCTTGACCAGCTTGCCGAAAAGGATTTCATCCGCAAGCCGGTCCTTGATTTCTTTCTGAATCACGCGCCCCAGAGGACGTGCCCCGTAATTGGGATCATAGCCATCCCGGGCCAGCCAGCTCCGGACCGCGTCCGAGATATTGACATATATTTTTTTACCGGCCATCTGATCGTTGAGTTCATCGATGAACTTGTCCACAATCTGCTCCATGATCTCAACGGTAAGCGCATGGAACAGAATGGTGCCGTCAAGACGATTGCGAAACTCCGGGCTGAAAAACCGTTCAATGGCTTTCTGTCCCTTGGCGGCGGTATCTTTGGTTTTGTCGCCGAAACCGATGGTCTGGTTACCCATCTCCCTTGTGCCGGCATTGGACGTCATGATCAAAATGACATTCCGGAAATCAGCTTTTTTCCCATTATTGTCAGTGAGCGTCGCGTGATCCATGACCTGCAGCAGGATGTTGTAAACATCCGGATGCGCTTTTTCAATTTCGTCCATCAGGAGCACGCTGTGGGGATGCTTGCGGATACCGTCGGTCAGCAGCCCCCCCTGATCGAACCCTACGTAGCCCGGAGGCGCGCCGATCAGCCTTGCAACGGCATGCTTTTCCATGTACTCGCTCATATCAAACCGCAGAAATTCCACGTTCAGCAGACGGGACAGCTGCAAGGCCACCTCGGTTTTTCCGACCCCGGTGGGACCGGTAAACAGGAACGACCCCACCGGCTTGCCCGGCGTTCCCAACCCCGCCCGGGACCGCTTGATGGAGGTGGCTAAAGACGCAATCGCCTCATCCTGCCCGAAGACCACCTGTTTCAGGTGCGACGCCAGTTTTTCCAGCTTCACCTTGTCGGAGGTGGACACGCTCTGGGGCGGGATCTTAGCCATCTTGGCCACGATTTTCTCGATATCCGACGGGTTGATCTTGGTTCGCCGAGACGACCCGGACAGACGTACGAAAGCGCCGGCCTCATCAATCACATCAATGGCTTTGTCCGGCAAAAAACGATCGTTGACGTATTTGGCCGACAACTCCACCGCCGATTTGAGCGCCGTGTCCGTGTAAGTGATGCCGTGGTGCTCTTCATAGCGGCTTTTAAGGCCTTTCAATATTTTGACCGTTTGGGGAATCGTCGGTTCCGCGATTTCGATTTTTTCGAATCGCCGCGAGAGCGCGCGATCCTTTTCAAAATGATTTTTGTACTCCTCGTAAGTGCTCGATCCGATGCACCGCAGTTCCCCTGAAGTCAGAACAGGTTTCAGAATATTGGAAGCATCCATGGATCCACCGCTGGTAGCGCCGGCGCCGACGATGGTGTGGATTTCATCGATAAACAGCACCGCATCGGGACGCTTTTTGAGTTCGTTGATCACCCCTTTGAGCCGCTTTTCAAAATCGCCCCGATATTTAGTCCCGGCAAGCAATCCCCCTAAATCAAGGGCATAGATACGAACCGGTCGCAAAAGGTCGGGAACCTGCCCCGCATGAATGTGCTGGGCCAGGCCTTCGGCTATGGCCGTTTTGCCCACACCGGGATCGCCCACGAATACGGGGTTGTTCTTGCGGCGGCGGCAGAGGACCTGCAACGTGCGCTCCAGTTCGGGCTGCCGACCGATGAGGGGATCCAGAAGCCCCTCGGCGGCTTTTTCCACCAGGTCGACGGTGTAGGCTTCGAGCGGATTGGACGCTTCCTTCTTCTCTTTGCTGTCACCCTGTCTTCCCGGATCGCCAAGACCGGGTTGTAAGGGGTCCACTTCGGCATCATGGGAAATATAGCTCAGAACATCAAGCCGCGTGAGGCCCTGTGAGGATAAATAATATTCGGCGAAGGAATCCTTTTCCAGAAAAATCGAAGCCAGGATATCGCTGACGTTGACTTCCGCCTTTTCCGCCGAACGGGCGTGGTTTACCGCACGTTGTATGACGCGCTGGAACCCCAGCGTCTGCTGGAGCACGTATTCCTGGCCCTCCGGGATACTCTCAATCCGCTCATCGAAATACTTTTCAAGCTCGCGTTTCAGCTCCTGGACAACCCCGCCGCAGTTCTCAATAATTTCAATCCCGGTATGATCGAAAAGAATCGCAAACAGAATATGTTCCGTATTGACATATTCATGCCGTCGTTTTTTAGCTTCTTTGACGGCCAGTCCAAGTGTAGCACTGAGTTCCTTGCTGATCATGGTTCATTCCTTTTCCATGGTGCATTTTAACGGGAACCCATTCTCACGGGCCAGATTGTGAACCGTATGAACCTTGCTTTCGGCCACTTCAAATGTATAGATGCCGCAAAGGCCGGAACCCTCGTTGTGGACATGCAGCATGATGCGTGCCGCTTCATCGTAATGTTTACGGAAAACCTTGACCAGAACTTCCACAACAAACTCCATGGTCGTGTAATCGTCATTGATCAACATCACCCGGAACATGGAGGGTTCGCGTACCTCGCTGGAATTCTTTGGAAATAATGCAATATCGGAATCGGAATTGCGCTGACTCATTGATGTTGATTACCTCCAGAATGATTGCCCGGCATCATTGACCCGCGGGTGGGATTTAAGTGAGACGTTTTCAACATAAGCATCACCGACCGTCATTGTAAAGGTCTGTGGCCACATGTAATTGCGGAAAAAAGTCGGAGATCCGGCTCTCAAAAGAAGGCGACACCCCACCCCGCCAAAACGCGCCGAGCAGAGCATCAAAGGGTGATCTAACGGCCAATCGATGTAAACTTTATTGCGATTTTCGATTTCGACATCGGGGCTGCTGCTACCGGCCGCAGCATTGCTTGTATTTTTTGCCACTGCCGCAGGGACAGGGCGCATTACGACCGATCTTTTTCTGGGCATGACGAACCGGTTTCTTCTTGGGCGGCGGGCTGTCGCCGCCCCCGGAAAACACCATTTTCTGCTCCTGGGACTGGCGCAATTGATCGACCGACTCGGATTCAGCCAGTTGCACCCGGTAAAGGATGCCCACGGTTTCTTCTTTGATGCGCCCGATCATATCCTGAAACATCTCAAACCCCTCCTTCTTGTAGACAATGAGGGGGTTCTGCTGGGCATAACCGCGCAGGCCAATGCCTTCCTTGAGATGATCCATGCTCAGCAAATGATCCTTCCACAGGCTGTCCACGGTCATCAACATGATATGGCGCTCAAGAGCACGCATATTATCTGCACCGATGGTGTCTTCCCGTTCCTGGTAGGCCTTGAGAGCGGCATCTTCAATATACTGCGCCAGGCCATCCGTATTCAACCCATCCAGAATGTCGCCCTCGGGAGAATCGATACGGAAGTTGAACTGTTTCAACACGGCTTCCCGCAAACCAGCCCAGTCCCACTCCTCAGGGTGTTTGCGTTCATCAACGATGTTCATGGCCATGTTGATCGCCATTTCACCAATCATCGTTTCAAGAGAGGGTCGTAAATTCTCGCCGGTTAAAGTCTCGCGGCGCTGCTGGTAGATCACCTCCCGCTGCTGGTTCATGACGTCATCATATTCCAGCAGTTGTTTACGGATTTCAAAATTATGCCCCTCAACTTTGGACTGGGCATTTTCAATGGCGCGGGTGATGAGGGCATTCTCGATGGGCTCGCCCTCTTCCATCCCCAGCTTGCTCATAATCCCGGAGATACGCTCCCCCCCGAATATGCGAAGCAGGTCATCCTCCAACGCCAGGTAGAACCGGCTGGAGCCGGGATCACCCTGACGCCCGGAACGACCACGCAACTGGTTGTCGATTCGCCGGCTTTCATGCCGTTCGGTACCGAGGATGTGCAGCCCGCCGAGATCGGTAACACCCGCCCCCAATACGATATCGGTACCGCGACCGGCCATATTGGTGGAGATTGTGACCGCCCCTTTCTGTCCGGCCTGGGCGATAATCTCGGCCTCGCCTTCGTGATTCTTGGCATTCAAGACCGTGTGCGGAATACCGCGCTTCTTCAACTTATTACTGAAACTCTCCGATACGTCGATGGAGATGGTTCCCACCAGAACCGGCTGCCCCTTTTCATGGCATTCGATAATTTCTTCCAGCGCCGCCTCGAATTTTTCTCGACGGGTTTTATAGATAACGTCCGAATAATCTATACGCACCATCGGTTGATTGGTCGGGACAACGACCACGTCCAGATCATACGTTTTCTTGAATTCCGCAGCTTCGGTATCCGCCGTACCCGTCATGCCGGCCAGCTTTTCATACATGCGGAAATAGTTCTGAAAAGTGATGGATGCCAGCGTCTGGTTTTCATTCTCGATCCGGACATTTTCCTTGGCCTCCAGCGCCTGGTGCAGGCCTTCGCTGTATCGCCTCCCGGGCATCAGGCGTCCGGTGAATTCATCCACAATAATGACTTCCCCGTTTTTGACAATGTAATCCACGTCCCGCTTGAACAGGGTATGCGCCTTCAAGGCCTGCTGAACGTGGTGGAGGAGGTCGATGTTTTTGGGATCATAGAGATTTTCCACCTTCAAAAGCGTTTCGGCATGCGCCACGCCCTCTTCCGTCAGGGTGGCACTGCGCGCCTTTTCGTCAATGGTGAAATCCACCTCTTTTTTCATTCCCGGAATAATGCCGTTTACGTGATAATAGAGTTGCGTCGATTTTTCGGCCGGCCCCGAAATAATCAACGGCGTGCGTGCTTCGTCGATCAGGATGCTGTCCACCTCATCCACGATGGCAAAATGAAGCTCTCTTTGAACGAGCCCGTCCCGCTGAAATTTCATGTTGTCCCGCAGGTAGTCGAAACCGAACTCGTTATTGGTTCCATAGGTAATATCGGCACCGTAGGCCGCCTGCCGCTCGGCATCGGTCAGACCGTGCACGATGCATCCTACCTCAAGACCCAGAAACCGATATATCTTCCCCATCCATTCCGCATCACGTCTGGCCAGATAATCGTTCACCGTGATGACGTGGACCCCACGCCCGGCAAGCGCATTCAGGTAAGCCGGCAGGGTTGCCACCAGGGTCTTGCCCTCACCGGTTTTCATCTCGGCGATCTTGCCAGCGTGTAAGACCATACCGCCAATCAGTTGGCAGTCAAAATGCCGCATTCCCAGGGCGCGCACCGAAGCTTCACGGACCAGCGCGAAAGCTTCCGGCAGGAGATCGTCCAACAGTTCGCCGTTTATCAGGCGCGTCTTCAAATCACCGGTACAGGCTCTCAGAGCATCGTCATCAAGGGTTTTAAGCCCGGTCTCGCGCTCATTGATAGCGTCCACCAGGGGGGTCATCTTTTTAAGGACCCGTTCGTTTTGGCTACCGAATATTTTGGTTAAAAACTGTCCCAGCATGAGGATCAAAAATTCCTTTCTGATTAAGCGAAGACCTCAGGTTATGTTGACTCCCTTACTCTGCCCCCCAGGGTGATGTCAACTCGTACAAGTCTGTATCGCAACACGCCTATCCACCGTGTTTCCGGTCCGACAGCAGCCAAATTTGACCTGTTGACTTGGCGGATTCGTCCGTATCCAGGACTTGTTAATCTATAAGACAAATTGAGAGAGAAAAGGCGCAACGACGGAGGGCCTTGAAGCATGCGGCGGCGGCATCAGCCGATGAACACTTTTAGGTGATGCCGAAGCTCTTAAAATCGACGGGGCATCCCCTTGCCTGGTGGTTTTCGCTTCCCCGGCATGGGCCATGCCCCGTTTGATATCACGATATTTCAGTTCAGGATATATTTCTCGGGGTTCACCGGGACACCGTTCAATCGCACTTCATAGTGCACGTGAGGGCCGGTACTGCGCCCGGTATTGCCCATTTTAGCAATGGTTTCACCGCGCTTGACCTTAGATCCTTTTTTCACGTCCATTGAGTCAAGATGACCATAGCGGGTGACGAGGCCGTAGCCGTGATCGATAATTACCAGGTTGCCATAGAGCCCCTGCTTGCCGGCAAAGGTCACAATGCCGTTCGCCGGTGAAATGATGGGGCTTCCTGCACGATTGGCAATGTCGTAGGCCGCATGAAGTTCACGTCGACCGGTGAAAGGAGAAATACGGTAACCGAAGTTTGAGGAGATCCATCCCCTGGCAGGACGGATGGATGGCGTGCAGGCCAACAGATTCTTTTTTTCTTCCAGTTGGTCCAGCAGCGAGGTGAAGTCCTGTTCCTGATTGAAAGAAGCACTTTCAAGCTGTTCGACCTGATCGTGCATGGACCGAATCAAGCCGGACTGGTCACGCCGCAACGATACACTTGTGTCCAGATCTTCCGGTGTTGCCCCACCGACACCAAACAAGTTGTCCTGTTCATCTGTTTTTTCAAGATTCGCAATAACGCGAATCTTTCTTTCAAACGTATCCAAAGCGACCAGATTCATTTTCAACTGATTTATTTCATTGGCAAAACACTCGATCTGGAGCTTTTGATGGACAATTTCGGCATCCCGGGCAGCCACTTTATCATTGATCTGTGCCACTTGGGCGGCGGTTTGTTTCAGATTCAGATAGTCTTGAACCAGAAGCCCCATCCCGACCAAAAGCACCACACTGAGCACAGCACCCGCTGCAAGTGCCAGTTTGGTGTAAGAAAACTGGCGGATGCGCGAACCATTTCCACTGAGTAAGATAAACGTTATTCTGTTTCGCATGATCAACCTGCCATATTCTTTTAATGAATTAACCCGATCAACTGATAGTCATCGCTATCACGCTTAGCCTTACTTGAAACAACCGGAAAATATCGTGGTATTTCTTATAATTTAAGTACGATACCATACGGTATCCCGGCTGTCAAGATATCCCCTGACACACTCTCGTGAACTGCCGTATCACCAGTCTGGCCACAATTAAGGCGTTCAATTTTTGTCCGTCGGTCAACGACATAGAAAACGCCCTCGGGTTTGCTCCCCCCCGAAGGCGTTGTAAATGTAACCTTCGGTGACCCGGCTGTCCTGGCCTTTCAGCTTTAGACCCGTGGTTGTGCGTCCCCGTTTTTCAGCGGGTTTGCCTTTTCGTGGTTATGCGTCAGTAGCGTTGATTCATTCTCTATATCGGATCCAAATGCGTGTGGATCTTCCGATACTGCTCCTAACTATATCAAACCCAATTTAAATTTCAAGCTTTTTAATGTATTTTTCATCAGCATCGTAATCGTCATGGGGCCAACGCCTCCAGGAACCGGGGTAATGGAACCTGCGATTTCCTTAGCGGCATCGAAATCCACATCGCCTTGTAAAATCGCTATTTTCTGGCCGGTCTTCTCACTGATCTTTTCGCCCACACGATTGACGCCTACATCGATGACACATGCCCCCGGCTTGATCCATTCCGGTTTAACCAGTCCCGGCACACCCGCCGCTACGATAAGTATATCGGCACGCTGGCAGTGAGTCTTTAGGTCTTTTGTACCGGTATGGACGATGGTCACTGTGGAATTGGCCCCCGGCCCCTTCTGAAGCATCATATTGGCAATGGGTTTCCCCACGATATTGGAACGACCCACCACGACCACTTCCGCGCCCTTGGTTTCAACACCTGCACGTACAATCATTTCCTGAATGCCGGCCGGCGTACAGGGTGGGAACTTCACTTCGTTTCCGCCGATCATCAGCCGGCCCACGTTGACCGGATGGAAACCATCCACGTCCTTGTCCGGATCGATGGCATTGAGGACCTTTTTTTCATCGATATGTTTGGGTAACGGCAACTGAACCAGAATCCCATTGATGGAATCGTCATTGTTGTATTTATCAATCAATGCCAAGAGATCGTCCTCGGAGATATCCACCGGCTGTGTATCCTGGATTTCAGTAAACCCGACCCTGTGTGCCGTTTTGATTTTGAGGGTCACATAGGAAATAGATGCCGGATTTTCTCCCACTAAAATCGTCACCAGTCCAGGCACAACACCATGTTTTTCTTTAATTTTTGCGACTTCTGCCGTGATTTCCTCGAGAATTTGCTCACGAATCTCAGTCCCCTTGATCAGCTTGGCTGTCATGTTCGGTCTCCTTTCACCGTGTAGGTAGAGAATTTTCAGGTACCCCGCAGGGGGTGGGCATGGACGGCTAACGCCTTCTGTGTCTATTCAATTAGTGAAATCTTGTCAAGAATTCAAACCATTACCAGCTCATTTTCTGTCGCCCCAGTTGAACGCCGTCCAATGGAATTCTTTAGGGAAAAATCCGCGTGTTATCAAAGAGGATAGGGTACCGGCATCAGCCCGGCCCGATCATCGAGGCCGAGCATCAGATTCATATTCTGAACAGCCTGTCCCGCCGCCCCCTTGACCAGATTGTCGATAGCGGACATCAGAACCAATGTCCCCCCCGTATCATCCAGACGAAATCCGATATCGATAAAATTGGTTCCGCGCACATTACGGGTATCGGGAATGCGGTTGTCCCGGCACAAGCGGACAAAGGGACAGGCCCCATAGCTGTCGTTCAGGCATTCCATGATGCGTCCGGAATCCACCGACGGCATAATTTGGGCATACGTCGTCGCCAACATACCCCGGCTCATGGGCAGCAAATGGGGTACAAAGGTAATGTGGACGGCATGCCCCGCTTCCCGGCTCAACACCTCATCCATCTCGGGATTATGTCGATGTTCCGTCACCTTGTAAGGTTTGAAGGACTCGCTCGCTTCACAAAAATGGGCTGCCAAACTCAAGCTGCGCCCGGCACCGCTGACGCCGGATTTAGCATCGGCCACCAGATTGACCGGCGACACGAGCCCGTTCCCGATAAGCGGAATCAGAGGCAGCAGAACACTGGTCGGGTAACAGCCGGGGTTTCCGACCAGGCGGGCTTCACGAATGCGGTCGGCATAAATTTCACTGAGACCATAAACAGCCTGGTCCAGCAGGTCCGGCGCCGTGTGGGGCTGGTAAACCGCTTCATAGCGGCGGACATCACTGAATCGGAAATCAGCCGACAGATCGATTACCCGCAGGCCTGCCTCTATAAGCTCGGGGACCAGACTCATGGGAAGTTGATGGGGCAGCGATAAGAACACCACATCCGCCTTATTTTTTATTCGAGCGACATCATATGTTTCGCAAACCAAATCCGTCAGGCCGGTCAAGGCCGGATAGATTGCCGTAAACGGCTGGCCCGCGAACTGACGGGATGTGACGTTGGTGAGGGTGACGTCCGGATGTCCGATCAGAATTCGAACCAGTTCGGCGCCAGCATACCCGGTGGCGCCCACAACAGCGACTCGGCTCATAAAGCCTCCTAATTATCAATACCTGGAAAGAGGTGGGAAAGGGTTTCTGAACCGTCTATCAGAGAAGCCCTGTGGATTCAAGGGACATGCGACACAATGCTTTCCGGGAGGTATAATCCCCATATATGGTATATGTGTTGACGCGACACCCAATAAATTGTATAGGGATAACGCTCTTCTCCCTATCATTAATTACTGGGAAAAGCGATCGGCAGGCCATCTGTTCGAGGCTGGCAGGATGATGCAATTCAAAGGGTATGACATGGATCGGAGAGCGTTTCTTTTCAAATCGCTTGGATGGACCCTGGCAGGCATGGCTGGATTCAGCCCCTTTTCAAAAGCCCTGGCCATGGGCCGGCGCACCGCGTGATGCCCGCATGGCCATCATTATCGATGATATCGGACAAAGCAGCAGTCGAGCGGCGGCATTCCTGACGATTGACGCCGACCTGACGTATGCCGTCCTCCCCCATCTGCCCCATTCCGTCGAACTGGCCCACGCCATTCACGAAAACAACCATGAGATTCTACTCCATCAACCCATGGAACCGTTTGACCGACAGTTGGACCCGGGCCCCGGCGCCTTGTTTGTAGGGGACAGCGCCCCCCATATCGAGGAGGTCGTGGACGCCAATATCCGCGCCGTGCCCTATGCCTCTGGGGTCAACAACCACATGGGATCACGTTTCACGTCCAACGGAGAAGACATCCTCTTCGCCCTGCAGGCGATCAAACAACGCGGTCTTTTTTTTGTCGACAGCCTGACATCCAATCATTCCAAAGCCTATCGCACCGCTTGCGGCCTGCACATGACCAGCGGCCGTCGGGACGCTTTTCTTGACAACCGCCGCCACCCCCAAGCCATTCTCAACCGTCTCTACGATGTGATGAACCAGGCCTTGATCCACGGCCATGCCATTGCCATAGGGCACCCTTACCCCGAAACGGCCGCAGCCCTGCGGGTGTTCTTGTCCGAGATTCAGGACACATCGGTCCGCATCGTCCCCGTGTCCCGCCTGCTGACCGAAACTGCCTGATTAACCGCGCCGCCGGTTCTTGGCCGCATTCCTTTCAACATCGGTCAAAGTCTCCCTTGAAACGCAGATAATAAACTACGGCATGCCGCTGGACGGCTTTTCCTGAAACAACATCCGCTATCGACAATGCAGCGCTAAACCGATATATACCCATATCGCGTTGGCACTCCCGCTCGCCCTTCGACCGGTTGGTATTCATCCCTGCCACCGCCGCGCCCTGTGAAAAAATCCGCCACGCAAAAGACGAACGCCCCATCGAAACAAGCAAGGAGTCATCATGACCAGCGAGAAGACAACAACCCCAACCCTCTCGCCTGAAGAGGGCCGATGTCTGGTTCGCCTGGCCCGCGCAACCATTGCCGAACAACTGAAGCATCCGGTGACGGGTGGTGATTATCGCGCCATTCAAGCCGAATTGGAGGCCCCGATCTTTGCCTCCCCATGTGGTGTCTTTGTCACCTTGAAAATAAAAAACACCCTTCGGGGGTGCATCGGGAGTCTCACATCGTCCGAACCTTTAGCCGCAAATGTCCGCCATAGCGCCCTCAATGCCGCTTTCCACGACCCGCGGTTCCCTCCCCTTGGCCCGCAAGAACTCTCCCAGATCGTCATCGAAGTGAGTGTCCTCACCCCTCCCGAGACCCTATCCTATTCAGGCGCCGATGATCTGCTTGCCCGGCTGCGCCCCGGCATCGATGGCGTCATCCTTCGCAAGGGTGGCGCTAGTGCCACCTTTCTGCCTCAGGTATGGAAACAACTTCCCCGCAGCCAAGACTTTCTATCGCACCTGTGCTTGAAAGCCGGCCTTTCGGCCCAGGCTTGGCGTGAAGACAATCTGCGGGTAGAGATCTATCAGGTTCAATATTTTGGAGAGGGCGAAACCCATTAAACCTCTCCCAATATTGACACTTCTTAAAATAAACCGGCCTTTTTCCATTACTCTGAAATAAACTCGAGTATGCCTATCTATGTTGGGATCAATGTCTTCCGGTCCGTTTGTTCAACGGCAGGTATTGGCCCACAAGGCTGCTGTGGTCATAAATTTCCACACACCAATCGTGGCAAAGACAGGTGAAGTGGATGTTCAGTGATACAACGCGGATATAACTTTGGAAGAAGACGCCATCAATGGGAATTGGCAGGTTCTTTACGGCGGCGGCGGATGACGGTCCCACGGCTTGCACTCTGGAACCACTGGCGGTTCAACTCTTCTTTTAACAACTTGACAAGATCGTCATAGGCTTCGTTTCCCGTGAGTCGATATCCCATAGCGCGCAACTCTTGTCGCAATTCTTGCACGCTATGCTGTCTATCGGCTACCGGACGATCTTTGATTTGTTTTTTCAAGGCAACAACCTCATGACACATATGTCGGCGTCCAGCTCGTGAAGAAAAGAATCGCCCCGGAAGAGGCGATTCCGTTTCAGGGTCGTGTTGATGCCGCTTTTATATGAGTCCCGGTAGCACGTCAAGCCGAAAAGCGACCCAACCGCTGAAACCTTCCGATCACCTTACCGCCAACCGCCCCGCCTTGTCTCTAAATGGACTCCTGCACGCCCCCCACAGGCGGTTCAGGACGATTGGACAGAGGCATCATCAAGGTGTGCAACGCATCGTAAATAGAGATGTTCTGTTGGATGTGGCCAATTCCCTTCTCGATGAGGGCCAGGACGTGAGGATCCCGTATGAAGGCATCGTAAACTTTGATCGCGAGAATCAAGTCCTCCGATTTCTGGCGGGCATCCGCAATATCCTTCACACGAAGGGTGAAAAAATCGGACCGGGCGCCGTCACGGATGTATTCCGTAATCGAAAGCAGTTCCCACTGGTAATAGGCAATCAGGTTGGCCTGATCGACAAACCGCGCCGCGCTTTGAATCTCCGCCAACTGTTCCCCCGCCTCCTCGATATGCCGACGCGCGGCAGCATGCAGGTCGCTGTTAACAACCTTTAAATCGTGGTAGTTGAGATAAAGCGCTTCAACTTGGGTGCGTATTGGACCGTAATCCGGCAAGGTGTCGGTTTTGGCACAGCCCACAACGAAAAGAATAAAAAGCAACCCCGTAAGATGGACCCCTATTTTCCAACGGTTCGCCATATCGGTTCCCTTTGTATCGTTCGCCGCCCAGAAACTCGCCTGAATGCAAAAACCTGCCATACCAAACAATGGCAACATGGTGTGACCGTATCGGCGCGACGTCAAGTCACCTTCACCGAACCTGGATCGCCATACGATAAAAACCCCATTCAAACGGTCTCAGCCGGCAAACCCCCGATCAGTCAGTCATGTCCGAGCCTGCCGAAACGAACGCGGCGGCAATGATCTGCCGGGCCTCATCCTGGATCCGCCGGAGATGATCCGGCCCCTGGAAACTTTCCGCGTATATCTTGTATATGTCTTCCGTCCCGGACGGCCGTGCTGCAAACCAGCCATTGGCCGTCACCACCTTGAGCCCCCCGATGGATGCTCCGTTGCCCGGCGCGCGTGTGAGTTTCGCCATGATCGCCTCGCCCGCCAGTTCATCCGCGTCAACCTGGTCCGGTGTCAGGGCCGCCAGGCACGCCTTCTGCGCCGCCGTGGCCGGGGCGTCCAGCCGCTCGTAATGCGGCGTTCCGAACATGCGGGTCAACTCGCGATAGCGTTCTCCGGGATCCTTGCCCGTCACCGCCAGCATTTCGGCGGCCAGCAGATTCATGATAATGCCGTCCTTATCCGTACTCCAAACCGTACCGTCACGTCGCAGAAAACTGGCGCCGGCGCTCTCTTCGCCGCCGAAAACGCAGCTGCTGTCCAGCAACCCGTCGACAAACCACTTGAACCCGACCGGCACTTCCCACAACGTGCGGTTTAAATCGAGGACCAGACGGTCGATGATCCCGCTGCTGACCAGCGTCTTACCGATGCCGCCGGCCGCCGGCCAGTCGCCACGATGGCCGATCAGATACTGAATGGCAACGGCCAGATAATGGTTGGGATTCATCAGACCCGCCACCGGCGTGACAATGCCATGGCGATCCACGTCCGGATCGTTGCCGAAAGCGATATCATAACGGGTCTTCAACTCAATAAGCCGGGCCATGGCAAAGGGCGAAGAGCAGTCCATGCGGATGCGACCGTCTTTATCGACGGTCATAAACCGGAAATCGCTGTCAACGACCCCATTGACCACCGTCAGGTCCAACCCGTACCGTTCGGCGATGACGGGCCAGTAGTCCACGGCGGCCCCGCCCATGGGATCGACCCCGATCCGGACGCCGGCATCCCGAACGGCCGCAAGATCCACGACCTTTTCCAGGTCAGCGACATAAGCCCCCAGGAGATCGGCTTCCCGGACCGTACCCTGACGGCCGGACCGGTCTCCGGCCGTGCGTTTGACGCCCCGGTTGTTCTGCTCCATAAACACATTGGCCCGGTTTTCGATCCATTGGGTCACGGAGCTGTCGGCCGGCCCGCCATGGGGGGGATTGTACTTGAGGCCACCGTCTTCCGGCGGATTGTGGGAAGGGGTGATGACGATGCCGTCGGCAAGGTCCCCGCGGCGGCCCTTGTTGTGCGTCAGGATGGCGTGCGAGATGACCGGTGTCGGCGTGTAGGCGCTGCTTCCACAAACAATCGTCGTTACCCCGTTTCCGGCCAGAACCTCCCGTGCGGAAACAAAACTGGGGGTTGAAAGGGCATGCGTATCTTTTCCCAGAAAAAGAGGCCCTTTGATACCTTGGCGTTGTCGGTAGTCGCAGATCGCCTGCGTAATGGCCAGGATATGCGCTTCGTTAAAGCTGCCCTTCAAAGAAGACCCGCGGTGCCCTGAGGTACCGAAGCCGACGCGCTGCGACACAACGGAAGGGTCGGGCAGGTCACTATAATACCTGCTGATCAATGTCGGCACATCGACCAGCAGCTCCCGGGGGGCCGGATGGCCGGCCAGCATATGATTCCCCATAACGATGGACATCTCCCTTTTTCTCTGAATCTCTTTTAGGCAAGGTGCCGGATAGGATTGGCCGGTTTGCGGTCGGGCGAAATATTATCCGCCATCTGTCTGCGGAAAAGCGGTATTGGCGTATAGATATTCCATTTTCTCTTTGTGTTTCAGTTCTTCATTGGCAATTTTATGCAGCATGTCGTGGGCGGCTTCCCCCTCATTGTAGAGCATGGCCAGTTCGCTGTAAAATTTGTAAGCGCGGAATTCCCTGTGGGAAGCGATCAGGAAAATATCCGCACGGCTCATATCCTCTTCCACTTCCGGCTCATCAAGATGTTCGGCAATCTTGTAATACACCACATCCGACAGTCGCATGGCCTCAGGGCCAACGCCGTCCGAACGGAATTTTTCCAGAAACTCTTTATGCTTCTTCTCCTCTCCGCTGATCCAGATCAGGGCGTCCCGGGCGGCAACATCAGACACCTTTCCCGCCAGGTCCGTGTAGAAACGAAACGCCTCTTCTTCCCTCGCAATGGCAATGTTGATGTACTCCAGTAATTTTGCATCAAGCATGGCGACACGATCCTTCCTGCGGTCATTGGGTTATTGGACAGCAGCCTGCAGACACGTTCCGGTACCGCACCGGAAACGATGGCCAAGTCGTGCACAGCGAAAATAAAGCATCTTCAGAGAATCCATAGAAAAAAACGAATCGTTTTTATCTTAATCACCCCGCCGCTTTTTGGCAACCGTTCTTGTGGCCGGCCCGCCCATCTGTCTGAATGGTCAGGCGGACCGAAAGGGCGGCATGGCCTCGTTTCGCGTAAAAACGCTTAGCCGGGCGCGGTCATGACCCATATAAAAAAAGAATCCGGCCACGCGCGCGCCCTGGTCGCCGGTGGAGGATGCCGCGACACCGGACGCACGACATTCCATCGACAGACGCTGCATCAAATGACGGGCCGCACGACCCACCGGGGACGGACATGCGTTTAAGACCTCCATGCGGCCGGCACCGCGTTCATATTGCGCCATGACCCTATGAAGCATGTTGATGAGGGTGGCCGGTTTCCCGAAACAACCCACACCGGCCATACGAGGCCAATCCGCGGAAGGGCTCAAGGCGCTTTTCCGGCCGGCCCATTCCTTATGCGGCATAATGGACCTCATTGTAGAAGGTGCTGGCTTCCTCCACGGAATCGAAAATCAACCAGTCTTTCCAGATGACCCGCCCACCACGCTGGCGGGTAATTTCGACGGTGGTGCTCCCGTGGTATTCAAACGCTTCTCTGTAATCGGGATAAGTGAGTTGTCGGTCCATGTTACCTCCTTAGGATTGTATTTATAGACAGATTCCAATAAAGAAAACTTTCGCGCACCGCATTTACGATCCTACGTAACATGATGGTGTGACAGATCCGGTCACAAGGTTTTTTTATTTTTTCAGATACCCTGCAAAACGACAGGGAACCCGCCATGACGATCAACACAGGAGGTGCCGATGGCACGGGGTGACCAGCTGGCGCGCCAATGGACCATCATTCAGAGCCTGTTAGCCTCCCGCACAGGAAAACCCATATCCGAACTGGCCGAAACGCTGGGTTGTCACCGGCGCACGGTATACCGCGATCTGGAAGCACTGCAGAGCGCCGGTTTTCCACTCTACAGCGACCAGGAAGAAGGCCGGTCACGGTGGTATTTGATCGAAAGCGCGCGCCAGTCGATCCCGATTCCCTTCAGCATGACGGAGCTGATGGCGCTCTACTTCAGCCGTGACTGGTTGCGCGTACTTGAAAACACGGTGTTTCACGAAGCGCTGGAATCCCTCTTTCAGAAAGTCAAAGCGACCCTGCCCCCCGAAACCGATCGCTATCTGGAAACGTTCCGCCGCACCATCAAAGTGGGGACCCAACCTCATAAACATTACGGTGCCTTCCGAGAAACGCTGGACCTTGTCAACCAAGCCATCATCGCTCAGAAAGTTCTGCGGATTGACTATTTCACCATGAGCCGCAAGCGACGGAGCCGCCGCAAGATCGCCCCCTACCGGCTATGGTTTTTCGACGGAACCTTCTACCTGATTGCCTATTGTTATCTGCGGCGGGACGTGAGGGTGTTTGCCGTCGACCGTATTCGCTCGATTGACATGCTGGGCGAGCGTTTCCGCCTGCCCGAGGAAGGGGTTGTGGACGGTTTTATGGAAACCAGTTTCGGTGTTTTCCGCGGGGAAAGCGTCCACGTAAAAATTCGCTTCGCCCCTAAAGTTGCCGGCTATATTGGTGAAAAAACCTGGCATGCCACCCAGAAACTGACCCACCTCAAAAATGGCGCCCTGCTTTTCGAAGCCGACGTGGCCGGGACCGAAGAAATCAAGCACTGGGTGATGCAGTGGGGCGCCCATGCCGAAGTGCTGTCGCCCGCCTCCCTGCGACGGGCAATGCAATTGGAAACGGCCGCCATGCTGAAATGCTATGCGGGTCGCGATAAGACCACGGTTGATCATTGATCCGATTGTCGGCTATCCCGTCGATGGGCGAACGGCGATCAGGGACGCTTTGCGGGCCGGGGCATCTTTGAGGCGACTGGGGCTTTCAGCGTAGGCAAGTGTCTGCAGGGCCGGGAAGGCGTGGCGCAGTTCGTTGTCTTTCAGGAGATGATGCCGGCCGAATATTTTACCGGCAGCCACCGGATCCTCCTGCAGGTAGGTTTCGAAGATCAGCACGCCGCCCGGAAGCAAGCCTTCCTGCAAGGCGGGAAACAGACGCCGCATCAGAAAGCGGGTGTTGAGAATCAACTGGTAGCGACGTGGATGAATGCTAAAGGATCTTAAATCCTGGCAGATGCGGTTGATGCCGGAAGACCGGCAGACGAAACGCTGCAGGCCCTCTTCGGAAATGTCCACCGCATCGACCTCGAATCCATGGGCGGCGAGAAAACAGGCATTGCGCCCGTTTCCGCAAGCGAGATCAAGCGCGCGACCGGCCCTGGCATGGTGGTAAAATTCCCGCACGATCCGGGAAGGCTCTGTCGGAAAGCTTTTCTCCCGGTACTTGCGGTTCCATTTGTCACGATCGGACATCATGGCGGCCTGCGCAACCGAAATCATATTGACGGGATAACAACTGACGGGTGGGAAGACTTACATCGAGATCCTCCAGTTCAGGGGCCGCTACCCAGCGGGCTTCCAGGGCATCATCGCCGGGGGAAAGTTCACCGCCCCGATAGGTCGCATCCAGGTCGACAATCACATAGTGGTATCGGATCCGCCCATCGTCATCATGGTCGACCACATCGAAGACATACGCCGGTTCTCCCGCGGAAATGCGGATACCCGTCTCCTCGAAAATTTCCCGTTCGGCCGCCTGCTGCAGGGACTCCCCCAGCGTCACGCTCCCGCCAGGAATCGCCCACTGGCCCCGGGCCGGTGCTTTTCCCCGCCGCACCAGCAGCACGCGATCATCCTTGAAAATGATAGCGCCGACGGCCACACGGGGCACAGATGGATAGCGGCCCAGAGACATCCGTTCGTCATGTCGGGTTTGGTTCACCTGCTTGTTCACCTCTCTCAAGCGCTGATTGCATCGTTTCTTATCACCATCAGGTGGAATCGACAACGGCCAGAACGCACCCGCGGCAAGACCCCAAGCACTTGACCTAAACCGAGCCTTATGATCGTTAGCCCAATTGCTGACGCCCGGTTGTCACCGTATCTCCGGAATCGAATGATTTGAAATCCTCGACGCCCTGAAAACGGCATCCATTTCACGGTTGTCCGGCGGCCCAAGATGTGGCATGAAAAGCGAGAAGAACGCGCGTATGGTGCCATCCGTTCGTTTTACACCGTCATCATCAAAAGATAGCACACAAACCGCATGATCCCCCAAGAACCCTTAGCGGAGGCATTTTCATGTTGAATTTTTCCCTGAGCCCTGAACAGTTAGCGATCCAGAAGGAAGCCCGCGAATTTGCATTGAAGGAACTGCTGCCGGTGGCCTGGGAATATGACCAGCGTGATGAAACCCCCATGCACATTCTCCACAAAGCCTACGACGCCGGCCTGATCAACGGTGATATTCCTAAAGAATACGGGGGCAAAGGTCACGGCATCCTGGAGGGCGCCCTGGCCACGGAAGAACTCTCGGCGGCCTGCCCAGGTCTGGCCACCAGCATATTCGACAATTCCCTGGGTTTGGAGCCGTTGATCCTCTGCGATAATGAAACGGCCAAACAGAAATACCTGCCCAACATCACGCGGGACCGCAAATTCTTTGCCTTTGCGACCTCAGAGCCCACCATGGGCTCCGATGTCTCCAGTCTGCGTTGTCTGGCCCAACCGGACGGCGATGATTACATTTTGAACGGCACCAAGTTCTGGATAACCAACGGCGGCATCGCCGACTACGTTACCGTGTTCGCCACGGTCGACCCCAAATCCGGCCACCAGGGCATCTGTGCCTTTGTGGTGGAAACCGCTTGGGAGGGCGTTTCGGCCGGTCGGCACATTCCCAAGTTTGGCCAGCGCGGCTCCAACACCACGGCCATCAGTCTTAAAAACGTGCGCGTGCCCAAGGAAAATGTCATCGCTCCTCCGGGCCAAGGCTTCCTGCTGGCGATGCGCACCTTCGCCCGCACACGCCCCTCCATCGGCGCCTTTGCGGTCGGGGCCGCCCGCTCGGCCATGGAATTTGCCATCGATTATGCCAAAAAACGCCAGGCCTTCGGCAGTAAAATCGTCAATTTCCAGGCCATCCAGTTCAAAATCGCCGAAATGTATCAAAAAGTGGAAACCTCGCGCCTGTTGATCTGGAAAGCGGCCTGGGAAGCCGATAACGGGATGGACCCCAACGTGAGCGCTTCCGTATCCAAACTCTATGCCACCGAAGCCGCTTTCGAAGTGGTCGACCAGGCCCTGCAGGTCATGGGCGGCTATGGCTATACCCGCTTTTTCCCCATCGAAAAACTGCTGCGCGACACACGTCTTTTCCGTATTTATGAAGGCACCAGCGAAGTCCAAAGAATGATCCTGGCCGGCCATGCCATGAACGGTTACCAGCCGGTCATGCCGCCCCTGGAAGATCTGCCGATCCACAACAAGGAAGACTTCCCGGATGTGGACCCGGAAACGGCCGCCGACATCTGGCGCTGCCGCATGTGCGGTTATGTCCATTTCGGAGAAGCGCCACCGGAGGAATGCCCCTACTGCTTCTTTCCGGCCACCGCGTTCAAAAAAATAGAGCGATCCTGACCGGCCGGCCCGACCGCGCCGTCATCGACAGCCATCGTGACATGCACCGCCCGACCTGAGGACCGGGTGGTGCAACCGTGTTTTGACTTTCACCCGAAAGTTCTTACCTTCAAAACCGTCCGCAATGGCCAGCCATAATCCTTGTCGCCAGTGCTATGCGGGCGCTTGGCAAACACCCCTGTGACAGACGGCGAAGACATACCCATGCCAATCAACAGCGTGAAACGGGACGGACGATAAGCCTGATGATAGAATCCTATCAATTGAACAAATCCTACACGATTGACGGCCAGCGCATCCAGGTCCTGCAAGATGTTTCCCTGAGGGTTTCGGCGGGAGAGTTTGCGGTTATCCAGGGCAGCAGCGGCAGCGGCAAGTCGACGTTGCTGAGCCTTTTGTCCGGACTCGATCGACCCGACAGCGGCGCCGTTCGCATCCAGGAACAGGACATTACCGATCTGAGCGAAGACGATTTGGCGCCCCTGCGAAATCGAACCTTCGGCTTCGTATTTCAATCCTTCCACCTGGTCCCGTCGCTATCCGCCTTGGAAAACGTCATGTTTCCGGCGGAACTGTCCCGATCCCCAAGCGCCGCCGCAGATGCTGAAAAGCTCTTGGCGCGCGTGGGCCTCAGCCACCGGCGCCGCAACATGCCCCACCAGCTCTCGGGCGGGGAACAGCAGCGCGTAGCCATCTGCCGAGCCCTGATCAACCGGCCGGCCATCATCTTCGCCGATGAACCGACCGGCAATCTGGATTCCCGCAGCGGACAGGCCATCCTGGAGCTGATGCTCGAATTCCAGCAGGAATTTCACACAACCCTCCTGATGGTCACCCACAACCCCGAAATTGCCCGACGGGCGGATACTCGCTTCCAACTGACCGATGGCCGGCTGGATCGATCAACGGATCATTGATGCATACCGGCATGTTGACCAAACTGATCATCCGCGAATTGCGCCAGAACCGGCAGCAAACAGCCGTTCTCTTTCTCTGCATCGTTTTGTCGGTGGTAGGGTTGACGGCCCTCGGCGGCTTTCAGGCCAATGTTCATCAGGCCATGCTGCGCGATGCCCGACAGTTGCATGCCGCCGATATCATTGTTCGCTCCAGTTTTCCTTTTCTACCCGCCATGGAAGACAAACTGACCGGCTTTACTTCTCAAACGGACGTTTCCATGGCGCGCGTCTGGGAATTCTACACCGTCGTCAGAACGGCGGATGAATCTGCTTCCCTGCTGTCGGCCATAAAAGTGGTCGAACCGGGCTACCCGTTTTATGGCCAGGTGGTGCTGGCTTCCGGCAAACCTTTTCACGAGGTTCTTTCCCCGGGGACTATCGTGGTCGAGCAGACCCTGCTCGATCGGTTGGGTTTGACGATCGGCAGTCGCCTGTTTTTAGGAGATGCTGAAATGGTTATTCGTGACGTGGTGGTCTCCGAACCAGATCGTCCGGTAACTGTTTTTACCCTGGGGCCACGGATATTTGCCCGTGCGTCTGACCGCCACCGCCTGGGTTTGATTACCCAGGGCAGCCGCGTGCGCTACAAGGCACTGCTGCGCCTGCCGCCAACCCTTTCACCCGAGGTTGTTCAGCAGGATCTGTGGTCGGCGGCGGACCCTGCCCAGGAACAGGTCGATACCTTCCGCAGCGCAGATTCTCGGCTGAAGCGTTTTTTCGACAATCTGCTCTTCTTTCTCAAGCTGGTCGGCATTTTTACACTCCTTCTTAGCAGGCATTGGAATCCAGAGTGTTTTGACGGCCCTTATGCGTTCGCGCATCAAAACCATGGCCACCATGAAGGCGCTTGGCGCTCCCAACGGTTTCGTCATGCGCCTTTACCTGGGGCTTGTCCTGCTGCTGGGCCTGATAGGAACGCTCTGCGGCATTGCCGCAGGACTGGCGCTCCAGGAAGGGCTGACCCACCTGCTGTCCGAGCTTATCCCGGTCGATGCCTCTTTGCGGGTGGCCTGGAATGCGGTGGGCCAAAGCCTCATTATCGGATTGCTGGCGGTGGCGCTTTTTGCCGCCCGCCCGCTGTTGCGCCTGAGAGATTTTAAACCCTCGGCGCTTTACCGGCACGAAAAGCGGCAACGCCGCATGCGTGCCGGCGATTGGCTGACCGGAATTCTGACCACCCTTTTCTTCATCGGCCTGGTGCTCTGGCAGCTTGAAGATTTCCGCACGGGTTCCTATTTCATCGCCGGCATCCTCGCCCTGGTCGGCGTGGTCTTTGCCTTGGTCTGGCTCTTTCTCAAAGCGTTGCGTCGCTTTCCGGCACGTCGCCTGCCCCTGCGCCAGGCCATTCGCGGACTGTTCCGGCCGCGCAACGCCACCCAGCCCATCCTGGTGACCCTGACGGCATCGCTGACCATCATCTACGCCATTTTCCTGATCGAAAAAAACCTGGATGCCACCTTTGTGCAAGCCTATCCGCAGGACACCCCCAATGTCTTTTTTATCGACATCCAACGCGACCAGACCGACACCTTCGCACAGCTCGTGGACCGTCCCCTGGAATTTTATCCGGTGGTGCGCGCCAAGCTGATGGCCATCAATGGCAAAGACATCGATCCCGGACGGGAACGGCAGCGCAAAAGCGACAACCTGGCCCGCCCTTTCAACCTGACCTATCGCCATCATCTTCTGGATGATGAAAAGATCATCAAAGGCCGCACCCTTTTTCTCCCTGATGGCGGAAAATTCCAGGTATCGGTCCTCGAACGGATAGCGAAGATCGGCAACATCCGCCTGGGTGACCGCCTGCGTTTCAAAATCCAGGGCGTACCGCTGGAAGCCACCGTTAGCAGTATTCGCACCCGCACCCGGGAAAGCATGCAGCCATTTTTTTACTTTGTCTTTCCGGAAGCCACGCTCAAGGAGGCCCCCCAGGCCATTTTCACCGCCCTGCGGGTTGAACCGGCCGAAATGGCCGCACTTCAAAATCGGGTCGTTAAGGCCCTTCCCAACGTGACGGTTCTGGATGTCAGCCAATCCATCCGCCAGATTGCCGGCGCCCTGGATCGATTTTCCCAGGCCATCGGGTTTTTTACGGTATTCAGTATGGCGGCCGGCATTTTGCTGGTCATCAGCTCCGTCATCGCCACCCGCTCGGCCCGCATCCGTGAAGCGGTTTACTACAAAATTCTTGGCGCCCGGGGCCGTTTCGTGCTTTATGTGTTTTCGTTGGAAAACATTCTGATCGGCGGGGCCAGTGCCGTCGGCGGGTTGTTGTTGGCGCACCTGATCAGCTGGGTGGTCTGCACCACCTATTTCGACATCGGCTACCACCCCTATCCGACGGCCTCCCTTGGCGGACTGGTCGTCGGTATTCTGGCGGTGGTCTTCGTCGGCCTGAGCGCCTCGGGCAGCATCATGCGCCGCAAACCCATCCAATTTTTGCGGGCCCACGCCGCCGAATAAGATCCGCATGGAATCGTTTTTGAGCAATGCCAGTGGTATGGTCCAATTACGCCATACCGCGACAAGATCCACCCGCCGCTCCGGACCGAAAGATCGGCAATAGGCCGGAACTATCTGTAAATAGTTGATTTAGACCCAACAGGAAAAACATCCATGGTTTTCAGAACAACCCGCGCAGTGTTCGCCATCACCTTCGTATGGTTGGTCATGATCGGCTGCGACAATCCACCGCAGGAAATCGCTGCGCCATCGCCCCCCGTCGCCGTGTCGCCCCAGAATATTATTGTCTGCATGGGGGACAGTCTCACCGCCGGTTACGGGTTGGACGAAGCCCAGGCCTATCCGGCCCTGCTGGAAGCCCGACTGCGAGAAACGGGTTTCCGCTATCAGGTCATCAATGCCGGCGTGAGCGGCGAAACCAGCAGCGGGGCCCTCTCGCGTCTGGACTGGATGCTGACCCTGGAGCCGGATATCGTCATTCTGGAAACCGGCGCCAATGACGGCCTGCGCGGCGTCGACCCCGCCCTGACCCGCCGCAACATCGAGACCATCGTAGCCAAACTGCAGGCGAAAAATATCGTCGTGGTGCTGGCCGGGATGCAAATGGTTCGCAACCTCGGCCCTGAATTCACCCGCTCTTTCGGTGCCATCTACCCGGAAATTGCCCGTGCATCGGGACTGATCCTGATTCCCTTTTTCCTGGAAGGGGTGGCCGGCCGTTCCGATCTGAACCAGGCCGACGGCATTCATCCCACCGCCGACGGCTACCGCATCATCGTGGACCATATCCAGCCCTACATCCTTCAGGCCATCGAAAGCCACCGACAGCAGACCCGATGAATCCCCCCCCTGCCACAGAAGCCTCCGCCCTGGAGCGGGAACGCCGTATTCTTTTGGGTCTGGCCCACGAGTGGGAACTGGCTTGCCTCCATCTTGAACCCGGCTATCGCGACCGTCTGCAAAAACCATCCTTTCGTCTGGCGGACATGCCCCGTCGATTGGGGCAGTGGTCTCCGGCCCGACGGGAGATCTGCCTGAGTCGACAGCTGGTTGAAAACCACCCGTGGGACGAGGTCAGGGAGGTCCTGCGGCATGAAACGGCCCATCAGTTGGCCGATGCCGTCCTGAATGCCGCTGACCAGCCACCGCACGGCCCCGCCTTTCAGCAGGCCTGTCTGATGCTGCGCGCCGACCCGTCCGCATCGACGGCCCGTCGTCCCCTGCGGGCGCGGCTGCAAGACCACGCAGCGAGCACCCAGCGCGGCATCCGCAACCGCATCCGCAAACTCCTTTCCCTGGCCCAGAGCGCCAACGTGCATGAAGCCGAAGCCGCCATGCTCAAAGCCCACGATCTCATGACCCGGCACCATCTGGATGCCCTGCAGCTCAAGGAACGCGATTTTGTCAGCCTGTTTCTGGGGCAGCCCGCCCTGCGGCACTTCCGCGAAGCCTATTTTCTGGCCAATCTCCTGCAGGATTTTTATTTTGTCCAGGGCATCTGGGTCTCGGCCTTTGTGGTGGACAAGGGCAAGCCGGGACGGGTGCTCGAGATCTCCGGCACCACCGCCAATGTCGAGTACGCCGCCTATGTCTTCGATTTTATCCGGCGTTTCACGCAACGCCAATGGATATCGTATGGTCGGGGCCAACGTCTGAAGCGGTACCAACAATCCGATTTCGCCGTGGGTATTATTGAAGGGTTTCGCAGCAAGCTGCAGGCGGCGGTAACGACCAACGCCTCATCGGAAGATCGGGCACTGGTCGAGGCCGGGGACCCCCAGCTGAGCCGTTATCTGCACCATCGTCACCCCCGCACCCAAACCATTCAGCGCGGCGGCGGTCGCCAGGATCGTTCTGTTTATGAAGACGGTTGCGAACTTGGCCGCGGGCTGGTCATTGCCCGGGGAATCCACCAGGCCGGGAACGCTTCCCTTCGACGACTGCCGCCGGCCTGAGCCGGGCGGTCCAAGGAATTCGTCCGGGCGCCATTTCCCTTTGCAAGTGACATCCCCTCTTGATATAGCATCTGGGCATGGATGCTCTGGAACTCAGCCTGCGTGAAAAGGAACTGCGCTGCCTGCTGGATTTGTCGCGGCTGGTGGAAACGCCGGGCATCGACCTGGAAGGCATCCTGGAGGGGGCCGTCCACATTCTGCCGCCGGCCATGAAATATCCGGAAATCACCTGCGTCCGCTTGACATTGATGGACCGCTGCTATCAAACGGCCAATTTCAGGACCACCGAATGGCGCCTGTCGGCTCCGATCAAGGTGCACGGGAAGATCGAGGGGAAACTGACGGTCTGCTACCTGGAGGAGCGCCCCCCGCTGGCGGAGGGCCCCTTTGCCAGCCAGAAGCGCCATCTTCTGCGGGCCATTGCCGAGCGCATCGGCAAGATTACCGAGCGCAAACTGGCCACGGCGGCCCTGGCCAAAAGCGAAAAACGCCTCAACGACATCGTCGAAAATGCCCTGGTGGGAATAAGCATCGTTCAGGAAGGGCGCGAAGTGTACCGCAATCCCGAGTTGCGGCGGTTGATCGGAGAAGTGGAGGACGGCGTATCCTTTCTCGAGCTGCCCCACGTCCACCCTGACGATCGCAAAAAGGTCAGGACCGCTTTCGAAGCGCTGATCGCCGGCCATCAGCCGAGGGTCGAAATGGTATGCCGCTTCTACCCGCGTATTGATCAGCGGTCCTCTTTGAAGTGGGTCTATTGTCGCGCGACACGGATCGACTACCGCAACAAGGATGCCATCTTGATGAACCTGATGGACATCAGCCTGCGCCAAAGAAATGGAACGGATGCTGCGGATCCAGGACAAAATGTCTTCCCTGGGACGGGTGGCGGCGGGCATCGCCCATGAAATACGCAACCCGCTTTCCGGGATCAACATTTACATCAACACCCTCGAGAAACTCCTCCGGAAACCTGGCGAAGAGGAAAAGGTCGACGGCATCCTTCAGCAATTGAAGTCGGCGTCCACCAAGATCGAAAACGTCATCCGGCGTGTCTACGATTTTGCCAGGCCCACCGAGCCCCAGTTCGATACGGCCGATATCAACCACCCGGTAAAAGAGGCCATCGATCTGGCGGCCGCCATCCTCCGCAAGAAGGGCGTTCGCGTGGAAACCGATTTGGCCGACGATCTCCCCCTGTGCCGCTTTGACGCCCAACTGATTGAGCAGGTCTTGTTGAACCTGATCACGAATGCGGCGGAAACCCTCAACCGGGAGGAGGGGCGCGGCCGTATCGGCATCCAGACCCGACGGCAGGACGACCGTATCCGTATCTGCGTCGAGGATTCCGGCAACGGCATCCCCGAGGAACTCCGGGAGAAGATTTTCGATCCCTTCTACACCACCAAACACGGCAGCAGTGGTATTGGACTGAGCATCAGCCAGCGTATTGTCGAAGATCATGGGGGCACGCTGTCCGTTGGCTACGGGAAAATGGGGCGGAGCGATGTTTACGATTGAGTTGCCCGTCGCCGAAGGACTGACATGACGAAAATCCGTTATCACCTCTTGATTGTCGATGATGAACCCACCATCCGCGAGGGGATCAAACTTGCTCTGGGCGACGATTACCGTGTCACCGGGTTCGCCAATGCGGAAGACGCCTTGGCCAGTCATGGAAAAGGCGTCGCCCGATCTCGTGCTTCTGGACATTGGATTGCCGGGCATGAACGGCATCGAAGCACTGGAGCGTATTAAAAAGCTTGATCCGCACATCCTGGTGGTCATGATCACCGCCTATGAGGATCTTGATTCGGTGATCCGATCCATGAAGCTGGGCGCCCACGACTATGTGGTCAAACCCCTCCAGATGGATCAGCTCGAACTGACCATCGGCAATGCCCTGGAAACCATCCGACTGCGCAAGGAAGTGCAAACCCTGCAGGCCCGCTGCCTCAAGGAAAATATGCCGCTCTTTATCGGAGAGAGCAACGCCATCCAGGAGGTCATGGATCTCATTCAACGTGTCGCCCGCAGCGCCGACACGCCGATTCTGATCGAAGGCGAAACCGGTACCGGTAAAGAGCTGATGGCCAGCGCCATTCACTACCACAGCCCGCTTTTCAAAGGCCCTTTCGTGGCCGTCAACTGCGCGGCCATCCCTAAAGAACTCGTCGAAAGCGAACTCTTCGGCTACCGGGGCGGCGCCTTCAGCGGCGCGCGGGAATCCGGCAAAACAGGCCTGGTGGAAACGGCCCACAACGGCACCCTGTTTCTCGATGAAATCGGCGATTTGAGTCCGGAAGCACAGGCCAAGCTCCTTCGTTTTCTTGAATCCGGTGTTTTCTACCGGGTCGGCGAGACGAAATCCACCCGGGTTGCGGTGCGCATCGTTTCCGCAACGAATCGGGACTTGTCGCGGATGATGGCCGATGGCCTTTTCCGACAGGACCTCTACTTTCGCCTGGGCGTCATCAAAATCCAGGCCCCGTCCCTCAACGACCGTCCCGACGATATCCTTCCGCTGGCCAAACACTATCTGGCCCATTTCAACACCAAATTCGGAACAAGTTTCAGGGGATTTTCTCCGGAGGCGGAACAGACCCTCCGCACCCATCAATGGACCGGCAATGTGCGGGAACTGAAAAATATGATCGAAAAGGCGACCCTGACCGGTCGTCACCAAGAACTGACCAACCAGGACCTGGGCTTGGAAAACGCAAGCGATTCAGTCACATGCGATCCTGACACCTGGCTGGAGATCCTGCCATCGCTGCCACCCACGGGTATGGACCTTCAGAAAACGCTGGAACAGATCGAAAGACATTTCTTCGATCAGGCCCTGCAACTCAGCCAGGCCAATGAAAGCCAGGCCGCGCGCCTGTTGGGACTCAATCACCACACCTTCCGCTACCGGCACCGCAAGTTGTCGAAATAGTCTTCGTGCGGGTCCCGCGTTCCAGATAAAGCCACAGCGCGTCTATGCTGCGCCACCCGCTATTCAGACCGTCAAATTGCCGGTCATGCCACTATTTTATTCCGGCGTCGGTTGTGCCCTCCCCCCCACCTATCCGAATAGCCATATGATCGCTCATTCGGACGTCCTTGAGCGTCTCCCGATCATGCCAAGGCACCGCCATCGATTTCGCAATCCTTCAATTTGAGGGTTCGCACTTTTGCGAAATCACGTTCTTCACTCCTCCTCCCAGCCATCAATCAAATACGTTTTAACTTACTGTATTTATTCGTTTTATAGTTTCTTTGGTTAGAATGGCACATTTTCTGCTCAAGGAAGTGGTCAACTTGCCGGGGATTCTCAAGAGGACTCACCACCGGCAGCCCGAAACTGTCGATTCCGTCATAAGAAGGAGCTGGGATGACGATCACAACACTGGAAAAGTTCTTTTCTCCCCGTTCAGTCGCCGTGGTGGGGGCCAGCGACACGCCCGCACGTGTCGGCTATGCCGTGATCCGCAATCTGGTCTCCGGTGGATTCCAAGGCCGTATCTATCCCGTCAACCCTGCCCGGAAAAAGGTCAACGGGATTAAAGCCTATCCGAACCTGACGGACATTGGCGAGGCCATTGATCTGGCCGTCATCGCCACGCCCATCGAGACCGTCCGGACCGTCATCAAAGACTGTGCCAAGGCCGCAGTCGACTGTGCCATCGTACTCTCCGCCGGCGGAAAAGAAACCGGTGCCGCCGGTGAACAAATCGAGAGGGAAATCCTGGAAGCGGCCCGTCAAGCCCGTCTGCGCATGATCGGGCCGAACTGTGTCGGGATCATTTCGACTGCGGCCAGCCTGAATACCAGTTTTCTGGATTGCATGCCACCCGCCGGCCATATCGCCTTCATTTCCCAGAGCGGCGCCATGTGCCTGGCGATCCTCGACCGGGCCGCCCGCGAGCGCATTGGATTTCGTCATTTTGTCAGTATCGGATCCATGCTGGACGTGGATTTCGGCGATGTGCTCAATCACTGCGGCGGCGATCACCGGCGTGCGCGCCATCGTGCTGTATGTCGAAAACATCACCCATGCCCGCAAATTCATGAGCGCCGCCCGTGCGGTTTCCCGCATCAAACCCATTATCGTGCTCAAAGCCGGCCGTTCGCAGGCCGGCGCGGCCGCCGCGTATTCCCACACCGGTGCCCTGGCCGGCGCGGACGACGTCTATCGGGCCGCTTTTGCCCGGGCCGGCATTACCCAGGTGGAAACAACCGAAGAACTCTTCGACTGCACCGAACTGATGGCCAAACAACCGCTACCGGCCGGCCCTCGCCTGGCCGTCATTACCAATGGCGGCGGCCCGGGAGTGATGGCCATGGATGCCATCGAACGCGTGGGTTTACAACCGGCCCGTCTTTCAGCGGAAACGATGACCCGGCTCGATGCGGTCCTGCCTGCTTGCTGGAGCCGCGGCAACCCCATCGACATTATCGGTGATGCGTCACCGGAGCGCTGGCGGCAGGCCATTGAAATCTGTGCCGCCGATCCCGGCAATCGACGGGTTGATTATCATCTTCGTCCCCCAGGCGTTGAGCAATGCCGCGGCGGTATCCGATGCGGTGATCGACTATCTGCAACAAAAACCCAAGTTCCCGGTTTTCGCCGTATGGATGGGAGGCGAATCCGTGGCCTCGTCTGTCTACCAGTTCAATACCCGGGGCTATCCCACCTATGAAACGCCCGAACGGGCCGTGGCCGCTTTCCAGCGTCTTCATACCCACCGGACGCGCCAGAAAATGCTGCAGGAAATCCCCGGCCGCTTTTCGAGCGAACTCACCGTCGATACCAAGCGCTGCCAGGGATTGGTGGAAAAACAACTGGCGGCCGGGCACCATTCTCTGGGTGAAATCGAAGCCAAACAGATGCTGGCGGCCTATGGCATCCCCGTGAATCCGGTCAAACTGGCCCGGACACCGGCGGATGCCGTTCAACTGGCCGACCAGATCGGATACCCGGTGGTATTAAAAATCGTATCGCCGGACATCGTCCATAAATCCGAGGCCGGCGGTATTTGTTTGTCCGTCGAAAACGCCGAGGCCGTCAGAAGCGCCTATGACCAGTTGATCGCCAATGCCGCCCGGGAACAACCCCGGGCACGCATCACCGGCGTTTCCGTGCAGCCCATGCTTTACGGCGCCGATTACGAACTCATCCTGGGCAGCCGACGCGACCCGGTTTTCGGACCAGCGATTGTCTTCGGGGCGGGCGGTGTTTTCACCGAAATTCTGCGTGACCGCGCCATAGGCCTGCCGCCTCTGAACCGCGCCCTGGCACGCCAGTTGATCGAAACGACGCGCATATCGGCACTGCTCAAGGGGTATCGCGGGCAACCGGCTGTTTCGCTGGAACACCTGGAAGAAAGCCTGATTCGACTGAGCCGCCTCGTCACCGATTTTCCCGAAATCGCGGAACTCGACATCAACCCGGCCATTGTCGTAGGGGACCGCATCCGGGCCGTGGATGCCCGCATTCGCCTCGAAGCCTCCCACGAAAAATCACCCGCACATCTGGTCATCAGTCCCTATCCGCATCATTTGGAGGCACGGACGGTCACCCGCAGCGGCTTGCACCTTCTGATCCGCCCCATCAAGCCGGAGGACGCCCCGCTCTTTGAAGCGCTTTTCAGCGCACTCTCGCCCGAGAGCATCTACTTCCGGTTCTTCAGTCCCTTGAAACGCATCTCCCCGGAGATGCTCGCAAACTTCACACAGATCGACTACGACCGCGACATGGCCCTCGTGGCCATTGCCGAATCGGCCCAAGGGGAGGAAATGCTCGGCGCGGCCCGCCTGATCCGGGAACCCAGTTTAACCAAAGCCGAGTTTTCCATCATGGTAGCCGACGCCCTGCACGGCCTGGGCATCGGCGCGACACTCCTGCGAAAACTGATCGACGTCGCCCGAACGCTCGGCATCGAGACGCTTGTCGGCTACGTGCTCTCGGACAATACGCAGATGCTGCGACTGGGACGCCAAACCGGGTTCAGTCAGCGCACCAACCGCGAGATGGGCGGCCTCGAATTGACCATCGACATTTCATCGGCGGACCTCACGGAGCCTGGAATAGACACGGGCGCCGTTGCAACGGTGGATGCATCCAACCATCGCCGACAGGCCCTGACCATTTGAAGGAAACCGGCCATGACATCTCAAACGAATCTCGGAAAATTCATGCAGCTCAAGGATAAACACATCCTGTTGGTGGACGACGACGCCTGGATCAGGGATTCCATGTCTATTTGCCTGAGTTGTGAGGGGTGCCGCGTCACGACGGCGGAATCCGCTCAGGAGGGGTTAAACGTTATCCGGCAGGGGGGTGTCGATATTCTGATATGCGATTATCAGCTGCCTGACCGTGATGGGCTCGATCTGCTCCGGGAGGCCAAAGGGCTGGCGCCGGAGGTCCCCATGATTCTGATAACGGCCTTTGGATCGAAGGCGCTTTATGCCCAAGCCGCCGCTATCGGTGTGGACATCTTCATCGACAAACCCTTCAACTCCCAGACGATCGAGCACGCCATCGTGAGACTGCTGGAAGATCTGATCCGAACCGAGCATCTTAACCAAGGAGACCGACCATGCTAGTGCGCAACTGGATGAATCCAACCGTTCTTAGCATCGAGGCTAAGACATCGATGGCGGACGCCATCAATCTGATGAAAGAAAACAAGATCAAGACCCTCCCGGTGTTCGATCGCGAAGCGCTGGTCGGTGTCTTGACCGATCGCGACCTGAAACGTGCATCGGCCTCGGATGCCACGCTGCTGGATATCCACGAACTGCTGCATCTCCTCACCCGGATCAAGGTCCGTGACATCATGAGCCGCAACCCCATCACGATTCCGGACAATTATACCATCGAAGAAGCCGCCGAAATCCTGCGTGATCATCATATTTCCGGGGCGCCGGTCATGGACGCCCAAGGGCGCATGGTGGGCATGATATCCCAGAATGATCTTTTCAACGCCCTGATTTCATTGACCGGTATCAAACGCCGTGGCATCCACCTGGCTTTCGAGGTCCCAGACCGGCCCGGTTCCATCAAGGATCTGACGGACATCATCCGCCGCTACGGCGGCCGCATGGCCAGTATTCTGTCGTCTTATGACCGTGCCCCCCAGGGCGCCCGTTATGTCTACATCCGTGCTTATCAGATCGACCGGGATAAAATGCCCGGCATGATAGAAGAACTGCAAGCCACAGCCCTGCTGCGCTACCTGGTCGATCATGGCGAAAACCGACGCGAGATCTTCACCGTTTGCGGGGTCGGTTGAGCAGTGTCGTTGGGGAAAAATAGTGGTCAAAAGCACGTATTGAAGAAGGAGATCTCTCATGAATGCAATCCGAAGAATCATGGTGGCCGTGGACTTTTCCGAGATCAGCAAGCACCTTGTCCGTTACGCCCTGGCCTTGGCCCGAAAATTAGATGCGGAAGTTCACCTCGTGAACGTCATCAACCAGCGGGATATTGACGCTATCCATGCCATTTCCCAATACACCAGCGCCTATACTGTCCCAGACTATATCGAAGTGCGGCGCGAAGACCGATTGGCTGCATTGCTGGCAATTCTTTCCGAGCTCGATGTCGCCCCGGACGCCGTCGGCCGCATGTAAAAACCGGCATCCCCTATGAGGCCCTGACCGACACCATCAAGGAACTGGATATCGACCTGGTTATCATGGGGACCCGTGGCCGGGGACAATTCGCCGGCATGCTGTTCGGGTCGACAGCCGCGCGGATGCTGTCGAAATGCCCGGTGCCGCTCTTGACCCTGCGAAACGATGCATAGGCTTGTCGGCTGGTCGCTATCCGACGGCAAGGCCGCCACCCATCGAAGAGTTTAGGAGGTCAATCATGCTAACCAATACCCGACGGAGGATTCTGCGACGTTACACGACATATCCCATTGTGTTCGGCAGCCGTCATTCCAATACGTGCCACCAGGGCAAAGTGGGAGACTTTAGTATGCGCGGCATGCAGTTTTGCTCCCCGGTCGCGATCGATCCGGGAAATCGGGTGTGGATTCGCACCACACCCATCGACGCCCAGGGCAACAGGGGCCTTCCGCAGGACGAGATCGATGCCGTGGTTTGCTGGTGCGAGGATCATTCGGACGGCGACGAACCGCCCTTTTCCGTCGGGGTGGTCTTTTGTTCCGGACGGGCACAACCCGATTGAAATGGTTAATTCACAACGGATACCAACGCACCCCAATACTTCACAAGCGAGGTCACGATGAACGCACAATAATCAGGTACTGGTGGCAGTGGATGGCTCGAAGCAGGCATACGACACGGCACGCTATGCCGCACAAATGCTGGTCGGATGCGGGGTACGCATCGTTCTCTACCATGTGCGCGTGACGATCGATGAGGCCTTTTATGACATCGGCATCAATCCGGCCGGTCGCCAACAGATGGCCGGAATTCGGGCCTGGGAACATGAGCAGACGCAAAGCGGCTGACGAGCTGCTCGAGAAGGCCCGCCATATCATGGAACAGGCCGGCGTGGCCGGCGAGCGCATCACCGTGCGGGCCGAGCCGCGTAAAATCGGTATTGCCCGGGATATCGTCAAAGAGTCCCATAACGGGTACGACGCGGTGGTGATCGGCCGCAAGGGCCACCACCTCATCAAGGGGCTTGTCCTCGGCAGCGTGGCCAACAAGCTGATCGAACGGCTGCGCCACGTTACCTTGTGGGTGGTAGGAGGCAACCCGTCGCCGGACAAACTTCTGGTCGGATTGGACGCCTCGGAAGGGGCCATGCGCGCTGTGGACCACGTGGTTGCCACCCGCAACGGCTACGACCGGCGACAGATCTACCTGATGCACGCGGTTCGTGCCTGGAAAACCATTTCCCCGACGATGCTCGCCCAGCTCGATCAGGAACGAGGGGATGCCTTGCTCGCGGAGGCCGCAACGTCGATCCAGCCGGTTTTCCAGGAAGCGACCCAGCGGCTGGAGAAAGCCGGATACAAGCCGAATCGGATTCACACCGAGGTCATTTCAGGTGTGGAGAGCCGGGCCATGGCCATGGTTCAGTATGCACGCCAGAATGAGATCGGGACGCTGGTCATGGGCCGCCGAGGCCTTTCCCAGGTGGAAGATTTCATCATGGGTCGTGTGGGACACAAGATTGTCAACACCGTCCGCAACCGGGCCGTCTGGATTGTGGTCTGAGCCGAAGTTGCCATCGTTAGGGCCGGGCGACCGGTCATCCGACGGCCAATCGACACGAGAGGAGAAGGAACATGTACAAGAAAATTCTGGTGCCGCTTGACGGCTCCAAACGGGCCGAGAGAATTTTGCCCCATGTGGAAAAGCTCGCCCACGATAACAATGCGATGGTCGTCTTCTTGATCGTTGTCAGCGCCCCCAAGATCTTTGGATACGACGATTTGCAATACGCCCACTTCCAGAAGGAAATTGAAACCGCCATGGAAGAAGCCGAGAAATACGTCAAGGGCATCGGTGGTGAATTCCGGGCCAAAGGTATCGAAACACGCCATCGCACCGTCATGGGACCGGTGGTCAAGGAAATCCTGGACGCGGCCGAGCGTGAAAATGTCGACCTGGTGGCCATGTGCAGCCATGGCCGGGGAGGACTGTCGCGCCTCTTCTACGGCAGCGTCGCTTCCGGCATCCTGAATCGCGTCGACCGGCCACTGCTCATCATTCGCGCCCGAAGAGACGATTAAGATAAATCATGCGTGCCGTATTCTAAATTATAACGGTATCGCACAAACGATGGTCGAAAGGAGGTCCAAATGGATGTTTTGTTGATCATGGTGCTGGCCTTTGTAGGATACATCGCGATGTATCAACTTTACGGACGCTATATCGGTCGCCGCATTTTTGCCCTGACTGAAAGTGCCCGGACACCATCGGTAGAATTCGAAGATGGGATGGATTACGTTCCCACCAAAAAAGAAATTATTTTCGGGCACCACTTCACTTCCATCGCCGGCACCGGTCCCATCGTCGGACCGGCGATCGCCATCATTTGGGGATGGGTACCGGCCCTGCTGTGGGTGTTTCTGGGGAGTATTCATCATGGGCGCGGTCCACGATTTCGGTGCCTTGATCATTTCCATGCGCAATCAGGGTAAATCGATTTCGGACTATACCGCCAAATATATCAACAACCGAACAAAATTCCTGTTTCTTCCTGATCGTTTTTCTGGAGCTGTGGATCGTCATTGCCATCTTCGGGCTCGTCATCGCGGTGATTTTCGCCATGTACCCCCAGTCGGTTCTGGCGGTCTGGGTGGAAGTGCCCATCGCCATCGGGCTCGGCTATTTGATTTACCGCAAAGGCGCCAACGTCATGACCTGGTCGATCTATGCCGTCCTGGCCATGTACGTCTGCGTGTTCCTGGGCCCCTACCTGCCCTTTAAGATGCCGGCCTATCGCGGGTATTCCGCCCACCGGGGTCTGGACCATTATCCTTCTGATCTATGCCTTTTTGCGCTTCGGTGCTGCCGGTGACCACGCTGCTGCAGCCCCGGGATTTCATCAATTCCCACCAGTTGCTGATTGCCATGGGACTGCTCGTGCTGGGGGTGCTGTTCGCCAGTTTGGGGGGCGACCTTCACCTGGTGGCGCCGGCCGTGCAGACCAGCCCCGACTGAGGCGCCGCCCATGTGGCCCTTCCTGTTCATCACCATTGCCTGCGGCGCCATCTCCGGCTTCCACGCCCTGGTGTCTTCCGGCACTTCCGCCAAACAGGTGCGCAGTGAAAAGGATGCCCTGTTCGTGGGATACGGTTCCATGCTCATGGAAGGCGTCCTGGCCACCCTGGTGATCATCGCCGTCGCGGCCGGGATCGGCATGGGCTATACCACCAAGGACGGGGCAACCCTGACCGGTGTTGCGGCCTGGACCACAGCATTACGCCTCCTGGGCGTCGGCCGATCGGACTGGGATCCAAAATCAGCGCGTTTGTGGATGGTTCGGCCAACATGATCATGACCGTCGGTATTCCCAAAACCTTTACCCTGGCCATCATGGCGGTTTTCGTGGCCTCTTTTGCCGGGACCACCCTGGATACGGCCACCCGGATCCAACGCTATGTGATCGGAGAACTCGGCAGCAGTTTGAACATGACCTTTCTGACCGAACGTTACACCGGCACCCTGGTGGCGGTGGGCAGCGCCCTGGTCCTGGCCTTTGCCACCGGCGCCAGCGGGAACGGTGCCCTTAAACTCTGGCCGCTGTTCGGGGCCGTCAACCAGACCCTGGCCGCGTTGGCCCTGATCATCATCACGCTCTACCTCAAAGCCCAGGGGCGGGTTGAAATGGCTCGTGGCAGGGATTCCGGCCGTCTTCATGTCGATCATGACCATCTGGGCGGTCATCTGAACCAGTTTACATTCGGGGCGAGCCAAAATCTGCTGCTGCAGATCATCAACTTCATCATCCTGGTCATCGCCGTCTGGATCGCCATCGAGGGCGCCATCAAGTTTTTTGCGCCACAGGAAGGGTCGAAGACACCCGCACCGGCCGCCCTGTAATCCATAACGGCAGGCAAGGTGACCGGCCGGGCACCATGTCTGCCGATAAATGATTGGTGTAACGTTCAGGGGTTGTGGCCCTATGCAGCAATCCCCGAACCGCTCATGATAGTGAACGCCCCATCTTTTTTAACGGAGTACGACATGTCGAAAACCCAACCAAAATTAATACCGCGGCGGCGGGTTGTGTTCTCCTTCCGGGCGCCCGAAGCCGATGCCGTCGCCCTCGTGGGGTCTTTCAACAACTGGGATCCGGGCCGGCATCCGATGCACAACAAAGGTTATGGTCTATGGAAAAAAACCGTCACGCTGGCACCGGGAGAATATGAATACAAGTACTGGATCGACGGCGAGTGGAGGGAGGACCCACGGAATCATCGAACACTGCCGAATCCCTTCGGAACATCGAACAACATCGTCGCCGTCAGCGTCGAATAGCATCGCCGCCTGCCCGGGGCATACGATGCAGAATACGGTATAAGCCTGACGGTTATACCCGGGTCGATTCGGCAGTGAATTTCCATACGCCGGACATAGGAGACGAATCATGGCCGTAAAAAAAACAATCGGGATCCTGACCGGTGGCGGCGATGTGCCCGGGCTGAACCCCTGCATCAAACAGCTGGTCTCCCGCGCCGCCCAATGTGATTTTTCCGTCCTGGGCATTCGCCGGGGATGGCAGGGCCTGTTGGCTTACAATCATGAAGACCCTCCCTCGTATGAAAAAAACCTGCAGCCGCTGACATCCGCCGACGTCCGCACCATCGACCGCTCCGGGGGAACCATCCTGCATACCTCCCGCACCAATCCCAGCGCCGTTGCATTCTCCGATGCACCAGACTTCCTTAAGACCCAGTATGCTCCGGAGCGGCAGAAAAAGGATTTCACCGCCCACATTCTCGCCAATCTTGCCCGTCTGAAGATCGACACCGTTATCCCGATTGGCGGCGACGATACGCTGTCTTTCGCCGCTCGACTGCACCAGGAAGGTTTCCCGGTCGTAGCCATCCCTAAAACCATGGATAACGATGTCGTGGGCACGGATTACTGCATCGGCTTTTCCACGGCCATCACCCGCAGCGTCAATCATATTCATGCCCTGCGGACATCGAGCGGATCTCACGAACGCATTGCCGTGGTGGAACTCTTTGGGCGCTACTGCGGCGAAACCTCTTTGATCGCCGCATACCTGTCCGGGGCCGACCGCGCCGTAATCCCCGAGGTGCCTTTTGAACCCAATCGACTGGCACGCTTCCTGGCGGACGACCGCGCCCGTAACCCCAGCCGCTACGCCATGTTGATCATCAGCGAAGGGGCCACGGCCATCGGCGGCGAAATGATCCTGAGCGGCCGGGCCGACGCCTTCGGCCATCGAAAGCTCGGCGGTATCGGGGCCTGGACAGCGGAAGTCATCAAAGAACTGACCGGCATCGGCATGATCTACCAACCCTTGTTCTACTTGATGCGCAGCGGATCGCCGGATTCACTGGACCTGATGGTTGCCCGGAATTTTGCCAACCTGGCAATTCAACTGATCGAGCGACAGCATACCGGCCGGATGGTGGCCCTGCGGGACGGCTGCTACACGGATGTTGCGTTAGGCCGCGTTAGCGTGGGTGTCAAACGTGTCGATGTGGAGGCATTTTATGACCCGGAAGAATACAGACCCGCCATTCGGCAGGTGACGGGCAAACCCATGTTTCTCTATTGAGAAAGGGAGATCCAAAATGAAGACGACCATCAGTGCCTTCCGGGCGGATCTTGGCGGCATCGGCGGACATCTGCAACCCAGTCCTCAGGTCTGCCATGTGGTTTCCGACTATGTTCGAAAGGAACTCAATACCCTTCTGATCGATGCCGACATCAGTTTCACGGGTGACGATATCACCATTGTGGCCACGCATGCGCAGGGGCTCAATGACCGTACGGTACACGAAGGGTTGATGAATGCCCTGCGCTGCGGTGCCCGTCAGGCCGCTGAAGAAGGCTTATACGGCGCTGGACAGGATCTGTTCCACGATGCCTTTTCGGGCGCCGTCAAAGGATTGGGGCCGGGAATCGCCGAATTGTGTTTCGAAGAACGGCCCAATGAGGCGATTCTCGTTCTGGCCGCCGATAAAACCCGCCCCGGCGCCTTCAATCTGCCCTTCTACCTGGCATTTGCCGATCCGATGATCTGTGCGGGACTGTTGCTTTCCAAAAAAATGCACAAGGGATTCCGCTTCCTGATTATGGACGTGCAGTATGCCAAACATGATCGCGTCGTTAGCCTGGAAGCCCCGGAAGATATCTATGACATTGCGGCGCTGCTGCGGAACCCGGAGCGTTTCGCCGTCGAATCGATTTTCTCGCGAACCAACGAAGAGCAGTCGGTGGCCGTCAGCACGGCCCGCCTGCACAATGTTGCCGGATTCGTTACGGGCAAAAATGATCCCGTGGCCATCGTCCGGGTACAAGATCACTTCCCGTCCACTGGCGAAGTTTTGGCGCCCTATGCCATCGGTCCATTTGTTCCGGGTTTTCTGAGAAGCAGCCACGCCGGGGCCCTGTTGCCGGTCCGGCGGGATACGGGGGTCTCGTTTTTCGACGGACCGCCGATCGTTTCCGGTGCCGCCTTTTCCGTCAAACAGGCCCGCCTGAGCCGGGCGGTGGATGTTTTCGACCATCCCTTCTGGGATCACACCGCCCACCATATTGCGGAAAAGACGTTGTCCATCCGCCGTCAGGGATTTTTCGGCAACGCCATGCTGACGTTTGATGAGCTCTCCCAGAGCGATATCATCAATATCATAAGAGAGTTGGATGATCGCTTTGTCACGCGCAAACCAAAGACAAGCTGATGCGACGCAGGTGATGCGGAAAACCTTTGACCGGGAGAAAACAACGCCCCCCAGGACATGCCGTTCTCTACGCGCCAATGGCGAAAGGAAACCGATCAAAATGGAACGCCATCTCAAGATCATCTACGTCAGGTGGCTCGTGGCAATCGCGTTCGTTTGGGTCACATTACGTGTCACACAGCACCTCAACCCCGGATTTAGCGTGCCTCTCCAAGCGGGCGTGTCCGGTGGACCGGTCGTATTTATCCTTACAGCAGCATGTGCTCTGGCCGGCCCTATACTCTATCGCACCCTGTTTGCCCATGGTAAGCGGAAACATGCCCGCATCGCCGCCGACGCGCTTTTCATCTTCGAACGGAACCTGATCTTTATCGGTTTGGCAGCGCTTGGTCTCGCCATGCTCGCGGATATTTTAGTCGTGCCATTTTTTTATCGTTCGGGCTCATTATTGATGGCGCTCTATGTGGTTTATTGCGTTTTTCCTTCGGGAAAGCGACTCATGCTCGATCGACGCCTGTTTCGTGTGGCCATCAATCCACGGAAACCGCCGGAGATCGCGGTGCTCCGCAATTCTTCAGAACGGCAGACAACGCTAAAGAAGATGGGATAAAAATGGCCGGACTGAAAAATCATATCCAATCCTTATGGCGGAGCGCCGATGCCGTCATGCGCGGCAAGGCCGTCGAAACCGTCGAATACGAGATCGATGAACTTATCAACATCTTCGGGATCCTGGTTTTGGGGACCTTTATTGGGATTCCCGCGCCGCCCGTGCATGTCAGTATGGCGTTGCTCCCCCTGATGTCCAAGGAACTGGAAGTGATGCTCGACCGAATCATGACGGCCCATGATCCGCTGGGCGATCTATTCTCCGTATTCTCAATTGATTGATGAGATGACGATGTCCACGACACTCCATTTTTTTATCGGGAAAGGCGGCGTCGGCAAATCGACGACATCCGCCCTGACCGCTGTCCGCCTCGCCCAGTCGGGCCGCCGGACATTGCTGGTTTCCTTGGATCCGGCGCATAACCAGCGCGACATTTTTATGCGGCCCTTTTCCGAAAGGCCAATTCCAGTTCGCGCCGGCCTTGCGGTGAAAGAAATCAATGTCGACCAATGGGTGAAGGCTTACCTGAAAAAAAGCATCGATCTCCTCAAGAAAGCCTACGCCTATCAAAGCACCCTCAATATCCAGCGATATTTCAACATTCTCAAGTTTTCCCCGGGGCTTGAAGAGTACGCCCTCCTTCTCGCTTTCGACGCCACGCTTGCCCAAGGCAGCGCGTTGGACGATATCCTCTTCGATATGCCCCCCACCGCCTTGACGCTGCGTTTTTTCTCGCTACCTGTCATCACCCGATTGTGGCTGAACGAACTGATGGAACTCAGAACCACGATATACGCCAAAAAGGCGATCATTTCTAAAATCAAATGGAAGTCGATCGAAATCGAACAGGATAAAGTAAAAACCCGCCTTCAATCCCTGGTCGAAGACAGCCAGCGGCAAAGCGCCTGTTTCACCTCCGAGGCAACCCGTATCAACCTGGTCTTCAACGACGACCCCCTTGCCTGTTCGGAAGCAGTACGTATCTGCCGGAAGCTGACCGATATCAAGATGAACGTCACACGGGTGATCCTCAATAAATGCCAACGGGGGATGACTGCCGAAAATATCCACCCGGTGCTGGGGGCGTACCCCATTTGGCGATTCCCTCTGAGCGACACAAGGCTGACAGGTCTTGGCGCCTTGGAACAATACCTCCAGCGCCACCCGGGGGTGGCCGCCGTTCACAACACCCTGGCGGCTTGACGACAAACACGCCCGTTTCTCTTCTCCGTGACGGTATTGCGGACTTCCGTTTTAAACCGAAGCGCGATGGCCTGTGAAACATTCGTAATTTATCGAAACCCCAGTTGATAATTTTTCTAAAACAGGCGCGACGCAAGCGAATTCGAAAATTCTATCAACTCTATCTATCTGTTATTTTGGTATATTTTTTTTGTTTTGTACGGCATGGTTTCTGCAATATCGATCTTTGAGGAGTTTGAATGAATTTCTGAACCGATGCGTGTTGCACGTCGATTTGACCATGTTCACCAAAAAACGGAGGTATGTCATGACAACGAAAGATTTCCGGTAGTCGCTATCTTCCCGGCGCTCAAGCGCGAAGCCGCCATCCTGCCGAACAAAGAGCGCATCAATATGTCGTTGAATGGGAACAGAAAAAGGACCAGGTAAAACAGAGCGCAAATACGGCCGCCACCTTATCGCCGACCATCTGCTTTTCTAGAAAAATCGGGGTCGGCGCACTTGAAATCGCTGAAATTCTCGCCCGCAAAACAAACCAGCGGGTCGTCGACCGCCTTATCATCGAAAAAATCGCGGACGATGCTGATTTGAGTCAAAAAACCGTTACCTTTTTTGATGAACGCCACCCCGGCAAGATGAACGAACTGGGCATGCTTCTTTTTGGCGAAAAATCGTTTATTATGAGCGAATATATGCGAAAGCTCTTCGTTGCGGTGTTCACTTTGGCCGAAGCAGAATCGACCATCTTTGTGGGACGCGGAACCCACCTGATCCTGCCGCGGGATCGCGTTTTGGCCGTGCGCTGCATCAGTTCCAAGGAATTTCGAATCAAACGGGTGGCAGATATTCTGGGGGTCTCAGAGAACGCCGCTAAAAAAGAGCTGGAGGAGGCCGACAAAGAGCAGCGTCGTTTTTTCAAGAAAGCCTTCGATAAAAATGATGCGCCGCCCGATGAGTTCGACCTCATCATCAACTGCGATTTCCTTCATAAGCCGGAATGGGCGGCGGATGTTATCCACCAAGCCTATATTAGTAAGTTTGAAACCCAAATAAAAACCGAAGCATAGGGACCGTTCATCATAAAAATGCGCGAAGCATGGCACACTTTTTTGGTTAAATAAAAGGCCTATTCAGCCCACGGAGGAGTATCATGGCGTCTTTGCCAACAGACCTTGTAGCAGTCGACGGCTCTGATCAATCCATGCATACGATTGCCTACCTCAGCCGCATCCTCTCGCCGAAAGATGCGGGCCTTGAGTTGTTTAATGTGCTGGCCGAGGTCCCAGAGCCTTTTTTTGATGAGCGTGCAACAGCAGGAAGCGCTGCTTACGAACCGGAAATCAATAAATGGAAGAGCAGCCGCAGCATTCAGATCGATCGGTTTATGGAGATGGCCCAAAAAAAATTCATGGTTGCGGGATTTCCATCCGGGAGTGTTTCCGTCTCGGTCCAACCACGAAAGATCGGCATTGCCCGCGACATCATCAGCGAGTCCCATATCGGCTACGCCGCATTGGTCATCGGCCGCAATGGTTTCGGCACCCTTCCCGAGTTCATGCTTGGCAGTATTGCGTCCAAACTGGCAGATGCTGTTGCACATGTGCCCCTGGCCATTGTGGGTGGACAGCCGGTAGACCCGAAAAATCGTTGTGGCCTACGATCAATCCTGGAGGGTCCGCAAGGGGATGGATCCGGATTTGATCCTGTTTGTGCCGAATCGCACGCCAGCCGAATCGAGACATCGGCCTAATAGCTAAAAGTGGCTATTCCGCCGAAATAAAATGGCCATTTCAAGTGATTGAACCGGCCACCGGGCGATGATTATTTATATTTTATACAAGCGAGAACCAGCCTGGCAATGTTATTCGCCTCCCTGCGCTTGTGTGTTTCTGCTCTTCGCCTGTCCCATACCCAAAATTTCATCGTCTTTGCCTTGCGTATTGTCAAATTTTTTAACACCCGCGCCATGCGGCGCGCGGCCGTGCGGTTGACGGGCAAATCAATAAATGGAATAAGACGTGTTCGTTACCAAATTCGGCCAAGACCGGATTCGGCAGACATATCTTTTGCTTATACACGCTTTGAATCGGGGCGTCCACGGCTACCATGCACGTTGTCCATTCGCGGTGACGGCCCTTTGATTGGATCCTGTTGGGAAAAAATTGATATCTGCGCCGAACCGCACCACCCGTGTCCGGAACCGTTGCAAATAACCAGAAGTAGCTATTTCATCGAAATAAAATGGCCATTTCGAGTGATTGTCCGGCCACCGGGCGAGGATTATATTACACAAGCGAAGATCAACCCGGCAAAGTTTTCAGCTCCCCTGCGCTTGTGTACTTTCTGCTTTTCGCCTGGCCCATACCCAAAATTTCAAAGAAAAAGAGGAGATCTGTTATGCGCAACTCCAATCAAAGGAAAACCACCAACCGCCACCGCGTCCTGTTTTCCATTGGCGATGATCAGGCGCACGAGGTAGCCGTTATTGGCGATTTCAATGAATGGAATCATGCGTCCCACCCCATGAAAAGCGACGGCAACGGTCTCTGGCAGAAAATTATGATGCTGCCACCCGGGCAGTACGAATACAAATTCCTGGTGGATGGCCAGTGGCGCACCGACCCCAACAACCCCAACCAGTGCACCAACTGCTACGGCACGTTTAACAATATCCTGCACGTGCAGGATCATACTCCGTGAGGTCCAATCATGGCGCCCAATTTTACCATGCGACACCATCGCCGGGGGGCGGGTCTGCACATCAAACTCAGTGGCCATTTTGACGGCACATCCGCCTACGAGTTGAAACATTGTCTGCAAGACGCCCTTGACAGAGAGCTGCGCGTCATTGTGCACACGGACAAACTCACAAGCCTGTCGACTTTCGGTCGTGAGATGTTTCAGAAGCAATTCAGTGTGCGTCCACAAATAACGGCACGTATCGTTTTCACAGGTGCTTATGCGCAGGCCATAGCACCCGATGGATGCCCGGTGCAGTGATCCAAAAAAACAAGGCACCAGGGCGCCCGCATACAACCCGCCAGGGAGGTCCCATGGAAAAACGATCGACAACACGCTTTTATGATCAGGGATCGGTGATCTGCAGCCTCTTCAATGCCGCAGACCCTCATCACGCCCAGATGCTGAACTTCAGCCAGAGGGGCATGTGTTTTCGGACGGACAAACGATTTAAACCCGGCACCACCGTTATGATCCGGCTCAACCAATGTCCCCGAGGCGAAGCCGTGCAACAGGAGGAAGGCGGTCTCCGCACCATGACCTTGGCCAAGGTCCAATGGTGTCAGGATGACGCAAATCCATCCGGGCATCGATTTATGAACGGTGTCCAATATTTCTAAAACTGACTTCGATCGACAGGATGAGCATCATGCCGTTGCCACCAGGCGGATCACCCCGCATACTGCTGGTTACCCCGGAAATTGCGTATCTCCCGGAGGGAATTTCCGCCAACGCACAGCAGGTCAGCATCAGGACCGGGCCACCGGCCGAAAGGGCCGCCGCCCTGGTCCGGGCATTGTTTCAGAACGGTGTCGACGTTCATGTGGCCCTTCCCGACTTCCGCCGTTTGTTCCGTACCCGCAGTCGCGGCACCCGCGCCGGGGAGTCCCGCCAGCGCCTATCCGTATGCAAAGAACGCGTGCATCTGGCCCAGGATCGGCATCTCTTCTACTGGAAGCCCCAGGCATCCTGCCATATGGCAGATGCCATCACCATCGCCCTGGCCTTTCAACGGGAAGTCATCAACCATATCGTTCCGATTGTTCAACCGGATCTGATCCACTGCATGGGCTGGATGACCGGACTCATCCCGGCCATGGCACACGAGCGCGATATCCCCTGCCTGTTCTCAATTCAAAATTTCGATACGGGGAAAGCCTGTCTGAACACCATCGAAGACCGGGGCATCGATGCCGCCGGTTTCTGGAAACACTTCTATTATGAGCGGTATCCGTCAGACTATGAAACCACGCGTGAAAGCAACCCCGTCGATTTTATGGCCAGCGGCATTTTGGCCAGTGACTGTGTCAGCGTGGACAGTCCGGTCTCGTTGCGCAATATCGTCGCTGGCCGTTCCGCCTTTTTAGACGACGGTTTACGGCGGATTCTGATCCAAAAATGGGAAGCAGGGAATGCCATCGACATGGGCTGCCCCCCTGCGTCACTGCTCCAGGCGGCCCACAACGGCGACGGTTTTCTGTTTGACGATGCTCATCCGGAGGAGGTGAACAGCGTTATGCACCGTGCACGTGCTTTTTACCCGTTGATGGTGAAAGAGAATCATCGCCAGATTCACCGCATCATGACGGAAAGCACGCTCGCCGCCACGCAACATGCGGCACCCGACCGGTACATGAAACGCTATGCAAAAATGCTGCACCAGCCGGAATGGGCGCCGGATGTCGTACACCAGGCCTTCATGAGCAAGTTTCAAGATTCGGAAGCGGCCCAATGATACCGGGATCCGTGTTTGGCATGTAATCCCC
>CAWKLN010000007.1:112500-121003 GCA_963850465.1 uncultured delta proteobacterium
AACTTGGGGCGGGCTCGAACCCAGTCTGCTTACGTTGGCGCGTTCGGCAATCACGGGCGATGCGGATTTCGATCTCTCCGCGACCGCCGATTTTGCCGGCTTGAACATAGCGCTCCCCGACTTCGGGATTGACCTCTCGCTTCCCATTGCACCCCCGCCGACTTCCTGCCGAATCTGGCGTCTGCGCAAATCGACCTCGGCATCGATGTCGAATTTCCGTCGATTGATCTTCCCGACTTGGCCGACTTTCTGCCAAGTCTTGCCGACCTCGAAGGACTGCTTCCCGAGTTCGGACTTGCAGGGCTAAATCCATTCGCGTTTGAGCTTCCTGATTTGCCCTTTGAGCTTTCGTCGTTCGATGGGTTTTCGTTTGACACGATCATTGCGGGGCTGCGTCATGTCCAAGGATTTCTGGCGGGACTTGATCTCGGCATCCTGAATACCGATCTGCCATTGATCGACATCAATTTGAATGAGTTGTTCGTTTCGCTCCACTTTGGAAGCTTCATCAACGAGACGGCTTCGACGCCCGCCGGATCGCTGCAAATTGTCGAGGAATTGATTGAGGACTTGCTGCAACTCCCGGATGCCGACGGCCGCGTGATTTTTGAGTTGCCACAGTTGAATGCCGCGTTCGGGCGACCGGAGTTGAATGAAGTCCCCGGCAATCCCGACGCCGACTTCTTTGAACAAGTGGAATACCTTCGGTCTCTTCAGGTCGACAATTCGGAAGTCACGATCTCCTTGGATCGGTCCAAGGTTGTGCGACACATCGGCGACTTTTTCTCTGCCCGCGAGCTGATTGATGATCAGGGCCAAGCCGCGTTGGACCCGTTGAACAAGTTGTTCGACAAATTGTTCGGCGCCCAGGCTGATTCCTTGAAAACACAAGTTGCCGACGCGAGTCAATCGGTGCTCTGGTTCCTCGCCGAAAGCATTGAGGGTATTCAAATCGAACTACCCGGATCGCACTCCGTCTTGACTTGGCCTACGCAATCTTGGCCAGCGAGTCCTTCGGCAAACGCTTCGATGCTGATCCGGAGCTCTCCCGGAATTCAGGTACCGATCAACCTGGACCTGGAACAGTTTATGGGTGGACTGGGCTTTGATTTGCCAGAACTGGTTGACCTGCGCGGCCAATCATTGTTAACGCTCGATGCCGGTGCTGAGCTGGGGATTTCTCTCGGATGGACCTGACACATCCTGACGGACCACTAGAGCGGTTTTTTCCTGTACGACTACGAAAGCTTGAAGCAGTCGGCACAAGTCGTGTCCGACTCCGATGATTGGAAATCCATCACGAATGGAAACTTTGCGATCGAATCCACGGCGAATCATATGAGATTGATGGATTGAATTTTTCGTCGGTCACCAGCCTGGATGACGTTGCAAGCGTTTTCGCCACCCGGGTCGACGAAGTTTCGACAAAAACGGATATCACGGTCACCTTCGAATCGTCGCGTTTGGTTTTTCAAAGCGGACTTTCCAACGGCACCTCCGGCGCCGGCATCAGATTAAAGGCTGGAAATCCATCCAGTCCTGGCGTCCCGTTGGTGGGAAATGAAACAGGACTGCTGCGGCCATTACGCCATGGCACGGGAATTGAGTTATCGGCCACTGCAAACGCTGGGGGTATTTCGTTTGACGCTGCTGTCGGCGCGTTTGGCGTTTTCATCCGCAATGGTCAAGCAAATCTCGATGGATCGTTTGCACTGTTTCTTGAACCCGACGTGAACGATGGCGACAACCGACACTACTTCCGTGACCCGACCGTAATCGAAGACGCAAACGGGAATCGTGAAAACGAACTCTTTGGCGAAGGAGTTTCGATCGGGTCCTCGATCGGCACCGAAGTCACCGCGACCGCGTCGGCCATGCTGCCAACCGCGTTCCCCGTTGAAACCGCTTTGATCGGTGACTTTGACGTCCTGATTGATATCCCCGAATTCATCACGTATCTTGGCGACACCAACGCTTATGTTGTCAACGAGATTCCCCCGAACAACGGAGTGCCGGGGATTCAGGTTCAGAGTATTCAAGGAGGGCAATCGGCCCTCACGTTCACCTATCCAGTTTTTGAATCGTTCGACCTTGGCGATAACTTGTTCGCAGATGGTCGTGGATGGAACGGCATTTTTGATCTCGCCATTGACGCGATGAGGGGCGAGTAGCCGGCTTCCCGATCCCATTGATTGGCGACAAGTTAGCCGAGGAAGCAAGGTTTCTGGAAGAAATTCGCGATTCAGTGCTCGCCAACTTTGATCGACTGGCCGCGACCGGTTCGGCCAACGACAACCCGTTCGGGCTCGATGCGGTTCGACGTGTCATCTTTGAGGCTCGGCCCAGGCGGCATCAACCTGCTGCGAGACAGCGTCGGCATCGATGGAACAGGATCACCCGACGGCCAGATCACCGAAAAGGATGTTGTGCTGACCACGACGGGCAGTGCGGGCAATTTTGACGGAGTGCGGTTTGACATTCACCTGGGGCGTGACTTTTCGCTCCTGGATAGCGAAGTCGACTTTGACCTTGGCGTTCCGGGATTGGGACTGGAAGTCGATGGCGGTGTGATCCTGACCGCCGGTTTTGACTTCGTGTTTGGCATCGGAATTGATTTTGAAAATGGCGTCTATTTTGACACGTCCGATGACAGTGAGTTGGAAGTGTTTGTCGAAGCGATGATCCCCAACCTGTCGGCCGCAGGGGAACTGGGTTTTCTTCGTTTAGATGTCGACGAGTTGCCCAAAGCGGTCGCGACGACGTCGCCGATACGCGATCGAAACGCGTCCATCCGAGGGCACGTGATACCGGATGGCGATCGCATCACGATCAAGAACGGTAACGGCACGATCGACGTTCCGCTCAGCGACGTCGAGATCGCATTCGTTCACCAAAGCGGTATTGGCGATCGACCGACCGTCGCGTTTGACCCGACAACCGCAAAGCTGACATTTACCATCGAAGACGGCGTGACGACGGCAAACCAGATCGTTTCGGGGCTGAACCTTTCCGACGTTGCGGTGGGGGACGTCAAGCTAAACAAACTGTTCCGAGCGACAACTGGGCCACACAGTGACGGCAGCGGAACCATCAGTGTCGAGGACTCGGCTACAACGGCGTTGTCGGGCACCTCGGTTCGTGCGGACTTTAAGATCGACCTGTTCGACCCCAGCAACCTCGGCCCAGATGCGCACCGGGTAAACGGGGATTCGATGATGACCATGACGGCACGATTGACGAGTTCGATGGACGCGGAGCCGCAGGCAGTGATGATCCGACCGACGCAAACAAATTGGAGCAAGCCGACCATCGGCGAGCTGCTCGGTTCTGACTTCGATCAGATACTCGGTGCCGAGCTAACCGTCGATGCGAACGTCGACCTGCTGCTGACCGCCAGCTTTGGTGGTGACGCCTCGTTGCCTCGCGTGAGGTCTGATTTTTCTCTCGATTGGGATTTCCGAAAGTCGTTTGGAGTGTCGGCTCCTGTCGATGGTGAAAACCAAAACATCGATATTCCCCGATTCGATTCGACACGATTCAATTGAACATCGGCGAATTTATCTCGGGATTCGTGGGTGATTCGCTCGCCAAGATCGATGAAGTCATTGAACCGTTTCGACCGGTATTGAATGTTTTGCAAGAACCGATTCCGGTGATTTCGGAACTTGCCGGCGAAGACATCACGCTCTTGGACTTGGCCAAGCTACTCGGGGTTGGCAAGGCCGCTGATTTCATCGAAGCCATCGCGACCTTGGATGATTTGATCGCCACCGTCAACGCGTTTTCAACCGGCGGTGATGGTTCCTGGCTGACCCTCGGATCGTTTGACGTCAACGGTTCCGCCGCGATGGATCCGGGCATGGCAGGAAAACTGTCACCGATGAATGAGGACCAAGCCGGCGATGTCGGAGAACAGTTGGGCGGTTCGGGAGCGAGAGACTTCAATGAGAAAACGTTGATGAAGCCGAAGAAAGAACGGAAAGTTCTTTTTTCCGATCATTGAAAACCCGGCCAGCGCGTTCCAGTTCTTGCTCGGCAACGACATCGATCTGTTTTTGTTCGATGCCCCGGCGTTAGAAGTCGGGTTCACGATGAAGAAATTCTACCCCGCACCGGCACCCTTTTCGATCGTCGGTCTGACCGTCGAAGGAAGCTTGTCGGCCAAAGCGGACTTTGCCTTCGGGTATGACACCTTCGGAATCAGCCAGTTCCTCAAGTCGAACAACTATCTGGATATTTTCAACGGGTTCTTCGTCAGCGACACGGAGAACCCCAACGGCACGGGACGGGATGTTCCCGAGATCGAGTTTCGCGCCAGCATCGAGGTCACGCCCGATACGATTCCGATTCCACCCTTTCCGGTCCCCGTCTCTCCCCGCGTCACCGGCGGCTTGTATGCGGGAATCGATTTGAACTTGCACGATATTCCGGACCCATTCACCGGCGAAGTGGATGGGAAAATTCGTGTCGGCGAGATCATTCATAACGCGCAGTTGGGCGGCGTAGGGATCCACATTTTTGATATCAGCGGATTCTTTGATGCCGGTTTGACGTTGTCGGTCGTGTTCGGCGTTGAACCGTTCGCGTACACCAAAGAGTTCGAATTGGCCAACGTACGCTTGCTGGATTTTGAGATCCCGCGACCGAGCGAGAACTTGATCGAACTGGCGACGGTTGACAATGGCGTCTTGCGGCTGAACATGGGCGACCGCGCCGGATGTCGCGAAGCAAACTCGCCGCAAACCGTTTGCCAAGCGTCCGCCGATCACAGCGACATCGCCGAACATTTCACGCTTCTGCCTGGCGCTACGCCGGACCGAATCGTGGTCCAAGGGTTTGGGTATTCGATCGGCTACACCGGGGTCACCAGCATCCAGGCCGACGGCGGAGCCGGGAACGATTTCTTATTTGTGCACCCTGACATCAAACAACCAGTCATCTTTGATGGCGGTGACGGCAATGACACCTTCATTGGTGGCGGTGGAGCGGTCACCATCCGAGGTGGAGCCGGGGACGATCAAATTCTCGGCAGCCCGAAAGACGATGACATTGATGGTGGTGACGGGGACGACCGGATCTTTACCTACGCAGGCAACGACCGCGTGTTTGGCGGAGCCGGCGGAGACTATATCGATGTCGGTGTCGGCGACGATATCGTGTTTGCCGGATCTGGATCCGACACGGTCTACGGGGCGAGGGGCAAGACCGAATCGAAGGCGAAGATGGATCCGATGCGATCGACGGTGGACTCGGCAGTGACACACTGATCGGCGGTGACGGAAACGACACGCTAGAAGGACGTGACGGTGACGACTTGTTGGTGGGTGGTAACGGAAATGACCAAATCCACGGCGCCGCCGGACTCGATCGGGTTTTTGGTGGCCAGGGCAACGACACCCTCACCGGCGGAATCGGCAACGACCACATCGAAGGCGGCGGCGGCAGCGACTGGATCGATGGAGGCCTCAGCAATGACACCGTCTATGGTGATTACAGCGAACTGACGCAATTCCGTCCGTATTCGATCTACACCGGAATCGATGCCTCTGCGGCGTTTGGCAATGACACCATCACGGGCGGACTGGGAAGCGACAACCTGTTCGGAGGTGCCGGCAATGACACAGTCATGGCATCCGATTCGACCGTGGGCCAAGAACCGGACGGCGTCCAATTGGATCGAAGGCGGCGCGGGCGACGATACGATCTATGGGGAACTTGGCGACGACGTGATCCTGGCCGGTCCGACGTTGGTCCGAAGAGATCCAGTACGGGCCTGGCTCTCGAATCCGACAATGACACAATCTTTGCCTACAGCGGTGATGACTTGATCCGCGCCGGTGACGGTGATGATGAAATCTACGCCGGCCTTGGCAACGACACCGTGGTTGGCGGTTCGGGTGCCGACCGATTCGTCATCGGCGATTCGCCAACGCCGACCAACGAAGGTGCACAACGCATTTTTGGCGATGAAGAAAATGGCAGCCTGCCGATCCCGACCGGCACGCTAGCCGCTCATCACTCCGACGTCATTTTCGGCAGCAATGGCACAGACTTTGTCATCGCAGGGGCCGGCCATGACTCCATTCAAACCTTTGGCGGAAACGATTTCGTTGATGCCGGCAACGGCAATGACACCGTCGTCGCCGGTTCCGGCGACGATGAAGTTATCGGCGGTTTGGGCGATGACAGCTTGTTCGGCGACGCGGGACGCGATTTGATCTGGGGCGGCAATGCGACGTTTTCCCGCGCCGACATGACGGCTTTCCAGTTGCCGCCGGAGATCCAGCAAGCTCAATCCGATCGTCTAATGATCACCGGAGAAACCCTCTCCTACGTCACACCGGATGACGTTGTCCCAACCATCGTTTCCGGGCTCTCCGTGCTCGGCCAGGCCGGTGACGGTGTGGACAAGATTCGCGGCGGAGCGGACGGCGACTGGATCTTTGGTGGCGGTGACGCGGACGATCTCAATGGCGATGGAGGCCAGGACTATGTTGATGGCGGAGCCGGAAACGATCATGTCCGAGGTGGCCCTGACGACGACATCGTCCGGGGTGGGGCAAACGACGATACGGTCCATGGCGACGACGGAATCGACCAGGTTTACGGTGATGACGGCCGCGATCATCTGTACGGAGACAAAGGCGACGCCAACGACAACCAGATCGGACAACGGCTGTTCGGCGGATCGGGGATCGACTTTCTGTATGCGTACTCGCCCTCGACCGACGCCACGGTACAAGGCTCGCTGTTCGGTGACGAACTGATCGGTGGACCCGGAGGCGACTTTTTGTATGGCAACCTGCGTCGAGAATTGTTCGTCGGTGGCGACGGCAACGATTTTATTGGCGGCGATTGGTTGGCCGGACCGCTCTATTTGCGAAACAGTGCCCCCGCAACCACAGGCGGCGGCGACTGGGGTTTTGGAGGCAGTGGTGAAGATCAACTGCTCGGTGGAGGTGGTCAAGACCTGTTGATCGGCGGTGGCGACACCGACTGGCTGGAAGGTCAAGACGGTTCGGACATCCTGCGCGGCGGAGCCGGGATCGACATCATGGTTTTGGATGTCCGTCCTGAGTACACGGAATTCGGCGATGACTTGAACGGGCACGGCGATGAACTCAATCCGTTGATCGGAATTGAAGACAATGCGACCGATATTCTGATCATCGAAGGAACTTCGATGAACGAGATAATCACGCTCATGAGCCATCCGCTGGATGGCAACCAACTGCGTGTTGTACGAGACGCTTGACGCCAATGGCGATGTTGTTGCCAATACGACCCGAGAGATCGACGGTACGTGGCGCAACCGCAACAATCTATCTTTGGCTTCAGCGCAGCGCGGGCGCACGCGATACCTGGTACAGCTTATCCGCCCCCGCGCCTCTCATTCGAAGAAGCTAGTAGCAAGCCTATTGTATTGTGTCTTGTATGCTACCTGTACTATCCTACTTCATGGTAGTTTGCGCTCTCTCTCTAGATCGAACGAAGGTGACAGCCGAGTCCGTCGGTCAAGATAAAACTAAGACGACGCCAAGTGACGGGAGACTATTAGTTTACCAACGACTACAGGTGTTCCTTTCCCAAGTTGAGAAAAGAGAGCATTCGTCCTTTGCAATAGCTTCAGGTTAATCGAATAGCCTTGCCTTCTTCTTATTCTTCTACGATATAGTAGCTTTAGGTTGTTCAACTCATCAAAAGCTCCTTGACCGCGATGACGGCACCAGTGATCCCATTCCAGCTCCCATCACCGCTGTTCCCACTGCCGCCACCGCTTCCCTCTTCAAACCCTTACTCGCCCCGTCGCCCATCTTCTTGACAGATGCACGAAACATGATGGATGGGTAAATGTAAATCAACGCGTTCCCCAATGTCGCACCCGCAAACGCCAACACAAAGCTCACATCCTTCAATTTGTATGCCAAAGCCGTCACCAACGACAGACACACCACCGTCACCTTGTTCAACATGCCATTGCTTCGATCTTTAATCTGAAACATATCCAACACACCCTCCCGTACTCCTGTAAAGGCCAGTGGGTACGAAAATACCAACGACACTGCCACTGCAATACGACTCAGACTCATCAATGCATCTTGATTGGCATAATTGTTGAGAATCAGACCGTTACTGGCCGATCCAAAGGTCAAAAATCCCAAGGTCGACATGATACTAAAATAACAGGATGGGAGATACCAAACGACACGGCCACGACAGTATTGTATCGCTTGACGGTACTGTCCTTGAGTTCCATTTTGAATTTGGCCGCATTAAAGTGGGCCATGTAGGCCGTACTGAGCATACTAACGAGAATGAAAGTCTTGGCGGACAAGACTCCCGACGCACCAATGTTTCCAAAGGATGGTTGAAAGGCGGGTTCCACTAGAAATTTGCCTCCCGTGACGGCGTATGCCTTTTGAAAGTACCGAATGCCCATGGCAATGGCAGTATAGACCATTCCGAGACTTCCCAAAAGTGAAAAGGGAGCGAGAGAACTGAG
>CAWKLN010000008.1:0-110949 GCA_963850465.1 uncultured delta proteobacterium
GATGCGGTCAGAGGTCAGGGGGTCAGATCTTTGGATTTGACAATTAAAAACATATCTTTATACCGGCCCAGGTTGAATGACCGGAACAGTGTACTGTTTCCGGTTCACCGTCAGGCTGCCTTCTTTTATTCGCTTTTAACGCTCACCGCGAGCCACAAATAATACCGAAAAGGCCCTGGCGTCAGCAAACATCGCGGCATAGGCAGCCCCCATGACTCCAGCGCCAATGATAGCAATTTTTTCAATTTTAGTCATATTTCCATCTACCGTCTCGATATAATCGGTTCCGCAAACTGGCTGTCCGCATCCCAGGGGAACAGAATCCAGGTGTCCTGGCTGACATATCCGTATTTTAACAAGTGGTTGATACGCAAGGCTTTTCCTTTAATTTCAATAGATAACAGATATTTTAGAGACAATTCAATAAGTTCAAAATATGGGTTTCTTTTCAATAGATATGGTTTAAAACTACCCGAGTTCTACCCGACCTCATAAATCCTATGGCATATCGGTCTGAGGATCGAGAGCCTTTTGGAGTCGTCTAAAAAGCCGTCTTGCCGTTAGGCGGTGGCTAAAAAAAATTCTGCGGTTACTGATATTCGAAAAGATTTAATGAGTGTATGCATCGGGGACCGTAATGGTCCCATTTACAATATTCCATAAACAAAAAGGGTTTTCCATGTATGAGTTATGGCACAATAATAAAATATCGTTTAATTACATATAGTTGAAGTATTTAACTTCAAATTGTCATCGTATGTATTTGTAAAATTCATGTTACAAATAACTCAGTAAGGGAATCTTAAGAAAAACCAATAAAAACGGAAAAAAAGTGTTTTTCCCCAATTTAAAACTTTTTTGCTAAAAAATTATTCCCACCGCGGCAATTCGTCATAAAATTACATTTGCCTAAAATTGTCAATTCGTAAATACAGAATTCTATAATAAAATAGATATATTAGCATACCTATCATTACCTCTAGTTCATCCCATCTCCATCCATTTACGCATCCCTCCATCTTTTCTGTCATTCTCCCCTATTCTCCAGTTGTCGGTCCAATTCATAGATCTGATAAAATTCGTAATATTCCTTATGTTATCGATAGTTTTGACGATAACGATAAAGACAAATCAAAACTCAGAAAACATAGGTGGATATTATGGGGATCATTTACGAGCCAAGCGGTAAAGCCAGAGAGTATGCTCAATTAGCGGCAAATCTTTATGAAGGTTGCGACCATCGATGTACTTATTGTTTTGGACCAAAGGCCCTAAGGAAAGAAAAGAGAAGCCTTTCATTCTGACTGTAATCCAAAAAAAGAAGCTATAGCCAAGTTTGCAATAGATGCCGAAAAGTTAAAAGCTGCTGGCGATGACCGTGAAATTCTCCTGAGCTTTGTTACTGACCCCTATCAGGCGATTGAAAGTGATCTCAACATCACAAGGCAAGCTATCAAGATTCTGATTGAAAACAATCTTAGATTTACCATTCTCACAAAGGGCGGTATCAGAGCCGCCAGGGATTTTGACCTACTAAAAAATTATAATAGGGCATCTTTTGGAACCACGATTTGTTTCACAAAGCAAGATGTCGCCGATAAATGGGAGCCGAACGCGTCAACGATCGATATGAGAATTGCAGCCATCAAAGCCGCTCATGAAATGGGTATCAGAACCTGGGTCAGCTTGGAGCCGGTAATTGACCCAGACCAGGCATTGGAATTAATAGAGCAAATTCATCCGTTCGTTGATCATTGGAAAGTTGGAAAGCTCAATTATAAAAAATTGAATGTCAATTGGTTAAAATTTCGTGAAGAAGTGACATCCCTGCTCGTTTCAAAGGGTGCAGATTATTATCTGAAAAAGAGCCTCACGGATTTAAAGGAACCAAAGAAACAGCGAAAACCAAAATCTGTCCCTGCAACAGTTGTTGAAAATGATAATACCATAAAAACTGAAGATTCCGATCCATGGACCGAAGGTGTCATTCCAACCCGCAAGGGAACTTGTAACATTCTTGTAATCGCGCCACATGGTCATTCAAGCGACGATAAAGGCACCTATCAGTTGGCCCGCCAAATAGCTGATGAGTTGGATTGTTATGCAGTCGTCAATGAAAAATACCGGAAGCCTGTAAACGCAGGGTTGAAAGCACCAAGTCTGCGTGACTGCGCAGCAGATTTAAATTGTTGGTCCCACATCAACAAATTTAAGAAGCTCCAGAATCAGTTCCTCGAACCAATAAAAAAATATAAAAACGAAATTATAGCCGAACATAATTCCCTTCTAATTCTGCACATTCACGGAATTGGCAATGACAATAGAAAGCGTGTTGCACAATTATTGCCGGCATTCAAAAATAGTGCCGAAGATCTGCATCTTTTGGTTGGATATGGTCAGCACCGAAATGACAACACCCTTGAAACGGCTGACATTGACAAGCTTGTGAAACCGATGATGACCGAGCTTTACAAAGGTGGTATAATGTCAGCAATAGCGCCAACAGAACACATCATCGATAAAAAGGGAAAAAAACAATGGTACTGCGGTAACCACAAGCGAAAATTAAATCGAAAGCTCTGTGACCCCAAAAAAAAGGTCGAAAGCCTCCAGTTGGAATTCAAGGACGGCGGTTTCAGAGATAAAATTGAGAACATCAATGAAAAAAGCATTAAATTGGCAAATACGGTTAAAGCCGTTTGGCAAAAGGAGATGCCGGCGGAGAATCAAAATTTACCGGTCGCGGCTGCCACAAAACCCGATCTTGATAAAGTCTATAACAACCTAATGACAATTGTGTCCAAGGGTTTTGAAAATACGATGTTTGAGGCTGGCCTATATTTAATTAAAACTTTTTACGGCGGTGATTACAAAATTGCAAAGAAGGACAAGAAAAAACAATCTCTCAATTCACTGAATCAATACATCCTAAAGCTGCGATGCCACCGTACCACCTGGGATTCGACTCCCACGGGATACCCCATTGCTCCTTCTGGACCACGGGATCGCGTTCTTTTTGTATCTGGTCGCTCGTAAATTCAACGCCCATGGCATTGAAATAGCCCACGATGTCTTTGGCTGTGCCGCTGGTGTCGGCCTTGCCCTGTTGATGGCTTTCATGGACTTCCAGCGTGTATCCTTGAAAAAGTTCCGGAAAATTCTCGGCCCCATAGGCCATCATCGCCTGCAGGCCGACAATCTGGCGAGCCATGTTCGGGGCGATCACCGCCGATACAGACGATTTGGTGACGGTTTCATGGAGTTGCTGACGATCCCCGCCGGTGGTCCCCATGACGAACGGCAGACCATGGGTACAGTAAAAACGCGCATTGCGATTGACGGCTGTGGGATGGGTGAAGTCGACGCTGATAAAAGGGTCGTAGGCGTCTTTGATCGCCATGATGGACGCATCTCGACGGTCGGGCGCGATCAATTCGATGGTCATATCTTCAACCGAAATTCGGTCGATCTCGATTTCGGGGCCGGTAAGCGAATAGGGCAGCAATGTCAACGCGTCATTGCGAGCGATATATTGGGCGATCATCTGGGTGACATTGCCGGGCAGGCCGTTGACCATGACTTTAATGCGATTCATGTGATGCCTCCTGTGGGAATGAGGGTTGCCCTTGGCACTTGATTCTCACTTGCCATAGCATGGATCAGCTTGATCTGCCAGCATTCTCCGATAATGCTTCTTGCGCGGACAGATATTTCGGTATGGCATCATTCGCAATTTTAGAAAGCATCGGGAATTCGTCGTTTTCGAAATGGGTCAGATTGTGTTGCAGGCTTCGCACGGCGGTGGGAATGTATCGGGAAAATTGCGGCTTGCCTTTGCGGCGTGTCAGAAAACCATAGGCGCCCAGGATTTGCAGATTGCGGGCCAGTGCACAGTAACGGTAGGCTTTTTGAATTTCCGTGGCGGTGATGCCGGTGTGCTGCGCCAGGCGTTGGGAAAAGAAATTCAGCAGGGTTTCCCGCAGTGCAATCGGTAAATCGACGTAGGGATCGATGAGAAGCGAGGCCAGATCATAATGGGGCGGACCGATTCGGCCGCCCTGAAAGTCAATCAAGTAAAACTGCCCTTCCCGCACCATGATGTTGCGTGATTGTAAATCCCGGTGCATGAATCCTATCGGTTCAATCGACATGATCGTGTCTGCCAATCGGTGACATTCCGGCAGCAGTGTTTCATGCTCACCCGTCATTCCAAGATAGCCATCGAGAAATGCTTCGACGAAATAGCGGCATTCACCCTGCAGGATAACATCCCGGTCATAACGACGGGTCTGATAGGTCCAGCGCAGATCGAAATTTTCGCCACCCCGGAAGTTCATTGACAACAGGATCTCGATCAGTCGGCAATAATCGGTGTGAACGGATGACAAATGGGACGCTGTCTGAACACGTGTCTGAAGGTTTTGGTCGCCCAGATCTTCCATGAACACCAGTCCGGCGAACGTGTCTTCTAGGGTGATCTGCGGCACCGGTATCCCTTTTTGGTGAAGATGCCGCCCGATCCCGACGAAGGCTTCGGCTTCACAGGTGCTTTCGGAGGGTTTGATACCATGGTCGGCCACGATCAACCGCGTTTTCCCCGAACTCAGGCGGTACCATTGACGGTCGGAGCCATCCCCGGGCAGCGGCTGCCATTCGATGGCCGACGGATTTTCTTGCTCCCCGGTCTGGCGCAGCGCTTGTTGCGCCATCATTTCACGGGCCACGGCCTGATAGCGTTCCGGGGTCCCCAGGTCCGACCATTGCAACCTTTCGGGGATATAGGCCGGAATGCGGTGGCCGTCGGAAAGCATGGCTTGAAAGGCATCGATACTGCTGGCGAACCCTTCGGGGGGGATATAGGCGAGTAACTTGTCGTTCAGCACCTGGATTCCGGTGAACGTCATTATACGGGCCGCGCCGCCGACGGTGGTATCGGCCGATCCCCGGAACCCGGCAACGTTGTTCGCCGCATCGATGGCTACCGAGTTAAAGGCGGGGTGATCGCACAGCGCCAGACTTATGGGCTGGCCGTGGTTCAGGTGAAAGCGATAGAACGCCTGAAAATCGAAATCGGTATAAATATCGCTGTTGACGACCAGCAGTGGCTGTGAATGCCAGATTTCCGCTGTGTTGCGTATGGCGCCGCCCGTGCCGAGAATCTCCGGCTCATAGCGCGTCATGACGGTTGCGGCATACGACTGCCGGTGAAGAAAGTCTTCAATTTGCTGGTGCTGGTGATGCGTATTGACGATGATGGTTCGGGCGCCGGCCGCGATCAGACGCCGAATCATGATATCCAGCAGTGGCTGCCGGTTCAATGTGAACAGCGGTTTGGGGGTATGATTACTGTAGGGGCGCAGCCGAGTACCCATGCCTGCTGCCAGCACAAGTGCGATCATATGACAGAGGCTCCGCGGGTCATCGGGTCGGCCGTCACGGCAACAACCCCAGATAAAGTTTGATGGCATCCGCATACGGGCGGATCGCTTTATCATCTTCATTGCACTCGATGTCGCGGCTGTTAAAAAATGACAGGGCGTTCTTAAATGTGACCCGTGACAATGCTTCCGGGCAGTCGATTTCGCTTTGTTTCAGCATCCGGATACCCAGGGAGGCAATTTTTTTGGCCTGTTCCTTGTACCCTACATCGCTGCTTTTTTGTCCGCTCAACTGGGTCAGGACCACCAGATAGGCTTCGAAATACGCCTTGAGAAACCCTGCGTACAGGAGCAGTTTGCGAAGCCCCGCCGATGTGATGTTGTACGTATCCGGCAGGGTGGGATGCGGCACCAGAACGGCATCATCAATAAACATTTTGATACTTTTGCGTACGTAGAATTCGGCCGGTTTCTCGATATCGTAGGCGAATTCATATTTAAAGAGGTCCTGAAGAAATCGATAGTTGACATGCAGGTCCGTCGATATGAACTGGAAGGCGTCGAGCTGGAGGATGGCCAGCGCCGTAAATGCCGTTGGCACAAAGCAGGCCACACAGTTGTTTTTGTAATACTCTAAACTGGGGCGTTTGTCGGCAATTGTTCGGTAGCGTATGGCATCATCTTCGCTGTTGTCCTTTTTCGAAACAGGTTCGATGAATTTTCTCTGGACGTAGGATTCGAAAGCCTGTTCCAGTGCGTGATCGGGAGTCATGATCAGGGTGTCGGCCAGCTTGTTGCCGTGGAAATTCAGATGCTTCAAATAAGTATCCGCGACAGCGGCGATGGCATTATAGGTGTAGGTGGCTGACGGATGGTTCAGAACCGAAGCGGCCACCAGGGCGTGCGGTGTGATGATGGCGATACGATTGATGGCATTGATGGCGCGGTGGCCGATGTTCCGGCAGAAGGCATTCATGGCGTCTTTGTCCATCGTGTCCAGATCGAGTTGGTTGCGTTCCAGTAAGTCCTTTAAGGAAATTGGGTCATGGAATTCGATATATATTTTACCGAAACGCTTTTTCAGAACCTTGCGTGCCTTGATGACCTGGGAAAGGCTCTCGGGTTTTTTCGTGCCGCCTTCCAGTTCGTGGAGGTAGGCTTTTTCTTCGGGCACTTTGTCGTAACCGATGAAAATCGGGGCCAGAATAAGGTCGTCACAGGCACCGTTGCGGTACGCATCCAGCAGGATGGACAGAAGACCGGTTTTAGGCGAAAGCAATTTACCAGTGCGGCTGCGGCCCCCCTCGATAAACACCTCGATGTTGAAGCCCTCTTGAAGCAACCTGTAGACGTACGTGGCAAAAACACGGGCATACAGCGGCGCGCCTTTAAAGGTGCGCCGCATGAAAAAGGCGCCGGCGCTTCTGAACATTGGGCCCATGGGCCAGAAAGACAGGTTTTTACCGGCGACGATATGGGGGCAGGGCATATTATTGCGATACATGAGATAGGAGAGCATGAGGTAATCGATGTGGCTTTTGTGGCTGGGCAGCAGAATGAGAGGGCCTTTCTGGGACATGGCCTTGAGGCGATCCAACCCGTTTTGGTCCACGATGAAACCGTCGAACATGGTCTTGATGATCCAGGTCAGCAGCGCTTCATAGATTTTAATCGTCCAGGGGCGATAGTCGGCCGCGATTTCGTCAAAATAGTCGTCCGCTTTTTTGAGAAGCCGGGTGACCGGTTTATTCTCTGCTTCCGCATGCTCCTTTATAAATGCTTGGAATGCAGCACCGGTGAGGACATTTTCTTTGATTTCCAGGCGGGTTTTTAAAACCGGTCCCATGATGCTTTGTCGGTGGCGGTGGATCTGCAGCAACAGGTTGCGACGCAGAACGAGCGCCTGGTAGGTGGTTTCGCGATCACGGACATCTGGATGGGAAAGAAATCGTTGCAAATTAAGAGGTTTACTGATCTCGACGAACGTCCGGCCCGGCTTTTTAATCAGCACCGCCACACGGCGCCAGCCGCCAAAAGGTCTCTCAGGACCGAAAAGAAAATCCCAAAGGGAGGGGTTCGCCTTTTCCGGGTCCTTTTTATAGATCATCAACTGCGGGATCAGATAGACGGGGCGGTTCGTGGTTTTCTGAATTTCCAGCAGATAGCGGATGGGATCCTCTTTCTGCTTAACGAAGCGACGGTGGAAACCGTGCGGTTCCACCAGGGACAATAGGCCCGCCTGTCCGTTGCGGAGTGCGTCCGCGTAGTATCCGCTGGTATAGGCATTGGGGAATTTGAAATGCCGGCAAAAATAATCCAGGCGGGCCAGCAGCATCCTCAAAATCCGTGATACGGGCTGACACAGGAACAGGGCGTAGTCGAAGGCCAGGGTCGGTACCGGGTGTTGGGTATCGCGATAACGGGTGTGGTAAAACAAGCGTTCGAAGATGCTTTTGCGTTTGGTGACGTAAACCGGGATGGCATTCCGGGGCAGCTGTTTAAGCACCGCGGCTTGATTGGGGGATAGGGTGATACCCCGGTAAAAAAGTTTGAGAATCCAGGACAAAAAGTGCCCCGGGTTCTCCGGTAGATAGCAGGCATAATGATGGTAGGTGCCATTGAGAAGGCGCTGGATCCATCGATACAGGGTGGCCTGAATGCGTGCCCATTTATGATTGGTGGCGATGGTCATGCGTCGTCCTATCCAAATCTGTCCGTCGGTCGCACTGCGGGCGGCGTTGGGGGGCCGTTTATGATCCACGGTCGACTTAAACCAACGGGCAAACGGTAGCAGGGGGACCCGAAGGAATAAAAATTAGCAGAACGTCCAAAGGGTTGCAATGATTAAGTCTGCCGTAGATTTGGTTTCTGGTATAGAGGCACCGGAGCAGTCCTTGAACATTCATTCTTTCGCAGGGGGGACCCTGAAAATTTAAACTTGTTAAAACAAAACGGATGTGTTATCCGGAACCAGATTTTAAGTGCTTGCCAACGGAATCAATGTCTTCTATCATCGTCTTTCGTTCGATACAGATTAACCCCGTAACCGGAAACATTTCCGATCCCAAGTCATTCAGGCGGGCGTTGAAACATTGTCTGATGGCATCATCCGGAGTGTGCGGTAACAAACTCAAGAAAGTTTCCGAATCTGAAAACTTTTTTTGCAAGGAGGAGAAATCCATATGAAAACGTTAGTAGGTGGGGCGGCAGCCGCTGTTCTCGGTCTTATCGGTCTCGTAGTGTGGTGGGCACCTTTTTTGACGCTTTTGGCCGGTGCCATCCCCTTGATGCTGCTTCTGGGTGGTGGGCTGGCGATTTATCTGGGATTCGATGAATTGAAGGACACCTGGAAAAAAGATGATTCCATTGGCAGTCCGGTCGGGTCGGAAGACGATGTTGACAAGTACAAAAAGGAAATTGATGACCTGAAGCAGGAAATCGATAATCTGAAAAGCGCTTAAGGCAATCAAACGATAGAAAGCCCTGGATTCTGTGGATCCAGGGCTTTTTTTGTTTCCGGTCAGGGGGAATGGTGCGGATGGATTTACCCGCTGCCCATCTATTCGGGATAGAGGAGATACGGCCGCCGTAGCGACCGAAAGTCCTCAAGCTCGTTCTGCCAGGAGGTTTCCAGAGACCGCATGGATTCCATGTCACTGATACGTTGGCGCACCTCCCGGCAGCCTAAAATAAGATCAATGGCGCGTTTTTCAAATTCATATTCGTAGGGATCCGATTTCCATTGGAAAGCATCCTTGTGATGATGCAAAATCGCCTGGAGGAGGCTCAGTGAGGTGCGGTAGGGTCGGTAGAGATCCGGAGCCGTGACGTGAATCTGGAACCCTTGGCAGTTCTTCCCCGCATGTTTCCCCGAGGTCGGCTCAAATACGCATGGCCGCAGGACGGCTCCCGGCAGCTTGGGCCCACCGATAAATTCAAGGATTTTTTCAGGAATCAGAAAGGGCGCACCAAAAATTTCAAAAGGGAGGGATGTGCCGCGCCCCTCTGAGATGTTGGTGCCTTCCCAGATAACCTGACCGGGGTAGACCACTGCGGTTGCGACGGTGGGCATGTTGGGTGAGGGCGCAACCCACGGCAGGCCGGTATCCTTGAACCACATGGATCGCAGCCAGCCCCGCATCGAAACCACCTCCAGAGCCGCTCCACCGCCAAAATGGTCGTTGAACAGCCGGGCGATTTCACCGATCGTCATGGCGTGTCGCATGGGGAGGGGAAAACGTCCCACAAAGGATGCCCATTCCGGTTGAAGAACATTGCCTTCCATATCCCGGCCGTTGATGGGATTGGGTCGATCCAGCACGATCACACGTATTCCGCTCGCTGCCGCTGCTTCCAAACAATAGGACAGGGTATAGATAAAGGTATAGACCCGGGTGCCGACATCCTGCAGATCGACCAGCAGCACATCGATCGGCGCCATCATCTGCGGGGTAGGGATACGTGTCTGGCCGTAAAGGCTGTAGACCGGCAGGCCGGTGGCGGCATCGGTCATATGATCGGATTCGATCATGTTGTCCTGTTTTTCGGCGTGGAATCCATGTTGGGGTGAATAAAGGGCTTTGAGCTGTCCCGGAAATCGTTGGATAAGCCGGTCCCGGGCATGCACGTAATTCCGATCCACCGAGGCAGGGTTGCACAACAATCCAAGCCGGGCGCCCGATAGCCATGGATGGCCATTTTCGATCAGCAATTCAAGCCCGGTCTTTACGGGTTGCATGTCTTGTGTTCCTTTCCTATCGTGCCGAGGGACACATTTCCTGGACTACATAGCGGACCCGTCGGCATTTTTCAATACACGGACGGGCAAAGTGTCAGCGATGCGGACGGCTGTCGGGGGTCGAAGATCATTGCACCGGCGGCGTCTTGCCGGTCGTGATGAACCATTCGGCGGGCCTTGAAGCCGCTTGACAATTCACCGAATTACCAATACACAGCACTCTTGTCGAAAAACCGCCAGGCGGGCCGGTCGGCTGGCGTGTTCTTCCTGGGTGGATGATAGATCCGGACATGAGAGCTCCGTTGGATATTCAACTCCAAGGCATTGTCGTGATTGTCGGTAATTACGGCAGTGGCAAGACCGAAGTCGCTATCAATCTGGCATTGGCTTGTCGGCGCACGGAGGCCCATGTCCGGGTCGTCGATCTGGATCTCGTGAATCCTTATTTTCGCACCCGGGAAGCCCGCGTTTTGCTTGAAGCACACGCGATTGACCTGGTCCTGCCGCCCGCGCCCTACCTGCATGCTGACTTGCCGATACTGAGTCCAGCGGTAGCGGGAGCCATTCGCGGGACCGGTCCGCTGACGATCCTGGATGTAGGTGGCGATGACGCCGGTGCCACTGTGCTGGCATCATTGGCCGATGCGTTTCGTGGCCAGACGATTCAGATGTTACAGGTGATCAACCCCCATCGCCCGAACACCGCTTCGGTTGAGGGTTGCCTGGCCATGCGCACGGAAATCGAAACGGCGTCCCAACTGGCCGTGACGGGCTGGATCGGGAATGCACACCTGATGGAGGCCACCTCACCGGCTACGATCGTGGAGGGTTATGGATTCGCTTCGAAACTGAGCCGGGCCAGCGGGTTGCCGCTGGTTTTGATAACAGCGCCCGCGGCTTTGATCGGCACGCTGGCCGATAAAACGATTGACTGCCCGGTACTTCCGATTCAGCGACAGCTCGTCCCGCCCTGGCAGTCGGCGGAAAAAATCGTGACCCCGGATGCCAACACATCCGGCGGGGCGACAAGTATATTGTAAGGAGTGAACAGTATGGCCTATGTACATCAAATTGACCGAGATCGATGCAAAGGGTGCGGCCTGTGTGTGGCGGTCTGCCCTAAAAATGTTTTAGAATTGATGAAGGAACTCAACGCCAAGGGATATTTCCCTGCCTACCAGGCGCGTCCGGAAGATTGTATCCACTGCGCAATCTGCTGCGTCATGTGCCCGGATGTCGCCATCTCAATCGTGGAAACAGCGGAAGATAACACCGCTAGCTGATCATCAGGAGGTAACATGGGCAAAGTTCTCATGAAAGGCAACGAAGCCATCGGTGAAGCGGCCATCCGTGCGGGGTGTCTGAATTATTTCGCCTATCCGATCACACCCCAGTCTGAAGTGGCTGAATATCTGGCCCGCAGGATGCCGGAAGTCGATGGTGTTTTTTTGCAGGGGGAGAGCGAGGTCGCGGTGGGGTATATGATTTTCGGGGCGGCCGGATGCGGTGCCCGGGTGTTTACCACCTCTTCAAGCCCGGGTATCAGTTTGATGAGCGAAGCGCTGAGCTACATCACTGTGCCCAGTGCCCGGCGGTGTTCGTGAATATCATGCGGGGGGGGCCCGGGCTGGGCGGCATCCTTCCCTCCCAGGGCGACTATTTTCAAGCCACCAAAGGGGGCGGACATGGGGATTATCGTCTTTTTGTCATGGCCCCGGCCAGCGTGCAGGAAGCCGTTGAAATGGTCATGGAGGCCTTTCCGATCGCGGAAAAATACCGCAATCCGGTCATGATCCTAGGAGACGGGCTGATCGGCCAGATGATGGAGCCGGTGGAGTTCCCGGAAAATTTGCTATCGGAGCCCACCAATAAGGACGAATGGGCCACCAACGGCATCGGCAACCGTTCCGGTGATACACCCAATCTGGTCAAATCCCTCTTTCTCGATCCGGTGCAGCTCAACAACCATAACCTGCTGCTGAAAGCCAAGTATGACCGCATGAAACGGGACGAGGTGCGCTATGAGGCCTACAACATCGATAGCGACTACCGCGCCTTGGTCGTCAGTTACGGGACCATGAGTCGGGTCTGCCGCACGGCCATCGATTTTCTGAAGGAAGAGGGTCTGGAAATTGCCATGATCCGTCCGCAGACGCTTTTCCCATTTCCGGAAGCGGCCATTCGCGAGGCTGCCGGCAAAGAAGGTTGCCGGGTGGCCATCAGTATCGAGATGAGCATGGGGCAGATGGTGGAAGATGTCGAGCGCAGCATTCAGGGGCGTTGCCCCGTGGAGTGGTATGGGAAATGCGGCGGTGAGGTGCCGACGCCGGAAGAAGTCATGGACGCTATCCGCGGCATGCTGCAGAAGTAAAGTCAGCCGACGGATGGTGTCTGAGAAATAGGGAATTGCTGATCGAGGAGTCCTTACCATGGGAAAAACGTTCACACGGCCGGAAGCGCTGAAGGACCAAGACACCCACTACTGCCCCGGATGCACGCACGGCGTGATTCATCGACTGGTGGCGGAAGTCATTGATGAATTGGGGATTCGCGGGCGAACTGTCGGTATCGCGCCTGTGGGTTGCGCCGTCTTGGCCTACAATTATTTCAATGTCGATTTCCAGGAAGCGGCGCATGGACGTGCCCCGGCGATGGCCACCGGGATCAAACGGGTACGTCCCGATCTGATGGTCTTCACCTATCAGGGCGACGGCGATTTAGCCAGCATCGGGATGGGGGAGATCATTCATGCGGCCAACCGGGGGGAAAAGTTCACCACGATTTTTGTGAACAATGCCGTTTACGGAATGACGGGCGGGCAGATGGCTCCGACCACCATGCCGGACCAGCGGACCACCACCTCGCCTTTCGGGCGCGATGTCCAGGATGTGGGGATGCCGATAAAAATGGCCGAATTGCTGGCCGCGCTTCAGACGCCGGCCTACATCACGCGCCAGTCCGTGATCAAACCGAAATATATCAACCGGGCCAAGAAAGCGATCCATAAGGCCTTTTCCTACCAGATGGAGGGCCGCTGCTTCAGTTTCGTGGAAGTGGTCAGCACCTGCCCCACCAACTGGGGCATGACGCCGCTGGATGCTATCGAATGGACGGAAAACACCCTGCTTGCCTACTACCAGCTGGGAGATTATAAAACACCCGCAGCGCGCGAGGAGGCCTAATGCAAAGTGAAGTCATGTTTGCCGGATTCGGCGGTCAGGGAATTTTGCTGAGCGCAAAAATTCTCGCGCATACCGCCATGGAGGCCGGATACGAGGTGATCTGGATCCCATCCTACGGACCGGAAATGCGGGGGGGAACCGCTTACTGCATGGTGATTATGAGTGATCGGCCCGATCGGCTCTCCGATCGTTAAAAATCCCCTGCATCTGGTCGCCATGAATCGGCCGTCACTGGAAAAATTCGCGCCGGTGGTCAAGCCCGGCGGTGTGGTGTTGATTAACAGCTCTCTGATTCCTGTCCGATCGGGGAGGGACGATGTGGATGAAATCATGATCCCGGTCAACGACATCGCCATCGAAGCCGGCAGTGTGCGGTCGGCCAATATCGTGGCTTTGTCGGCGTTTGTTGCGCGCAGCGGGATCTTGCCGATCGAAAATCTCAGGGAATCCGTCAAGAACGAATTCGCCCGCAAAGCCAAGTTGATCCCTTTGAATATGGATGCTATCGACCGGGGGGTGCAGGCAGCCAAAAACAGTTAGCGCTTTTTCGTCGGCTCTTTGTCAGCACGTTTGTTTCAGCCATTCCTCGGCCTCCCGTGCGGTGCCCGCCGTAGCCTGACAAGGAAAGCTTCCCGGCCTTGGATGCGAAATGATTGCAACCCGCTTGCTATCGGTGACAACCATTGTCACCGATAGTATTTTATTTTTAAAGGTACGCCGACAGCGTCCCATATCGCTGGTTGTGCCAGAAGAATTCCAGTGGTGCTAAATTAAGGTGAAGATCTGTTATGACCATTCGTGTGCCGGAAAATATTACAGGAATAAAGCCCTATGTGCCGGGCAAACCCATCGAGGAACTGGAACGCGAATTGGGGATTTCCCAGTCCATCAAGCTCGCTTCCAACGAAAACCCCCTGGGACCTTCCCCTTTGGCAATGAAGGCTATCGGAGACGCCGTCGCCAATCTCCACCGTTATCCTGATGGATCCGGTCACGCTTTTATCAGGGATCTGGCCCGGCATTTGAACTGCCCGGTGGGTGCGATTGTCATGGGTAACGGATCTGACGACATCATTGCATTGCTCGCGCATACCCTTTTACGTCCCGGCGCGCGCGCGGTCATGCCCCAGCCGTCCTTTTTAATGTACGAGATTGCCGTACGGTCAGTTGGGGCCGAACCGGTTTTCGTCCCCTTGCAATCTCTCGCTATCGACCTGGATGGCATGCGCCGGGCCGTGGATGACAACACGCGCTTGGTGTTTTTGTGCAATCCCAACAATCCCACGGGAACCGCTATATCCGGTGATGATTTCGATGGTTTTTTATCCTCCCTGCCATCGGATGTGGTGGTTGTAGTGGATGAGGCCTATATTGAATTTGTCCGCGACCCAACGTGTCTGCAAAGTAGGGCCTATTGGGGGGACGGGCGTCCGATCGTTACCTTGAGGACTTTTTCCAAACTATATGGGCTGGCTGGCCTGCGGGTGGGGTATGGGGTCATGCCCGAAGAATTGGCGGGCTATTTAAACCGTATTCGGCAGCCGTTCAATGTCAATGCACTGGCCCAAGTCGCTGCCCGCGCCGCGTTGCAGGACCATGCGTTTGTTGCCCGCACGCTTCGCGTTGTGCACGAGGGTCTGGCGTTCATGTTCGAGGCCTTGACGGATATGGGGGTGCGTCATTTCCCGACCCAGTCGAACTTTTTCCTGATCGATGTCGACCGTGATGCGGAAACGATTTTCGAGGCCATGCTGCGGCAGGGTGTCATCGTGCGTTCGATGAAAGGATACGGCTATCCCCAGTATATCCGGGTCAATGTCGGTACACGGGAGGAAAATCAGCGGTTCATCAAAGCGCTGAAGATGGTCCTGGGTCGTTAACGAGCGGATTTCGTCCTATATTACTAATGTCACCATGGCGTTGCGAACGGGTAAAGGCTCATCAAGATGAAAAAAATGGTGATAACGATCGATGGACCAGCCGGTGCCGGCAAAACCACGGTGAGCCGCAAATTGGCCGATCGATTGGGTTATCGGTATATCGATACCGGCGCCCTGTATCGTGGTGTGGCTCTGGCAGCCCGAAAAGCAGGGGTTTCCGTTGACGACGATACCGGTCTGGAAGCGCTGTGTGTGGCGTTGCGTTTGCGTTTTGTAAGAAGCGCGGCCGGATGCCGACTGTACCATGGGGATGAAGATATCGAGGGCCAGATTCGAACACCGGAGATGTCCATGCTGGCCTCCGCTGTTTCGGCCCGACCGGTGGTGCGTCGTTTTCTGCTTGACATACAGCGACAGTTTGGTCGTGAAAAAGGTGCCGTATTTGAGGGCCGCGATATGGGTACGGTGGTTTTTCCCGATGCGGACCTGAAATTTTTTCTTGAGGCGCCCCTGGCCGTTCGCGCCCGGCGGCGGCATTGTGAGCTCGGCAGCCGTTCCGACCAGACACTGGAGGCCGTGTTAAAAGATATGCAACAACGCGATTACAACGATCAAACCCGGGATCTGGCGCCGCTGAAACAGGCGGTTGATGCGATTGTCATCGATTCCGAGAACCTTACCCCCGACATGGTCGTGGACCGTATGCTGCAGGAAATCGAGATGCGGGAGGGCCGGTCGAGAGGGTGCGCATCGACTTAAACCTGATAAATTTAATATTGTAATTGAAAATGCTATCTGATAAATAGCTTTGGTTATGCCAACCGGAATCGGTTGTTGCAAAAAAAATCGGCTAAGGGGGAAATCATTCTTACATGGAAAATCTAGTGGATAACAACGCAAACGAAGAAATCGATGCAACAGGCACCACCGAGGATCAGGTCGTGGAAGGCCAGGATCCGGCGGGAAGCGAGAGCATGGAAGAACTCATGAGTCTCTATGAGGAAAGTTTCAAGCGTTTCGCTGAAGGCGAGGTCGTCAAGGGCCGTATCATTTCGGTCGACAAAGATCATGTTCTGGTGGATATCGGTTACAAATCTGAAGGCCAGATCCGGATCCATGAGTTCCGGGATGAAACCGGTACGATCAAGGCCGAAATCGGTGATGAAGTTGAGGTGATGGTTGAATGGTGGGACGATGAAGAAGAACGTGTTGTCCTCTCCAAAGAAAAAGCGGCCAGTGTCAAAGTCTGGGAAGAAATCAAGCGGGTATACGACGCTGACGAGACCATCGATGGGACGATTCAGTCCCGGGTCAAGGGCGGCTTTTCCGTGGATATCGGCGTTCAGGCATTCCTGCCCGGTTCCCAGGCCGATCTGCGCCCCATTCGCAACCTGGATGACCTGGTTGGGAAAACCTTTGCTTTTAAAATTTTGAAATACAACCGTAAACGCAGCAATATCGTCTTATCTCGACGGGTACTGCTGGAATCCGAGCGGGAAGCCAAACGGGCGGAAACCCTGGCCTCCATTCATGAAGGCAAGGTCGTTCCCGGGACGGTTAAAAACATCACCGAGTACGGTGTTTTTGTGGATCTGGGCGGGGTTGACGGCCTGCTGCACATTACGGATATCTCCTGGGGCCGCGTGAAGCATCCCTCCGAGCTGTTTTCCATCGGGGACGAGATTACGGTGAAAATTCTCAATCTCGATCTTGAAAAGGAACGGGTCTCCCTTGGGATGAAACAGCTCTCCGAAGACCCCTGGACCCATGCTTCCGAGCGTTATCCGGTGGGAACCCAGGTTACCGGTAAGGTTGTCAGCCTGACGGATTACGGTGCCTTTGTCGAACTGGAAGAAGGCATTGAAGGCCTGATCCATGTTTCGGAAATGTCCTGGACCCGCAAGGTCCGTCATCCTTCCAAAGTGGTCTCGGTGGGGGAAGAGGTGGATGCGGTTGTACTGGATATCAAACCGGACAGCCGGCGGATTTCCCTGGGCATGAAACAGGTCAAGCCCAACCCCTGGGACATCATTGCTGAAAAATACCCCGTGGGAACGACCATTGAGGGGAAAATTAAAAACATCACGGATTTCGGTCTGTTTATCGGTATTGATGAAGGGATCGACGGCCTGGTGCACATCTCGGATATCTCCTGGACCAAACGGATCAAGCATCCTTCCGAGGTATACAAAAAAGGCGATGTCCTGCAGGCCATCGTGTTGGACATCGAGAAAAACAACGAACGGTTTTCCCTCGGGGTCAAACAACTCCAGCAGGATCCCTGGAAGTCCGTGGCGGAACGGTATGAAGTCGGCAAGGAAATCACCGGCACAATAACGAATCTGACCGACTTTGGCGTCTTTATCGAACTCGAAGAAGGCATCGAGGGGCTGGTCCATGTCTCTGAAATCAGCAAAGAAAAAATCAAGACACCGGTCGGCATGTACAATATCGGTGATGTCATCACAGCCAAAGTGATGAACATCAACAGCGACGAACGGCGGATCGGGCTGTCCATAAAGCGTCTGGAAATGGAAGACGAGCAGTCCATTCTGAGCGAGTATGTGAACAGCATGAAGCCCGTCACATCCAGTTTTGGTGAAATCCTGCGTGAAAACCTCCAGGAAAAATTTAATGAGGTTGATCAGGAGCCGGAGCAGGATCCTGACCAGGGACAGGACGAGCAGGAACCAAGCGAAGACAAATAAAAACGCGTACCCGGGGTGCCCAGACGACTGTTTGGGCACCCCGGCACGCCGCCCCGATTTTTCCGACCAACCGACGCATTGACCTACCGCTCAACGAAGGCTGAAGGCCTATGTTCTCCCGCCGACACCCATTTTTATTCTCCCTTCTGGTGTTTACCGCCCTGTCATCCGTTACCCTGATTCTCTTGTCTCTGATTGTTGCCTTTGGCATGAAGGGATCGGATCTGGTTGGGCTGGATATGAACGGTGGTGAGAAGGTGGGTGTGATCGAGGTCGTCGGGGTCATTGCCAACTCTCGTGAAACCATCGAACAGCTCAAACGATTCCGCGAAGACGAGGATATCCGGGCGATTGTGATCCGGGTCGACTCACCCGGCGGCGTCGTGGGACCGTCACAGGAAATCTACCGCGAAATTGTCCGCACCAAGGCCACCAAAAAAGTGATCGCCTCCATGGGGGCGGTGGCGGCCTCGGGGGGATACTACGTGATTGCCGGGACCGACGGCATTGTTGCCAACCCGGGAACCATTACGGGCAGCATCGGGGTGATCATGCAGTATACTAATTTTCAGGAACTCTTTAGTAAGATCGGTTTGTCCCCGGTCGTCATTAAAAGCGGTATATACAAGGATGCGGGATCCCCGGTACGTGCTATGACACCGGAAGAACAGCAGTATTTAAAGGCGTTCGTCGACGGTTTGCACCAGCAGTTTGTGTCGGCCATCGCCGAGGGCCGCCAACTGGATCTGGCGAAGGTGCAAGACCTGGCGGATGGCCGTATCTACACCGGGCAAGATGCCAAGGATCTCGGGCTGGTGGATCGTATCGGTAATCTGGAGGATGCGGTCGAATGGGCGGGCCGCCTGGCCGGTATCGAAGGCAAGATTATTGCCGTTTACCCGCCGCAAAAAAAGATCTCGATCCTGCGCCTGTTATCGGAGTCCACTTTGAAGGATCTGGTCGGCCGTGTCACCCGCCCGGAAGTGACGGCGGAATACATTTATGAACCAACCCGCCATTGATGCCCCGCGCGCGACCCCGCGTTGTTTCCCCCGTCTGATCGTCATACCGAAAATTGAATTACGCAAATGAGCTGACATCGCCGGCGCCCCGCCGGATGATTTCCGGGACATCGTCGATCAGTGCGATGACGCTCGACGGCTGGCCCGGCACCAGCCCGCTGTCGATGACCGCATCAATGCGGGAACCGAAATGGTCATGGATGAGGGATGCGTCGTCAAACACGGTGCCGTCGGGCATGGTGGCACTGGTGGTCAGAATGGGATTGCCCAGACCTCTAACCAAAGCAAGGCATAGGGCGTGATTCGGCACGCGGATGCCGGCCGTCTTGCGGGGGGTCAGCATCATTTTAGGAACTTCGCGTGAACCTTCCAGCACGAACGTATAGGGACCGGGTAAAAGCCGCCGCATGGTTTTATAGGCGTAGTTGGAAACCTTCGCATAATGGCTGATGTTTTTAAGATCCGAGCACATGAAACTGAATGGTTTGTTTTTCTCCCGCTGTTTGATTTGATATGTTTTTTCAATGGCTTTTTTGTTCATGATATCGCAACCCATCCCGTAACATGTGTCGGTGGCATAGGCGACGATGCCGCCCTGTCTGAGAATGGCGACCACCTTATCGACCAGGCGCTGCTGGGGGTTAATGGGGTTGATTTTCAGTAACATGAACGGTCTCCGATGTGGCTAAACTGCGCGTTAGCGCCTGTCATGACGCTCCCGGACAATCTTTCGGTGCATGAAAAAATGCAATGATTCGAACCATTTTGCAGAAAGCACTCCTTATATCGGGCGGCCGGTGATGTCAAGGCGCTAAATAAAAGATTGCTAAAGCCCGGCCCTTCTGCTAATGGAGCAGGTCACATTTCCGGCCCTTAAGGTGGCCTTTCATCCCAGACAAAGCAGGGAATATTGGCGGGGCCGGTCCCATAGTGTTAAGCGAATCCAACGAAAGTGCCTCTTCTAGCGTGTGCCAAGGCACTTTTTCCATTTGACTCAATCGCAACTATCACCGGAGGTACCATGATCAAAATGCCCCCCGAAGAGGCTTTTTCATTTGACGATGTTTTGTTGCTTCCCAACTACTCCGACGTTGTTCCCAAAGACGTTCAGGTTGGCACGCGCCTGACGCGCAACCTCAAACTGAACATACCGCTCGTCAGTGCGGCCATGGATTCCGTGACCGAAGCAGAGGCCGCCATCTGCATGGCGCGTGAGGGCGGGATCGGCATTATCCATCGCAATATGAGCATCGAGAGCGAAGCCCGGGAAGTGGACCAGGTCAAAAAATCGGAAAGCGGTATGATCATCGATCCGGTCACGATCAGCCCGGATCGCCCGGTTGAAGACGTCTTGAAAGTCATGACACGCTATCGTATTTCAGGTGTTCCGGTTACCGAAGGAGATCGCCTGGTAGGAATTGTCACCAATCGCGATCTGCGTTTTGAAACCAACCTGAACCGCCCCGTGTCAGAGGTCATGACCAAGGAGAACCTCGTGACGGTCCCCGAAGGGATCAGCCTGGAGGAATCCAAAAAGCTGCTGCATGAACACCGTATTGAAAAGCTTCTGGTGGTGGATAAGGCGGGCCGACTGGCCGGAATGATCACCATCAAGGATCTCGAAAAAATTAAAAAATACCCCAATGCGTCTAAAGACAGCCTGGGGCGGCTCAGGGTCGGGGCGGCCATCGGGGTGGGCCCCGATATGGAAGCGCGTGCCGAAGCGCTCTTGAAAGCGGGTGCCGATGTCATTGTGATCGACACTTCCCATGGGCATTCCAAGAACGTCATCGATGCGGTGATCAAGCTCAAAGGGACGTTTAGCAACATTGAGTTGATTGCCGGCAATGTCGGCACGGCCAAGGGGGCCGAAGACCTGATCAACGCCGGTGTGGATGGTGTCAAGATCGGCATCGGACCCGGCTCCATCTGCACGACCCGAATTATTGCCGGGATCGGGGTGCCGCAGATGACCGCCATTTTGAATTGTCGTTCCGTGTCCAGCAAAACCGGGGTACCGTTGATCGCCGATGGCGGTATCAAGTATTCCGGTGACATTACCAAAGCGATCGGTGCGGGTGCGCATTCCGTGATGATCGGCGGCCTGTTTGCCGGTACCGAGGAAAGCCCGGGCGAGACCGTCCTGTTTCAGGGGCGCAGCTACAAGGTTTATCGGGGAATGGGGTCGATTGAGGCCATGAAAAAGGGCAGCAAAGACCGCTATTACCAGACGGACGATGAGGCGCCGGACAAGCTTGTTCCGGAAGGCATCGTGGGGCGCGTGCCTCACCGTGGTGCGCTTTCGGCCAATATCCATCAGTTGATCGGCGGGTTAAAAGCCGGCATGGGCTACGTGGGCTGCCGAACGCTAGAGGAATTGCGCGAAAAGGCCCGTTTTGTGAGAATTTCCGCCGCCGGTTTACGGGAAAGTCATGTGCATGACGTCATCATCACCAAGGAAGCCCCGAATTATCGTGTCGAGTAAGGGGCCTGCTGTAACCGATCCGTTGAGAGTTTCCAAGAATGAATGACGCTGAAAAGAATTCCTTTGTGCATCTTCACGTTCACACGCAGTATAGCCTGCTCGACGGGGCGATCCGGATTGATTCGCTTCTCGCACAGGCCACGGCGTTTGGCATGGAGGCGGTTTCCATTACTGACCATGGGACCATGTTCGGGGTTCTTGAGTTCTACACGAAAGCGAAAAAAGCAGGGCTGCGGCCCATTATTGGATGCGAAATCTATGTGGCGCCGCGCACCATTCATGACAAAACGCCTCTCGATGCCAAGGGGCTGACCCATCTGGTGCTCATTGCCGAAAACCAGGCGGGCTATCGCAATCTTTGCCGTCTGGCCTCCATTGCTCAGATGGAGGGTTTTTATTATCGACCACGAATCGACAAAAATCTCCTGACGGCCCATCATGAGGGACTTATTGCCCTTTCCGCCTGCCTGCATGGTGAAGTCCCCATGCGTATCAAGGAGGGGCGGCTTGCGCAGGCCGAGGAGGCGGCGCAGTGGTATCAGCAGCTTTTTGGTGAAAATAATTATTATCTCGAAGTTCAGAACAACGGTATCGAGATCCAGGAGACGGTCAACCAGGCCCTGCGGGATATGAGCCACAAACTGTCCATCCCGCTGGTGGCCAGCAACGATTGTCATTATCTGCAAAAAGAAGACGTTCGTGCCCATGACGTTTTGCTGTGTATCCAGACCGGCAAAACCGTGAATGAAGCCAACCGCTTTCGGTTCGGCACGGACCAGCTTTATTTCAAGTCGCCTGATGAAATGGCGATTTCATTTAAAGATTATCCCGGTGCCATCGAAAATACCCTGTCCATTGCCCGCCGCTGTGCCTATGAATTCGATTTTTCGTACCATTTCCCACAGTTTCCTGCTCCCGCGTCCGTTTCCACGGAAGACCTGTTCGAACAGACGGTGCGCGCGGGGTATCGCCTGCGCATGGACAAGATTCGGGAAAAACAGCCGGACCTTGACCAGACGGTCTACGACCAGCGCCTGGACTACGAAATAGCCGTTATCAAAGAAATGGGATTCACGGGGTACTTTCTCATCGTCGCCGATTTCATCCGCTATGCCAAAGAGAATGGGATTCCGGTCGGTCCCGGGCGTGGGTCGGCGGCCGGCAGTATGGTGGCATATGCCATGCGCATTACGGATCTGGATCCCATTGAGCACGGATTGATCTTCGAGCGATTTCTGAACCCCGCCCGCAGCAGTATGCCGGATATCGACGTCGACTTCTGCATCAACGGTCGCGATCGTGTCTACAAATACGTTGTGGACCAATACGGCGGCGGGGACTACGTGGCCCAGATCATCACATACGGAAAGCTCAAAACACGGGCGGTGATTCGGGACGTGGGACGGGCTCTGGACATTCCCTTGCGGGAAGTAGATGTCATTGCCAAAATGGTGCCGGATGTTCTCAATATCAGTCTTGCGGATGCCATTGCCCAGGAGCCAAAATTCAATGAAATGGCCGCATCCCGGCCTGAAGTCGCCGAACTGCTTCAAATTTGCAGTGTCCTGGAAGGTCTGCCGCGGCATGCTTCAACGCATGCCGCCGGCGTCGTGATCGGAGACAAACCGCTGGTGGAGTATCTGCCCTTGTACCGCGGTAAAAAGGGGGAGGTCGTTACCCAGTTCGACATGAAACATGTGGAAAAATCGGGCCTCGTCAAGTTCGATTTTCTGGGATTGCGGAACCTTACGGTCATCGAAAAAACCTTGTCGTTGTTGGCGGGCCAAGGCAAGGCGGTTCCCGACATGGTCAATTTGGATCTCGATGACCGGGATACCTACAGCCTGCTGGCCAGCGGGGACACCACCGGTGTGTTTCAGCTGGAAAGCGCGGGCATGAAAGATCTGCTGGTCCGTTTGAAACCGGCCTCGTTTGCCGATATTACCGCTCTGGTGGCCCTGTATCGTCCCGGTCCTCTGGACAGCGGCATGGTGGACGATTTTGTCGAGTGCAAACACGGCCGCAAACCGGTCGTATTTCTTGTACCGGAACTGGAGCCGATCTTAAAGGAAACCTACGGCGTTATTCTATACCAGGAACAGGTCATGAAGATCGCCGCCGATCTGGCCAGCTATTCCATGGCCAAAGCGGATGATCTGCGCAAGGCCATGGGCAAGAAAATTGCTGAAAAGATGGCCGAGCATCGAGACAGCTTCATGATGGGTGCTCGGGAAAACAAGATTCCCGAGGACAAAGCCCGAACGATTTTCGATCTGATGGAGAAATTCGGGGGCTACGGGTTCAATAAATCCCACAGTGCGGCCTATGCGTTGATTGCCTACCAGACGGCTTATCTGAAAACCCACTATCCGGTTGAGTTCCTGGCGGCGTTGCTTACCAGCGAGATGCATTCCACGGATGGCGTCGTAAAATACATGGCCGAGTGCCGCAGCCATGCCATTGACATCCTGCCGCCCGATATAAATCACAGCACAATCTCTTTTGAGGTCAGCGACGGCAAAATCCGATATGGGCTGGTCGCTGTTAAAAACGTTGGCGAAGCTGCCATCGAGGTGATTGTGGCGCAAAGAGAAGAGGGCGGCGCCTTCCAATCGCTGCTGGATTTCTGTGCCCGCGTCGATCTGCGCAAAGTTAACAAACGCGTGGTCGAAAGCCTGATTAAATGCGGTGCCTTCGACAGCCTGGGCCACAAACGCTCCCAGATGATGGCGGTCTTGGAGGAGGCTTTCGAATACGGCCAACGGGTTCAGAAAGAAAAAGCCGATCCCCAGATGGGGCTTTTCGGCACGACCGACGCCACGGCGCCAACCATCAACGCGCCTATTTTACCCGATATCACAGAATGGGAGCCTCGAAAGGTCCTGGCCTTGGAGAAAGAATCGCTGGGACTTTATCTGAGCGGACATCCGCTGAACCGATATGAAGACGTCGTGGCTAAATTTACCAATGCCAATGCGGTGTCCCTCAGCGAAATCGCGGATAAAGCGGCTGTGCGGATTGGCGGTCTGATCGGTGGCGTCCGCACCCTGCGGACCAAAAAGGGCGATCTCATGGCCTTTGTGCAGGTCGAAGATCTCCAGGGTACAGCGGAGGTGATCGTGTTCCCCGAGACCTATGCCGATTGCGAGGAACTCCTGCGGGAAGACAATCCTGTTTTTGTGCAGGGGCAGGCCCAGAAGGAGGAGAATGCGGTGCGTATCGTGGCGGATAAGATTGTCGACATGGAGCGTGCCGAAGAGGTCTGGACCGCCAGCGTGCATATCACCCTGGATACCGAGCGCGCGCAGAGCGAACTGCTGTCTGAGTTGCAGGCCTTGCTGATCCGCTACCCCGGAACCTGCCCGACATTTTTTCATCTGGCGGACGGGAATCGAACCGAAACGATTATTGCCGCGGAGGAATCCCTGCGGCTGAAAGCGGGCGCCAAGCTCACCCGGGAGGTCAACGCTCTGCTGGGCTATGCGGCGGTGGAAACACGCTGTGCACCGGCCACTCTGGATCCCAATGGAAACGGCCGCCCGCGATGGGCCGGAAAACGATCCTGATGCAGTCTTCCGGTTATTGCGCTGGAGGATCAGGGGTGGTTTTATCTGTTTCGTCGCGCTTCAATTCTTCGATCAGCTCTATCATGGTTGCTTCTTCCTGAATTTCATAGCTCGTGGGGCCTTCTTCATGGCGCTGATTTTCTGGAAGCGTCACTGTGGCCAATCCCGGGCGGAAAGGCTGTCGTGCCTGGCGCAGGAGGGTCGATTGGTAAGGTGTTTCCGGGCTTTTTTCGGCGGAGGGTCGGAAGGTTTCCATCGGCGAAACGAACCGGGTCTGACGCGCGATGAAATCCGAATAATACTTTTCCATGTTGAACATGCCTTCGCGGCTGCCGGTTTGTAAAGTGGTTTCGATCTGGCTCAGGCGATTTTCGCGCACCATGCTCTTTACCGCCGGGGTGCCGCGCAGAATGGACAACAGGGGCACCCGGAAACCGTGGGCGTTGAGGTGAACCAGTTTCTGGATCAGCAGCAGAGAGAGACTTGAGGCCAGCTGGTTTCGCACCAAGTCCTGCGTGTCGGCAGGAAATGAGTTGCACAGGCGGTAGAAGGCGTCTTCCGTGTTTGTGGCGTGAATGGACGCAATGACCAGATGGCCGGCTTCCACGGCATTGACGGTCAGGCGGATGGTTTCCGGTTCCCGCAACTCGCCCACGACGATCAGATCCGGAGCTTCGCGCAGCACATCCTGCAGGCCCTGGCCATAACTCGGGAAGTGGGTGCCCAACTCCCGCTGTTCGACAAAGGATTTCTTCGATCGATAACGGTATTCCACCGGAGCTTCAAGGGTGATGATATGGAGGCTCTGGGTACGGTTGATTTCTTCCACCATGGCCGCAATCGTTGTGGATTTGCCCGTACCCGCGGCGCCGCCGACCAGCAACAAGCCTGTTTTCAACCGGCAGAAGTCAACGATGGAAGGGTGCAGGTTCAGTTTGGCCAGTTCAGGGGGGTGCCCCGGCAGGAGACGAACCGCCAGACTGAGCCCTCGCAGCGTCGTGAAGATATTGACCCGGATGCGCACCTGGCCGATGCTGCGGGCAATGTCGACCGACATCTGTCGATGAAGGGTTTCCATCTCCCTGGGATCCAGTATCCGTTGCACCAACAGATCCAACTCTCGATGCTCCCATTGCAGCCCTTTATCGAAGTGCAGATTCCCGTTCAGGCGGTAAACCATCGGATGGCCGCCGGTGATGTGGATGTCGGAATAACCCTTTTGCAGCCCTTGCTGAATGATCGCGCTGAATTGGTCCGTCATTGTATTCGATTCTCCAATATTCGTCATCGCAGGACCGGGTCCCGCCCTTTCAGGCGAACCGCGTAGTCGTCGAAGTAAATCGCGGGCGTATCCGAAGGCAGCAAACCCATGGCATGTAGGCCTAATTCTGCGGGCCAGTTGTCCACATTGGCACTGTAGCCTTCAGTGGTAAAGGCGTCGGTTAAAATGACGGCATCCGCTTCCCATTCGGTGGCATTGCCGGTTCTTTCAATTCTGAATCCCATGGTCGGGGATGGGGAGCCACTGACAAACGTCCAGTCAATTTGGGTCACGTTCCCGCCCAGTAGATTGAAGTTATCATTTGTTACCCGAAAATTCGTGCGGTCGAAAACCGGCCAGTTGGTAAACGCGCTGAAGGGTGCCAGGCGCTGATTCGGTCCCCGCCGGTTATCCAGCATGAAATTGGGTGATGCGCCGCTGATGCTGCCGCCGCCGTTGCATAAAAACGGGGTTGAAACGAAGACTTTGAGGGCGTTGATCCGTTCCCCGGCGGAAAACGTGCCGCCGGCTTCATCCAGGCGCACGGCCCGTTCTTCCAGACGGACGAGCAGTGTCAGCCAGGGTTCGAAATAGCGCGCACTGCCCTGCAGCAGGCAATAGGTCAGGGGCAGTTCGGCATATGCCAGGACTTCGCGCTCTTCCGGCCATAGGGCCAGGGTGGGGCCCGAAGGCAGAATGGTGTGCTCCCACAAGGCGGTGATCAATCCGTCTCCGTTGAGGTCCTTCTGGGCCCAGAGGATGATATAGGGGGTCGACGCGTCGTCCACGGGAATGAGCCTGTCCGGCAGGGTGTTGCCCCGCTGCCCTCTGACAATGGAAAGTCCCAACATATTGCCGCCGTTGGCGGGCGTGTTATCCAGGCGCAGGGAGAGGCCGCTGAGATAATCGTCGGTGTTGGGAATGACGGCCGTTTTGACCTGGAGGTCGTAGCTCAGGCTGTTCACATCATGGGAAACCCCATCATAGACGCTGTTGTCCCAGTAGTCGAAAAAGGGTATGGCAGCCCCGCCGTTGACGGTCCGCCAGTCAAAAACACCGAAAACCCTGGGCTGTGAGAGTTCGGTCGGCAGGGTCACGGTGTCGTCCGTAACACCGGCACCGAGCAGGATGGCGCGCGCATCTTCCAATGCGACAACGACCGCTGACCAATACCGGGTATAAAAATCATTTTCCAGCCATTCCAGACTGAACGCCGCCGAGCTGTTGCGTCGACTTTCATAGTCGTCGCGGATGGCGGTGGCATCATCGATGGCGGTTTGAAGCGATACGGGACTGCCGGCGCCTGGCAGGCCAAGCGATTCCCCTGTGGTGCGCAGGGCCGCATTGTCGTCGACCGTATCCGTATCCAGGCTGCCCGGAGTCGCTTCATCGGGCAACCAGTTGTCCGTATCATCCATGGTATCCACCCATTCCGGCGTTCCTTCGGAACTGCGTGCGAACAACTTGACACGGGTGTCTCCAAAAGGACTGCTAACAACCCCTGTGGACGATAAGCGTTCGGGGAAGCCCTCCACATCCAGAATGAACCGGTCACCGTTGGCGAGACGATAGGTCTGCGGCAGGGTCGGTTTGACGGGCTGGGCATCGTAATAGGTTAACCCGGAATAGGCCATATAGTAAGCTTTCTGCTGACTGGTCGATGCCAGAAAACCGTAACTGGACGAGGATGTCAGGTAAATCATGGCGGCACCGAGGGTGGCCATCAGCGTAAGGGTCAGGATCAGGCTGATCAACAGCGCACCGCGGTTGTCGCTGCAGATGCCTATGGAGGAATGGTGCCACCATCGGGGACGAACCTGGTCGGAGCCTGTGGCCATGATATTGCGGTATGTTTCAGTCATGTTTGCCCAAAAAAACGGTTGTCGTCAGTACGTCATAGTCGGTGTCATGCAATTGCAGGCGCAGACGAACGGCCGCCTGGCGCGTCGGGCTGGCAAACGCGGCATTCCATTCGGATGTGGGCGAAGCGACCGTGACAAGATTAGCGGTTGTGTCGTAGTAAATATAGGCCAGATCGAAAACAACGACGTTATCGGCAAGCGGTTCGGTAACGCTGCCCCCGGGGCAATCAAGGCAGGCGAGCAGCAGGGGGTCCCCGACGGTGCCATTCCAGGAAATGGAAAAGGAGCGTATCGTGTCGACGGCTTCATCGGCATGAAAACTGTCAAAAGTGATGGAATGGCTGCCGCCACCCGCTACATCGGTTATGTAGTTAAATTCCTTTACCATACGAGCCATTACCAGTTGGGCCTTCTGGGCGGATTCGGCACCGGCGCGCGAAAGGAGGAACCCCTCGGTTATTTGCACGAGGCCAATGCCGGCAATGGCGGCCAGAATACCGACAATAGCCAGGCTGGCGATCATTTCGATCAAGGTGAAACCACCTCGCCAATCTGGCTTGCGGGCCGTCATTTTTGTGAATTCATGATTCTTCAAAGTTCTGTTAACCTGTCAGCGAATCAGAAGAAAGGTCAGCGGGTCGTTGCTGGCCTCGGCGATGACGACTTTGAGAATATCTTCCGGCGCCGTTCCGTAAACATCGCTTATTTCATTGCCGGCGGTATTGAACTGAATGAAATCATTATAAAGCACCCGGTATTCGCCGTAAGCGTTGTTCTGATCCGTACCCGCGGTCCCGATACCCGATTGAAAATCGTTCCAGGCGGTACTATTGGAAGGCGCCGTCTGTCGGAAGGCACCAATGATATTATCCGCCACGGCCTGCAATGCGGCCTCGGCCAGCAACCGTTTCATCGGTGTGCTGCTCTGGGAAACGGCGCTGCCCAGGTATTGCATCATGACGGCACCCAGGATAACGGCCACCAGCAGGGTGATGATGATCTCCACCAGGGTGAAGCCCGCGTTGGTTTTACCATTAAAGCGTTTCATGGGATGAACCCCGTGTGGCGTGTGACGGATATGGAGTCGGTATTGACGGTGATGGTGATGGTCGCCGGTCCGGGGCTGCCCCATTCATCAAAAATGATGGTGCCGATGCCGTTTGTAATGGCAACGCCATTAGGCAGATTGTGGGTCGAGGTCCTGTCATTGGGTAAATTGATACTGGCCGGCAAGCCATTCTGTAGCAGGGTGTAAGAATTTGGGGTGAATGAAATCTCCCAGCTTTCGGTGTTGCTGCTCATGGCCAGGGACTGGGCGAAACGAAGGTGCGCGCGGATGATGGCGCTTTGGGCATAGGCTTCCCGGTCGATCGTGGGTGTCCGGCTGAGAACAACGGTCATGACAACGGCCAGCACGATTAATACGGCCAGCACTTCGATCATCGTAAATCCTGCGATGCCCTGTCGATTGTCCGATCGGCATGTCTGGGGCGGGGAGCCTTTGATCATTTAACCATTTCCCATCAACAAATATCGGTCGGGTCAAACTCCCTGGCGACGCCGCAGCGGAAATTCACCATCCAAAGCACGGATCGCGCAGGAGCCTAAAATTTGCTTAAATGAGTCTCCACCTGTCTGGATTTCTATTTTACCACCGATACGATTGAATTTCCAGATCCTACCGGAATCGTGTGAACAATCTGGTGCCTGGTGGCTATGGGGTGCCGTGGTGTTGGTGGTCCGATATACGGATGGTTTGACGATCAGCGCGACCAGCGGCCAGAGGACAGCGGTGTGGAGGGGGCACGCGACAACGGCGTGGTGGCGGAGCCGAAACGGAGCGTCCCACCGATGGCCGTGGCCGCACTCGGCCATTGGTAACCCGCACCAAGGTCCATATCCATCTGGCTGAAGGCAGCAGCATCGTCGGACCAACCGCTGTCGGATAGCATCAGATTGGCCCAGATCAGGGTTTCACGCTGATTCAATTCAGCCATGCCGACATCGATGGCGCGTTGGTCGGCGCTGGCGGCCACATCGATGAATCGGGGCACGGCTACAGCTGCCAAGATACCGAGAATAACCAAAACTGCAATGATTTCGATCAGTGTGAAGCCCCTCGGGTTATTAATGGGGCGTGTGATGAGCGTCTCTTTCAATTGGATACAATCGAATTCCCAGTTTTCATTCGACAAGGCCACGAATGCCGTGTTCTTTTCCCGGCAGCGCCACCAAAGCAATTCGCCGGGCGTCATGATTACAGCCTTATCGCTCCCATCGTCCTGGCCTATCGGTTTGCGACGCAGTGCGCGTAAGCGCCACAGTCGCGCCGGCGTCATATTCAAGCGTTCCGCCGGCTACGGTTGGCCCAACGCTCCAGGCATAGGGCGTGCCAAGATCGTAATTTCCTGAGCCGAAAAGAGCGGCGTCGTTCGTATACCCTGCGCTGGACAATTTGATGTCGGCCCAGTGCAAGGTCTCCCGTCCGTTCAGCTCGGCAATGCCGGCATCCAGCGCGCGCTGCTGGGCATTGGCGGTCAAGTCGATGTAGCGTGGCACCGCCACCGCCGCCAGGATACCTAAGATAATCAACACCGCAATGATTTCGATGAGCGTAAAGCCCGATTGGTCTCGCACAATGGATTGCCGTTTCATGGTTCTATTCCCCATCTGAAGATCCTTGGAGTTGGTTGTCGTATGGATGGTTTCAGCCGGTTCCCCATCCGAGTCCTATGCCTCTGGCAACGCTGCAAACCTGGCGCCGTGATTGACGATGAACAATAATCAGCAAAATTTGTACCAAAATAGCTTTTTCAAACTTTACCGAAGCAAATGCTGTTTTTTCTCCCCATAATACTTGGGAATATGATCCAGTTCAACCACGGGTTTGATCGCCGGCCGCCTCCGTTCCTCCAAATATTGTAGGTGGCACCCTCATTCTTTGTTGGGCTTGAAGGCGGTGCTGTCGATTTGGTATTTCTTAATGCGGTGCCATAGACTGCGCTGATTGATTCCCATAAGCTCGGCCGCTCTGATCTGGATACCGTTCGTCCTTTTTAAAGCGTCGATAATGATGCCCTTCTCGATATCTTTGAGTTTGTCATCGATAGAGCGTGTTTTTTCATCTTCGGCTTCGACAAACGGGTGATTGAATACCCGGGCGATGTTTTCCGGCAGATGGGTGACGGCGATTTCCTGGCCCTGGCTTAAAACGGCCGCACGTTCGACGGTGTTTTGGAGTTCACGAACGTTGCCGGGCCAGGTATAACCGATCATCATCTGAAGGGCCGCCGATGAAATCCCGATTTCGGGGGTTGTCCGGGCTAACAAGTCATCGATCAGCAGCGGGATGTCCTCTTTGCGTTCCCGCAACGTCGGCAGTTGCAATGAGAAAACGTTGATGCGGTAATAGAGGTCTTCGCGGAAGGTCCCTTCCTGAACCATTTGCGACAAGTCCTTGTTGGTGGCGCAGATAATGCGCACGTCCACTTGGACGGTTCGGGTGCCGCCCACCCGGTCGAATTCCTTTTCCTGGAGGACCCGCAGGATTTTTGCTTGTAGACCGATCGGCATGTCGCCGATTTCGTCAAGAAAAAGCGTACCGCCGTCGGCCAATTCGAATTTTCCCGGTTTGCGGGCCGTGGCGCCGGTAAAGGCGCCTTTTTCGTGACCGAAGAGCTCGCTTTCCAGCAGATCAGGGGGAATCGCCACACAATTGAGTTTGACAAAAGGGTTTTGTTTGCGACGACTATTGTGGTGGATGCTGGAGGCCACCAGTTCCTTGCCCGTGCCGCTTTCGCCAAGAATAAGGACCGTAGAATCCGTCGGCGCCACCATCTGGATACGGCGCAGAAGGCCCCGCATGACACGGCTGTCGCCGATGATTTCAGGAAAAAGCTGCCGGGCATCCAGTTTGGTCAAGACGTCTTCGACCCGCTCGAAGACATTTTCAAAATGCTTGATTTCATCGACCTGCTTGCGGCGGTATTGCTCGTCTTCCGGCCGCGATATGACCGGAATATCATTGGCGCGTTGCATGAAGCGTTTGACGGGCATGAGCAGCAGGCGCGTGACGACAAGGCCGCAGAAAAAACTGAGAAGTGCAAACAACAGCGCCCACAAATGAACCTGCATGCGGCCGTCCAGACCGAGGCGATGATAGTGTTGGGTAACCAGAAAAGTCAGCAGGGCCGATAGAAAAGCGATACCGGCAAAGATGACCGGGACGATGACATATAAACTGATATGATAGCGAAAGTCCTTGATGGCCAAAGTATTACCCCAGGCTAGTGGTATATCTTCGTCAAATCCGCAATCGGCATGAATATGGCGAGTGCAAAAAAACCAACCATGACCGCCAGTGAGATGATGAGGATCGGACCGATGGCACTCGTCATTTTTTTAATGGCGTATTCCAGTTCTTCATCATAATGGGCGGCAATTTCCTCCAGCATTTCATCCAGATTGCCGGACTCCTCACCCACGGCCACCATGTTGACCACCATCGGGGTGAAATAGCGGGCTTTTTTTAACGGAGCGGCAATGCCGCGGCCCTCTTCGAGCAATTCACGGATCCGGTCGAATTCCCGTGAGATGGCAGCATTGCCGATGGTCGTGGAGAGGATCGTCATGGCTTCCAGGATGGCGATCCCGCTGGACTGCAATATGCTGAAGATGGACGAAAACCGTGACATGGCGGATTTTACGACGACCGGTCCGATGATCGGCGTCTTAATGAGCATATAATCGCGGGTAAAGCGTCCCTGGGTGGTTCGCAGGTAAAAAACGATCGCCAAAACCGCGATCAGGGTGCCTGCCAGGAGAAAGCCGCCATAAACCGTCATAAACTGATAGATTCCCATGGCGATCTGGGTTGGCAGGGGAAGCGCCACCCCACTGCGCGAAAGAACGGTCACGAACTTAGGCAGGACGAAGGCCAAAAGGACGGTAAAGGCCAACAGCAGCAGCCCTAAGACGAACGCCGGGTAGAACATGGCGGAGCGAATGTCCGATCGGACCTTTTGTTCGTGCGACAGGATGTATTTCAGGCGTTCCAGGACTTTGGGCAGGGAGCCGCTGACCTCGCCGGCATGAATCATGGCGCAGTAAAGAGGAGAAAAAACACCGGGGTGCTGCCGGAAGGCGTCATAAAGCTGCGCCCCCTCTTTGATGGCCTGTCGCATGGTGGTGATGACTTTTTCCAGCCGTGGGTTTTCCGTTTGGGCCGCCAGAATATCCAGCATGGACATCATGGGTACCCCCGCCCGGAAGAGCGTGCTGAACTGTTTGGTAAATAAAATCAAATCCGCCGTCGGTATGTGACTGAACCAACGTTCCAGAACCGGGAACGATCGGGTTTGCCCCCCGCGGCTGCGCTCCTGAATTCGGGACGGCAGCACGCCCCGCCCCGTGAGCAGGTCGGTGGCTGCTTCGGCGGATTCGGCTTCGACGAGGCCCTTGAGGGTTTCGCCTTTTTCGTTGATGGCTTGGTACGCAAACGTCGGCATGGGTTGTCCTAAACCATAACGGCCGAAGCCGCTTCTTCCATGGTGGTGATACCATGGACGACCTTATCGAAGGCATCTTCCTTGAGAAGTCGCAGATGTCCGGCATCATGGGCCGTTCGGGCGATTTCATGGGAGGCGCGGTTTTTGACGATCATATCCCGGAGGGCATCGTCGATCAGCAGTATTTCGTAAATGCCGATACGACCCCGATAACCGGTATCCTGGCAATGGAAACAGCCCCGTCCGCGGAGGAAACGGGCATTCGCGGGGGGTGTCAGGCCCCAGAAAGAAAGGGCTTCCTCCGAAGGGTGGTAAGGTTCGCTGCAGTTGGGGCAGACCCTGCGGACCAGGCGCTGGGCAAATGATACAAGCATCACCGACGCCACCAGAAAGGGTTCAATACCCATATCGACAAACCGGGTGATGGCGCCCGCCGCATCGTTCGTGTGTACCGTGCTTAAGACCCGATGGCCGGTCAAGGCGGCCTGCACGGCAATGTTGGCGGTTTCCCGGTCCCGGATTTCGCCGACCATGATGACATCCGGGTCCTGACGTAAAATGGACCGCAGGCCACTGGCAAAGGTCATTCCGGCCTTGCGGTTCAGCTGGATCTGGCGGATTTTTTCGATGCGGTATTCGACCGGGTCTTCCACGGTCAGAATGTTGATGTCCGGCATGTTGATTTTTTTCAGGATCGAATAGAGGCTGGTGCTTTTGCCGCTGCCGGTGGGCCCGGTACTGAGAATCATGCCGTAGGGTTTGAACATGACGGTTTCGATTTTGCGGCGATCCTCCGCAGCCATTCCCAGGGTTTCCAGGGTGTGAATACCGGCGCTGGTGTCCAGCAGACGCAACACTAGGTTCTCGCCGTAGATGGTGGGGATGGTGGAGGCCCGGATATTGATTTCCTTGTTATTCAACTTTACCGTGAAGCGCCCGTCCTGGGGAACCCGGGAAGTGGCGATATCCATGTTGGCCAGAATTTTCAAGCGCGATATAATGTGCAGCAACATGGATTTGGGAGGGGCGGGAACGTTGTGCAGCTTGCCGTCTACCCGGAAGCGCACCTGGACGAAGTCTTTTTCCGGGCTGACATGAACGTCGCTGGCGCCTTCCCGCACGGCCTGGGACAGAATGGAATTGACCAGGCGGACGACCGGCGCTTCTTCGGCCATATCATGGAGGGAGCTGACTTCCACATCTTCCATGGACACGGCCGCCTCCGCCGAGGACTCCGTGTCATACTGCATTTCCTCCATATCTTCCAATACATCGCCGATGCCGGAGTATGTCCCGAAGAGGCTGCTCATGATCTGATTGAGTTCTTGCTCGGTGCAGATGATGGCTTCGGCTTCCATACCGGTGGACGCTTCAATGGCGTCGAAAGCCTCGATATCGAGCGGGTCCGTCATGGCGACCGTGAGCAGCCGGTTTTCACGACGGATTGGTACCATCTGGTGTTTCTGGGCCGTTTCGGCCGGGAGGACTCCCGCCAGCGTAACATCGATCGGGAAGCTGAGGGTGTCATACTTTTCAATACGAAGTTGGCGGGATATCAAATCAACGATCTGGGACTCGCTGACGACGCCTTCCCGGATCAGATACTGGCCGAGCCGCAGCCGGCTTTTTTTCTGGTTGAGGACGGCCTGATTTAGCTGGAATTCAGTCATCAAGCCTGATTCCACCAGCATACGGCCGAGTTTTTTCTTTTCACGCACGGCGTTTAATTACCCGTCAAGAATGGTTTGGAGTTATGTCCGGCACAGGCCGAAACGGGTTGCTGAAAAATACGGTATCATCCCGCCAGAGCGAGCGGACTTTGGCCTGCTGTCCTACAGCAAGCGCTGTGGTGTGGTTCAGGGCGTTTTCTGCCACGCGGCGGTCATAGAAGCAGTCCATCAGCACCAGGGGAAAAATCATTCCTTTTTCCGGATTCCAGTAAGGGACAAGCCGCGCTGCAATGCGGTTGCTTTTCAGGCGCTTCAATTCCCGAACGGCCTCTTCCAACCGCTGGTATTCAGCTAATTCGACCCACCACACGCTTACCGGAAGCGGGCGTACCGCTGCCGGCAGGGCAGGGAAGTGAATCACGTCCCCCACGTTTAGCGTGTCGGGATCGTGGATGTGGGGGTTGGCTTCCGCGATGGCCTTCAAATAGGAGGGGGCAAACTGTCCGTAAATTATCTGGATGAGTTGCCCCAGGGTTTCGTTGGGGTGGATGGTGAGCCGTCCCAGACGGGCAGGCATTTGGGTGGTGGTGCTTTCCTGAACATTTTGATCCGGATCCGCGAAAGACATTTCGGCCGCAACCGCGGATGGCGTGCCGGTATCCATTAAAGTGGCAGACGCGCCGGGGGCTGATGGCGGCAAATTAGACGGTGGGGGTGTTGTCAGGGCGGTTCTATTTCCTGTGGCGTCCGTCCGAGAGACGCCCGCCGGTGCGGAAGCCTGTTCAGCCTGGGTGACGTGAGCATCCTTCGAGAGCCAATGCGCCCGGAACCATCCGGTTGGCGAAAGCATGAGTGCCGCGATCAACGTCAGCGTGCCGGCCGTCGTCCACCATCGCCAGGTGCTTAAAGATCGATGCGCAGTTGTTCTTCGGGCGCTGGAGCGGACCAGTTGCCAACCGGCCCGTCTGCGATTTTGAATGATCAGTGACAAGAGGATGCGGTGGCACAGGTGGATCATCCGACGGGGGTAGCCTTTGGTCGTCAGGAAGATGGCCAGCATGGCGGGTGTTGAAAACAGACGGCTGGCGGATCCGCCACCTGAGACCTGGATTCGGTAGCGAATCAGAGCGATGGCATCCCTCAATCCCAGAGGATTGAGGTCGAAATGCAAGTTGATGCGGTCGGCGAAGTTGGGATGCGCCTTTATCGTGTGCCCGAATTCCTTCTGGGCAAAGATGACAATCTGAAGCAGTTTATGTTCATTGGTTTCATAATTTAAAAACTCCCGGAGGACTTCCAGGCATGATGGTGTTATTTTCTGACCTTCATCGATAATCAGGGTGACCGTGTGTTTTTCTTCCACGCTTTTTTCAAAAAGAAACTGTTTGATGGCTTCTTTCTTGCGATCGTCCGTCCAGGACACCGGCGTGGTGCGGCCTGAAAAAAGTTCCAGGACCATGGAGAGAAACGCGCTTTCCGAATGTACACCCGGATCGAGCATCAGATAGGCGTCCATATCTTCTTCATCGGAAAAACGGCGGATCAAATCACGACAGATCGTGGTTTTGCCTGTGCCCACATGGCCGATGACCACGTTAAGCCCCCGGCGCAGACGGATGGCCAACTCCAACTGCTGCAGGCACCCGCGGTGCTGCCCGGACGGGTAGAAAAACGCCGGGTCGGGAGAGTTGGAAAACGGTTCACGCTCAAGGTTTAGGATGCTGTAGTAATCCATTAGGGTCGTTTCGTATCCGTCGTAGCGTTGTTTTCTTGCGGTGTCGGAGCAATGGTTTCCTGGACGGCGTCGGCGGGGGCTTCCAGCTCATGTACGGCCGATAAGGCCTGGCTCTGTTCCGACAGAATATGCGGTGTAACGAAGATCAGCAATTCCTCCATGTCCTTCTTTTTATTGGTGCCTTTGAACAGGTATCCCAGACCGGGAATATCTTTCAGATAGGGAATGCCATATTCGTCATCCGAGGTGAACTCCTTGTTCAGGCCGCCGATAACGGTGGTCTGGCCGTCGAAAAGAATGACATCCGTGTTGGCCCTTTTGGTGATGATAAGGGGGTTGTTGCCGACCGCATTGGAGAAGTCAACGTCGTCTTTGGTCACGAAAATTGCCATTTTAATGGTTTTGTTATCGATGACATGCGGTGTCACTTCCAGCCGCAAGACCGCCTTCTTATATTCAACACTGACTTGTCCGTCATCAACCGACTGATAGGGCACATCGCGCCCGCTTTCGATGAAGGCCTGCTGGTTATCCGATGTCGTAATATTGGGGCTGGAGAGAATGTTCAACTGCCCCTCCGCTTCGAGCGCTTGAAGTTGAACGGACAGAATGTTTCCGGAGCCACTTTCCAAGAGGAATCCGAGATTGAGGCCCAGAAGGTTGCCGGCCACGTCCGTGGCGCTAATGTTGGCCGGGAAATTTCCCATGGTGCCGGATTCGGGGTTGACGGATTCGCCGCTGCCCGGTGCGACACCGCTGCCGGTCGGGTTGGCAATATCCCCGGCCGTATTCCAGTAGTCGTAACTGCCGATGGAGGTGTGGTAGAGACCGCCCCACTGGACACCCAGGCTGCGGGCGGCGCCCTTGGTGGCCTCCACGATGTGGGCCTCAATCAGGATCTGGGGGTCGGCCGGTCCAGGGCTTCGATCAGGGGCAGCATCTGTTCCAGATCCGAGCGCACGGCCTGAATGATCAGGGAATTGGTATGTTTATCGACCATCACCGATCCCAATAGTTTGTCCTCTTCCCTGGGCGTCAAAAATCGCTCCAGGTTCTCGCGCAGACCTTCGGCATCGGCGTATTCGATTTCGATGATCTGGGTGATCATCGGCTGCGCCATCTGCAATTCCTTCTCCTTGGCTTTGATGCGTTGATCCGTTTCCAATTGTTCGAGTTCACGGTTCTTGTCTTCAATGGTGACGACGCGGACAATGTTGCCTTCCCACAGGTAGGTTAGCCCATACGTCCGTAAAATGCTGCGAAAGGCCTGATCCCATGAAACGGCCTTGAGGCTGACATCGATTCGACCGCGGACACTTTCGTTGATCATGATGTTCTGATCGACCGCTCGGGCAAGTGCGCGCAGGACCGCGGGGATTTCAGCACCGTGCATGGTCAGGGATATCTTTTCGCGGGGCAGTCGTTGGTCTACCGCCTCCGCACCCGCCGTTTCCATAACGCGCTCCGGTTCGGGCTTTTGTTTCGCAAGCTGGCGTTTGATGGGTGCCGGAGAATGGCCCTGGGAGGTTTCCGCCTTGGTTTTCCACTCGGTGAAAACCTTGTCGCTTTCGGTTTGGAGGTCTTTTCCGGCACACCCGGTCACGAACAACAGCATGACCAGGGTCATTTTTATCAAGCGGCTGAATTCATGTGTTTTTTTCATCTCGATGACTCGCTGCTGTCCATTTAAGGTGTCTGCACTTCCCAATTATCAATCAACGGTACGTTAAACACCTGTTGCTGGGGTGAACCTACCGTGACCTGACTCGGTGTGATTTGGCGGACCGTGAAAACGCTCTTATCCAGTTGATCTCCCTCTACGTACTCGATCCCGTTGATAATCGCTACGCGGCGCTGCGCGGTTTCTATGTAGCCGGAGTAAACCAAGGAAACATTGGATGGCAGCATGTCAGCCGGCCCCAGGGTTTCAACGGACGACGACAACAGACTGTCGTCGTCCAGAAACAGCGTATCTTGCCAGGGCGTTCGTGCCATTGACAGGGTATAGCGATCATCCTCCAATGATTTATCATTGCCAACCTGGGCGGCCAGATTGGTCAACATGCGCGTCAGGGTATTCGGTTCGTCCGAGGCCGTTGCCGTTGTTTTTGGTTTCTGCCCGCCGCTTAACAACATCAATGAACCCAGGCATACGGCGGCGATCATGAGTCCAACCAGGATTTTTTCACGCGTAGACATTGGGTCCTCCACGGTCCCCGCAACCGGCTGCCCGGGCGGAGGAACCCCGGTGGTGGTTATTGGCGCGCCAGCAATATATCCAGTTCCATATGAAGGCCTCGTATGCCGGTCTCCCGGCGGACTTCGATGCGTTCGATATGGGTCAAATAAGGCAGTTCCCCCAGCTTCAGAATGAATCCCCGCAAGTTGCTGAAGGCCCCCAGGATTTCAAGTGAGAATTTAAGCTCGCCCGTTTCGCTGATCATGGAATTCAAGTCTGACCCGATGCGCCGGACTTTGAGTTGATTTTGTTCGGCCAACTGGCGGAAAAGAGGTTCAATTCCGGCGATTTGTTCGGGCGTCAGGTGTCCGGGGGCCGGAAAGGACAAGTCTCCCAGACTTTCGGGCTGTGTTTCCCCCAGCAGCTGGGTGAATCGGCTGTAAATCGGCTCCAGCAGCCTTTGTTCGCCGATCTGGGTTTGCAGTGCGTCGATCTGGCTCTCCAGCCGACCGGCCGCCTGCTGGTGCGGCAGAATACTCATCAGATAGAACCCCAGAATTCCTCCTATGCACAGGACCATTAAAAAGAGACGGCGCTCCGGGAAGAGTGCCAGAAAAGATTTACCATGTAGCGTCATGATCAGATGATCTCCAGTTCGGCCGTGAATCGCAGGACTTCACGACCGCCCAGCATTTCGAATGATTTATCAACGATCCGGGGCTCTGCTAGAAGGGGCGATGCTTTCATTTGAACCATATAGGCCGCCAGCGTCGGTTCGAGATTGAGCCGTTCCCCTCGGATAATACCGCCGATGGCAAGAACCCGGCGAGGTTTTTCCTCTGCGGTATTCTCGCGGCGGGGCAGTCGAATCGCAACCTTGGTCATGAGAATATCGGCCGGCGTCATGCGTGAAAGCTCGGCGATAATGGCCATCCCCCTGTATTTATCGCTGTGTCGTGCCAGTCTGCCGGTGGCCTCTTTGACTTTGGTGCCTAAAATCAGCACAGTCTCGGGGTTGAGCAGGGGGACAGATTCCTCCAGCTGCTGCTGGAGGCTTAGCATTTGTTTGTGCCGGGCCAGCAGGTGGTGTTTCTGCCAGCCGGTAAAGGCGAGAAATCCGAGCATCGCGAGCAGAAAAAAACCAAAAAGGATGCTGTTGAAAAGTTGGCGCTTTTCCCGCTTCGATCGGTCGTGATAGGTTTGCAGAAAATTGGGCGTCCGGCTGTCGCCGGCGGACGCCAGCCCCACTGCGGGGATATAGGATAGCTGCTCCTGCAGCGTATCGGGGCGGTCCGCCAGGGTTTCGTTATCGAAGGGGTTCAGATCGACAAGCGGAATTCCAAGTTGCTCGGCAATATAGTTGCGGACACGTTTACTGGCACAAATTTGTCCGGAAACGCAGAGACGATTGATTTCGTGGTGTTCGAAATTTATGGCGTAATGGCCAATCGTCCGTTCCACCTGCCGGTTCAGCCGGTCCAAGGCTGGTCGTATCATCTCAAACACGTCGTCCGGATCAAGTCCTCCAGCCAGGCGGTCGATTGAACTTTCTTCCGCGGCCGATTCCACGCCGGGCGCCAAGCGTGCCAGAACGGCTGCCGGAACGAGGTCGGATGCCTCGTGAGGCAATGCGGATGGTTTCGGTATGGGCCTGAAATCCATTTCCAGAGCGGTTTCCGGATTGTTTTCAGAGATGATGCGGGGATCGGTTTTGATTTCTTCGATCATGCTGCTCATGCCGGCCCGAATACCGCGTGACAACATGAGCGTGCCGTTATTGAAAATGTCGATGCGCGACCAGTTGCGGCCGATATATAATGCACAAAGATGCCCCTGGCTGAGAATTTTCCAGCGGGTGCGCAGCAGATTTTGCATCAGAAAAGGATACGTGCTCACGCCGTCAAGGGTATATCCGGCCCGGGTAAAGGAGGTTTTAATCGAATCGATGTCTTCCCGGGGGATGGTGTAGGCGAGCACTTCGATCTGGGGCGTGTCGCCGTCCGTGGTTTCTCCAAGCACTTCGAAATCGAACAGGCGCTGCTTGTCATCATATGGGTTTTTCTTTTTGTAGGCCCATATAACGGCATTGGGGAGTTGACGTCGGGCCACTTTGGGAATGCGGAGCAGGCGGGTATCGAGTCGTGCCGAAGAGATCGTGGCCCAGATGCTGACGGAGTCCGTCGACCCGCTGAAACTGGCCAGCGTGTTTCGGAGGAACTGGGGGAACAGGAGATTGTGTGAATCCAGGCCGGGATCGAAAGGTACATGACGGCAATCTAAAATTTGATGACGATTGGCGGTGGATTGAACGGTTTTAATCAACCGCACATCGGTATAGCCGATATCGACGCCAATCCGGATGGGTTTATTGAATTTCAGGACCGAAAGGAGGCGATCCCGCCAGCCTGGTGAAGGCGCGACCGTGCTTTCCGGCCGAGGCGATGAGACGCTCGAGGATTTATTCCCTCGGATTTGCTCCAGAAGTTTCTCGGTGGAAGAGATCTCGTCCTTTTTCACCGGAGCGCATCTCCATTTCATGTAGATGGCGTTAGCGACCATGACGCCGCATGGCGGCCGAATGCTCCGATTATATGTGAAAGTGTTATATTGTAAAGGAAAAAAAGTGGTTACGGTTGCATCAAATTTTTGTTTGGCATTATTTTCTTACAATTTGGGATGCGAACAAGACATGAAGGCCCGTTTGGCTTCTTCCCGAATCGTCTCGGCTTCATCACAGTATCGTGGTGAGAAATGAAACAGCGTGTAGCGCTTGACACCGGCCTGAGCTGCAATCTCCCCGGCCTGGCCGGCGGTCAGGTGGTATTTGGATGTCGCAAGATGGTGATCGCGCGTCCGGAAAGCGCTTTCAATGAACAGGTGGTCAGCGCTGTGGATCAGTTCGATAATCTTATTCTGATTGTCGATATGTCCAGCAACATCGGTTATGTAGCCGATTTTATGCCCGGGTGACGTCCGCGTGATGCCATCGGCCAGGTCACCCAAACGGAAGCAGCGACGACCAACGGGGGGGTGCAGGGTCGGTGCTTCTATCATCGTGTTGGGATCGTGTTTGCTGTAAAGGGCCAGTTTGAAAGTTTTGAGCCAGGGGCCGGTGGCCAGCGCCAACTGATCCAATGCCACTTTATCAATGTTGATATGCACCGGTTCTGCCAGGCTGAATCCTAAACATGGAATTCCGTGATCCAGGATTCGGGCTTCCACGCGCAGCGAAGGTTCCTGAAGCAGGACGCCTTCAAACGGTTGAATTTGGTCCATTCCGGTTTCAGGAATGAATTGGGCGCGGCAGGCGTAGCGGCGGGTACGTATCCGCGGGGTGGTGATCTCAGAGGCGATCAATTCGAACGGATACCGATAATGGTCGACGAGGTTCCAGTTATAGGCTCTCAGTTTCCCTTCCAGGTTATCCAGAAAACCTTCCGGGCCATAGAGGTGCAAACGTTTTTCCCGTCCCAGACACAGACGCAGCAACCGATCGAAGCCGCAGAAGTGATCCATGTGGGTGTGGGAAATGAAACAGTGGGAGATTTTGAGGATATCCCTTGAGGGCAGAGGGCCCAAATCACCTAAATCGAACAGGATCGCCCGTTTTTCAAATGCCAAGGAAACATACAGGGCCGGATCATCGAAAGGTCCATTGACCAGACGGGGCTGGAAACGGGGCGACATGGTGTCAGGGAAGGTGTTTTTGCACCTGCTGGTGAATACACTGGTAAATCTCTTCGTCGGAGCCGAAAATATCCACCGTATCTTTATGATTAATCACTTTTTCCAGTATAAATGCCGTGACATAGAGGGTGACGATGTGGGGATTCGGCACAACATGGCGATAGGGGGCGACCAAGTAGTCGATATCGAAGTCGTCGGCGCGACGGAGGCGGTCTAGGCAAGCATGGACCTGGTCTTCCAAACCGTTTTTGTTGGTCGTTTCCACCAGCCTGTTTTCTACAAGCTTCATGGAAATGGCATTGGCCACGGTATCGATGCAGTCCTGAATCGCATTGAGTGATCGGCGCCGTGCGTACTCTTTGGAGGATTCGATTTTAGACAGGATGCTGGCTTCTCGTGTGCTGGGCCGAAAGACTTTTGCCATGGTTTTTCCTCTGTGCTGATAACCGCCGGTAACCGGCAGGCGAATTACGCAAATAATAGAGCCAGCTTTGTGAATTTGCAAGAAAAAAGTCTGTTCCCGATCGCGGGCATGTGTCTTTTATCACCGGACCGTGGTCGCGACAGTGGCAGGGTCCGTCGCGACAATCATCAATTGTGGACGTTTGGATCCGTTCCATCGGTTCCAACGCAGGTGAAACGCCAGGCGTTCGTAACGTGTCGGCGGTTTCTGATCGGGTTGGATATTGAATTGAATGGCATGATAATCTGCCGTTGTCGTTTGATTCCGGGACCGCAGGATCATCTGGCGGTGGTGGCCTCCCACCACCCGGTGGGATTCGACCTCTATATCGCGGGCCAGGAAGAGCGGTTCCGGGGTTGCCTGCCCGAAGGGTTGAAGGGATTCTAATTGATCGAGCAGGTGGGGTGTGATCTGGTTAAGGGAAATTTCTGCATCGAGGGTCAGGTGCTGTCGATAGTCTTCCGGCCGGGTCTCTTCCGCCAAGTGCGCCTGCAACTGTTCCTCAAAGGCCTTGAGTCGATCGACACGCAGGGTAAGTCCGGCGGCCATGGCGTGTCCGCCAAAATGGTCCAGATGTGTTTCGCAGGATGCCAACAGACGGTACAGATCGATACCGGGTATACTCCGGGCGGATCCGCGGGCCTGCGATCCGTTGTGTGCCAGCAGGATAACGGGTCGGGCGTGCTCACGTGTGAGACGGGCGGCGACAATACCTAAAACCCCTTCGTGCCAGTTGCTTTCGGCCATGACCAGGGCCTGCCGCTCAAGGATGCTCGGATGCGCCGCAATCCGTCGACGAATCTGGTCAATGATATCGGTTTCCATGTCTTGACGACGGGTGTTGAGCCGGTCCAGCGTTCGTGCCATGCGGGTGGCGCGCCGGGTGTTGCCTGTGGTCAATAGACGCAATGCCAGATTGGCGTGGGCCAACCGGCCGGCGGCATTGAGGCGTGGTGCCAGCCGGAAGGCAACATCATCCGATTCCACTTGGTCACCGGCGACCCGGCTGATATCCATCAGGGCTTTGATCCCGGGTCTTGATTTCATTGTGGCCAGACCGGCGCGGATGAAAGCACGATTTTCATCCATCAGCGGCACCATATCGGCGATGGTCCCCAAGGCGACCAGATCGCAGTACTGCTTCAAATTCGGTTCCGGACGTCCCTGCCAGAATCCCCTGGCGCGGAGTTGGCGGCGTAATTCGATCACAAGATAGAAGGCCATGCCCACCCCGGCTAAATGATCGAGATCGGCGGTGCAATCATCGCGTTTCGGGTTGATTACGGCGACGGCTTCGGGAAGGCGTGCGGACGGCAGGTGATGATCGGTAATGATCACATCTATTCCTTCAACAGCCGCAATTCGTACCGCTTCATGACTGGAAATGCCGCAGTCGACCGTGATAACAAGACGGTAGCCCCGGGGGAGGATCCTTTGCCGGATATGACGTGTCTGGAGCCCATAGCCTTCCTTGCGTCGATGGGGGATGTAGTGGGACACCCGGCCGCCGACCGTCTGCAGGAAATCCAACAGCAAGGCGGTCGCGGTCACACCATCCACATCATAATCGCCGAAAATCAGGATTTTTTCGTTTGCCGTAAGGGCCTGGATCAGGCGTTGGGCCGCCCGCTCGATATCCTTGATGGCGCCGGGGGGTTTGATATGACCCAGTGACGGCGCTAAAAAGGTCTTGGCCGCCTCAATTGAGGTGATCTGGCGGTTGACCAGTACGGCGGCAACCAGGGGGTCGATGGCCAGGGCGGAAGTCAGGCGCTGAACGGCGACAGGGTCTGGTTGAAGGATGTCCCAAATCATATTCATCGCCGCGGCATATAGCGCATTACCTGGGTCTGGGCAACCTTTTCTTCCCGCCTGTTATAAGGCGTGAAAGCATTTGGGACGGGGGGTTGCCATGGGTTTGGGGGTTGCAAATGACGATCATATGGTTATATTCAGCAACCTTTAAAGACGGTTTCGTAAAAAGTCCGATATCAGCGTTACGCGTATCCCTCGTCATTGCGGCGTACCGTAAGTGCGCTGCCTTCGTAACCCGCGATAGCGGTATTTCTCAGGATTCGCAAGCCGTATCGCAAACATTTTACGCAACCGTTGCATGACTATATACGAGCCCATCTATAAATCTTCAGGAAAATGGATTTTGGCGCAAACAACCCCCATCGACCGTGAGGACCTCACGCAGCCAGCGACCGCGTTGCATACCACGCAACGCTACTTTCGGGTCAATCGTCGGGATATCAGCTATTTGCGGTTTATTTTGGAGGCCTATGAGGGTGTGGCCGTCTTGACGACCGTAGACCCGGGGGACGGCATTGTGAAAGTTGTGATCGCGCCTGGCAGCGAGCGTGTGGTGGCTGGGGTGCTGGACGCCATGTGCGCCAGCCGGGATATTCTGATAGAGCCGTTGCCGGATCCCCCGTCCGCGGTCCGAGGTGGCGTGTGAGAAATCAGAAACTTTACATCAACACCATTGGTTGCCAGATGAATGTTTACGACTCGGACCGGATCGCCCGGGCGTTGGAGCCCGGCGGATATCGCCAAACCGACACTCTCGAAGAGGCGGACCTGGTCATTGTCAATACCTGTGCCATTCGGGCCAAAGCAGAACAGAAAGCGTTCAGCTTTATCGGTCGTCTGGCGCGCATGAAGCGGCAAAACCCGAACCTCTTGATCGGTGTCGGCGGTTGTGTCGCCCAGCAGGAGGGGGAGGCCATCCTGTCGCGCATGCCCCACGTGGATCTTGTTTTCGGCACCCACGCCATCCCACGCCTGCCACGTATCGTGGACCAGGCCAAGACACGCCGGATCAGGGTGGTGGATGTGGAACAATCCGATGGGATCAATGAAATCGATTTGACGGCAGGATTCCATAGCGATGGTCAGGTATCTCGATTTGTGACGATTATGCAGGGCTGCGACAACTACTGCTCCTACTGTGTGGTGCCCTATGTCCGGGGGGCGGAGATGAGCCGCCATCCCGACATGATCCTGTCGGAAATTGAAACCTTGGTCCGGGATGGCGTGCGGGAGGTCACGTTGCTGGGTCAGAACGTCAACAGCTACGGCCGTAAGGAAGGGCTGCCATCGTTTGCCGCGCTTTTGGAAAGGGTAAACGGCATTGAAGGCTTGCGCCGGATTCGGTTTACGACCTCGCATCCCAAAGACCTGTCGGATGATCTCATGGGCGCTTTCGGGAAACTGGCCAAGCTTTGTCCCCATATCCATCTACCGGTGCAGTCCGGTTCCGACCCGGTACTCAAGCGGATGAATCGCAAGTACACCCGCCAGGTATACCTGGACCGCATCGAACGTCTCCGGAGCATAAGGCCGGACATTGCGGTCACATCGGATTTCATCGTTGGCTTCCCTGGGGAGTCGCGGGCGGATTTTGAGGAGACCCTGGCACTGATGGAGACGGTGGCCTTCGACAGTATTTTTGCGTTTATGTATTCCGACCGCGAGATTGCTCCGGCGTCGCATTTTAAGAACAAGGTTGACGAAGACGAAATAAAAGCGAGACTCCAGACACTCCTCGCAACCCAGGAGACGATCACATTGCGAAAAAACCGGGCGCTGGTCGGCACCTGCCAGGAAATCATGGTGGAGGGCAACAGCACCCGCCCCGGCCTGGCGGAATCCATCGATGACGGACCCCAATGGTCCGGGCGAACACCGGGGAATAAAATTGTCAATTTCAGCCTGGGCCGGGATGTCGATCCGAAGGAAGCCCTTCAACTCGGCCAAATGGTCGCGGTGCGCATTGAAAAGGCTTACGCGCACTCGTTGCGGGGCGAATTGGTGCGGCAAGAACCGTCAAAGGGTTGCCTAAGAGGGGAAGAATGCCATGCTGCTTAAAGCCGTCATTGCCGGCATGACCATGGATCCGGCCACGAACACACCCATCATTATTCTCAAAACGGAGGAGGGCGATCAGACCGTGCCGATCTGGATCGGATTGCTGGAAGCAACGTCGATTGCATCGGCGCTGCAGAATATTAAATTCGACCGGCCCATGACCCACGATCTGTTTAAAAAATTTATCGAGATGCAGGGCATTTCGGTAAGCAGTATTGAAATTTGCGACCTGCAGGATAACACCTTCTATGCCAGGATCAATTTCTTGTCCCAGGACCGGCAGTTCAGTATGGACGCTCGTCCCAGCGATGCGATCGGCATTGCGCTGCGTTTCGAGGCCCCCATTTTTATTGATCAGGACGTTATCGCCAAAGCCCGCCCCTTTGAGGCGGATGCCGAAGCCTCGGATGACAGCGAGGAGGGGCGCAAATGGAAAGAATACCTTCAGAATCTTTCACCGGAAGATTTCGGTAAGTACAAGGTATAAAGGGCTCCACGTCTGCGCTGCGACGCGGATGTATGATATTCTTCAGCCAGCCACCGGGTCGCCTTCGGAAAGCCCCGCCCGTCTTCCAATTCACCACGCCGAGTACGATTAAAAAACGTATATATGGTAGGATAATATTTTCCCTCCACAATATGTAGTTGACAGGAAATTGGTTTTCCGCTATCAGTCCTTGCCATCCAGTGCCCTCACCATGCTTACAACCGACGTGGAGCAAGATGGAATCCGTTCTGATCATCGATGACGAACAGTCGATCCTGCAAGTATTCGACTATGCCTTGTCACGCTGCGGGTTTGACGTGGAAACGGCCGCTGACGGACGCGAAGGCCTCCAGAAGTTTTTAAGCGGGCGATTTGATTTGGTCGTTACGGATGTCTTGCTGCAGGGGATGGACGGGCGGGATGTCTTGAAATATATTCGCGGTTCCGAGAAGCGACAGACGCCGGTCATCGGGATGTCGGGTACGCCATGGCTCCTCGATGGCGCTGGTTTCGACCATGTGTTGGAAAAGCCGTTTTCCATCCACCGACTGGTTGAATCGGTCCATGGACTGATCAAGCGAGGCCTCCCCGAGGCCTGATTTCCTCCTTTTCATCTCGGGTTACGATTCGCCTTCCCATTGGAATATCCCTTCCGGTCCCGCTCGGCACTGACCTTAGCTGTTTTGAACAGCGTCGGGGCTTGCCGTGGTCCCGCTCAGTCCCCGGCCTTCCCATTGCCTCCGGTCGGGATTCAGTAGCAAAACTGGCCGTTCTCGTAGATCGTGACGGTTTGCCCGCCCTTGAGACGAGCGGTTACCCGCTTGCGTTCGGTGTTCACCAAATCCCAGTGTAGGGCCGAAGTATTGAACCCCAGTTCTTTTTTCTTCAGCGGGGAGAGATCCGTAGCTGATCCCCGAAAGGTATCGCTGTAGGACGATCCCAGGGCGATGTGGCAATTGCCCTGGGGGCCGCCGAAGTTTTCGTCGTACAGCGTGTTGGCCATGAACCTGGTAATCTTCGAAAAACGTCGGTCGGTCAGTGAAAATTCACCCACCCGGGACGCGCCGGGGTCCATGGCCAGTTGCTGGCGCAGGAACGACGCCCCTTGTTCGGCCCGCGCCGAGGCGACCCGCCCCTTTTTGAATTCAAGTGTCACACCTTCAACGTAATTGCCGCTACGGTAGGATGGCTGATTGGCGTAGTAGACCCCCCGAGTCCCACGCCAATCGGGTGATGTGAACAACTCAAAGCTGGGAATATTATGACCGGACAACCCGATCCATTGCCGTTGGGCGCCGGGGGTGATCCATAAATCGGTTTTTTCCGACATGACGTGGTAGCTGCGGACATCCATGCGGTTCAACCATCGTTTGAGGGTGACGGCGTTGCGAAAAATTTCCTGCCAGTGTTCCAGCGGCCGGGTGCGGTTCAGGAAACAGGCCTTGATCACCTGGGCGGTATATTCAGGCAGTGTCAGACCGGACTGACGGGCCAATTCAGGGGTCGGCACCATGCACAACGTCCAGCCGAACAGCCCCTGGTCGTCCCGTTGGTCCAGGATATCCCGCAATGGTTTGCGGGCCAGCGCCGTGCGGCCGATCCGCTTGGGGTCGATACCGCTCAGGTGGGTGATGGATTCGGGTGCAAAAAGAAAGATGCTGCCGTTGAGGTGATTGAGAAGCGTTTCTTCGCCCGGGGGAATAAACGTTAATTGCCGAGAGGTGGCTATCCGGTAAAAATCGGTTTCCATGGCCGGGGTCGGCATAGCGCGTATCACCGGGTGTATCCCCATTTCAAGCAGTCGCGCCTGAAGGCGCTCGGCCAGAGGCCGGGCGGGCAAATCGTAGCGCAACAGAACAACGTCGTTTTTTTTGAAACGGTGTTTACGGGCCTTCTGAAGCGCCCACATCATGACGTCGGCATAACGCTGCCATTGTTTGTTTGTCAGCAAAAGAATCTCCCCTATTCACAAAGTGGGTTAGTGGGTGTCCATCCATGACCGCTTGTGATCCGGGCCGGCGGTCTCACGGTTTGGCAACCCCGCGATGAAGCATAGCTGCGTACGCAATCGCTCCGATCGCCACGGCACGGGTATAATAGACCACAGCTGCCGTGGTTTGAGCGACAATTTATCCTAATTTATGGATCTCTATCGATCTTTCAGGAACAGCTGATGGTACTCATTTTCATTCAGATGGTTCTGCAAAAGACGGCTGAGGGTATCGAAGACGTCTTGCCGTTCTTCATCCGTCATTCGCTGGACCAGTGTTCGGGCAAGCGTGTCGTCGGATATCTTCTGAAGATAGTAAATAAGGGTGTTCTCATCAGCGTCGCGATCCAGTCCGAAACCGACAAAGCCCTCAAAGGTTTCGACAAAACGATGGGCGTGTTTCGCCATGTATGGTATAGATCCTTTCCTGTTGTGAGGGTATTGCCCTGATAAAAATGTCGTTGCCAGGATGATCACCATAAAGCACGTGCGGGTGGCGGTCAATGCCTGCCGGGCGTCGATAACCGGCCGAGGCCGGATTTCTGCAAACGACCTAGGAGATTGATAGGACGATGGTTCTGAATTTCGACACCTTCAAGACCCGTGACCACCTTGCGGTCCGCTGGGGATTTGCGCCTGCGGCAGATTCGCCGGCCCGTGGGACGGTGCTGTTTTTCAACGGGCGTACCGAGTATATGGAAAAATACGCCGAGGTCGTCGAAGAACTGAACCAGAGAGGCTTCGAGGTATACAGTTGTGACTGGCGGGGACAAGGTCTTTCGGACCGGATGTTGGCCGACAGCCAGAAGGGCTATGTCGGGTGTTTCGAAGACTATCTGGACGATTTGGATCCGTTGATGGCCATTCTTCAAAGTCGTCGCGCCCCTTCACCCTTCATCCTTCTGGGCCATTCCATGGGAGGCCATATCGCCATACGGTTTCTCGAACGCTATCCCGAGCGTTTTGCCCGGGTCATCTTGACGGCACCGATGATCGATATCCAGTTGCCGAGGTTTTTACCGCGCGCATTGCTGCGTTGGCTCGCGCGCACCGCCGTTCGGAAAGGACTGCAAGGCGCCTATGTCCTGGGGGCCGGAGGCATTAATGCCCGGGATCGCCGATTCGAGGGAAATCCCCTGACATCGGATCGCCTTCGGTTTGAGCGCAACGTGGCCATGCTTCAGCGCGATCCTCGATTGGCGGTGGGGGGGGTGACCTACGGCTGGCTCGACGCGGCCATGCAGTCCATCGACCGTGCCGCCGCACCGGCTTTCACCCGCGCCCTCCGGGTGCCATTCCTGATGGTCACCGCCGCGGAAGATCAGATCGTATGCCGCCGTGCTCAGGAACAATTTTGCCGCCATGTGGCTGACTGCCGTATCGTTTGCATCGAAGGGGCCCGCCATGAACTGCTGGTGGAGACGGATGCCCGGCGGGCCCAATTCTGGAACGCCTTTGATCGTTTTGTCGACGAATGATGTGTCACCGGCCGCTAGTGACCGAATCGTGCCGGGCTAGGGTTTGATACAGGCCCGGCAGAAGGTTTGAACGGCGTCCAGATAGGCTTTCATCCCGCGAAGAAAAATATCGTTGTGATTGGCACCGGGAATTTTCACGTGACTTTTCGCCTGCGCCGGGGATGCCGCGAAGAGCGCCTCACTGTCGGCATACGGGATAATGTGGTCATACTCGGCGTGAATGATCAGGGTGGGGCCCGGGTAACTTCTTATTTTATCCAGATTGGCAAAGCCCGCCCTCTCATCGAAGCCGATGCGTTCCGGATCGATACCCAGCAGGCGCAGCAAAGGGGCGGCATAGGCGAAACCGCTTTCGAGAATGAGGCCGTGGATGCGATCCGGATAAGCGGCGGCCAGTTCCAATACGGAAGCGCTGCCGAGAGAGCGTCCCATGAGGATCAGCGGGCCGGAATAGTTGTTCCGACGGAGCCAGTCTTCACCAAAAGACAGGATTCGGTGACAGTCCGCCATCATGGCGGAGACGCTGGGGGTTCCGCTGGAGCGGCCGTACCCCCGGTAGTCCACGGCCAGCAGGTTGATGCCCAGTGAATTATAGAGCGGACCTAATTCATCGTAATCCGCCACGATTTCGCCGTTGCCGTGGAAGAAGAGGAGGTTGGGACCGGTGACGGGACCCATATGCCATCGGGCGCCGATCGTTTGGTCCGTTGCGACGGGAATCAACAGGTCATGGGCGGGTCCGGCCTCGACGCCGGCCGGTTCGCGACGCGGGTGAAAAAGCGTTGCCAGGACATCCGGGCGATCCAATAGGGTGTAATCCGGAGATGACATACGATTTATATGGCTCCTTTCCTGTGGGACGGCCTGCGGTGATTGCCATTCGTGGCGTTTAAAGCGCTTCCCAAGCAACGCAGGCCGTCTACGGCTGCGTTTTCCGCATCAGTTGAAGACTCAGCGATACTCGAATGTGTTGTCGAACAGCTGCGGGTCGTCAAAATGGGCGCGTCCGACCATCTTGATGGCGTGGTGTCCGCGTTGTCGCATGCTGCCGACATTCGGTATGCCCATCGAAAAAAAGAGGGCCGGTTCGACCCGGTCCGACCCCCATGCGATCCCGTCCGCATTAAACATGCTGCGGTGCTGTCCATTTTCATCGGCCAGCATCTCCAGTTCATGATAAGGCCGCAATTCGTAGGGCACGGTCTTTTCGACGGTGTTGTCGGCCGCGATGTGCTGGACCTGATGCCAGCCCGAACTGACCATGAGCTGCAGCCTCCGGTCGGGGAACTGATCCGGCAGCCAGGCCGGTACCAGAGGATCCAGCCCTAAAGATGGCGTCTGCACACTGCGGATGCGCGACTGGTTGGGTACGAAAAAATGATAGCAACCGCAGTTGTTCATGATGTCCAGCATGACGGGACGCCCGGCATGGTCGAGACTGATGCGCACCGTTAACCCGTCCAGCCGTCCCCACTCGATCCAGGGGGCATTGTCCCCCGCACGATGGGAATACCAGAAGACAAAATTGATTTGGAGGCTGGGGCGGTTGTTGAAGAGACCGTGGCTGAGATAATAGTAACCGGTGGGCATGTCGTGCGCAATGGTCGGTTCTCCATTTGACCATTGCACTTGTCCGATCCGATCGTAGCCCGCCGCAGTATCCTGAACAATGGTGGGCGCCAGCGCATCGATCAGGCGCTGTTCATCTTGAGGGGCCAAGCGGGGCAGCCCCAGGGCGTCCCTGGGGGATGCTTGGTAAAGCGTCACCGGATCGATTCGGTTGTCAGCGTTGTGGCCGGCGGGGCGGTATACGACCGGTTGGCCGACCCTGGCGAGTTTTTCGGGGGGCATGGCGTGCCATGCACGGAATTCATCGAAGGCGTTGGCGCTGGCGTAAGCCACCGGTAGCGCCACCAAAGGATAAAGGCCTACCACGCGGCGCCACGTCCGATATTCTGCCGGGATATCAATGGCGTCATGCACGTCTTCGGCCAGATCTTGTTGATCGGCGCTGTTGAGAAACAGGCGTTCGGAACAGGCACAGACCGCTTCGATGAATGTTCTGCGGTCCGTCAGATGACGGGATTGGTTCACCAACTGCTGGAACTGATTTTGGTTCAGATTCAGGATTTCCTTTTGGCGTGCTTCCAGATCAAGTTGGTTCATGTCCTCAAGCCATCGGCGGATGGCCGGGGGGCTGTTCTCCGTTGCGGCCATTTCCGCCAGGAAACGGTTGGTGCGAAGATAGGAGAAGCCTTTCACCCGGAACACAGACGTATCCGTCGTTTCTGCGTCGACAACGGCCCGATCCACCTGGGACAGCAATTGCTGACAGTTTTCGATGGGCGACAGGGCGTCCGGTTGGCCGACGCGTTGGGTGGATTGGCAGCCAAAAACCAGCAATGCCAATGCCGTCAGGATGGAAAGATGGATTCGGCGCATGCGATCCTCTGAGTGTTATGACGTCATGGTGAAGCCCGGTGGTATCCTTGTGCATCCGCGGGGGTCGGCATCAGGGCCGACCCTCTTCGAGGTCTGCCAGCCGGACCACGCGGGCCAGAAATTCATCCACCTTCCCCATGCTGCCCGGAGCGTCCAGAAAACGCCGCGGTATGCCGTTTTCCCACACGAAACCGATAAATGTCGGTGTATGCCGGACCCCCAACTGGCGGGCCAGATCACGGCTGCGGTCGGGAAAGAGGGGAAAGGGAACTTGGAATGATTTGCGAAATTGATCGACTTCGTAAGTGGTGTTGCTAACCCCGATACCGATCATTTTAATGCGCTTTTTCAGATAGGGATCCGTGGTGATGTTCCGGTATAGCTGATTCACGTTGGGGGCTTCGCGCTTACAATGAGGACAGTAGAAATCAAAGAATTCAATGATTAGAACTTGGGCATGAATGTCGCTTAACGCAAAGTCTCCGGTTGTTTCAATCCCCAGGTAGTCCCGTTGCGCGGGATCGCTCAGGGCGGGAAGAACGAAGGTTTCATGCGGTGCATCGGGTGCGGCCGTTGGCGGAGTGGGCTGGGGAGATGGCGCGGAGGTGCATCCCGCGACACACAGCAGCGTCAAAACCAGGAACAAGCCGATGCGGCGGGCATGCTCGATTATATTCATACGCGGTTCCCTGGTGATTATTTGTCGCCCGTTGCGAATAGATAAAGTGGTGCCGGGCAGATGAAGTCTTTATTCATAGTAGGGCGTTGCGGACGGCTTGGCAAGCGCTAGCGTGGCTTGCGGCGGTCACATTGGACGGCATTCTCGCAGCCCGCTTGCCAAGGCCATGGCGGCAAGGCCGCACAGCAGCGTCGATACCAGCGCTACGGCCATTGTACCGTGTGAAACCCAAATGAGCCCGCCCGTTATGGCACCGGCCATACGTCCTATACCGGCGACGGCCAGAAGGCCTGACATCATGGTGGCACGCTGGTCGGGAAGGATTTCGGTCGCCATGGACAGGGCCGTTACAAAGGTGAATTCGACCGCAATAAAAAGGGCAAAAAGCCCTGTCAGGGCAAGGGGCAGGGAGATATCCGTCCATGGCAATACCAAGTAGCCGGCCATGCTTAGCCCGATTCCCATGAAAAGGGCGCGCGGTTTACCCATGCGGTCGGCCAGCCCTACGGTCATAAACTCACCGCACAATTCCGCGACACCGATGACACTGCTGCCCAGCCCCAATTGCGTTACGCTCAGATGGAATTGCTGCTCCAGCCAGGCACCATAGATGACAAAGACGCAATCGTTGGCCATGCTTACCAGAAATGCCAGCAACAGCATGGCGCGTGCCGTTTGGCTTTGGAAAAGCCGCCCCCAGGCGCGTCGCAGATCGGACGCGCTTAGCCGACCGGACCGCGGCCCCGATTCGGACGGCAGCCGCAGGGCCATCAGGATCATGCCCGCAAGCGCGGCCAGGCCCATCACCGCGAAGGGTGCGCGCCACCCTTGCCACGCAATTAAAAAGCCGACCAGCGGAATACCGATCAGGGTGCTGGCTGCCCAACTGGTTTCAATCAGGCCGATGACCAGGCCGCGCTTTTCGTAGGGGACCCTTTCGCCCACATAGGCTTGTAAGGCGGGATCGAAGATGTTTTTTCCCAAACCTGCAAGAAAGAGGGCCATCAACACGACGGCGAAAAATGGAAGGCTGGCGGCAGCCAGCATTCCGGCGGCCAGCATGAAAAGCCCCAGCAGCATCATGAAGCGATACCCCAGTCGATCGGCGAACGGGCCAAAAAACAGGGCCAACAACCCACTGGCTTGATTGACGGCGATCATCGACGTGATATGGGTTAGCGGTACGCCCATGGCGCGGCTTAAGGCGGGTGCGAAAGGGTAGGCAAAACGCCGGGCGGTATTGAGAACCAGGCGGCAACCGCCCGTCAGTATCATATCAAATACCAGCGCTTGCCTGCGGGCATGGTCATCCGGGCGTCGGCTGTTATACGGGGGCACGGTCACTCTCCTTGGCGTCCGTTCGATAAGAGGGGCTATCGCAGTCTGCCGTAGGTAGCGGTTTGCGCAGGGGAATGCAACCCTTGGCTCTGGAAACGTCAACCACCCGTCTCCCGAAACGATGTCTGTTTAATCTGTGACGAACAGCACGTCGGGAGGGATCAATCTAACTGCGGCAGGGGCCGGTCCGGACATCGTCCATTTTACGACTTGCATTCACGGCGCGGATGTTTTAATTTCCACTTAAACCTTAAGTTGTACTAAAGCCAACCTACGGCCGAATTTTGTTGACCGGCACCATCATCGTTCCAAAACAGGGATTATATCGATGGGAAAGAAAAAAAACCTGATTGACACCGCTGTCAGGCTGTTTGCCGAGCAGGGCTATGACGGCACCACAACGCTGCAGATTTCACGCGAAGCCGGCGTAACCGAGCCGCTTATTTATTATCATTTCAAAGGCAAGGAAGAACTTTTTACCCATATCCTGAAAGGGGCCTTCGATGAATATGTCAGACGTCTGGAAGCGCTTCCTTTGAATACCCCCCATGAATTTGACAAAATCGAAAATTTGATCCATGTCACCCAGCAAGCCGTGGACGAAATGCCTCGCCGGACCCGGTTGGTGATGAGTTCCTGTCCGGCGCGTATCAAAGATCCTGAGCACGTGTGCTATAGCCGGATGATCGGTATTTATGAGTGGCACTACGACTATCTGACCCGCTGCCTGGAAAAAGGCATTGCCAGCGGAGAGTTCTGCGAAGTCCCGGTTGCTGAAACGGCGTATTTGCTGATATCGATGATCAACGGGATGAGCCGGCAGCATTCCTTGTTAAAAGGGCGTGGCATCACCCAGGCCCGCAACGCCGCCGTCGCGTTTTGTCGACGCAGTCTGTTGGCGTGATGAAGCTGTTATGATGCGCATCGGGGGATATGGTCATTTCCGGCCCCGGTGGGCCGCGTCGGGGGGCCGGAAGCCCGCGAGAGATGCAAATGCTTAATCCTGGAGGAAGATTATGGCCCGAACAACCGTTCTGATGCTGGCCGTCTTGGTTCTCTTGGGGACGGTAAACTGTGTATCCAAAAGCCGGCACATCGAACTTCAGCAATCCATGGCGGTTGAACAGGAGCGCTCTATAGAGACGCAGAAGGCTCTGGAAGATCGCATTGACATGCTGACGAGGGATATGCTGCGGATGCAGGAAGAAAATGAGAATCTTGAACGCCGACATGAGAATGTGCTGGAGATCAACAACCAACTGCATGCAGAAGTGCTTCGAATTGGAATACCGGCTGAAGAAAAGTGAAACGATCATACAAACACAGGAAAAAGTGATCGAAGACTTCAGCCAGGCGCGGAAAAATATCGAGGAAAACCTGCGCGAACAAATTGCTGCCAAAGATGTTGAGATCGAGGAGATGGAGGGAAAGCTGAAAGTCACGTTTTTGGATAAAATTCTCTTCAGTACCGGCAGTGACAAGATCAATAAACCGGGTCAACTGGCGTTGATCAAGATCGCCGAATCTCTCAGAGATGGGGCTTTTCATCAAATTGTCGTGGAAGGCCATACGGATGACGTGCCCATCGGGCCGGCTCTGGCTGACCGTTTTCCTTCCAACTGGGAACTTTCGGCGGCGCGTGCGATTGCCGTGGTTCGTTTTCTGGAGGAAAATGCCGGTTTGGATCCGAACCTCTTGGCCGCTAGTGCCTTCAGTTCTCATCGCCCGCTGGCATCCAACGAAGAGGAAAGCGGGCGCAGCAAGAATCGAAGGATTGAAATTATATTGGCACCGCTAAATCAATGAACCATAGGTCTGCCGCGGATACCCATCCGTGCTGCAAAAAGGTCCTTTGACAAGGTGCTGATGGGACGATCGACACGATTATCAATGAATTATCAACGATTTTCAATAGGAGCCGCCTTTGACGACACCCAATGATCCCGCGCCCAAGAAGAAACGGATAACACCGGCCTACCTGTTTTTCCACCTTCTGCTTTCCGAGGATACTTGGCGGATCGTCACCGGTGTTTCGCTGGCCGTCATTCTGGCGCCTCTCCTGCTTCCGCTCGATCGCACAGGAATGGGGCGGTACGTGATGTTTATCACCGCGGTGGTGGTCGGTTGGGCCGTGTCCAAGGCCCCCAGTCAATGGATTGTCCGCCAGTTAAGGATAGTGTTTCCCGACAGATAAATTATCCGAAAACACGCGGTTCGCAGGATTAATCTGACCGTGCGTTCGGCTTCAACCGCGACAGCCACTATTCGCAGGGTCCCTTCGTCCCGCAGGGGTTGGCTCGTTCGGCCTAAAGACACCGCTTGAACTTCAGCGAATTTCAGGGTGTTTCGGCCGTGTTGACACTTAAGTCGCTGAATTTTATATTGTCCTGAAGCTGTGATTCAGCCCAGGCAAGGCGACAACCAACGCAATACGCCGAATCCGATCCCGAGCGGTCAGGATTTCGGTATCATTTATTCAGATTGCATCGCTAGCGTCGGCAGCGTCACGCGGCAGGCGGTGTTTCAGAGGGATTTTTCGTGTCGGACTTTCACATGGAGGGGATCGTTGGTGACAGCGAGGTCATGCGCCGGTTGTTTGGTGTGATGCGCCGGGTCAGCGGCAGCGACAGTACGATCTTGATCAGCGGGGAGACGGGTACGGGCAAGGGGCTTGTGGCCCGTGCCATTCACGGCCATTCGCTGCGCGCCCAAAACAGTTTTGTATCGATCAATTGTGGCGCCATTCCGGAGACCCTGCTGGAGAGCGAATTGTTCGGGCATGTGAAGGGGGCCTTTACCGGTGCCACGGCCAACAAGACCGGCAAATTCGAGCAGGCCCACGGTGGTACGATTTTCCTGGACGAGATCGGGGATATGAGCCCGGACCTGCAGGTCAAGCTGCTGCGGGTCCTTGAGGAGGGCGAGTTCGAGCCGGTGGGGAGCAATCGGACGGTGCACGCGGACGTGCGGGTGATTGCGGCCACGCATCGGGATCTGGAAGCGCGGGTGAGCCAGGGGCGTTTTCGTGAGGATCTGTACTATCGGTTGTACGTCATTCCCCTGGCGCTGCCGTCGTTGTGTGCTCGGGGCGAGGACATCCTGTTGCTGGCGGAGCATTTTCTGGCGCATTTCAATGAACGCACCCAGTCTTCGGTGTCGGGGTTTTCGAAGCCGGCGCGGGCGGCCTTGATGCGGCATGCCTGGCCGGGCAATGTCCGCGAGTTGCGCAACCTGGTGGAGCGTTTGGTGGTATTGAAGCCGGAGGGGGCGATCGAGGAGGAGGATTTACCGGTCAAGATCCGTGGGGGTGCTTTGGCCCGCCCGGTCAGCGGTGGGGCCGTAGCACTGACCGAGGATGGTATCAACCTCAACTCGGCGGTGACCGAGTTTGAAAAGGCGTTGATATTGCAATCGCTGGAAAAGACCAAATGGGTCAAGAACAAAGCGGCCCAACTGCTTAACCTCAACCGCACCACCCTGGTAGAGAAAATCAAACGGTACGAGTTGGAGTCGCCGGCTAAACCGGCGACGATTGATGGTCTGAATTCTTAATAGGTCGGCACGTCTTCGTTCCGTAGTGCCCCCCTGTGAGTTTGTCCGATAGGTCGCGACGGTTTCAGCATGCCCAAAGGGCCCGCCTACCCGTTTTCTGGACGTGGATGGAATCATAATTATCGTCAGGTATGCTGCGGCGCTGTTACGTTTTGCTTCCGACTGCAATGATGACAGCACGGGCAAGCCGGATGAGAATATGATTTGACAAACAACGGCAACTGGGAAATATTAAGCCCGAATTGGCGCGGGGAGTCGTCATCAGCCCATGTTCTTATTCGGTCTACCGATCGTTAACGGGAATCATAGAAGTCCTCTATAAAAATACAGCATCCAGTAACTGCTGGAAATTCTGTGGAGACATTTTACATGGACGTCAGAATACTAGTGGCCGACGACGAAGAAAGCATCCTCGATTTGCTCTCGCGGTTTCTTGAAAAAATCGGTTACCAGGCTGACATTGCCAGAGATGTGGCCAGCGCGATTAGCTTGATGCAGACCCATCAGTACGATATCATTTTGACCGATAAGAATATGCCCGATGTCGACGGCCGGATGGAGGGCGGGATGACACTGGTGAAATATGCCAAAGAGCATATGCCTTCCACCGAAGTCATTATGATCACGGGCTATGCGACGATTGAGACAGCCGTCGAAGCGATGCGTATGGGGGCGTTTGACTATATCATGAAACCCATCCCGCTGAATGAGCTGAAAGCCAAGATCGAGCGCATTCTGGACTACCGCAAGTTCATCAATTCGGGGGACACGCTGCAGATTTATCGGGCGCTGCACAATCAGGCCCTGACGCTGCTCGAAAACCGTGACGACCTGCCCGAAGAACAGCTGGGCCAAATTCTACGCACCCTCGGAGGGAAAATCGACCATCTTTTCGGCTTACAGAAAGAATACGAAACCATCATACAGACCCAGGCCGAGGCCCTGGAACGGATCGAAACCTTTGCCCAGCATTTGAAAGAAGCCCTGCCTTCGGACAGCCCCTACGTCACAGCGATTGAGAAAATCGAAGAAGAATCCCGGAAGCGCATATAAATCGCCGGACATTATGGTCATACGAACGACGCAACAGGCGTCCTGCGGTCATTGAACCAGCCAATTAAGGAATAGAAAACATGATGGATCAAAATTCGACGGATCAAATTGACTTCAATCTGGACGCACAGAACCTATACCGCGAAGAATCCTATACGGATCTGAAAGCAGGGGCCATTCGGCGCTTGGTTCCGGTGAAAACGGACGGCGCGGTGGATAAGGCGCGGACCGAAATATTTGTCGGTACAACGCAGTTGCTTACACCTGAGGGCCCTTTGCCCGTCCAGGCCCGGCTGATGGTCAATAATCTCCAGGAGGCTTTGGATGCATTTCCGGAAGCGATGCGACAAGCAACCCGCGAGATGATTTCCCAGTTGGAAGAGATGCAGAAAAAGTACCAGGAAAAAGAAGACTCCCGCATCATTGTCCCCGGTCAATAGAAGCGATCTCAAAAAAGTCTTTTGGCCCAATCTCTGTGTTGGGCGCTCGGTTCAAGCCCTCAAAATACTGGGGTATTCCTCCGGGTTGAACCTCGCGGCCGCCGTGCCTTGAACCAAAATCCGTTTTTAAAGATAGCTTATAGTCAAGCCTCCTGCGGGGAGGATGACGCTGGGCGTATTGTCTGTCATCTTCCCGCCGTTGAACGCACTTTCCCATAGCCATTCTCCATTAAATCCCTTAGCCGATATGTCCGGAACCCGTCGTTTCCAAGGCGTCGATGCAGGTTCTTGCTTGTGGTTTGAGCCTTTCGTTTCTTATGGAGGGATCCATGGGGCACATCGATAGAACTTCACGCCCCGCGGCGGCACCGGGGGGTACTGAAAAACGTACTGTGTATGGCATTGATCCCGCTCTCGAGGTCTCTTTTTTTTACGATGAAATACAAGGCGGCACGCGAAGGACCAAATGAGATCATTTCCACATTGACCCGACAGTCGGCGACCGCTGTAAAACAGCGGGCGGCAATCCCTGCACGATGCTGAATGCCGTCACCGACAATTCCGATGAGAGCGACATCCTCCAGGCGATCGAGTTTGCGGAATGGGCGCGGCCGAACGCTCATCAAGACCTGGCGGGCCTGATCCATGTCCCGCTGTGCCAGCAGCAGACTGATGCAGGTCTGGGAAGTGACAACGGACTTGATATTGATGCCCTTGTTCGCGATACAGGTGGCCACTTCGCCCAGAATACCGGGTCGGGCACCGACGCCTGAAGCATGGACTTTCAGGATGCCGATATCGGTATCGTAGGCCACACTTTTAATAACACTGCGCGGACGGGGACTGCGCGCGGTGATCAAGCTGCCGTCGGCGTCGGGCGCCAACGTGTTTTTAATGGCGATCGCCATCTTTCTGCGTCGTGCCGGTTCCACGGTTCGCGGATGTAAAATTTTGGCCCCGAAATAAGCGAGCTCCGCTGCTTCTTCATAGGATAAAAGTGGAATCAGCTGCGCTTCCGGGACCAGCCGGGGATCGGCGCTCATGAACCCTTCCGTATCCTTCCAGATGTCGAGCCTTTCGGCGTTAAGGGCTACAGCCACCACAGCCGCCGCATAGTCGCTTCCCCCTCGTCCAAAGGTCGTGATTTCGCCGTCTTTGCTGGCGCCGAAAAAACCCGGCAGAAAGAGAATTTTCTTTACCCCCAGGAGGGGTGTGAGGTGCGTTTTGAAATGGCGGGCCGTTTTCGTCAAATCGGCGGTGGCATCGCCGTATTTGCCATCGGTAATCAACCCGATTTTGTGTGGCATGCGACAGGTAGCGGATATGCCGCGGCTGCATAGTATGGCGGCCATGAGTCGGGCGGAAAGTCGTTCCCCATAGCTGGTGATGACATCTGTCAAACGGGGCGTGATGGCCCGGGTGAAATTCAGGCCATAGTACAGGCGCTCGAGTTTGCCGAGGCTTTGCTCCAATCCCTTCGCGTATTCTTTAAGATCCTGCTTGCGCCTTATCAGGTGACGGGCCACGAGCAAATGGCGGGCCTTCAGTTTGCCCATGATGGCGGGAATATGGGTCTCGTCGGCCAGCGCCGTTTCCAGGCTGTCGAGGAGAAGGTCCGTTATCCCGTGCAGCGCCGACACGACGAAGACGTGTCCCTGTCCGCGATGCACGATGAGGTCCACAATGTCCTTGATTGTTTGCGTGCCGTTCAAACAACCACCACCAACTTTGATAACGCGCATTCGGATTGCTCCAATCTTCGGGGATAGCGGTTGCCGGCCTTTAACTTATTGAGTGTCCGTCGATCAGCCGGATGGGCGTTTGTTACCGCAAATTGAACCCGATCTCAAGAGGGGGAGGCTTGCGCGGCAACAGCGTTATCCGGAAGCACTGTCTCTCGAGCCCATGCGATTGGATCCTAAGAACAGGAAAGCCGCAAAGGCTGCTAGTCCCGGTGAAAACTTCGGCGCAATGTGTCATTGGCAAGAATTATGGGGAATGGATTGCAGGCTACTGGAGGAATACGGATTTTTGAAACGCTGAAAAATTCCCGAGATAAAAAGGCGGGTTGCACGATGGGGAATCGATCCTTGGGCAACCTATCATTCGCATCGGACGACCCTCAAGGCCTTCTGAAACGAATGTGCATCAAGAAAGGGAGCGGCTACCCGTGGTTTCACGGAAAAACTGGGCAAAGCAATCCGTGCACTGCCAGGCAGGTTCGTCGTTGCCGCTTTTTAGGCTGCCGATGGCGATTCCGCCGCCGTCCAGAGCATTCTCCAATTCCGGGATAAAGACCGGCATACCGCTTAGCAGAAGCGCAATTTTTTCGGAACCGCACCACGGGCAGCTATGGGGCTTTTCTTGGGTTCGCATTTTCATGGTGTGATCAATGTTGATGTAAGGCGGGATCTTTGGGGAAGCATGTTCGGTGATGTCCATGATACAAGCGCTGCTCCTTTCCAGTTGGGCAAATCAGATGTGTCGGCGGATCAATCGCGATTTCCAAGAAGCCACAAAGCAGATTGCATGCCAGGGCGCCAAAAAAATAGAATTTTAAATGGCGCTAAATTTTAAAATCCATTGATCATAAGCGTTTATCAATCGATATGAGAGCTTTCCGATAGATTGGCGGGATGATACGCGAAGAAGAAACGCCTATTTAATAGACAGAAGCGCTGGCCCTCTGTCCATGGTCTGTACAGGCTGGATTTGAAGGGAAAGCTTCGATTGGCTATGAACAATCAGAGCGCCGATCCATCAGGCAATGACATAAGCACCGGTTCCAACGGCAATCAACTGATCAATTTCGTTTTTCAATTCGATGCGGGCGACGGCGACTTTGTTGCCGGTCCGCAGGATATATCCGGTCGCTTCAAATTTCTGACCGACGCCAGGGCGCAGGTAGTCAATGCGCAGGTCAATGGTTCCAAGTTTGCTGAATTTTTCCAATTTTACATCCACCGGTTCCCCGGCAAGTTTTTTCTGAAGCCCCATGAATGCGGCCAGACCTCCGGTCACATCAATAACGGCGGATATGACCCCGCCGTGCAGCGATCCTCTGATGTAATTACCAATCAGGGCATCATGCATATCGAAACGGATTTTTGGTCGATCCATATCCAGGGAATACACTTGAAGCCCCAGCACCTTATTGAAGGGAATCTTGTTGTCGAAGATATCACGAATCCGCTCGAGCCAGTCTTTTTTCGTTTCAGTGGCCATCATTCAAGTATTCTCGCTCTGGAGGGTTAATTGGGAAGAAAGAATAGCATGGCATAACCGTTCCCTTCGGGTATAGCTACCTATCCACAGGCGCTAGATGTAGTAAAATCAGTATTTTTCGTCAACTGTGAACTGGATCGGTGTCGATTTCGGTCCTGCCACAGCGGTCTGCCTTGAGATAGGTTGACAATCTTTGGCGACAGGGCCAAAAATAAACCGATCGGGCCTATAAGTGAACCGCCAAAACAGGAGAGATGGTTTGTTTATCCTGAAGAAGATTGTTCAACCGCTGGTATTGCCTCCCGGATGTATCGTGATGTTGTTGCTGCTGTGGGGGATTTGGATGATCTACAAGAAGCGGCAGGCATGCGGGGTCGGTTTTCTGGCCGTGGCGGCGTTGATGTGGTGCCTGGGGCTGTCGCCATTGGCCGACCGCTTGCTCCATGGACTGGAAAAAGTCCACCCATTGCCTTCCGATCCTCAAGGCGACGTTATCGTCATGTTGGGTGGCGCCGTCCATGGCGGCGCTTCAGATATGACGGGTCAAGGCGCTCCGAACCCGGAGAGCTGCGAGCGGATTCTGACGACGGCACGTTTGTACCGGAAAATGAGGTTGCCGGTGATTTTGACGGGTGGACGGGTTCTTGCTCATCAGCCCTCGATGGGGACGATCTACAAGCGCATGCTAGTCGATCTCGGGATTCCGGAGAACGACATCATTTTGGAAACGCGCAGTCGGGACACTATTGAGAATGCGCGCTACACGGTGGAACTGTGCCAGCAGAGAAAGTTAAAGCATCCGATCGTCGTTACCCATGCAGCGCACATGCCGCGGGCCGTTTTCAGCTTCGCCCATGCCGGCATGACGGTAACACCGTTTCCGTGTGGATTTCGGACCTGGCCGGATAAAACATATCATTGGCCGGATTTCATGCCGCGCGGGTATGAGAACCTTGGTGCCGCACTGCACGAATATTTAGGTCTCTATTACTACCGGTGGGTGATTGGCCGTCATGCCATGATTCAAGGGGTCCGAGGCCGTCCCGGGAAGAATATGGCATAGAAGCGCACGGTGATGCCATGCACACCTCGATCTCATTATTTCATCGATCGTGCATATCAGCCGGGCACAGGAAATTGTTGGCAGAGAGCCGCAATTTCGCGCGCAATGCTATCCTGGATCGCTTTCCGGCGGTGGTTGGTCAGAACAGCGTCAATCCATGCCACGATACGCTCGACTTCAGGTTCTTTCATACCCCGCACCGTGATGGCCGGTGTTCCCAGACGCAAACCGCCGGCAGTCGTGGGATTTTGCTGGTCATTGGGAATCGGGTTGCGGTTGACAATCAGGCCGACTGCTTCGAGTTGTTTTTCGGCCAGGTCTCCGGTCAGTCCCCTGGGGCGCAGGTCAATGAGAATCAGATGATTATCCGTTCCGTCGCTGACGATGCGATAACCGCGGGATGCGAGCGTTTGGGCCATACAGCGGGCATTGGCCAGCGTCTGGCGCTGGATCGCACGAAATTCGGGTTTTCCCGCCCTGTGGAAACAGACCGCCTTGGCGGCGATCATATTCATGGCCGGGGTTCCCTGGCAGCCGGGGAATACGGACCGGTCGATACGGGCGGCATGTGGACGTTTGCACAGAATTACACCGCCGCGTCCCCCCATCAGGGTCTTGTAGGTGGTGAAGGTGACAAAATCGGCATACGGAACCGGGCTTGGAATGGCTTCGGCGGCCACCAGGCCGGCAATATGCGCCATGTCAACCATGAAGTACGCCGAAACGCCGGCCGCGATGTCCGCCAGTCGACCGTAGTCGATCAAACGCGGATAAGAACTGGCGCCCGCGACAATCATCCTGGGTTGCCGTTCTTTGGCCAGTGATGCCACGGCGTTGTAGTCGATGCGTTCCGTCTTCGATGAAAGACCGTAATGTGAAAAATCAAAGCAGCGGCTGGTGATGGAGGCGGTTGCGCCGTGCGAGAGGTGGCCGCCGTGGGAAAGCTTCATGGATAAAACGCGATCGCCGATATCCAGCATTGCAAAATAGACGGACAGATTCGCTGCTACGCCGCTGTGGGGTTGCACATTGGCGTGGTCGGCACCAAAAAGCTGCCGGCAGCGCGCGCCGGCCAGTTGCTCAAGCGCGTCGGTGTGGACGCAACCGCCGTGAAAGCGTGCTTTCGGATAGCCCTCGGCCGCCTTCATGGAAAAAACCGATCCCTGGGCCGCGAGAATACTGTCCGGTGAATGATTCTCGGCCGCTATCAGATTGATGGTGTTCTGCAGGCGGGAAGCTTCCCGATCGATGAGAACGCCTACTTCAGGATCGTCGACCGTTACCGTATACATAGTTTGTCTCCTCGCACGCCGCATGGGGATTACCCATATCGATAGGGATGATACGCCATGATGCACTTGACTTGCTGTTCGCCTCCATTGTACTTATCCGGAACAAACATTCAATAGCTGATACTTCCCGGAAGGGGACGCACACGAATGCAAGAACGTACGGCGGAGGTGGAACGCAATACCCAGGAGACCCGCGTCAAGGCGCGGCTCAATCTCGATGGTCGGGGACACACCGATATATCGACCGGCATTCCCTTCTTGGATCACATGCTGACCCTGATGGCCGCGCATGGTTTTATGGATATCGACATTGCGGCCCGGGGCGATATTGAGGTCGATTATCATCATACGGTAGAAGATCTGGGACTTGTTCTGGGCGAGGCCCTGGATGGTGCTTTGGGCGACCGCAAAGGGATCCGGCGATTTGGACATGCGGTAACACCCATGGATGATGCCCTGGCGGAAGTGACGATCGATCTATCCAAAAGACCCTATCTCGTCTGCCGTTTACCTGAAGGCATGGGGCCTGCCGGCCAGTTCGCCCCTCATCTGGTACGCGAATTTTGTCGCGCCTTGGCGACGCGCGGCGGGATGAATCTGCACATTAACGTCCGCTATGGTGACGACCCGCACCATATTATCGAATCCGTCTTCAAATCGATGGGTCGGGCACTGGCCCAAGCCGTCGGAGTGGACGGCAGGGTTAAGGGGGTTCGTTCCACAAAGGGCGCTATCTGACGTATTCTGGCACCTGCAATCCATCCGAAAACGGTTTGCCCGTGATTATCTGATGTATACCTAGTTGCTTTTCCCCAACGGCAACCAACACCCGAAGAGAAATTTATGAAGTTACGATGTTATATTTTGAAAGGGGCACTGATTCTGGCCTGTTGTGCGGGGCTGTGGGCCTGTAAATCCAGTGGGCCGGTGACCCACGCAACCGGGGAGTTTGACGGTACGGGGAAAGTCCTGGTGTTGCCGTTTCAGAATATGGCCTGGCTCCACGGAGCCGATGTGGATGTGAGCAACCCTCTGACCGGCAAAGTATTCGTGACCGGTCCTGTCAGCGAGGGCGCCGATCGTTTCCTCACGGATCTGCTTGTCGATGCGTTGCAGCAGCAAACCGCGTTCCAAACAATACCCTCCCGGGAAGCGGTTGCCGTCATGGATGCGCTCAAATCTGCCGGGGCTTACCAGCAGTCACCGCTGAAGATGCTGGCCCAGACGGGCCGCATGTTGAATGCCGATATGGTGATACAGGGCTATTTATACCGTTTTAAAGACCGGGTCGGAGCGGATTATTCGGCGGAATCGGCGGCTTCCGTGGCGTTCGATGTCTATTTGATCGATTGCGTCGGACAAAAACTGGTCTGGTCGGGTTATTTTGATCAAACCCAGCAGGCCCTGACGGATGATTTACGCTATATCGGTACGTTTTTCCGGCGTGGCGGCCGCTGGATCACGGCAGAGGAAATGGCGACAACCGCTATGGACGACATGTTTAAGGAATTCAAGCAACCATGATCATTATACCGGCAGTCGATATCAAGGATGGGCGTTGCGTTCGTCTCCTGCAAGGCATGATGGACCGTGAAACCGTGTTTTCCAATGATCCGACGGCCATGGCACAGCGCTGGGAGGCTCTGGGGGCGGAACTCATTCACCTGGTCGATTTAAACGGGGCGGTCGATAAAAAGCCCCGGAATCTGACCGCCATCGAAAGCATCCTGAACGGCGTCAAGGTTCCGCTGCAGCTGGGTGGGGGAATTCGTGATATGGCCACCATCGAAAATTATATCCGCCTCGGCGTGTCGCGCATTGTTCTGGGCACGGAAGCCATTCGCAACCCGGACTTTGTCATCCAGGCCGCCCGGGCGTTTCCGGAGCGCATTGTCGTAGGCATCGATGCCCGCAATGGATACGTTGCCATTGAGGGATGGACCGAAACCACCGGAACAACAGCCATTGATCTGGCGCGCCGTTTTGAGGATGTCGGCATCGCGGCCATCAATTTTACCGATATTCATCGGGATGGCATGCAAAGCGGTCCGAACCTCGAAGCGACCCGGCAGTTGGCCGAAGCGGTCTCGATACCGGTAGTGGCTTCCGGTGGTGTATCCACCATTGAGGATATCCGAAATTTGTTACCGCTGGAACCTGTCGGTGTCCAGGGCGTGATTACCGGAAAGGCACTTTACAGCGGCTCTTTGGATCTGAAGGAAGCCATTGCCCTTGTCCGGTCCGCAGGATCCCCTTCTTAAAGACCCTCCAACGCCACTCCCGCGTGGTCGCTGGCTTGTTTATGGATCAAGGTTTTTCCGGAACCGCACGCATCTCCCGGCCGGGAAAAACGGGTATCGGCAACAAGCCTGCACCGAAATATTTAGTTGACAAAAATTAAACCATAATCTAGATATGCACGTTTAAAGAATTTTTGTAATAACACTGTGGGAATCACTGTGACCCGAGTGAGATATAAAAAACAGCCGGTCAATCTTCATCCTATCTAACATCTTCCCTCCATTCGTTTAACCACGCGTTTCACCACCGGGAGGAATTGCTGTTTGGCCCCTTTTATACCGGAAGAAAAAATAGCAGAAATCAAGGATGCTTGCAGTATCATTGATGTGGTGGGCGAGACAGTTCTGTTGAAGAAGGCGGGTAAGAATTATCTGGGGCTCTGTCCGTTTCATGCGGAAAAAACACCCTCCTTTACCGTTAGCCCCGACAAGCAGATGTATTACTGTTTCGGGTGCGGTGAAGGGGGCAATGTGTTCAGTTTCCTGATGAAGCAGCAGGGGACGTCTTTCCCGGAAACGGTCAAAATTCTGGCCGAGCGAACGGGCATCGCACTGCCGGAGGAACGCCAGACACGGGAACAGAAGCGCCGCTTGAGTGAGCGGGAGGCGATTATAGAGCTCAACCATTTGAGCATGGGGCTCTACCGCAAAACGCTGCGCAGCGATCCACGCGGCCAGGCCGCACGCGCGTATCTTAACAACCGAGGATTCGGGCCGGATGTCATTGACACCTATAACATCGGTTTCGCACCGGCGGGTTGGGACAATCTGGCGCGCTATTTCCAGCGTCGCGGCCTACCGCTGGATCTGGCGGAAAAAGCGGGCCTGGTGGCGCGCCGCAGGCAGGGGCAGGGGTACTATGACCGGTTTCGCGAACGGATCATTTTCCCCATATCGAATAATCGTGGCCGCGTGATCGCCTTTGGTGGCCGGGTGCTCGATGACACCCTCCCCAAATACCTGAATTCACCGGAAACGGAGGTTTATCGCAAGAGTAATTCGGTTTACGGCATAGATATCGCCCAGTCCCATTGCAGGGCCGCAGAACTGGTTTATATTGTTGAAGGATATTTCGATGTTATCGCGCTGCACCAGAACGGTGTCCAAAATGCGGTCGGTACGTTGGGGACGGCCCTGACCAATGATCATGTTCGAATGTTGCGGGGGCATATCGGCCAATCCGGCCGCGCGATTCTGGTGTTTGATTCCGACGAGGCCGGCATCAAGGCCGCGCACCGCAGCATTGATGTGTTTGCCCGGGAATTCGTCGATGCCCGCATTCTGGTTCTGCCCCCCGGGCATGATCCGGACACGTTCATGATGAAATTTGGCCCCAAGGCATTCATTGCCAAGGCCCGGGAGGCCAAAGGCATCATGCCGTTTCTGATCGATGCCGCGATCGAACGCCATGGGACCAGCATGGAAGGTCGCATCAAGGCTTTGGGGGATGTGGCCGAACCAATGGCCGCTTTTGAGGATCCAGTGGCAAGGTCGGTTTATATCAAGTATTTGGCGGAAAAGGTCGATATTGACGAGGCGGCCATTCTGGAAAGAATCCGGCAGGTGGCTTCAAAGCCGATGACGGGCTCCCCGGCGGGGCGTTCGGGCCGGGAGACGCCGCCGGCATCGACGCAGATGAAAATTTCAGGCGGGAGCCGCATCGAGCGACAGTTGGTTGCCATGATGCTTCAATTCCCGGAAATCCTGCCGGAAGTGCGCAAACAAAATATTGTTGCCCTGATCGATGACCCGCTCCTGCGGGCGATCGGGCAGGATGCTTTGGACGGGAAGGATTCCTCTGTTTTTGCGGGAGACAGCCACGAAGGTGAACAAAACGATAGGCTTCGCCGGTTGAAAGCCCAATTGAGCCTCCACGAAGAGGTTTGGGATTATAAAGGCTGCCGGAGTTTCATCAATCATTTCGTGGCGACCCGACAGCGCCAGGAAGCCGCCCCATTGCATGAACAGATCAAACAAGCCGAAAGGGACCAGGACGAGGAACGCTGCCTGCAGCTTCTGCAGGAAAAACAACAGCAGATGGTCCGGGAGCATCTGAGAAAAGCAGGCTCCTCAAAGGAGGTGGACTGATCCGGCCGGGCAGTATCGGGGCAGATCAGCACCTCTTTTTTATCGAATGAATGCATCAATTCCACGTATGCAGGAGGCAAGTTTTTATGGCAAAGAAAGCCGCGGCAAAGACAGAAGAATCCGCTAAGCAGAAAAAGAAGACCGAAGCTAAGGTCAAGACGGATGGGAAATCGAAGGCGGGCCAGCGGAAAAAGTCGGCGGCGGCCAAAATGCGCCCTGTCAAGTCTTCTAAGAAGGACGCTGCGAAAAAGCAGACCCCAAAAACATCCGCCAAGTCGGCCGCTCCCAAAACCACCGCCAAGGCTGCAACGAAAAAACGCGTCGCTGAGGTAAAAAAGGTGACGAAAACCAAAAAGACGGTGACGAAAAAGAAAGCCGCATCGGGAAAAGCCGTTGCCGCCAAGAAAGCGGATGCCCGAAAACCCTCGTCCAAAAAACAGACTGCTAAGCAAAAGACCACAGCGACGGTGAAGGCTGACAAATCAAAGGCGATGGACGCCAAACAGGTTGTCCAGTCAGAGGCCCCTGCGAAGAAAGTTGTTGCCACCAAAGACGCCCCCCAAAAAGCGAGCGTTGAAAACGGAGAGGAAGCCGTTGTCCAGGCCCTGGAAACCCTGGTGGCCAAGGGCAAGGCCCAGGGTTTTCTGACCTATAATGAGATCAATCAGGTGCTCCCCGACGAATTGATGTCGTCGGATCAAATTGACGATACGCTTATGATGTTCGATGAATATGACATCGAGGTGTTGGATGAAGAGAAGGAGAACCTGACCTCCAAGACCCAAGATGTTCAAAGCAGAAAAATGAAGACCGTTGATGCCGGGCTCACGGAATTTGGCACCGTCACTGACCCCGTCAAAATGTACTTGCGTGAAATGGGCAATGTCACGCTGCTGAGTCGTGAGGGGGAAGTCGAAATTGCAAAAAAAATTGAAGCCGGTGAGCAGGAAGTGTTGCGAGCGCTTCTGGACACGACAACCGCGGTCGATTGTATTCTTGAGACTGGGGGAACACATTCTGAACGGTGCCTTGCGGCCTAAAAACGTCCTGAGAGATATTGATGAAGGGGACGCTTTTGTTGACGAAGTAGAACAAACGGGTCGATTTCTGCAAACCATCCAGGCCATCCGCGACATCCATGAAGAAAACCGTGTGTTTCGGGAGAAGCTTTTCCGGTCGAATGCCAAGGCGGATGAGCAGCGGCGCATACGGCGGGCGATATCCCGACGGACGCAAAAGATTTTTAGCCTGCTGAAAGACTGGCGCTTAGAAAGCAGTGTCGTTGAAAGAATGGAAAGTATTATCCGCAACCAGATCGCGTGGTTCGAATCAAGAAATAAGACGATTGCCATATATGCAGACGTCGTGGATGCGCCCCTCAATGAATTGCGCCTCAACTTGGCTTCTGAAACCCGTTTTGTCAAATGGGCCAAAGTACGCACCGACCTGACCCAAAAGGAACTGGGCCTGCTATATAAAGAATTGTGTACCGTACAGAACGACCTGGAGGAAAAAGAAGGACAGATCAACGCCAATAATCGTATCCTCAAGCGTATTATCACCAGTGTCGATGAGGGACGGTCGCGGGCCAAACTGGCCAAGAGCGAGTTGACCAGAGCCAATCTGCGCCTGGTGGTGAGCATTGCCAAGAAGTATACCAATCGCGGTTTGCAATTCCTCGATCTCATCCAGGAGGGTAACATTGGCCTGATGAAGGCGGTTGATAAATTTGAATACCGAAGGGGGTATAAATTCAGTACCTATGCCACCTGGTGGATCCGTCAGGCGATTACGCGTGCCATTGCCGATCAGGCCCGCACGATTCGAATTCCCGTCCACATGATTGAGACAATCAATAAACTGATTCGGACATCGCGCTATCTGGTACAGGAACAGGGCCGGGAGCCCTCTCCGGAAGAAATTGCGGAAAAAATGGAGATTCCACTTGAAAAAGTGCGCAAAGTACTAAAAATAGCCCGTGAACCCATTTCTCTGGAAACACCGATTGGTGAAGAGGAAGACAGCCATTTAGGAGATTTTATCGAGGACAAGAAATTCATGCTGCCTTCCGACGCGGCGGTCAGCCTGAATTTGGCGGAGCAGACCCGCAAGGTCCTGGCGACCTTAACCCCGAGGGAAGAAAAGGTGCTGCGCATGCGTTTCGGGATCGGTGAAAAGGCGGATCATACGCTGGAAGAAGTGGGGCAGGACTTCGCCGTGACCCGCGAGCGTATTCGTCAGATTGAAGCCAAGGCGCTGCGAAAGCTTCGTCACCCGACCCGCAGTCGTAAGTTGAAATACTTTATCGAGAGTTGAAAATAATGAGGCGCCGTTAATTTTTCGCACCGGATTGCAAGACCATTGTCGTTGCTCGGGGCGTTTGGACGGCTTGACAAAACAAATCAGGGCAGATAGTACAGGTGACGCTCTTTTTTGGGCTTTTTGGGGGCCCATAGCTCAGCTGGCAGAGCCACCGGCTCATAACCGGTCGGTCCCTGGTTCGATCCCAGGTGGGCCCATACAATTTTGTCATGCAGACTGCCGCGTTATACATGGTTGCGGTGAATGAGAATAGGTTGTGTTTGGCATGAATGAGGAAAGTTGCAAAATTCTGGAGGGGACAATGATATTGTCTCCGACCGATAACCTCGAAGGGCGTGGTTCATTCAGGAACCGCGCCTTTTTTTTACCCGGAAATCGGATCGGCATGGCGTAATGGATGCGACCGTCGACGACATCCTTAGGGCAATCGAAACCATTGCACCGGCAGCCTTAGCAGAGGCGGGGGACAATATCGGCTTGCAGGTAGGATGCCGCCAATGGCCGGTTAAACGGGTGCTGACGGCGCTTGACCCGACACCGGAAGTCATACGCGAAGTGCGCAATCGTAAGGCCAATGTTCTTGTGACCCATCATCCACTGATTTTCAGGCCCCTGCATGCGCTGGATCTGGATACCCCCCTGGGGGGATTGTTGCAGGAATTATTGTGTCATCATATTGCCGTAATATCGGCCCATACGAATTTGGACAGTGTGCAGGGAGGCGTCAATGATATCCTGGCCTCATTTTTGGGGGTTGATCATCTGACGGTTTTGCAGCCCTTGCCTGACGACGTACATTGCGGATTAGGTCGCATTGGCAACCTGGCGGCATGCACGACGCTGGCGGATCTTGCGGCAGAGATCAAGTCCCGCTTGGCGATACCGCGCATACGATTTGCCGGTGACCCACAACTCCCGGTCCAGCGCGTGGCGTTATGTTCGGGCAGTGGAGCGAGCCTGCTGAAGACGTTTTTAGCCTCCGGAGCACAGGTATATATTACCGGCGACGTACGCTATCATGATGCACGGGAGGTCCAGGCCCACGGTCTGGGTGTGATCGATGTCGGCCATTATGAGTCGGAACATATCATTCTGGAATCGTTTTCAAAACAACTGGCGGACCAGATGGCCGCCGCCGGACTGGATATTCGCGTTGAAGCCTGTTTGAGTGAAAAGGCACCGTTTACAACGATTTGATGCCGGTCCATAGCGTGTTTGCGTTAACCTTTTTTTGCGGGTGGAACGGTAATCTGAATTGAATAATTGACCCGTGCGATCAGCACCGCCAATCGACGGTTGCTACCGGGCGAATGCCCCGCGGATATGCCATCTTAAGGAGTGCCTGAGAGACCATGACAGAAATTACCCGAGCACAGCTGGAAACCCTTTTGAGCCTTCAACAGATTGAGATACAGAAAACGGAGGTACAGAAAAGCCTCGATGCGGTGGCTAAAAAAATTGCCGATCTAGATCAAGAACTAAAAATATCTTCAAAATCCATCGAGCAGGAAAGACAAACGTTTGTGGCGCTGCAGGCGCGTTACAAAGATGCTGAGGAACAGGTCCGAGTGAATACGGTATTGATCGAGAAAACCGAAGAGAAACGACGGGCCGTCAAAACCAATCGGGAATACCAGTCACTCCTCAAGGAGGAAGAACAGCTGCGGGCGCGCAAATCGCAAATCGAGGATGAAATGCTGGAGTGCATGTCTGAGACAGAAACTCTCGGCCAGAAGATCAGCGCCCAGGAGGAAGAACATCGACAGTTGGAGGACCAGGTGACCTCGGACAAGCAGACCGTGACCCAGAACGCCTCCGAAAGCGAAACCCGTTTTTCCGACTTGTCCCGCAAAGTGAAAGCGATGGAAGCCGACCTCGTTCCAGAATTGTTGAAGGCTTATAGCAAAGTCAAAAGGATGTGCCCTGACAGCAAAGCCCTGGCCCCTGTCCGCAATTCGATTTGCATGGGCTGCCATATGAATATCCCTCCCCAGATGTACAATGAGCTGCAGCGCTATGACAGCTTGAAATTGTGCCCCTTCTGTAATAGAATTCTTTACTGGGATAAATCTTGAAAAATACCGTATAACACGGTTATCCAATGTGCGGCGGCCGGCCGGAGTAGACCAGACGATCGCTGGGAACCGAGTTCCCGGAGGAAAGTCCGAACACCGCAGGGCAGGGTGCTCCGTAACGCGGAGTCACGGTGACGTGAAGGAAAGTGCAACAGAGAGTAGACCGCCGACGCCCGTTTCTCCCCACAGGAGACGCGGGCCGGTAAGGGTGAAACGGTGCGGTAAGAGCGCACCAGTTCCTCGGGTGACCGGGGAAGCTTGGCAAACCCCACCCGGTGCAAGACCAAATAGAGGAGCGTTCGAGGGTTGCCCGCCCGAGCTCCCGGGTAGGTCGCATGAGGTATCAGGCAACTGATGCCCTAGATGAATGATCGTCGCCCGCAGCGGGGTAACCTGCGACGGGGACAGAATTCGGCTTACGGACTGCTCCGGCCGGCTTTTAACTTCAACATGGAAGATGCGTCGCTAAGGGTCCCTCCCACATCAAATTCCCGGCGGCCGATTTCAATTCAACCCCGATAGTGTGAACCGATGAAAGATACAAAAGAAAAAAGCATATCGTACCAGGAGAAGGTGCGCATTTTTTCCCATGACTATCTGCGCTGTTGCGAATATATTATCTCATCCAAGGGTGCCCGTCATTTTTTCACTAAAAAGCTTTATTCCAAACTGATCGGTACGACACAGTTGATGGAAGATTTTCTCGACTTCCACGGAGCGAAGAACAATAACAACTGGTACTACTATCGTGAACTGACGGCGACGGTGCGCCATCTCAGCCTGGGTGCTTATTCGCAGAAGCACATCAGCAACCGTTTGGTTTACTATGATCTTCAGGATTCCGAAAAATTCGAGATTCAGGGCGAGCGTATGCTTGACTTTCTGAATGATTGCCTGTGTCGACTGGCGCCGGTCATCATTGCCGAGGCTGAACGGTTGGATATCCCGGCCCCTGGCAAAGGATTCGACCCCGCCAAGTTCCCCAGCATCACGTCAACCGACTTGCTGGATTATGACATTGACGACGAAAACAAAGACCTCCAGAAGAAATATATCGTTAAGATTGCCAGTGAATTTCTGAGTATCGCCCAGAATTTCGACCAGCTTGGATTTTACGAACCGTATCCCATCGATACGCTTGCCACCATCGTGCCCACCAAGGTGAACGAAGTGGAAATCCGGCGTTTTGAGATGTTGGTTCATAATTTGCAGTCGTCTTTTGACTCCTATGTCATTCAGGGTGGCTACCGGTTCGGCAACCGCAAACTCAAACAGTTGCGCAGTTATTTTTCCGTCGTATTTCATCTGCTGCAAATGATCGGTCGCCTGCTCCACTTTTACGAACGACATCAGCACCGGACCAGTTTCAAAAACATCTATCAGCAAGTCCAGGAAAGACTTTCCAAACTGGTCGTACCGGAAGATCTTCTTGACCACACCATTAATTATGGATTGTTCTACGCCTGCCATTTTTTGACGACCGGAACCCAGCTGGCGCGGGAGATTCTCAATGAAAACATCGAACGGGGTTCCATCACCGTTGGGATTCCGGTGAAGCTTGGCTTTCATAGCCGTCCCAGCTTGCTTGTGGCTAAAATCGTCCAACATTTTGGTGGTCAGGTGGAGTTGTGTATCGGACAGGACCGCTTCGACGCCAGCAGCGTGCTTGATATTCAATGGGCCGGGGGCAAGATCAACAAGGAGAACATCAAGACGGTTGTTTTCGAGGGAGATGTGCGGGCGCTTCAGGACATTGAGATTCTGGCGGGTGTCAATTACGGTGAAGACACCATGGGCAAGGGGGTCCCCTTGCCGAGAGAACTTCTCTATCTGCGTTGATCCCCTTCGGAAAGGATGCTGCCCGGCCGACGTGTCGTCGGGCATAACGACGCTAGTCGATTTTTTGCACCATCCATTTTTCCAGCAAGAATCACTATGAATTCAGCCATCATTGTAGCCGCCGGGCAGGGTCTTCGGATGGGCGGATCGGTCCGTAAACCGTATCTAATGCTGGCGGGCGCACCGATTCTGGGCCGCACCCTTGCCGTTTTTGCGCAAAGCGGCTTTTTTGAAGAAATCATCGTCGTCGTTGCGGCGACCGATAGGGAATATTGCCGACGGCAGGTCGTCGAGGGCCTGCAGACAAAGCAGGCGATTCGCATTATTGCCGGTGGCCGGGAACGCCAGGAAAGCGTGTTTAAGGCACTTGAGGCGAGCAGCGGGCAGGACGATGATGTGGTCCTGATTCACGATGGGGTTCGGCCGTTTGTTTCCGCCGATGATCTGGCGCGCTGCCTCGAAGCCGTGGAAAGACACGGCGCCTGCATTGCCGCCGTTCCGGCAAGCGACACCCTCAAAGCGGTCGATCCGGACGGGTGTGTTGCCCGAACGTTGCCACGCGAGACCATCTGGCAGGCCCAGACGCCCCAGGGATTTCGGTTGGGACTGATTCGGGAGGCCCACCGCCGGGCCCGCGAAGACGCGTTTGTCGGTACCGATGATGCCCAACTGGTGGAACGCCTGGGACACACAGTGAGGATCGTCCCGGGCAGCCGGGTGAACATCAAAATTACGACACCGGAGGATTTACCCTTGGCGGAAGCAATTTTGCGGCATGCGCGAAACGTCTCCCAAAGGGGATAAGCGCGGTGATGCCCCTCCCTTTTAACGACCAATGGCGGCCACCGGATCGATGGCGCTTAAACATTCCCAAACAAGCGATGACACTGCCGGAAGCGCCTGCTGAACTTCCCATGAGAAGGATGTTCCCAGCTCGAACCGGCTACCCACCACCGAGCACATAAATGCCTCCGGTACGCTTCCATAGATCCACTGGCTGAGTGCCAGAAGTATTTTCGGCGACAGGGCGTGCCCAATCGCCCGAAGCGGCCCTTCCGCCGGAACGACGCGGCAGCATGAAACTTCCCCGGGACATCCGCCTGCGCGGGCGTCAACAAACACGACCCGCGCCGCCCGACTGACCGGCTCGGCCAATTCGGGCGTCAATTGCTGCCGGACCTCGATTTGGACGCACCGCGGGACGACCTTTTTCTCAATCATTTTAGCGATTTTCCATCCTACACCGTCGTCCCTGCGAAGCGGGTTGCCATAGGCAATTACCAGAATCATGCGACAGCCCTCCGAAACCCGCTTTTCAATAGGTGCGTTCATGGAGCAGGCGGCCGTCCGCACCGAAGATCTGCAACGTGGCCCATGGTCGGTCCCAGGCGTGCGTGGAGCAGCTCAGACAGGGGTCGAAGGCGCGAATTACCGCCTCAATCCGGTTCAGGGCTCCCTCCTCGGGTTCCGGTTCCCGAATGACGTGCCGGGCGACCTGCAGAACCCCGCGGTTCATGGCCAGGCTGTTGTGGCCGGTGGCCACGATCAGGTTGACCCAGGTTACAAGACCCAGATCGTCCACCCGATAGTGATGGATGAGGGTGCCCCTGGGGGCTTCCACCACGCCGATGCCTTCGCCGAAATTGGGCTGGGCCAAGGCGCGTACCCGTGTGCTCGTGATCTCCGGACTCTGGAGCAGTCTGTCGGCGGTCTCCAGCGCATGGAGAATTTCCACGAGACGGGCGTAGTGGTTGAAGAAGGCGCTCAGCACCGGGCCGCGCTCCAGCGAGCGGAACTCGGCCCATTCCTGGTCGGCCAGGGGTGTTCCGCAACCGTTGCAGACATTGAGGCGCGCGGCCGGACCCACCCGATAGATCCCCTCCGGGTACCCCAGCGGTCGGTAATAGGGCGACTTCAAATAGGACCATGGTTCCACAACCTCGCCGATGAAATCCCCATAGTTTTCAGGGGAGACTTGATCGGCCAGGATGTTGCCGCGGGCGTCCATGAAGCGCAGTCGCCCGTCAAGGTGTTCGAGGGTTCCGTCCGGAGTCACCATTCCCATGAAGAGGGAAGGAAAGTTGGCAAAGGTGCGGATTTCTTCCCGGAAGTCGTCGAAAAGGCGCTTAAACCAGACCAGAGTGCGCTGAGTGATGGCAATGCCCTCCGGAATAAGGGCCAGCATCTCCACGCGGCGACCTTCTTCCAGGGGGGCGTTCACACCGCCCGGCACCACCCACGCCGGGTGAATGCGCTTTCCGGCCAGCGCGGCAATCATGATCTGCCCGATCTGCCGCAGACGGATGCCGTCCCGTGCCACCGCGGGGTGATCTTCCAGAAGTCCGAGGATATTGCGGCGGGTGGGGTCGGCGTCCATGCCGAAGAGCAGATCCGGAGACGAAAGGTGGAAAAAACTCAAGGCATGGGACTGGATCATCTGGGCGCAGTTGAGCAGCCGTCGCAGGGCCATGCCCGTTGCGGGTACGCGTGTGCCGAGAATGGCATCGCAGGCCCGGGCCGAGGCCAGGGAATGGCTCACCGGGCAGATGCCGCAGATGCGCTCCACCAGCGACGGCATTTCATAGAAGGGGCGGCCCTCGCAGAATTTTTCAAAACCCCGGAACTGGGTCACCTGAAAGCGGGCGTCCGCCACCTTGCCGGCATCGTCCAGCCGGATGGTGATTTTGCCGTGACCTTCGATGCGGGTAATGGGATCGATGACGATCGTTGATACCATGCTGTAACCTCTCTGGGATGGTTCGTCCCTTGGTCTTCAGGCCCCGAAGCGACTCCTGCCCGTCATATCAGGCAGACGCCCTTCCAGGAGCGACGACAACAGAAAGTAGATGGCCTCGGCGGGCGGCGGGCAGCCCGGCAGGAAGATGTCCACCTTGACGTATTCGTGAATCGGCCGCACCCGACGCAAGAGGCGGGGAATGTTTTCCCCGGGCTGTCGGGGCTGGTTTCCGCCGTCTTCCGGGTAGGCCCGCGCCAGGACGGCCTCCCGCTCGAAGCGGTTGCGCATGCCCGGCACATTGGACGTTACGGCGCAATCCCCAAAGGCCACCAGAATGCGCGAATGTTTGCGCAGGTGGAGGATTTTTTCCCGATCAGCGGTGTTGGCAACGGCCCCCTCCACCAGCACGACATCGATCTTGGCGGGGACTTGGTGGACATCCACCAGCGGGCTGTAGACCAGTTCAATCCGGCCGGCAAGTTCTTCCAGGCGTTCGTCCATATCCAGGAAAGACATGTGGCAGCCCGAGCATCCGTCGAGCCAAATGGTCGCCAAGCGTACTTTTTCCACGGCATTCCCCTTTATCAAAACGACGTCTCATCGGAGTTCTTCCCGGCGCATCAGCTGCAGGTAGGGGAGGAATTCTCGGCGTTTTTTCATTTCCGCCACCGACCGTCCCTTTTCCGTCAAGGCGCCGGTGGGGCATACTTCCACACACTTGCCGCAGTCGGTGCAGGTTTCGGATGTCCCCCAGGGTTGGTTCATGTCCGTAATGACCTGCGCCGCAATGCCCCGGCGCATGATATCCCAGGTGTGAGCCCCCTCGATTTCGTCGCAGACGCGTATGCAGCGCAGGCACATCACGCAGCGGTTGTGGTCCGCCGAGAAGCGGGGATGGGAAGCGTCCACACTATGGCGGGCATCCAGATAGGGGTAGCGAACGTGGGTCATGCCGAGTTGTGTCGCCAGGTCCTGGAGGTCGCAGTGGCCGTTGGAAACGCAGACCGAACAGACGTGATTGCGCTCGCTGAAGATGAGTTCCAGGATTTTGCGGCGATAGTCCAGCACCCGCTCGGTGCGGGTCAGGACTTCCATATCTTGCCGGACCAGCGTGACACAGGCGGCGGCCAGCCTGGCCATGCCCTTGACCTCCACGATGCACAGCCGGCAGGCCCCCCGTTCGGATAGACCGTCCAGGTGGCACAGGGTCGGAATCGTGATGCCGTTTTGGCGGGCCACGTTGAGGATGGTTTCATCCTCCCGGGCGCTCACGTCGCGATCGTCGATTTTGAGGGTCAGGAGGCGCATCGGGTTGACGTCGGTGCGTGGTCGTTTGCCTGACGCTTGATCCTTGATCGTCATAGAGCCTCCTCGGCGGCGGTTATGCGGCAGGCCCCGGCCGGGCATGCGCGGTCGGCGATATGGGCCGTGTATTCGTCTCGAAAATAGCGCAGGGTGCTGAGAACCGGATTCGGTGCGGTCTGGCCCAATCCGCACAAACTTGTATGCCGCACCAGATCACAGAGTTCTTCCAATAGCGTGACATCTTCGGGCTTGGCCTGGCCGCGGCCGATGTTGTTGAGCAACTGATAAATCTGTGCCGTTCCGACCCGGCATGGGGCACACTTGCCGCAGGATTCGGACATGCAAAATTCGATAAAGAATTTAGCGACGTCCACCATGCAGGCACTCTCGTCCATCACGATCATGCCCCCGGACCCCATGATGGAACCCACCTGGGCCAGGGATTCATAATCCACCGGCATGTCCAGATGCTGTTCGGGGATGCAGCCGCCGGACGGACCGCCGGTCTGGACCGCCTTGAAACGACGTCCTTCGGGTATGCCGCCGCCGATGTCGAACACGATCTCTCTCAGGGTCGTGCCCATGGGAACCTCGATCAAGCCGGTATTGCGCACACGCCCCGCCAAAGCGAAGACTTTGGTGCCTTTGCTCTTGGCCGTTCCGATGCTCGCGAACCAGTCTCCGCCCTTCAGGATAATGGATCTTACGTTGGCAAAGGTTTCCACGTTGTTGATCAGAGTCGGCCGGCCCCAGAGGCCGAACTCGGCGGGGAAAGGCGGTCGGGGCCGCGGACGACCGAGGCGTCCTTCGATGGAGGCGATCAGCGCGGTTTCCTCGCCGCACACGAACGCCCCGGCCCCCAGCCGGACCTTGATGTCAAAGCTGAAGGGGCTGTTGAAGATGTCCTTGCCCAACAGGCCCAGGCGTTCCGCCTGGGCGATGGCCGTCCGGAGGCGCTTGACCGCCAGGGGATACTCGGCACGCACATAGATATAGCCCTGGCTTGCGCCAACGGCGTATCCGGCGATGGCCATGCCCTCGAGCACCCGGTGGGGATCGCTTTCAAGGACGCTGCGGTCCATAAAGGCCCCGGGATCGCCTTCGTCGGCGTTGCAGATCACATATTTATCGCCTTCGGGCGCTTTGGCCACCGCCGTCCATTTTAGCCCGGTGGGGAAACCGGCCCCGCCTCGGCCCCGCAGCCCACTGGCAGCGATTTGATCGATAACCTCCCGCGGGGTCATGTCCCGCAGGGCCCGGTAGAGAGCGGCATAACCGTCGGCCGCAATATAGTCTTCGATCCGTTCCGGGTCGATCCGGCCGCAGTTTTCCAGGACGATCTTCTGTTGGCGATCGAAGAAATAGGAATGGTCACCGGCGTCGATTCTTGGAACGGGATTGCCGCCGAGGGCGTCCAGGATGTCCGAGACATCGCCTACCTGGACACTGTGATAGAGAATGCCCGCCGGTTCGACGGCAATCAGAGGGCCCCCTTTGCAGAGTCCCAGACAACCGACCCCTTTGATCTGGCACCAGTGTTCGATACCGCGCCGGCTGATTTCCTTTTCGACAGCCTCCCTGACCGGCCCGCTCTGACAGGACAGGCAGCCGGCCGCCATGCAGACGTGGATGCGATGGGCATAGCCCTGCTGACGGTCCTGCTCGATCCTGGCAATGCTTTGCAATTCCTCAAGCGTCATGGTCATGATCGGTCCACCTTCCCAGTTTTTCCAGCACGACTTCGGCTGTCAGTTTGCCGGCCACCTCACCGTCGAACACGCCTGCCGGGGCAAGGCCACAGGAGCCCAGACATCGGGCGGTTACCAGGGACAGGCGGTTATCGGCGGTGGTCTCTCCCGGTGCCACATGATGGGTATCCTGGATCTTTTCTATAATTCCGGTGGCGCCTCCGATGTAGCAGGCGGTTCCCATGCAGATGACGCAGGTATGATCACCGGGAGGCTTCATCGTGAAATAGTGGTAGAAGGTGGCGACGGCAAATACACGGCTCAACGGTACCTGCAGGGCCGCGGCCACATAGCGGAGTGAATCACGGTCTATATAGCCGAAGCTTTCCTGGACGGCATGCAGGGTTTCGATCAAAGCGTGGGGCTTGTGTCCATGGAGGCGCATGGTGCGGTTCACCATACGCCAGCGGCGATCTTCGGCCGGTTTGGGCGATGGTGCCAACGGGCTGCTGACAGTCGACATAACAACTTCCTCCGAAGTGAAGTGCATCCCCTTAAGTCAACTCTTGGCTGAGAAAATGGCGTTGCATGGATCCATCGAGGATGGATCGTTCTATACGAGCACGGTGCGGACTGGCGCCGGCTCTATACCGAGCAATTTCCATTCCAGGGGAAGACCCGTCCATGAAAAAGATGATCGACCGTGTCCGGACCGCAATGGTTTCCGACTGCGGCGCGTAGGCCCATGCTGAGCGTGACTTGCGGGTTGCCCGGGTTTATTCAGTAAAGCCCATGGTTCTCAACGGGACATGGCGGCGATATAATAGTGGTCGGATGGGGAGATTATATTACTATCGGAGCGGTTTTTTACAGGTATCCCTGCCGCGGTTCATGGGGCCTACCCCAATCCTCAGGGAGGGCGGGAATTCGCATTTTTTCTAATACGGATTGAGAAAATTACGAATGTATTGCAGGGAGGACTGCTTCGCCTAATGGCAGTCGGCTGTTTACGTTGACGCTTTGAAAGGGTGGGTTTTAAGATAGGATTTGATCGCTACGATGGCCTCTTCGGGTGTGGTAGCCTTTTTCAGTTGGCCCTTGGCTTCGTATGCCGAGAAAAGATCGCCGACGTCCATACCCATCAGAATGACGGGGCGGTCGTGCTTGAGCGCCAGCGCAATTTCCGATATGGTTCCGGCACCGCCACGGCAGGCGACCATAACGTGGCTCGACAGGGCGTTGATATAGTTCCGGGCACTTCCCATACCGGTCAGAATCGGGATTTGTATGTGCGGGGACATGCTGCGCGTATCGGCATCGGGCAGGATGCCCACGGTGACACCGCCTTTTTCGCGGGCGCCGCGGGCCGATGCGTCCATGATGCCGGCGCGTCGCCCGCCGTTCAGCAAGACCCAACCCTCGGCGGCAATGAGGTGTCCAAGCCGATAGGCCATCTCTGTCTGACGGGTATCGGCGCGTCCGCCGCCCATGACCCCGATAATAACCGGATTCTTGATTGTTGCCATTTCTTGTAATCGCCCTATATTTTTAGCTTGTGGGTTATGGTAAATTAGTACGGTCCCGAAAATAAGGATTCTGCGGTTCAGGACGGAAGGCAGCCGATGCGATTGTAACGTTTCCGCGTTTGTCGTATCCTATACTGTCGATAATCAGCTATCACAACGGCCGATGGTTAACAAATACGGTTTGACCGGAAAAGAATCATCGCTATTCCGCGATCGAACCCATGTCACGAAGGAGGATGGACAATGATGGAAATGGCAGGTAGGGAAGCAAATTCGGCACCGAACCGGGCTGACGGCGAAGCCTTTCTCAATCAGCTCAGGGCCACCTTTGCAAAGATGCCGAACGATATTCCGCTGCTGCTCTTTACGGAGAAAGCGAGAGATGACGTATTCGCCCAGGCCAACCGTCAGGTCATTCGCGCCTTTCGCGAACTGACGGACAAGATCACCTTGCATGAATACGATCTCAGCCACGATATGGCGCGGAAACATAACGTCACCGTTTCGCCGACGCTGGTGATTGCACCGGACCTATACAACATTCGCTGGATCGGCGCGCCGATGGGAGAGGAGGCCCGGACGTTTCTGGAACTGCTGATGCTGGTGGGTTCGGGTAACAGCAATGCCAGCGAACAGTCGCTGAAGGTCCTCGAACGGATCGATGCACCCCGCCATGTGAAGGTTTTCATCAGTCCATCCTGCCCCTATTGTCCGCAGGAAGCGGTCAATGGGGTCAAAGCGGCGGTGGCCCGTCCGGATCTGATCTCGCTGGAGTTGATTGATATTCAATGCCGCCCGGACATCGCCCAGCAGTATGCGGCCCAAAGTGTTCCCATGGCTTACGCCAACGAAGTGCTGATCGGTCAAGGAGCCCAGGCGGAAGAGGTTTTTATGAGCTCGTTGCAGAAACTCGAGCCCCAGACCATTTTTATTCCCGATGTGGATGCCGAAGTGGTGGAAACCGACCTGACGATCGTGGGTGGTGGCCCGGCCGGACTGACCGCCGCCATCTACGCCGTTCGCAGCGGCCTGAAGACCGCTCTGGTGGAGGCCAATGCGCTGGGCGGACAGGTGGCCACCACACCCATCGTCGAAAACTATCCCGGTTTTACCCAGGTGGGGGGGAAAACGCTGGTGGACATCATGGTGAATCATGCGCTGGAGTATGTTCAGATTTTCCAGGGTGAAAAAGTGCTCGACATTAAACCGGGAACGCCGCACGAAGTGCAAACGACGCGACGCAAATTTATGACCAAAACCGTCCTGCTGGCCACGGGGGCCAACCACCGCATGCTCGGCGTGCCGGGTGAAGCACGGCTCAGTGGCAGGGGCGTAAGTTACTGTGCCACCTGTGACGGGCCCCTGTTCCGCGAAAAAAAGGTTCTCGTGGTGGGGGGCGGCAACAGTGCCGTGACCGAGGCGCTTCATCTTCATCACATGGGGGTTCGCGTAACCCTCGTGCATCGACGCGACACCTTGCGCGCCCAGGAGTTTCTGGTTAAAAACCTGAAAGAATCCGGTATCCCCGTCCTCTGGAATACGGAAATTAAAGACATCCTGGGAGAGGAGCGTGTCACGGAGGTTGAGCTTTTAAACACCCAGACCAATGAAACGTCCACCATGCCGGTCAATGGTGTCTTTTTGTCCATTGGCTATACACCGGCGGTAGAATTGGCCAGTAAAATTGGGCTGGAACTCACGGAAGAGGGTTATATCGCCCGTGATGCCAAGCACCGCACCAATATCCCCGGGATCTACGCGGCCGGCGACGTAGAGGGGGGCTACAAGCAGATCGTCACCGCCACCGGCATGGGGGCCGAGGCCGCCATGACCATATTTGAAGACATTATCAATCCCTACTGGCAGCAGTAATTTGGCCAGATGACAAGCGATCTGAATCGTTCGACACCAGCCATGGACAGTTGTGCTGCACATGGCTGGTGCTTTAGGGTGATCCGGGCGTTTCCGGCAGAATGACGCTGCTTCGATGCCATTTGCAGCGGGATCGCCCTCGATAAGATTTCCCCCAAATCATCGTTGCAAGGAGGATCTGGCGTGCATAGATGCCGTGGCCGACATGCCCTTTGGTTAACGATAGGCTTCCTTTTAATGGCATTGCCGGCCGTCGCCGGCGGTGGACATTCGACAGCGACCGAAAAAATTGAATTCCCAAAAAATCTTGAGAGTTATGGCGATAATCAAGCCGATGGGCTGTGGGTGATTCTCAAAAACCGGATCCGGCAGGAGCCTTTTAACCTCGTCGCGACGGCGGTATTTTTTGCGGCTATTTTGCATACCTTTCTGACCAGCCGGTTTATGGCGATTGCCCACCGTTGGGAACATCATCACCAGGAGCATATCAAAAACGGCAATGCCGATCGCAATTCGGTGCACATCGGCGCCGAACTCTTCCATTTCCTGGGCGAGATCGAAGTGGTTTTCGGTTTGTGGGCCGTGGCCCTTACCTGCACCATTTTCTTTTTTTATGATTGGACGACCCTTTATTACTATATCACCCAGCGGGTCAATTTTACGGAACCCATGTTCGTGGTGGTGATCATGACCCTGGCGGCCACGCGCCCGATCCTTAAGCTCTCGGAAATGGCCATGGCACGTGTCGCCGGGTTGTTCGGCGGAACACTCAGGGCGTGGTGGTTTACGATCCTGACCATTGGGCCGCTGCTGGGGTCTCTGATCACCGAACCGGCCGCCATGACGATCTGTGCGCTGCTGCTGGCGCAAAAATTCTATGACCTCGACCCCGGCAAAGCGTTTAAATACGCCACCCTCGGCCTTTTGTTCGTCAACATATCGATAGGGGGAACCTTATCGAACTTCGCCGCGCCACCGGTGCTGATGGTCGCCGGGCCTTGGGATTGGAGCATGGCCCACATGATCACCCAATTTGGATGGAAAGCGGCCTTGGCGATCATCGCTTCCAACGGGTTGTACTTTTTTATATTCCGCAATGAGCTTGCCCTGCTTGAAAAAGACTATGCCGTTATCAGGCTTGTGGACGAGATCCGCCATACCTACATCCAGCGAAATGTATTGGAGTCGCATTTCCACGGGATGGGGGTTGCCCTGAGTGAAGAGCTGGGGTTTCGCTGGGCGGTGGAGAATCGATACCAGTCGCTGAAAGAAGCGATCGCCGACAAGCTTAGGGTCAAATACGAAGATGATATGATCGCCCAGGGGATTTCGCCCGAACTGGCAGGGGAGGCCTTCGATCTGCGCTTTGAAGAAATCAAGCGCCAGAATCTTCGGCGTACTTTTCCCGCATTGCTGCCAGAGGAGCAGCGGCCGCAATACCTTGATCCGGAGTGGGACGTCCGTGATGACCCGGTGCCCGCCTGGGTGATCGTATTTCATGTCATGTTCATGACCTGGACCATTATCAATGCCCATGCCCCGGCCCTTTTTATCCCTGGATTGCTCTTTTTTCTGGGGTTTTCACAGGTCACCGCGCCCTTCCAGAACCGGATCGATTTGAAACCACCGCTCCTGGTCGGGTTTTTCTTAGGAGGCCTTGTCATCCACGGCGGCGTCCAGGGATGGTGGATTGCCCCTGTGCTCGGATCCCTGACGGAGATCCCCCTGATGCTGGGCGCGACGGTTTTGACGGCCTTCAATGACAACGCCGCCATCACCTACCTGAGCACCCTCGTACCGAATTTGACGGACAGCCTCAAGTACGCCGTGGTGGCCGGAGCGGTTACCGGCGGTGGACTGACCATCATCGCCAATGCCCCCAACCCGGCCGGCCAGAGTATTTTGAAAAAATATTTTGAAAACGCTATTTCGCCCCTCATGCTCCTGGCCGCCAGCACGATTCCCACGCTGATCACGCTGGGGTTCTTCATTTTGTTGCGCTAATGTCGCAACCGGCGGCGGATTTCATAGCGGGTATCGAATGGCGGTCGTTGGCTTTTCTAAAAAACGACCGAGATCTTTGCATGATGTGAAAGGTCTCCGCCCACGCACGTAATTACCAAACGGTAGAAGCGCCTAAAATCATCAGTCTTATTATCGGATCGCTGCACCATGGGGCCGAACCGGATGGGTGTTCTCCGGCCAAGGCCTGAGGATTGTGCCCGCACGATGTCAAAAATAGCGGCGTCGCAAAGAGCGGTTAAGGGTGGGCCGGAAGAGGAAAACGATGCTGCAGCTAGAGTTTTCATTTGTCAACTGTAAAAAAATCTGACACTTTAAAGAGGTCGTCCACCGCATTGTTTCTGTCACTTTGCACGGGTGACGACGGCATGGCCAAACGTTTACTGGTTTATAAGATTAACCTTTGTGTTTTGGCACGTGTTTTGCTGTATGTGATGGTTTGCGATTCGTTTTAAATCGGCAAGTGTATGCCATTTGAGCGCACCGATAGAGTTGCAAGCAGGCGCAGCAACATGCGTCCCATGGCAGCCCGAAATTTGTTGGTGATAAATTTCGGGTGCTCACGGTATCCACCGCGATCAACACCATATTAAGTATTCTGAGCATGCCCTTTAACATCCCCATTTGGAACAACATCGTTCTGCGCAAGCGCATTTATATCGTGCTGGCCGCCCTGGTACTGATTACTTTTATGGGCGGTATCGTCATGATCTGGTACACCCACCGGATCGAAGGGGTCATTACCGCCGTTACTGAAGAAAACATGGCGGCCCTGGAAACCGCCGAGGATCTTCAGATCGCCCTTGCGAATCAAAAAGGATTCGTATCCTACTACTTCTTGGACGGCAATCCGGACTGGCTGCGCCAGTTGCGGGAATACCAACAGCACTTCGATCGCAAGTTGCATGACGCCCAGGCATTGGCGACCATCCCGGACCAGCAAGAGACCCTCCGGCGGATTGCGACCGAATACCAAAAGTATGTATCCTCCCGGGAGAAAGTGATATCGCTTTACAGAAGCGGCAATTCCGACGCCGGTGCCATTCTGCACGAAGATGTGCGCGAGCGTTTTTTTACCATTCTCGAGCTGTGCGAAAAATTCAAGACCGTCAATGTGCAGAACATCATCCAAGCCCGCCAGGAAAGCCGTTCCGAGGCCCTAAAGCTTCGAACGATTGCCGTGGTTGCGATTCTGGCGAATTTCATCTTGGCACTTTTCCTGGCCATGATCGTGGTCAAGGAGATTTTGGGGCCGATCCGCCGGCTGATCCAGGCCGTGACCCAGGACGACGTGGTGACGACGAAGGAGAATGTCATCAAGGTCCTCAGCCACAGGGTTTACGATCTGTTAGCGAGTATGGATTCGACCCAATCCGAGTTGGAGAAAAGCCGGGAAAACCTATTACAGGCTAAAAAACTGGCCGTCGTCGGCAAGCTGGCGGCCGGCATGGCCCACAGCATCCGCAACCCGTTCACTTCGGTGAAAATGCGCCTGTTCTCCCTCGAGCGAACGCCTCGCCTTGATCGACGCCCAGCAGGAAGATTTCGAGGTCATTTCCGAGGAAATCCGGCATATCGACACCATCGTGCAAAATTTCCTGGAATTTTCCCGCCCGCCCAAACTGGCCATGCAGCGCATCAGCCCCTCCTCCGTGGTGGATACGGTGATGCAACTGCTGTCACATCGCCTGAAATCCTACGACGTCCATGTCGAAATGGTCCGCGACAGCCTCCTTCCCGAGGTGGATGCCGATCCGGATCAACTCAAGGAAGTTCTGGTCAACCTCGTGATCAATGCCTGCGAAGCCATGGAACGCGGCGGCACGATCAGGATTGAAGAAGCGGTGTCCCGGGGGCCGGGCGGCAGACGCGAAGCCCGGATCCGGGTCTGCGACAATGGGCCCGGCATTCCCGTATCCCTGCGCGAAAAAGTGTTTGAACCCTTTTTCACGACCAAAGAGGAAGGCACCGGCCTGGGGATGAGCATCGCCACCCGCATTATCAACGAGCATCAGGGGTTGATCGCGATTGCCGACACCGAAGGTGGCGGGGCCACCGTTATCGTGATTTTGCCGGTAAAGGAGGTTGCCGATGAGTAAGGTCCTAATTGTCGACGATGACGATCAATTGCGGAAAAGTTTCACCAAGCTGCTGCGGGAAGAAGGCTACCAGGTGGAGAACAAGGCCTCCGGGGAGGAGGGCCTGCAGGCGGTGCGCACGTCCCGGCCCGACCTGGTGGTTCTCGACGTGCGGCTTCCGGGCATGAGCGGGCTGGAAACTTTCCGGGCCATCCATGCCTTCGATCCCAAACTCCCGGTGATTTTTATGACGGCTTTCAGCACCACTGAAACCGCCATCGAAGCCACCAAGATGGGCGCCTTCGACTACGTCCTCAAACCCTTCGACATTCCGGACATGTTGAAGACCATCGGACAGGCCCTGGAAACCGGCCGGTTCATGCGTTCCCCCGTGGATATGGGCGGCGCCTCCAAAAAGGCCGATCACGACTCCATCATCGGGCGCAGTGAGGCCATGCAGCAGGTCTTCAAAATGGTGGGGCGCGTGGCCTCGACGGATGCCACCGTTCTGATTCGCGGCGAGACCGGTACCGGCAAGGAACTGGTGGCACGGGCCATCTATCAGCACAGCCAGCGCGCGGACAAACCTTTTCTGGTGATCAATTGCGTGGCGCTGCCCGAGACCCTGCTGGAAAGCGAACTGTTCGGTTATGAAAAGGGGGCCTTCACCGGCGCCGCTCATCGACGGCTGGGCAAGATCGAGCAGGCCGGCGGCGGAACGGTCTTCCTCGATGAGATCGGCGACATGCCCGTCAATCTGCAAACCAAGATCCTGCGCCTGCTGCAGGAAAAGAAAATCGAACGCCTCGGTGGTCGGGAGACTATCCCGGTGGACGTGCGCATCATCGCCGCCACCAACCGCGATCTGGAAACGCTGATGTCACAGGCTCAGTTTCGTGAGGATCTCTATTACCGCCTCAAGGTGATCACCATCGGGCTGCCGCCGTTGCGCGAACGAGCTGCCGATATCCCCATGCTGACCAACTATTTTCTGGACCGTTTCGCATCGGAGTTGAGCATTGAAAATCCGGGCATCACCCCCGACACCCTGGCCATGCTGGCGGACAACACCTGGCCCGGCAATGTCCGGGAACTGGCCAACACCCTGCAAAAGACCCTGATCTTCAACCGGGGGGCGCCCATCGGCCCCGGCGATATCGCCGGGGCCCTGGCGGGCAGGGACATCCTCCCGCGGGTGGAATCCGGAAACCTGGACAGTGAAGTCCGGCGCTGGTTCCGGGATGCCGCCCAAGCTAAACAAACCGAGGATCTCTACGATGCCTGCATGGATTATTTTGCCCGTATTCTGATTCATGAGGCCTTGAACTATACCGGCGGAAATCGATCCCGGGCCGCCAAGCTATTGGGGGTATCCCGGCCGACGCTGCACGCCAAGATCGACAAATACAATATCAAGATTGAGACTTCGGTGTCACAAGGCGATGCCTGACGATGCATCGCTCGCGGATTGCAATGGTTCGCCGGCAGGATCATTCGAGTGAAACGAGGGCATTGGCGGCCCCCCCCCATGGCCTTGGCGCCATCTTGCCACGAACGCTTCGACAACCGCTGTGCCAGTCTGCTCTAACGGCAATTGCTCTAACAAAGTGTCATGATGTTTGGCTCTCTGTAAAAAAAGCTGACATTGATATTTGGCGATGGCCTTGCGGTCCCCTTTGCCGGAGCAATAATCCCTATCATTTTAAATGGTTGAAGCACATAGACCGTCTTCACGGATGGCATGGTTGTTGCTCATGCGTGAGGTGCTTTAATATTCATAGAGGAAACCGTTAGGATGCCGAGAAAAGAACTTCTTCAATTGCCTTACTATCGCTCGCTGACCCTGAACATGACGGTGACGATCATTGTTGTGTCCTTCATTCCCGTGTTCCTTGTGGGGAGCACCATTTATTACAATTTCTACGCCTCGTATCAGGAAAAGACCTACGCCCACCTTGAGGAATTGGTGGAGAAGCACCGGCAGCAGATCGATGATTTCCTGGTGGACAAACTGGCTGATATTCGTTTTATGGCCCGCAACCTGGACTACGCGAACCTGAGCAATGAAGCCTTCCTGCGGAGTACGCTGGCGTCCCTGCAGCGCAACTACCGCTACGTTTTCGTCGATCTCGGCGTGGTAAACGGCGCCGGGCATCAGGTGGCCTATGCGGGCCCTTTCCAGTTGGCCGAGGCGGATTACGCCACCACGGACTGGTTTCAGCAGGCCATGCAAAAGGAATATGTGATCAGCGACGTCTTCCTGGGACTGCGCCGCCTGCCCCATTTCATCGTCGCCGTCAAAGGGACTTTCAACGGCGAGCCCTGGATCCTGCGCGCCACGATCGACTTTGTGATTTTCAACGACCTGGTGGAAAACATACGGGAGGGGAAAACGGGATTTGCCTATATCCTGAACCGGGATGGTGAGTTTCAGACCAAGCCCTTGATCGATTTCGTTCCCGGCAAAGGGTGCTACGGGCATTTCTTCGACTGCGACAAGGAATTGGACGATCGGGTCACCATTATGGAGCGGGAAGGTGGCGACGGGAAAAAAAGCATTTATGTCACGGCCTTGCTCAAGGACAAAAACTGGCTTCTGGTCTATCGACAGGAGAGTTCCGACGCGTTTTCGGATTTGAAACGGGCTCAGATCATATCCGTCATCATTTTTATCGTCGGCGGCGTCTGTATTATCATGATGGCCTTTATGGTGTCCATTCGACAGGTAGAACGCATCAAAGAAGCCGACCGGGCTAAAGAGTTGATGAACCAGCAGGTGATCGAAACCGGCAAACTGGCTTCCATTGGCGAGTTGGCCGCTGGGATCGCCCACGAAATCAACAATCCGGTGGCCATCATGGTTGAGGAGGCCGGCTGGATTCAGGACCTTCTGGAGGAAGAGGATTTTTCCCGGAGTGCGAACCTGGATGAATTCGAGCGGGCTTTGAAGCAGATCAACACGCAGGGCAAGCGCTGTAAGGAAATAACCCACAAACTGCTCAGTTTTGCTCGCAAAACCGATGCCCGGGTTCAGGATTTTTCGATCAACGACCTGATCGAAGACGTCGTGGGACTTTCGGAGCAGCGCGCCAAATACGCCAAAGTGACCATCACGTCCCTGCTGGATGAAAACTTGCCGGCCATTCAGGCTTCACCGTCTGAAATGCAGCAGGTGTTCCTTAATTTGATCAACAACGCCGTGGATGCCATGGAAAAAGAGGGGGGGGTGATTACCGTGGTCACGCGTCGCCAAGAAAGCCAGGTGGAGATCGAAGTGCGGGATACCGGGCCGGGGATTCCGCCGGCCAACCTGGATCGGATATTCGACCCGTTCTACACCACCAAACCGGTGGGTAAAGGTACCGGCCTGGGCCTGTCCATCTGCTACGGCATTATCAAAAAGATGGAGGGCGACATCAGCGTGCGCAGTGTCATGGATGAGGGCACCACCTTCACCATTGAAATCCCCATCCGTAAGGAGGGGACGGAACGAAAATCCGCGATGATCGATCAAAATACGGAAAAAAAGAACCCGCTCTAAACTAAAGGAGAGAACTGCCATGAAGGAACCGATTGTTTTGCTGGTGGACGATGAGGCCCCGTTTGTCGATACCATGACCAAGCGTTTGACAAAACGCAAGCTGACGGTTTCGAAGGCCTTCAGCGGCGAAGAGGCGCTGGAAGTACTTAAAAAAGACGACAGCATCGATGTGGTCATTCTGGATGTCAAGATGCCGGGCATGGACGGGATCGTAACTCTGAAAGAGATCCGCAAGGACTTTCCGCTGGTGGAAGTGATCATGCTCACGGGACACGCCACGGTTGAAACCAGCATCGAAGGCATGCGTCTGGGCGCATTCGATTACCTGATGAAGCCTTGTGACATGGACGTGCTCATGGAAAAAGTAAACGCTGCAACCACCAAGAAAAAGCAGCACGAAGAAAAGATTCGCGAAGCCCGGGTGAATGTCATTCTCAAGTCCCGGCCGTGATTCATTCGGCGCGTCGCTGCGGGATCTGTTCAAACTGGGTATGGGGACCGGTATGCTCGTCGTTATCCGCGGTGATTCGCAAGGGGGGATGCCACGGAGACGGAGGGCGGGTGATCCGGCGAGGGAGGAGACATGCCGAATGCCATAAAACTGCTTCTTGTGGACGATGAGATCGGCTTCGTCGACGTCCTCAGCAAACGGCTGTCGAAACGGAACTTTGTCGTTACGGCGGCTCACAGCGGAACCGAGGCCATCCAGACCTTGCGCAAACAGGATTTTGATGTGGCCGTCCTGGACCTGAAACTGGAAGATATGGACGGAATCGAAATTCTCAAAATTTTTAAGAAACTGATTCCGGCTATGCCGGTGATCATGCTGACCGGGCACGGCTCCGAGCAGGCGGCGCGCGAAGGCATGGCTTGCGGCGCCGTCGACTACCTGACCAAGCCCAGCGATCTGGAAGATCTGGTTGAAAAAATAATCAGGGCCGTGAAACAGGAGAAATGACATGACGGAGACACCGACTGTCCTGTTCGTCGATGATGAAGAAGATTATTTGAACACCCTGCTGAAGCGGATGCGCAAGCGTCATGTGGAAGCCTCCGGGGCGGGCAGTGGGGAAGAAGCCCTGGCCTACCTGGCCCACCACCCGGCCGACGTGGTCGTGCTGGATGTCAGGATGCCCGGTATGGACGGTATTGAAACCCTCCGCAAGATAAAGGAGAAGGTGCCTCTGACCGAAGTGATCATGCTGACCGGTCATGCGAGCCTGGAGGTAGCGCGGGAGGGAATGGAGCTCGGGGCATTCGACTACCTCATGAAGCCGGTGGACATCGATGAACTGCTCTACAAACTCGAGGATGCCTTCAAGAAAAAGACGATCCAGGAGGCGAAGATCAAGAAGCTCGATGCAATGCTGACGTCCGACGGGGCGTGAGCAGGAAGAATAGGAATGGCAGGAATATAAAAATTCAATCAGGGGAGGAGAACAACGCAATGAATTTTTTCCAACAATGGGGCCGGTTCATGATGGCCGGATCGAGAGCCTTTGCCGAGTGGGAGATTAACAATGCCTACACCATTTTACAAGACCGCAAACGGGTCCTGCTCTTGGGGCTGTTGCTGATTCCGGTCCTTCTGGGCGGCATTGCTTTTGCGGAGCAGATCGGTGGCGTGTTGCCGAATTTACTGGGAGGTAAAAAAGCATACAGCCCCGCCTTCTACAGCACGGGGATCTTTATTGTTTCGATCCTCATCGGCCTGGGCGCCGGGTTGATCACCGGCTGTATCGGTGCCGGTGGTGGGTTTATCATCGCACCGGCCCTGATGAGCGCCGGTATCAAGGGTATTCTGGCGGTGGGCACGGATTTGTTTCACATTTTTGCCAAGGCCATCATGGGCAGCGTCATCCACCGCAAGCTGGGCAATGTTTCCGTCCCGCTGGCCGTTGTTTTCCTGCTGGGGGCCATTCTCGGTGCCACTGCCGGCGGCGTGATCAACCGGGTATTATATGAGATCAACCCCGTTTTAAGTGATGCTTTTATCACGACCGTCTATTCCGGGATGCTGGGCTTCCTGGGGATCTACGCCATGGTCGACTTTCTCAAGGCCCGCAAGGGAGGCGATCCCGATGCCGGCGCCCACGGCGGCAAGGACGAGGGCGTCGAGATGGGCGGCCTGCCCAAAAAAATCCAGGCCCTGAAGATCCCCCCGATGGTGCGTTTCGATCATGACCTTGTGCCGGGCGGCCGGGGCATATCGTGGGTCTTCCTGGTCCTCAGCGGTGCTCTGGTGGGGCTGGCGGCCGGCATCATGGGGGTCGGGGGCGGTTTTCTGACCTTCCCGATTTTTGTCTATGTACTGGGGGTTTCTTCCATGACCACGGTGGGTACCGACATTTTCCAGATCGTGTTCACCGCCGGCTATGCCTCCATCAGCCAGTATGCCATCTACGGGTTTATCTTCTACACGCTGGCCATGGGCATGCTGCTGGGCTCGCTGGTGGGAATTCAGATCGGGGCCATGGTCACCAAGGTGGTGCCCGGCATTACCATCCGTGGTTTTTACGCCATGGCCGTTCTGGCCGGTTTCGTCAACCGGATATTCGCTCTGCCTGCCAAACTGGGTGAGATGGGCGTGCTTCCGATCTCGCCGGGCCTCGGCAAAATCCTCGACACCATCGGTATCTGGGCTTTTTTCATCGTCATATCCGGATTCGGTGTCTGGGTGATCGGTACATTTTTTGCCAATATCAGCAAACTGAAGGGAGAGGGGGAGGCGCACTCATGATCGTAAAAAAACGAGAATTCTACGGTGGCGCCATCATGATGGCGATTTTTGTGGTGGTCCTGGTCGTTATGTTTATGCCGGTCTTCAAAGGTCACAACGGTCTCGACTATCTTGATTCCCTCTACAACTCTATTTCCAAAGGGTCGGCCTACTACATTCCCGCGTTGCAGGAAGATGTCAAAGCCTACGACGGCACCAATGTCAATCTGACCCTGGCCATGAAGGACGAAACCCAGGCCCGTCAGGCCTCCCTGCTCTTCCAAAAAGGTGGCGCCCTCGTGAATGTGACCGGGGCGACCCTTGCGTTGGAGGGCGATTTGGGACGCATCCTCGGCGTCTGCCTCGCTGACGCCGATCTGATGTATCACAACCAGGGTGCGGAGGTTTCGGGCAGGTACGACTACGAGGAACGGCAGGTGCTTTACAACTGGTGGGCCGCCACCAATGCCATGGAAAAAGACCTGAAGCACCAGAAGCAGTTCAAGGTGGCCAAGATCGTGGCCACCGTCAATAAAAAGGCGATCGAAACCGCCTACAACTACTACAGCATCGAACCCCAGAAAATATCGGACCGCTACGGTATCGTCATTTTCTCATTGGTCTTCTACGTGGTCTATACCCTCTGGTACGGGTTTGCCATCATGTTCCTGTTCGAAGGCTGGGGTATGCGTCTCGAGCATTGACGGCGTTGTGGTCGTGATGGTTGGTTTGCCTGGGGGGGCCGCCGCTGCGGCACCCCCCCAGAGACATAAGGCCGACGACGGAGAAAGGTCCCCTCCGTCGTCGGTTTTTCATCTCGCTCCGCAGAGGACACTGGGGCCGGTGGTGACCGCTTGCGGCGGGACCGGCCCGGGTGATATCGTCGCTCCAGGGTCGACACGGGGGGGCGGCCGTCGTATTGACCGCCTCCTGACCGCCCCGATCATAGCCGCCGTTGCGGTAGCTTCGTGTTAGCTGAACAATGGTGATGGCCGATTTTATACCGAACGTGGGGTAAACCCAACGTATCTCCTGACCCAACGTTACCCAAGGAACGTATGTCCCGTTTCAGGTACCTACTCAGTAAGTTCTTTCCCAAGCGAGAGGCTGTGGACGCCGTCGATGTGGATAGGCTGCGTCTTGTTTTCCGGGAACGCTACGCCTATTTCAAACGTCTCATTAGTGCCAACAACAAGGCCCTGGAAATCATGGCGGAGATCGAAGCGGCTCTCCAGGGTCATCGGCCATACGGCATGGCTTTTGTTAGGGGCTGCGTTACCACGGTCACGGTGAATGTCTTCCAGATGGTGGAGAACCTGCAGCGGCTGGCACCCGGTAAATACGATGCCCTCACCGATCGCTTCAACGCCATCAGTCGGCAGATCGACGACAGGATGCGCCACGAGCGGCAGGTTCACGATGAACGCCTGGTCATTGTGTTGGATGACATCGATAAAGACATGATCGATCTGGTCGGCGGCAAGATGGCCAACCTGGGCGAAATGAAAAACAAGCTCAAACTGGATGTGCCGACCGGCTTTGTCATCACATCCTTTGCCTATGAACGTTTTATCGTACATAATGATCTCAAGGCGGAAATCGACCGGCTGATGCAATCGGCGGACCTGGACGACATTGAAAATCTCTACCGGCTGCACGCCCGCTTGGATCGACTTATCGTCGAAGCGGACATTCCGCCCGACCTTGCCGACGCCGTCCGAGATGCCTGGGCCGTCCTGGAAGCGGTCTCCGGCCCAGGGATGCGAGCGGCCATGCGCAGCAGCGCCCTTGGTGAAGATGAGAAAGGCAGTTCGTTTGCGGGGATGCACCGCTCGGAGTTGAATGTCAGCGCCGAACATCTTTTCGACGCCTATAAGCAGATTGTGGCCAGCAAGTACAGCCTACCGGCCATAACGTACAGGCTCAACAAAGGCTTCCGGGATGAAGATATCGCCATGTGCGTGGGCTGTCTGGCAATGCTGGACACCGCTGCCGGCGGTGTCATGTACACCCGCAACCCCTTTGATTTCAATGACGACGCGGTCGTCATCAACGCCGCCTGGGGGTTACCCAAAGCAGTGGTGGACGGATCGGTGGACGGTGATCTTTTCGTAGTGGCCCGGACACGACCAATGACGATCACCCATCAGGAGATCCGATCCAAAGATCGAAAATTCATCTGCTACCCCGAGGAAGGGGTTTGCCGTTTGGATATGACCGAAGACGATGCCCGCACCCAGGCCTCGCTCCAAGAGGATACGGCCCTTGCCCTCTCCGCCATCGCCGTTCAGTTGGAGGACCATTATGGGATCCCCCAGGATATCGAGTGGGCCATCGGCCAGCAGGGGGAGATTTATTTCCTGCAATGCAGGCCTCTGCAGCAGGCCGCCAGGGGGGAAAAGCCTTCGCTGGATGGGATCGGATCCGGAAAAATGGACAGCACTTTCCTGGAGGGAGGGATTACCGCCAGTCCGGGTGTTGCCGTCGGTTCCGTGCACCGCGTGGACAGCGGACTGGACATGCTGGCTTTTCCGCAGGGGGCCATCCTGCTGGCACGGGAGGCGCATCCTCGATGGGCGTCCCTGTTGACGCGGGCGGCCGGTGTCATCACCGAACACGGTAGCTTCACGGGACATTTGGCCAATGTCGCACGCGAGTTCGGCCTGCCGGCCTTGTTCGGTGTTTCCGGCGTCCTGCAGAAACTCAGTCCCGGAACCCTGGTCACCCTCGACGCTGGCAATCGTGTCATCCACGAGGGCCGGATCGAGGCTTTGCTCGCGTTGGCCTCCCCGAAGACCAGTCTTATGATCGGCAGTCCCATCCATGAGATTCTGGAGCAGACCAGCCGTTTGATCGTGCCCCTGAATCTGCTGGATCCGGATGCACACGAGTTTGCGCCGGCCAATTGTCTGACCTTGCATGACATCACACGCTTTATCCACGAAAAGTCAGTCCATGAGATGTTTCATTTCGGCCGGGACCATCATTTCAACGAACGCTCCAGCAAGCAGCTTTATTACCATGCGCCCATGCAGTGGTGGATTTTGAACCTGGACGACGGATTCAAAGAGGAAGTCCCGGGGAAGTACATCCGGCTGGACAATATTGCATCGATTCCCATGCTGGCCTTCTGGGAGGGCTTTGCGGCCATTCCCTGGGACGGTCCGCCCGCCCATGGACGGCAAGGGACTGATGGCGGTCATGTTCCAATCCACGGCCAATCCGGCCCTGACCCCGGGCGTGCGCTCCCGCTACGCGGACCGCAATTACTTCATGATTTCCAAAAACTACTGCAATCTCAATTCCCGTCTGGGGTATCATTTTTCGACTCTGGAAGCACTGGTCAGCGATCGCACTTCGGAAAATTACATCGGGTTTCAGTTCAAAGGAGGGGCGGCCGATGACCTTCGACGTACCAAACGCATCCAGTTTATCGGAGAATTGCTGGAAGAATACAATTTCCGGGTGAGTATCAAAGAAGACAACCTGATCGCCCGGATCGAAGGTTTCGACAAGCCCTACATGCTGGATCGCATCAAGATATTGGGCTACCTGACCCTCCACACCCGGCAGCTGGACATGATCATGACCAACCGGTCCCAGGTCGACTATTACCGGTCCAAGATGCACAAGGACATCCGCACGATCACGATCCCCCCGCCGCAAAGCCATCTACCCGAATAAACGACAACTCTTTACACCGTACCCACACCCTATGGCGTCGCCGGCAGTACACGATTCAACGGATACGTTGACGATCGAGTACTGTCGGGAATCACGCGGCGTCTTTCTGGCCGCCGTCCGAAAACCTTTTTTACCCCGTGTAAAAATGTCCGACAGATGACACCGGCATCTTTTGTTTCGATCATTCCCAGTGAGTGTTAAAACGCATTAATAACAATAAGATATAATGGGTACTCCCTCATTATCGGTCATGGCATGTCTATTGCTAAACTTGAGATGCGAAAGGCCGTAGAAGCGACGAAGCGAAAAAGTCTTTATCGCACACCAATCGCAAAAATCCTTTCTCTCCCCGGTGGGAAATGGCCACCTTGACCACAGTGAGGAGTAGTTGATGGTCGCTTCGACAACCATCCTGATCGCCGATCGCAATTCTCACGTGCGCATGTTTTTGATGCGCGAGATGATGACCGCAGGTTATCGGGTGAAACTGGCGGCCACCGGTGAAAGCGTTCTGAAGATCGCCTACACCCAGGGGGACGTCGACGCGGTGATCCTGGATCCCGATCTGCCTGGTGTCGAAGGGTCTTCCCTGCTTCAAGCTCTGAGTGAACGAATCCCCCCGCTGCCGGTCGTGCTTCATACCCACAGGCGACATGAGGGAGAGATATTTTTTGCTGATGACCGATGGTTTACCATCATCGAAAAGACCGGTGACAGTATCGAACGCATTAAAGAAGCCGTGGACATGCTGCTGCCGTCTTCCGCCCGGGCTGCCACCGCGGCCAACCGATCTAACTACCGCGAAGGAGAACTGTCTTGAATTCACAGAAGATTGATCATCTGATGATTCCGCTTTCGGAGTACGCCACGGTTTCCGAAGATGCCACGCTGTACGAAGCCGTTCTGGCACTTGAAGAAGCCCAGGGGAAATTCGACCCCGACCGCTACCCGCATCGGGCCATCCTCGTCCTCGATGCCAGGGGGCATGTCATCGGAAAGATCGGCCAGACGGATGTTCTGCGATCGCTGGAGCCGAAATACGAAACCCTGCTGAGGCGCGAAAGCCTCGCCCATACCGGCATGACCCGGGCTTTCATGAAATCCCTGATGGAGAGATACGATCTCTGGGGCGGCGCCATGCACGATATCTGCAAAAAAGCCGGTGTTCAGCGCGTCCGGGACTTCATGCGCGTGCCTGCCGATGGGGAAACCATCGATGCCGATGCCACCCTGGACAAGGCCATTCACCAATTGGTGGTGGGGGGCTATCAATCCCTGCTGGTGCGGCGGCAGGAGGCCATTGTCGGCATCCTTCGATTGACGGATGTGTTCGCGGCCGTTACCACGGCCATCAAGGCCTGCGCGCGATAAGGGCCGTCGTCGATTTTCGACCCACGGATGCCGCACCGACACATGGTATCAAGGGCGGAGCCGGATGCCTTTAGAAAGCAGAAGGTCTCGCCTTAAAGGAAAGATAAACCCATTCGGCATAACGGATTTGAGAGAATTTGGGAGGAGGATGCATGGCACACCATATGCCAGTCGACAAAGGTTCGGACCAGGGATGGACATGGAAAAACCGTCCAGGATACAAACCCCTGCTGATTTTGATCGCGGCCCTGGCCTTTACGGCGCTGGCGGTTTTCCCGCCGCCCCAGAGCCTGTTGGATCTGGTCCGTACGACCGATCCCCCGGGATACAAGCTCGGGCGTGACTGCAGCACGATCACCGATACGGTCAACCAAAAATTACGGCCGGAAACCTTCCGCGCCGAAAAGCAGGGGCAGCCCGTAGAGGCGAACCACAAAACGAAGCCGCTGTTGACCCCGGAGCAGGTGGCCCGGCTGGCCATCATCACGGTGGGCATCCTCTTCCTGGCGGCTTTCCTGTGGGGCACCGAATCCCTGCCCCTGGGCGCCACCGATGTCCTGGTGGGGGTCCTGCTCTACCTTTTTGCGATCCTGCCGATGGAAGAGATTTCCAAGGCCTACATGACCGACGCGGTCTTATTCGTTTTCGGTATTTTGGTCGTGGCGGTGGGCGTGGCCAAAACAGGTCTTGATAAACGCATTGGGCTTATCTTGTTGAGCCGTGTCAAGAGTGCCAAAGCGTTTGCCTTTGTCTTCCTGCCCATGCTGGCCTTGTCGGCCAGCTTTCTATCCGAACACGCCCTGGTGGCGCTCCTGATTCCGGTCCTGATGGGTATTTACAAGGTCACCTGCAAGATGCACGGCGTCGACAAAGATCGCGCCCTGGCCATATTTCTCCTGTTAGGCGTCACCTTTGCCGCCAACCACGGGGGGCCGGGCTCCCCGGCGGCCGGGGGGCGCAATGCCATCATGGTGGGCTATCTGATGGAATACGGGACCCCGATTTCTTTTCTCCAGTGGATGATCGCCGGCATGCCCTTCGTACCCCTCATGTCCGTGGTGATCGGAGCTTATATGTACCTGCGCCTTAAACCGAAATTTCTGGTCAAGGAAATGAATCCCAGCGAAGTGGTCAAAGCCGAGGTGGCCCGCATGCCCAAATTCGGCGGGCGCGAGGCCATGATGGCGGTCATCCTGGTCGTTCTGGTGATCGCCTGGGTGGTGCTCGGCGAACATTCGGGTCTCGGCGGACCGACCCTTTACGCCGTGATGGCCATGTTTATTTGCCGGATCATTACCTGGGAGGATGTGCAGGATGGGGTGGCCTTCGATGTTGTGGGACTTTACGCCGCCGCCAGCGCCATGGGGGTGGCCCTCAAGTTTTCGGGCGGCGCCCTGTGGCTGGCCAGCTCCTTCGTCGCCCTGCTGCCCGACATGCTGACCAAAGGCGACGGTCTCTTGGTGGGGGTCAGCCTGCTCACCGGCACCATGACCAACTTCATGAGCGATGGTGCCACCGTGGCGGCCCTCGGTCCCGTGGTGCTGCCCATGGCGACCCTGGCCAATGTCAGCGTCTGGAAGGTGGGGCTGATTACGTCCTTTTCCTCATCCTTTGCCAACTTCCTCGTGGTGGGAACGCCCAACAACGCCATCTGTTTCGGCATGGGGAGGGATCCGGAAACCGGTGAACGCCTGCTGGACGTCATGGATTTCATCAAATACGGGATTCCGGTGACGATTCTGGCCTGGCTGGTGCTCTGGTTCTGGACGATCTTCGGCTACTGGCAGTGGCTGCCCTGGCCGACGGGCTGATGTCCAAGGCGGGCAAGGGAAGGTAGAACGGGAGTAGGTCATGAAAGAACGGCTGTATCGCAATCTCAAACGCAAAATCATTACCCTGACCCTGGTCATGTCGCTGACCCCGCTGCTGATTCTGGGGGGGACGCTCTATTACCAGTTCGAGGATACCGGCCGCGAGATGACCCGGGAACAGATCCGCTACCGGGCCCAGGCCCAGGCGGAAGCGGTCGACCTGTTTCTGAAAGAGCGCACGGCCATTCTGAATGCCATGGCGGACACCCACGGCTTCGACCAGATGATCGACGAAAACCATCTGGCCCGCATCTTCGAAGTGATGAACAATCGGGCCGGCGCCTTTGTGGATCTGGGCATTATCGACAGCACCGGAGATCACAGGGCCTATGTCGGCCCGTACGATCTGCGGGGGCGCAACTATTTCGATCAACCCTGGTTCAACGAGGTCATGATCAAGGGACACTATAAGAGCGATGTCTACATGGGGTTCCGCCAGCAGCCCCATTTCATCATCGCGGTGCGGCGCCATGAGAACCAGCAGGCCTGGATCCTGCGGGCCACCATCGACCCCAACCGCTTCGAGGAAATTGTGCGCTCGGCCCAGATCGGCGCGACGGGAGACGCCTATTTGGTCAACCGGGACGGGATTTTCCAGACCCGGCCGCGTTTCGAGGGTGATGTGCTGGGCAAGACCAACATCGACACCAAACAGTTCGGCGGCCGGGTGACCGTCATCGAGCGGGAAGACGCCACCGGCAAGGAACGCTTCTACGCGGGCAGTTGGTTGAATGACAACAAGTGGCTGCTGATCATCAACCAGCAGCCCCTGGAGCTCATGTCGCGCCTTTTTGCGTTACGCCAAATGGAGATCTTCATCATTACCCTGGGGGTTCTGGGGATCGTGGCCACCACGATTTTTACCACCCGGCTGACCATCAACCGGCTGCAGAAGACCGACCAGGAAATGATCGAACTCAACGCCCAACTGGTCCAGTCGGACAAACTGGCCGCCCTGGGTAAAATGGCCGCCGGCGTGGCGCATGAGATCAACAACCCCCTGGCCGTCATCCTCCAGAAAACGGGCTGGATGGAAGATCTCCTGGAGGAAGAGGGGTTTAAGCAAAGCGCGAACATCGATGAATTCCGGCAATCCATTGCCAAAATCGAAGCAGCATGTTGAACGGGCGCGCAAAGTGGTCCATAATATGCTTGGTTACGCGCGGAAAATGGAACCGCGCCTGGAAGACGTGGATGTCAACGACACCATCAACCAGACCATCACCATTCTTGAGAACCATGCCCGCATCAACAATATCGATATCCAGGTGGATCTGGCGCAAACGGTGCCGATTATCGCCGGCGATCAGGCCCAGCTCCAGCAGGTGTTTTTGAATCTGATCACCAATGCCATCGACGCCATCGGGAGCAACGGGACCATCGAGGTGGCCAGTCGGCGCAGCGGTGACAAGATCGTGGTGAACATCAAGGATGACGGCCCGGGACTCAGCGAAGAAATGATGCGCAAGATTTTTGATCCCTTTTTCACCACCAAGGACCCCGGCAAGGGAACCGGCCTCGGTCTCTGGGTCAGCCACAGCATCATCGCGAAAATGGGCGGCAGCATTCACGTCAAGAACAATCCCGACAAGGGCGCCGTGTTTACGGTCGAGATTCCGATTGTGATTCCGGAAAAGAAATGAATCACCAAGACGGGAGGCACCTATGGATTATTTCAGCATCTTGGTCGTCGACGATGAAGTCGATTTTCTGGAAACGCTGGTCAAGCGTCTCCAAAAGCGCAACATCGACACGGTCGGTGTCACCAGTGGCGAAAAAGCCCTGGAGACTTTGGTAAACAGACGCTTCGACGTCGTCATTTTGGATATCAAAATGCCGGGCGGGATGGACGGCATTGAAACCCTGCGGGAAATCAAACGCCATCAGCCCCTGGCGGAAGTGATTCTGCTGACAGGACACGGCTCGGTGGAAACCAGTATCGAAGGCATGAAAATGGGGGCCTTCGATTACCTTATGAAGCCCATCAAGCTGGAAGATCTTATGGTCAAGCTGGGAGAAGCCTTCGAGAAGAAGGACGTTCATGAACAGAAAATCCGCAAGGCCCAGATCAAGGAGTTGATGCGGTTCCCAGGGCGTGTGTTTCAGCAGGAAAAGGAAAAATAGAGGCCATCCTGCGATGGCCTGACCTTTTCCCGCAATTTTGCGAGGGGTTTTGCGGGGAGTGGTAACACCCCCGGCAGGTTTTCAAACCAATGCCGGCCGAAAAGTTCTGCAACCAGACATTCGACCGGCATTTTTTTCGGGGATTACATGCCAAACACGGATCCCGGTTTCATTGGGCCGCTTCCAGAATCTTGAAACTTGCTCATGAAGGCCTGGTGTACGACATCCGGCGCCCATTCCGGCTGGTGCAGCATTTTTGCATAGCGTTTCATGTACCGGTCGGGTGCCGCATGTTGCGTGGCGGCGAGCGTGCTTTCCGTCATGATGCGGTGAATCTGGCGATGATTTTCTTTCACCATCAACGGGTAAAAAGCACGTGCACGGTGCATAACGCTGTTCACCTCATCCGGATGAGCATCGTCAAACCCAAAACCGTCGCCGTTGTGGGCCGCCTGGAGCAGTGACGCAGGGGGGCAGCCCATGTCGATGGCATGCCCCGCTTCCCATTTTTGGATCAGAATCCGCCGCAAACCGTCGTCTAAAAAGGCGGAACGGCCAGCGACGATATTGCGCAACGAGACCGGACTGTAGCAATACGATGGCATTGTTACTGCTTTCCTGTTCTTCGTTCAGTTACACGATTGTATTGCTAAACACTATTGTATAAGGCTTAATGGTGCCATGAATTTGTTCAAATGATTGAATATCAGCTACTGTAAGAAGATAGTCAGGGTTTTTAGATGCTTTTTTTGAAATATCAATAACATATGCGGGGGCAAAAAAACCTTCAAGAGGAAGTTTGTCAATGGTTACGCCATCTTTTATAAAATGCGCAGGAGCATCTATATGTGTTCCAACTCCACCAAAAAGTGAATAATGGAAAACTCGGCACCCTTTATCATAATCAATGGCAATATTTGGATGAAAATAATCACCAGGCCAGGTCGGAACATCTTTATCTAATGCATGAGTCAGATCAATAACTTTCGGGAAATCAAACATAGTAAACCTTATGCATAATAAAAACGGACGAACTTGTAATTTTAAATTTTTTTGCTAAAAATATCGAATCACTGTGTTACAAAATTCTTTAAAGTTTCTCTTTAGAAAGATACTCTTGCTTGTTCTTTTTTTAACTTAGAAGAATTTAAACTACATTTTGATTATTATGATAATCACATGAAACAACTTGAGTCTATTACTCTCGATACGGTTAAAGAAGTAGCAAAAAAATATCTGCGCAGTTCAAAATTATCGGTGATTAAAGTTGGACGCATTGAATAATAAAGCTGCTTTATTCCCATAAACTTGAAAACGGTAACGCCGCAAGTTTTTTACTAAACCCAACGTATTGATTGCCTGTATACAAAACTATACCGCGAATAAATTTTTCTCCAAGCTCTTCTTGTAAATACTCCAAACCTTTAAAATCTTCTGCTCGAATAGTATCCCTATTTTTTAATTCAATACCTACAACTCTGCCCATCATATCTTCAAGAACAATATCAACTTCAATGCCTGATTCAGTTCGAAAATGTAATAATTGAACCTGTAGTTTGCTCCAGGTTACTTGCTTTGTAAGTTCTTGCCACACAAAATTTTCTAGTATATGACCGGTAAATAATGGCTCAGAAAGCATCCGTTCAAAAGTAACACCCTGCAAATAAGATACTATACCAGTATCAACTAAATAGACCTTGGGTGATTTTACTAATCGTTTACCCATATTAGATTTCCATGGTGCACAAAAACATATCATATAAAGCGCTTGTAATAACGTAATATACCGATGCAACGTAGGAGCAGGTATTCCCATAAGACGAGAAAGTTCTGCTACATTTAATAGCTGTCCCACACGCAAAGCTATAAATTTTAAAAGATTTGGCAATTCTGATAATCCTTCAATATTAGAAAGATCTTGCACATCCTTGAGTAAAATATCATTTACATAACCACGAAACCAAGCTTGTCAACATGAAATCATTCATAGTTTGCACAACGGGATAACCACCCTTTGTTATCTTGATATAAAGCTCTTTTTTTGAGACTATGTTTTTTGGCTGCTTAACTCTTTTGCTTCAAAAATATGGTATATAAAATCTACTTTTTTTTCCTGTAACTCATCCTGGGAAAGTGGATATAGTTCAAGGGTCTCCAAGCGTCCAGCCAACGACTCTCCAGTCTTTTTTATTAATAAGGGATTTGCTGAGCCTGTAAGAATATAGCGTCCTGGAATTCTATTAGCATCTATATCCATTTTTATTGGTAAAAAAATAGATGGAACACGCTGCACCTCATCAATAATCACCGGCTTGGGCAAACTCTCTATAAAAACCCTTTGGATCTCTTTTAGCCGCAGACAGCACAGTAAGGTCATCAAAGGTTATATAATAGTAATCATTCTCAGCGGCAAATGCTTTTACAAAAGTAGTCTTTCCCGTCTGACGAGCCCCCGTAAGAAGTACTACAGGACTGGTTGTCAAAGCTTCTTCAAATTTTTGTTTTATATTTCTTCTATAATTCATATAACTCCTGATTTAAAAATACCACACCATAAAAGGAAATCTTCCATGCTTTTATATAAAATCTATCACGATTTGATAAAAATGCTAGATTCTATTGAGTTTTTAATAGGTATGATAATATCGATAATTTTTGACTAGAAATCTTAAAAGGACCGTTACTATCATGAAAAATGAGCATTTCAATAAAGCAGCCTTGAATAAAAAAATTTTAATTTTTTTGAAGAGTCTTAAAAACATTTATTCCAATGATGGCAAGAAGCACAATAGAAAACATAGTGTATTTGATAATGAAAAAAATAGGGCTGCCGGTATCTTTTGAGGCTAATTTTTGAATGGTTTTTTGGTGAATCAATGCTATTGATCAGTTTTTTGGTTTCCAGGCTTCATTTATCAATGCTGTCATTATATGATCTTCCCAGATACCATTAATTAATAAATAACGCTTTGCATACCCTTCACGAGAAAAGCCCAAACGAGTAGTTGCATTACCGCTTTTTACATTAGAAGCCATATAATTTGCCTGAATGCGATGAAGGCCTCTTTTATCAAAGACGTAGTGAATTGCAGCTTGCAAAGCCTCAGTCATTAATCCTTTACCCTCATAGCGATAATCAATTTTATAACCTGAAATAACCAACAAAATGAACCGTAAAAAATTTGTGAAAAACTGCACATACCAATAATGTCGTTCTGATTATCTTTTAGACTAAAGAACAAACGAATTGATTTTCCTTCATGTTCTTCTGCCATCCAAGAGGTAAGTGCAGACTTGTAAGTATCTTTTTCTGATTCTGACTCTTTCAAAACTACCTCACTTACCCATGTAGCAAAATGAGATCGATTCTGAGTTTCAAATTTTTGTAGCTTAAAAAGATCTTCTTCTGAAGGTGTCAGCAAAATTAAGCGATCAGTAATTATTTCGTTATGATTTGTTATTGACATTGCTCTTCTTTACTATATTTTATCATCCAATCAGTTATTTCGCCACTATTTTTTAATCCAGAATTTAAAAATTGATACATTTATTTATAATGCTTCTTGTTTCAAAAAATTTACCAAATTGTCCATATTTTTGTTAACCAATTCTGGCTGCTTGCGTTGGGATTGCAAGCATTCATGCCGCAGAACAATATCGCACTATTCACAGTATTAATATTTAAAAACATACTAAAAAAATTATACAGAAACTGCCTCTATTGCAGAAAGCATTGTCCCTTGAATGGTGGTAATTTTATCGAGTTTAAATCCTGTTTTTTCAAACAAAATTTCAAATTCTTTTTTGGTTCGTTCTTTGCCACCAAAAATAACCATCATGATAATATCAATATCTTTGCTAATATCATAACCTGGACCGTCAGGCACAATACAATCAAAAATAACTAACCGTGAATTATTACTCATAGCTCTTCGGCAATTTTTTAAAATAGTTGTACACACTTCATCGTTCCAATCATGCAAAATACGTTTAAGAATATAAAGATCGCCACCTTGAACAACTGATTCTAAAAAACTTCCGGTAACAACATTTATGCGATTAGTTAAGCCCTGTTTTTCAATATAATTTTTGGCCATCTCTTGTACATGAGGTAATTCATAAAGAGTTCCCTGTTTAGTTGGATATGTATGGACAATCTGTGCAAGCAAACCACCTACTCCAGCACCAACATCAACAATATGGTTAAAGGGCCCAAAGTTAAACGCTGTAGCTATTCGTTTATTTTCTTCTTCAGAAAATGTCGCCATACCTCGATCAAACTGTTCAAATTTTTGTTTATCACGTGCTATGTAATCAAAATAACCTTCTCCAAAAACATGGTTAAATGTTGGCTTACCTGTTTTAAGAGTATATTCCATCTTTCCATATGATTCCCAACGAGCTTCATCTTCATGCAATAAAAATCCATGAAGAGATTGTGGATGAGTTGTTGTCATAAGTTCAGAAATGTCATTTAAAGCAAAAGAATTATCTTTATTGTGATTAAAAATACCATGACCAGACAGCATTCGCATCAATCTATAAACTGCATCAGCATTCAAAGTAAGCTTTTCTGCCAACGCTTGTGCTGTTTTACCCCCTTTTTTTAATTCATCAGCAATGCTAAGCTTAGCAACAACATACAGCCCACGAGATATCAAAAAACCATCTATCATACTTACTAAACGATCTTCTGGTTTTTTTTGAATTTTTTTTGGGTAGATTAAATGCATAGAAAACATACCAACCAAAAACATACCGACAAATAACATCAATCTTAAAACTACCTGTTGCATGGCTACCTATAGATTTTATTTTATTACATTTCAATTTTGACTATTAATAGTAATTATTTTACCATACCATTCTATACTTGCGCTATAACTTATGTACATTCGATTCTACTAGTATTTTTAAACATGAACATCATAAAAGACAATGTATGGTTTGTTGGAGGTTGTTTTTGGTTTTATTGAAGATTGAAAAAAAAGAGGTATAAAAAATATTTTTTTTTCAACGATAGCCAATCTCACTCAAGATGAAGTGAGGTTGGTTTCAAAATTACTGTTTTTTCTTTTCGTGAAGAAACTGAATAAAAGGTTTTGCACCCTCTCGTGATGTTTCTTGGCATTTCCTGTGAAAAAAATCTACAGCATAAAGACCGAATTTTTGCTCAAAGCCTTCAAGCCATTCAAAATTATCCATTAATGTCCAGTAATGATACCCACGAATATCATATCCTTCTTCTCGAGCCTTTTGGGACACATAAAGATGTATACGGATATATTCGTCCTTGAGTGTGTCATCATTATCAGCAAGGCCATTTTCAGTTATTATTAATGGTTTTCCTGTAGCTCGCATCTCTTATTGCACGATACAACTCCCTCGGGATATATAACCCCACCATTCGAGCTGACGCTTTTCATCAAAATATGCAGCATTTTCATCAGTCAGGGTTTAAATGGAAAATTCATTTTTATTTTAAGAGTTGGAGTAACAATTAACTCCAAAAAAATCAATTGAAGCAGGAGCCTCTGGGCAACTTAGACCAT
>CAWKLN010000009.1:0-14588 GCA_963850465.1 uncultured delta proteobacterium
TTTCGATCTAAAATTTTCACATTCCTCTCGGAGGGCCAGGAAGGAATTTGTCGTACTGGCGAGCATTTGTTTGGGGGAATTGTTCATTTTCTTCCCCGTGGAAGAAAACGAACCAAAAGAAGACGCCCCGTGTCCCGCTTTTTCCTGCGCGTCGTCGCGACGGCCGGAGCGCGCGGAAACTCGCCCTGCTTTCAGCAGGGCTCAGACAGTCCGCGCACGTTAATCCGTCCGTCCCGCCGATGCTCGGCGCGGGACAAAGGGGATCGCACCAACGGTCGATGATGTCGGTACAGAGGACGGCATGGAAGCGATGATTCTTAAATTCGTTGCGTCGGCCCGGGCCGCCGGGATGCGCATCTCCACCGCTGAAACGCTGGACTGCCTGTCCCAGCTGCCGCGCGTGGACGTTCTGGACGAGAACCAGTTTGCCACCGTGCTGCGGGCGAACTTTGCCAAGAGCCGACTGGAGCGGGCGCGCTTCGATCATCTCTACCAGCTCTTTTTTCATGAAATCCGGGAAGATCTCGACCCGGCTTCCGCGACCCTGGCCGGGCACATGGAAACCATTCAGCAAGATCCTCCTGGCGCTCGAACCGCAGATGCCGGCCATGGCGGCCATCGCGGAATTCCTGGCGGCCGAGCCGGCCGCCTTTCTGAAGATTCTGCAAGCGATGCAATCCGAAGGCAACACTGCTGCAGACGGCCCCCGGGGGGCGGGATCCAACCTGGGCAGTCTGGTGCGGCGCCTGCCCGTACTACGCGCCTTGCACCGGGCCCGCGAGACGGTGGATAGTTTTCTGCAGGAAAACTGGGACCAGATCCACTGGGAAACCCGCCAGGCGATAAAGCGGCATGTTGTGCGCCGCCTGGAAACGGCGCGCCGACTCCTGGCCGACAATGGTCCGCCGCTGATCGTGGCGGACGAGAAAAAGACGTCCACGACGGATGCCTATGGTGCTTTGGGCCGGCAACCGTTTGCCAACCTGTCCCCGGGTGAACTGGTCCGTCTGCGGGATGTGATCGCCCAACTGGTCCGCAAGCTGCGGGATATGGTCCGCCTGCGGTATGCCGCCCGATCGCGGGGGATCCTGGACGTCAAGCGCACCCTGCGGGCGGCTTCCCGCACCCAGGGAATTCCGATCGGGTTGCGGTTTCGCCGCAAGCCACCGCGCAAAGGACGGATTGTGGTGCTCTGTGACGTGTCCGGATCGGTCTGGTCTTCAGCCCGTTTCATGCTTTCCATGCTGTATGCCCTCCAGGACTGCTTCGACCGTGTGAAGAGTTTTGTCTTCATCGACGAACCCGTCGAGGTTACCCGTTATTTTGACGACTTTGAGATCGATCGGGCCCTGGAGGAAATTCTCCATTGCCCGGACATTGCCTACGGCTGCTTCCACCGACTACGGACGCACCCTGCGCCTGTTCAAGGCCCGGCACATGGACAAGGTCAACAAGAAAACCACCGTGATCGTCATCGGGGATGGCCGCACCAATTACGGCAACCCCGAAGAAGGCATTCTGGAGGAAATCCGTGACCGCAGCCGTCGTGTGATCTGGCTCAACCCGGAAACGGAACAGTTCTGGAACTCGGGTGACAGCGAAATGCGCACCTACGAAGTCCTCTGCAACGAAGTGCGCGCCTGCTGGAATCTCAATCAGCTGGCGGCGTTCATCCAGGATCTGGTGTTATGATTGTTGCCGATCTCGCCGTGATCGAATACCTGCTGCAGGCACCGGTCACGCCGCCCGCCCGGATCGCCGTTTTTTCCGAATGGAAACGGGCCTGGAAGGACATGGTTTCATTATGGGCCACACCGGTGGATCGTGCTCTGGCCGGCGGCTTGGCTGCCGATCGTCCGGCCTGGGCCTTTGCCGCCGGCTACCAGGCCGCTATCCAGCGCTTGATGCCCGCCATGGACGACACTCGCCTAGCGGCCATCTGTATTACTGAAAAGGGCGGTCCGCACCCGGCGCGGATCCAATGCCGCCTGACACCGGATCGCGGCGTCGGGAGCCGTTGGTGTCTTGACGGCACGAAGGAATTTGTCTCGGGTGCCGACGGGGCGGAAATCCTGCTGGTGGCGGCTTCCACCGGCACGACGACCAACGGCAGAAATGCCTTGCGCATGGTGGCGGTCCCGGCGGACAGTGACGGCGTGACGATCACCGCCCGGCCGTCTCTGGGCATCGTGCCGGAAATGCCCCACGGAAAAGTTCGCTTTGAAGCGGTTTCCCTGCCGGACGAGGCGCTATGGCCCGGTGACGGCTACCGCAGGGCCATCAAACCGTTTCGGACCATTGAGGATTTGCATGTGACCGGGGCTTTTCTGGCGTGGATCTTTGCGGCCGGACGCCGTTCCGGCTGGCCGGCGGCGGTACTGGAAACGATGCTGTCGCTGATGGTGACCGTGCGCGGTCTTGCGCTGGCACCGCCTCTCGAACCCCATGTGCATCTTGCGCTGGGGGGGCTGCTGGGGCAGGTGCGCGATCTGCTGGAAAAAATCGACCCCCTGTGGACAGGGGTCGATGCCCGGGTGCGTGAATGGTGGCGACGGGACCGCACGATCCTCGATATCGCCGCCACTGCCCGTCAGCGTCGTCTGGATGGGGCGCGGTCGCATTACCGCTGCGCATGAAGGCTTTTCCTGCCTGACCGATGACGCGCAAAAAACCGATTCGGGTCTTCAACCCTTTAAATTACCCCGAAACATTGCCAGTGGCGGCAATTTATTGTATCCAAGGGATACTCAAGCCGGCGGGAAACAGATGGATTCAAAATCAGACCATAAAGTGCAGGGAACGCGGTCAGAGGCTCTGGCAAAAGAAAAGGCCAGGCGCAAAGCTGCTGAAGCGAAGCTCGAGGCGCTGGAAGTGCTCTATCGTAGACTTTACGATAATGCCTCGGACGGCATTGTTTTGTTTGACGATCGGGGAATCATTTTCAATGCCAATCCTACCTTTCTCAAGATGCTGGGATACCGCTTGAAAGAAATCATGGGCAAGGAAGTGATCGCGTTTATTCACCCCGAAGATTTGGAAAAGATTCCGTCACAGCTCCATCGTCTGGTGGCGGGGGAATCCGTTACCATCGAACGGCGGCTGCGCTGTAAAGAGGGCCACTACATCTGCGGCGAGCAGAGTTCCAGGCGCGTCAGTGAAAATGTGATCATGGCGATCTACCGGGACATCACGGTACGGAAAAAGATCGAACAGGAAAATCGGGAAGCCCTGCAGGACGCTGAGGATTCCGAAACGCAGCTCGAGGAGGCGATCAGCCGGGTCAATACCATGGCCATGGATGCCGAGGTTGCTTCTCTCGAAATGAGCCAGATATTCAACGCCACCTCGGACGGTATCTGTGTGATCAATAAGGATTTCGGAGTATCCAGGTTCAACCAGATCCTGCAGGACATGATGGCGCACATGGGCCTTGAAGTGACCAAAGGGCGTTGTTGTGATGTTTTTGCCCACGAGCTGTGCGGGACCGATCGATGTTTGATGGATCGTATTCTCAAAGAAGACCACGAGCGGATCGAGGAAGAAATTGAAGTGGTGTTAGCCGACGGCAGCAAGCGGACACTCATTGTCACAGCCCAGCCCTTGCTGGACCTGACGGCTGACACGGTCGGTATCGTGGAGAGCTTCAAGGATATTACCGATCGGAAACAAATTGAAGAAGAACTTCGCCGCCTGGCGACCACCGATTCCTTGACCGGCGCCTTTAACCGACGACAATTCATGCAGCGGGCTAAGGAAGAAATCGATCGGAGCAAGCGGTATAGAACGCCCCTGACGCTGTTGATGCTCGACATCGATCACTTCAAGAGGGTCAACGATACCTTTGGCCATGATGCCGGCGATGAAGTGTTGAAAAGCATGGTCACCGAAAGTCTGGTCCTGCTTCGCGGTTCGGATATCTTTTGCCGGCTGGGAGGCGAAGAATTTGCGGCCATCCTGACCCACACGGCGCCCGAACAAGGCGTCCTGGCGGCCGAGCGCCTGCGCAAGGCATTGAAGGCGTTGGAAGTCAGTTCGGCCAACGGCCCGGTGCGCTTTACCGTCAGTATCGGCGTGGCTTCTTTGGTTCAGGCCGACCTGTCGCTCGAACAGATCATGAAAAAAGCGGATGATGCCCTGTATGCGGCCAAAGACCAGGGAAGAGACCGTGTCGTCACAGCCCCCTGATCGCCGAAAACTGTTTATTCCTCTCATATCGATACACGCCGTGATGGAAAAGCTTGACAATCTGATAGCAGACCCTATAATTCGATATATGTCAAACAATCAAAAAATAGCCCTCGACGCGATGGCCGAGATTTTCAAGGCGCTCTCCAACCCGAACCGGCTTCAAATTTTTCTGCGGCTGACCACCTGCTGCCGCCCGGGAACCGTGGGGCTATACGATAAGGATGCGGATGTGGACGCTATGTTCGTCGGGGATCTGGGTCGCGAATTGGATGTGGGCAAACCCACCGTGTCCCATCACATCAAGGAACTTCGACGGGTGGGCATCATCCGCACTGAACGACGGGGCCAGAATATCGCTTGTTGGGTGGACCCGGACATCATCGAGGAACTGAAAGCGTTTTTCACCCGCTAGATTTTTTTGCGCCTATAATTCGATAGTTGTCAAACAGTAAAATCAAAAGGAGGACCCCATGGGAAAAAAACCTAACCGACCGGAGACGATTCGTCAGATGATACGAACGCGCTACGGCAGGATTGCGGAATCGGCCGGCACCTGCTGCGGTGCGGCTTCGATCGATGGGTGCTGTGCCCCGCAACCATCCGACCCGGGAACCGTGGCAGCGCAAATCGGTTATTCCAGCGTCGAGATCGCGACGGCACCCGAGGCTGCCGGGATGGGCCTCGGGTGTGGCAATCCTCAGGCGATTGCCAATCTGCAGCCCGGCGAAACCGTGCTGGATCTGGGCAGCGGGGCCGGGTTCGATTGTTTTCTGGCCGCCCGTGCCGTTGGACCGACAGGTCGTGTTATCGGGGTGGACATGACCGCGGCGATGCTCCGTAAAGCGCGCCGCAATGCCAACAAAACCGGCATTGCCAACGTGGAATTCCGCCAGGGTGAAATCGAACACCTGCCGGTCAAGGACAGCACGGTGGATGTCATCATCTCCAACTGTGTGGTCAATCTTTCGCCAGAGAAAGCCGCCGTGCTGCAGGAGACGTTCCGGGTCCTCAAGCCCGGGGGACGGCTGGCAATTTCTGATGTCGTGGCCGTGCGTCCGATGCCGGATGTCATCCGCAACGATCAGGATTTGCAGTGTGCCTGTATCGGCGGTGCGGCTACCGTGGAAGATCTCCGGCGCATGCTGCAGGGCGCGGGGTTTGAAAAGATCCGCATCGGGCTGCGCGAGGAAAGTCGCGAGCTGATCAAAACCTGGGCGCCGGGGCATAAGGCGGAAGACTATGTGATTTCCGCATTCATTGAAGCGGTGAAGCCGGCAGGGTGTGTTACAGAGTGATAGGGATTTTCACCACGATTGACCGAAAGGGAGAAGAATATGAAAACCGCGTTGGTCTCTTCCGAAGAAAAGGAATTTAGACCAGTTATTCCAGCGGATCCGCAATGGCCGGAACAAATGAAAACAACCGCTATGGACTATCTGAAGCGCTACGACAGTTGCACGCAAGCCATTCTGTGGACGTTTATGGAAGCCATGGGAGATGAAAAACAAGATGGTCCTCCGCGCCAGTGGTGCCATGCAGGGTGGCATGATGAGTTCGCTGACCTGCGGGGTACACACGGCCGGGTTGATGATCCTGGGCATGCTGGTGGGGAGAGAAGATCTCGAAACAGGTCTTGACGGATTAATGCCGATCGTCGTTCCTTCCCAGGACCTGGTTCGCAAGCTCAGCCGGCGCCTCGGCGGACATTCCTGCCTGGCGATGACCGGCGTGGATTTCACCGATCTGGAGGCGGCCCTGGTCTACAAATTGTCCGAAGATCACGAGAAATGTGTTACCCGCGTGGCGGACGGCGCCGAAACGATCGCTCGCTTTCTTCAGGCGCTAGACTGCCAGGGAGAGCTGTTCCGGGTCTGATTTAGTGGATGTTTTCCCCGATAAGGGTCTCCAGCAGGGACATACTGACGATTTCGCTTTTACGGTCCGGGTCCAGCTCAGGGTTCCAGGTTGATACGGAAACCGCGGCGATCCTCTCGGTCCGGGCCAATCGCCGGAAAACGGCGCGCAGAAGGCTCGCTGAGGGACCCCCTTCGGCCGGGTAATTCTGGGCCGGAGACTCTTCCAAAGATACCACATCGACATCAAAATGAACGTAAAGCGGCCCGTCGGGTAAGGGATAATCAAGGAGGTCCGCCGGGTCCGCCAGGTGAACCACGCCCGAATTCACGATCAATTCCCTTTCCCCGGGATCGAGATCGCGTCCGTCAGTTAAAATAACCTGGTTCTCAGGCAGTGGATCGAGGCCGATCGCCGCAGGCAAGGCCAGATCTCCCTTGCCGACAATCATCGCCAGAGGCATGCCGCCTAAAAAGCCACTGGGGGTGGTCTCCATGGTATTGAAATCGCCATGGGCGTCGAACCAGACCAGGGTCGGATGGAGCCTGGCCCTCTGCAGGCCGGCCAGCATGCCCATAGCGCTGCAACAGTCGCCGGCGATACTCACCGGCCGTTGACCGGCCGCAAGCGCGTCAAAAACCAAGCCGGCGATGGCCTCGTGCACCGCCGAGATCCGGTCTTTTGTGTCGCCTTCGGGCAATGGGGGCTTGTTCAAACGCCAATTCGGTTTGACCAGCGTTTCAAGTTCGGGAACCAGTTCATCAAGAAACAAAGGTGTCAGGCAAATCTGGTTTTTCATTTGGTTCCTTTTCAGATGCCATGTCTGATCTGGAGAATTATATCTCCAGAACCCGATTCACCGACATCCGTTTGATTTGCGGTCCCTCATACCCAGCGCATTTTCTCAGAGATACAGAGTGAAGCCCAAAATTCGTTAACCGCTTCGCATTGTCGTTCGGGCGTTTTCAGGACTGAATAGGTTAAAGGCTGTAGCAAGCAAGATGGTGAACCCGGCCAACCGACCCATCGTAATCAATTGGCACTAAAGTACACACGCCTTGTAATCTTTTCTTGTAAAAAAAAGATCATCAAAATCTGTAGCATAGTTTTTCTAAAATATCTTTCCAATTTTTACTACTGATTTCAGTTGTCTTCCAGTCGCGCGTTCTCGAAACGTTCCGCAAGGCTTAAGTTGGCACATAATTTGATCTTTAATATTAATTAAGGTCATCTGCCTGGCGGGTGGCCTTGTTCTATAAGTGCCCGCGCTAAAAAATTATGCGATTGTTTTCCTTACGCTGTCGACATGTTGATTCACATCGAAGGAGGTTCTCATGTCACTGATACAACTCTTGAACATCTGGCCGAATGCACCGCTTCTCTCCGCTTTTTTCTGGATAACGGTAGGCGTTGTTCTCTTGTATCTCGCCCGCACGCCGGCCCATCGCGCGATCTATTCGCTCAGCCGCGTGATCCATAACGGTTTGCGTCTTCTTTCGCAATCCACGCTATTGGCCGCCGAGCGCATTCGCCTCCGAAATAAGGAAGTACTTTTCAGTCTCGGCAAAGAGACCACGGAACGCGTGATCGAGAGGGAATATCAAAGAGTGGAAGATGTAATAAAACGCGATCTATCTTCCTTTCCGATGTTGCAACGAACCATGGCCGACCAGGTCGCCAGCCTGGACGAAGACTACCAGAAGAGTTCGGAACTGCCGCCCCCGGTGCCCCCCTGGGTGGATGCCATAACATCCCTGGGAAAGATGTCTTCCAAAGATGCTTCGGTGGCCGCGATTCTGGATCAGATTCACAAAACGATCAACAGCCAGCACAAAGGGGTGATGGACGAATACCGCCGCATTTCCAGCGAACGGCACAGCCGGTTGCATAAAATGATGCCGCTGTGGCGCAAACTGGCAGAATCGGTGGACAAGGCAACCAAAAGATTCTCAGGCCTGAACGAACGGGCCCAGCTCATCGACAATCGCATGCAGGAATACCAGGAGATTCAAGCTGGATCGGTAAAGGCCGAACGCATGTTGACATCCTCGGCGGCGACCCAATTTTTCATTGCCGGCTTCGTTCTCATGATCGCTTTCGGGGGGGCCGTCATCAATTTCAACCTGATTGCCCTGCCCATGTCGGAAATGGTCGGCGGCGGCAGCTATATCGGCGCTTTTAAAACATCCGACGTTGCGGCGCTGGTGATTATTCTGGTGGAATTGGCAATGGGTCTCTACTTGATGGAATCCATGCGCATCACACGACTCTTTCCGGTCATCGGCCAGATGGACGATCAGACCCGCCGGCGTATGATCTGGATCACGTTCACCATTCTCTTTATCATGGCAGGTGTCGAATCGTCCCTGGCGTTCATGCGCGATCGACTGGCGGCCGACATGCATGCACTGCGACAGTCCCTGGCCGATGTGGAGGTCATGGCCGCCGCCAACAACTGGATCCCCACCGTCGGTCAGATGGTGATGGGTTTTATCCTGCCGTTCGCCCTGGCCTTTGTGGCGATTCCCCTGGAATCTTTCGTACATGCTTCCAGGACCGTGATGGGGGGCCTATTCTCGGGGTTCCTGGGTGGCCTGGCCTTCACCTTTCGCCTGTTTGGCAACATCGCACAGTATTCCGGCGAATTTTTCGTCAATCTCTACGATCTGACGATTTTCCCCTCGCTCTGGATCGAACGCCTGGTGACCGAAAAGCGCCGCCCGTCAAGTGAATCTAAAAAAACCGAAACCCAGCGCATGGCGGAGGAAACATCATGAAAAAGTTCATCCTGATCACGATGATAGCCTTGATTTTTCTGCTGGGCGCCTGCGCCGACACCACGAGCAAGGCCCGCAGTGTTTTCCTGCTGCTGGACACATCAGGAACCTACCAGGTGGAGATCGAAAAGGCGCGGGCCATCATCAACTATCTTCTGGGCACTTTCGAACCCGGCGACTCCCTGGCTGTGGCCCGGATCGACAGCGGAAGCTTCAGCGAAAAGGACATCATCGCCAAGGTCACGTTTGATCGTCGCCCGTCCACGGCCACCAAACAGAAGCGCCTGTTCAAGGATAAAGTCGACCAATTCATCGCCCAATCCAAAGGCAGCTCCTATACGGATATCACCGGTGGCGTGGTCCAGGCCGTCCAGTATCTGAACGAAACCGGTGCCGGCCGGCGCACCATTCTCATTTTCTCGGACTTAAAAGAAGATCTGGCCAAAGGGCATATAAGAGATTTTCCGCTCGAGATGAACGGCTGTGAGGCCATTGCGCTGAATGTCACCAAACTGCGCAGCGATAATGTGGACCCCCGTCAGTATTTCGAACGGGTCGAAGGATGGAAAAAACGCGTGGAAGCGGGCGGTGGATCGTGGCGCCTGCTAAATGACTTGGAGCGACTGGATCGCATTCTGGAAGGTTGAAATTTTAGTCGAATTGAAACCTGCGAAGTAATTTCGAAAGGCAGAGAGTTTAAGGGTCTCTGCCTTTCTTATTTGGTGAACCCGTGGTGTAGTGAAAAAGCGGTCGTTAACGATCGCAGGATTATGTCTTATTTTCCCGCCATTTGGGCCATCATTTCCTGAAAGCCTTCCACCGGGGCGCCTAATGCGTCTGCCATACGGTCCATGTAGTTAAAGAGGGCGGTAACGGCTATGGCCTCGAAGATTTCTTCCTCGCTGCATCCGTCTTGTATTAAGGTCTTTATATCATCTTCGGTAACCTTGTAGGCGTTGCGGGTGGTTTTTGCCGCGAGATGGAGCAGCTTCTTGGTCTTGGTGTCGATAAGCGCTGAGCCGTCCACATCGTCGATAATGCTTTTAACCTGCTCCTGGGTAAAGCCTTGCGCCATGACCATGGCGCTGTGGGCGTCCACTCAGTAAGCGCAGGCGTTGAGGTTGGACACATGGGCTGCGATCAGCTCCTTGGTGCTGCGGGGCAGGGCGTGGTCGTCGATCATGAGACGCTTAACATAGGTGACGACGGGTTCAAGCAGATCCGGCCGGATGCTCTGGGCCACAAACACCTTGGGGACCATCATGAACATGGATTCCAGAGTGGCGTAGGTCACTTTGAGTCGGCCACGGGCTTCTTCCGGGGGGGTCGTTTTCAGAAAATAACTCATACGGCCTCCTTTCAGTTCGAAGAATAAATAGCATACAGTCTATGAGCAGTACCTCCTAAACCATAGGGATGGTCTGTTGATTTTCAATGACTTGGCCAGAGGCCAACGAACGATATCGGAGGAATTGAAGGGCCGGATCGCCGGTTTCGGCGCGAGGCTTGGCCTGCGACTCCGCCAGGTTGCCATGTGACCGCAAAAACAATCCGATACTTGACAACCGACCGATTTTATGACAAAAATCTGACTTCTTCCTTGTGTAGAAACCTTGCCTCGCTGCAATCCATGGCAAAACTTGCTGTGTGAGCGCTTGATCCTTCAGGGAAATGACGGAATGCAATGCTCAATTTGCCAGTTTGCAAATCCGGAGGGTGCCAGGTTCTGTAGCCAGTGCGGCACTTTTCTGTATACAAACCCCCATACGGAAATCCCCACGCAATCGTTTGATGAGAAACTTGCCAAGATCCAGCGCTATCTTCCCCAGGGTCTGACTCAAAAAATTCTTAGCCAGCGCGATCGTATCGAGGGCGAACGCAGACATGTCACGGTGATGTTCTGCGACATGGAGGGGTTTACACCGCTAGTGGATCGTCTCGGGGCGGAAGCGATCTACACGATCATGGGGCAGATCTATGAGATTCTGATCGAGCAGGTTCATGACTACGAAGGGACCATCAATGAAATGACCGGTGACGGGATAATGGCGCTCTTCGGTGCCCCCATCGCTTTGGAAGAGGCCCCCCAGCGTGCGATTTGGGCGGCGCATTCCATCCACCGTGAAATTGCGGTCTTCAACCGCAAGCGAGAGGGCTTGGGCCCCATCCGTATGCGGATCGGGATCCATTCAGGGCCGGTTGTGGTGGGCACCCTTGGCAATGACCTGCGGGTGGAATTCAAAGCCGTCGGGAACACGGTCAACCTGGCCTCGCGCATGGAGTGCCTGGCCGAACCGGGAACCACTTACGTGACCCGGGAAGTCTATAACCAGACGCATGGGATGTTCGAATTTGAAGATCTGGGCAAAAGAGTGATCAAAGGCAAGGGCGAAAGCATTCAGGTATATAAAGTGCTGCCCGGTCGAAAAGACATTCACCGCCCGCGCCTGGGTTCCGAACGCATGATCTTTTCTGAAATGGTCGGCAGAAAGAGCAAGCTGAATAAACTGGAACTGCAAGTAGGGAAATTGATCAACGGCGCCGGATCGATTGTCAATATTACCGGTGAAGCCGGTATCGGCAAGTCACGACTTCTGGCCGAATTGAAGCGGCGCGAGATTGTCAAGCGGGTGTTGTTCCTCGAAGGGCGGGCCATTTCGATGGGGCGCAATCTGAGCTTCCATCCCATCATCGACCTATTAAAAAATTGGGCGGGAGTCCGGGTCGATGATGGTGAAGCCGAGGCCTTCACCAAGCTGGACATCGCTATCCGGGAACTGTTCCAGGAACAAACCGGTAAAATTCTGCCGTTTGTGGCCACCCTGATGGGGATGAACCTGCCCCCCCCCTACCGCGAGCGGTTGCGCGGGATCGAGGGTGAAGCCCTTGAGAAATTGGTCCGCAAGAGCATGCGGGATCTTTTCACCCGCCTGAGTACATCCCGCCCGCTGGTCGTTGTGATAGACGATCTGCATTGGTTTGACCAGAGTTCGCTTGAGCTCCTGAAATCCCTATTTCGCCTGGCGGCGGAGGAACGCATTCTTTTTATTAACCTGTTTAGAACAGGATACGAGGAAACAGGCCAGCAGATTCTTAAAGCCCATCAGGAGAACCCCGCGCTGGTCAAGGTTGACATCGTGTTGGACCCCCTGGACGAGCTCAAAAGCGAAACCCTTATTGCCAATATGCTCAACCTCCAGGGCAGTCACCATCCCGTGGTCGGACAGATCGTCGAACGCACCGGGGGAAACCCCTATTTTATCGAAGAGGTTGTTCGTTCCTTCATCGACGAAGGTGCTGTGATCATGCGGGGTGGAAAGTTTGAAGTGACGTCTAAATTCAGCCAGGTGACCATTCCCAACACGATCAACGATGTGTTGATGGCCCGTATTGATCGCTTGGAGGAGGAAACGCGCCATCTTCTAAAAGTGGCCGCGGTAATCGGCCGAAGCTTTTTTTACAGAGTCCTCTCCGAGGTGGCTAAGAATGTCCGGAATATGGACGAACGCCTGTCTTACCTGAAGGAGGCCCAACTCATCCGGGAACGGGTGAGATTGGAGGAACTGGAGTATCTTTTTAAGCATGCATTGACCCAGGAGGCCGCCTATGCTTCCATTTTGCCGGAGAAGTGCAAAGCGCTTCACATGGAAGTGGCCGGCATTATAGAAAAAGTTTTTGCCAAAAAGCTGAATGCCTTTTACGGGATGCTGGCCTATCATTACAGCCGCGCCGAGAACCTGGAAAAGACCGAAGAAGCGCTGATAAAAGCAGGTGAAGAGGCATTAAAAACATCCGCTTCGAGCGAGGCGCTGAATTATTACATGGAGGCGTTAAGGCTCTATCAGCGCACATCCGGAGGCGAGGCTGATCCTGGGAAAGTCGCCCTTCTTGAGAAAAACATTGCCCTGGCATTTTATAATCGTGGGCAGTACGAAGAGGCGGTTGAATACTTCGATCGCGCGCTGGATTACTATTGGGGCAAATCCCCCAAACATCGGGTTTCAGGGATGCTCTATTTTGTTTATGATTTCTTACACTTTCTTGTGGCACTCTACTTGCCGTTTATCAAGTTTAAAAAAGTTCCAACTGAAAAAGATTGCGAGGTGATAGAATTATACTACCTGAAATGTCAGGCGCTGATTATCATAAAGCCCAAACGGTTTTTCATGGAGTCGTTTTACTTCTATAAACGCTTTACACAATTTGATTATACAAAGTTTCAAAACGGGGTTGGAAAATTTATCAGTGCCAGCGCCTTATTCGCATTCACTGGTATTTCCACAAAGTTAGGCCGTCGTATTTTAAATTTAGCACGAGGGAGATTGGATGAAGGCGATGAGAGGCTCATGATCACTCACGATCTTCTCCAGACGACCTTGAAATATTTTGCTGGTAACTGGAAGGACATAGACCCGCACGATGATGATCTGGTCAACCGCAATCTTGACCACGGTGAGATTTGGGCCGCATCCTTGCATTATCACTGGCACGGATTCCACAATCTTTACAAGGGTGATCTGGCCAAGGCCCATTGGATCGTTGGGCGATTGCAAAATATCTCCGAAGTATATGAAAATGACTTTTCGCAATTGCTTGAAAAGTTGTTGAATGCTTGTCTATTGGTGGAAGATCGGCGGCTTCGCGATGCCTTGGTAGCCGTCGATGCCAGCATCAAGTTTTCAAAAAAGACCAACGCTGGTCTGGCACTGATCCATTTGTTCGGGTGTAAAGCGCAAATTTATACCCTGATGGGAGACTTTGATGCGGCTGAAGAAATGATAGCGCAAGCATCGAAACTCAGGCGCGAATTGGATATTGTGCCGTGGCAGTTGTCGGTTTTCTTAAAAAGCCAAACCATGCTAAATCTTCATCGGTTGCAAGAAGATATCCACAATGGTACGCGAACAGATGCATCAAAATATCGTGATCTTGCCTTAAAAGCATGCCGAGCGCTCCTGAGGCAAACCCGGAAAGTGGCCCAGCATCGCACGGAAGCCTACCGGATGATGGGCGAATATTTCTGGATGACCCATAAACCGAAAACGGCGTTCAAATGGTGGCGAAAATCCGTCCGAGAGGGAGAGCGTTTGGGTGCCCGTATGGAACTGGCGCGAACCTATTTTGCGATCGGCAAGCGTCTGCTCGAAAACGGGAGTTCGTTTACCGCATTGGACGGTATCGAGGCGCCGATCTATCTTGAAAAAGCAAGGGTATTGTTTGTTGAAATAGGGCTGGACTGGGACCTTGAGAGACTAAGCCACCTGCCTCCCAATTGAGGAGCCAATGCGCTATGGCTGCCGCCCCCCCGAAAAATACACAAGTAATTGATCAAACGTATCGGTTCGGCGATGTTTCCCTTGACGACGGGGTTGAGGTGTTGCGTCGCGAATTGAATCAGGAAATGATTTGTTTTCTTCGATCGCTGCCGCCCGCCATGCACACGGACGCGATTATTTTCTTCATGCAGCACTTCAAAACCGCCTTTGTCCCGGAATTCGATTATTTTCGCAATTATTACGCCCCGGCCTGGTCCATTTTATACTGGATCGACCGGGAATCTTCCCTGGGGTCCACCATCACGCGGGAAGACTATCATCATGCCAAAACCGCGCACGCCATGGCCCTTTTTCTTCATCCTCTGGACGACCATCTCAATGACGGGCAGCTCTCCGCCACACACCTGACCCTGTTGCTGAGAAGCCAGGCCTGGATGTTGATGAACACCGCTTTAACACCTCTGGCGGACGGGGTTGAGGGCGGGAAAACCGT
>CAWKLN010000010.1:0-82395 GCA_963850465.1 uncultured delta proteobacterium
CATCATGAGCACGGCATGAGGAAGCGGGTAGCCCCCGAGATGGAGCATCTCGAGCGCATCGTCGAAGCTGGCGGTGTCGGAGGCGCCGGGTGTGCAGATCGGGTAGATCCGCTCGAGGTCGCCGACGAGCGCGGGGGTCTCGATGAGCTCCTCGTGGGCCCGCATCCAGTTTCGATTGCCGAGCACCGTGTTGATCTCGCCGTTGTGGGCAACGTAGCGATACGGGTGGGCCAGCGGCCAGGACGGGAACGAGTTGGTCGAGAACCGCGAGTGCACCATGGCGATCGCGTGCTTCTTCGAGCCGCTCGTCGTTGAGGTCGCCGAAGAAGTCCTGGAGCTGAGGAGTGGTGAGCATCCCCTTGTAGACGAACGTGCGCGACGACAGGCTCGGGAAATAGACCGCCATGGAGACTCCGCTGAACGCGGCGTTTCCGACGCTCTCGATCTCGCCTACGTTCTGGATGCCGTGCGCGATGCGCTTGCGGAGCACGTACGCACGACGGTCGAGGTCGACGCCGCGGAGCGGCTCGCCGCTCGAGGACACGCCGGCGACGAACAGCTGACGGAACCTCGGCATCACCGCCCGGGCCATCGAACCGAGGTCGGCGCGGTCCGGGTCGACGGGCAACTCTCGCCAGCCGACCAGCGTGAGGCCCTCGTTGGCGACGATCTTCTCGATGTGGAGCTGGCTGCGTCGGCAGCGGCCTCGGCATCGGCCGGCAGGAACGCGATGCCCGTCGCGTACTCGCCCGCAGGTGGGAGGTCGAAGTCGACCACGGCGCGGAACAGGCCGTCGGGCACCTGGACGAGGATGCCGGCACCGTCGCCGGTATGGCCTTCCTCGGCGCCCTTCGCGCCGCGGTGATCGAGGTTGCAGAGCGCGTTCAGTCCCAGGTCGACGATCTCACGGCTGCGTCGTCCGTGCATGTCGACGACGAACGAGACACCGCAGGCGTCGTGCTCGTGATCGGTGGACAGGCTGGGGTTGTGGGAGGTCTCGGTGCATGGTGGCTCTTCAGCGAAGGTCGAGTGCGGGAAGCGCTCCGCCGCCGGGACACCGTTGGCCCTGCCGAAGCTTGCCGAGACATACTAGCGGCCGTCGCGGTCGTGAGCCATTTCACGAAGTGTCGTGTGCAGCGAGGCGGGTCAGCTGAGGAAGCGGGTGAGGGCGGCGCTGAGGTAGGCGGTGTCGTCGGCGCCGCCCAGCTCGCGGGCGGAGTGCATCGCCAGCTGCGGAGCGCCGAGGTCGGCCGTGCTGATGCCGAGCTGGGCTGCGGTGAGCGGACCGATCGTCGAGCCGCACGGCAGGTCGGTGCGGTTCACGAAACGCTGGAGCGGGACCCCGGCGTCACGACAGGCGATGACCGCCGCCGCAGCAGCGACGCTGTCGGTCGCGTAGCGGAGGTTGGCGTTGAGCTTCAGCGCGGGCCCCTCGTTGAGGCGGATGGTGGTCGGGTTCGTGACGGTCGGCGTAGTTGGGGTGGGTGGCGTGCGCGCCGTCGGCCAGAGCACGCAGAGCCGGCGAGCGCCTGGAGCAGCTCGGCCCTGCCGCCGCCGCGAGCGAGCACCGTTCGCTCGAGCACCTGACCGAGAAGTGCGCCCGCGGCGCCGGTCTCCGACGTGCTGCCGACCTCTTCGTGGTCGAACAGCGCGATCGCTGCCACCTGGCCGGTTGCGCGGTCGTGCTGGACTGCGAGCGCTTCGGTGGCGGCGAACGCGGAGTGGAGGTTGTCGAGCCGCGCCAGCAGGTCGCCGTCGAGGCCGAGCAGGCAGCTCGGCGTCAGGTCGTGGAGCATCAGGTCCCACGCCAGCACCTGCGACTCGTCGATGCCCAGCTCACCGGCGAGGAAGCGCACGAACCCACCCTCGTCGGTATCCCCGAGGCCCCACAGCGGCGAGAGGTGCTGTTGGGGGTTCAGCAGCAGGCCGTTCTCCCGGATCTCGCGGTCGAGGTGGATCGCCAGCTGGGGCACACGCAGCAGGGGTCGGTCGACGCGGACGAGGCGCTGATCGACGCCGCCGATGCCGTCATCGACCGCGAACACGGCCCGACAGCCCGAGGTCGCGGTCGAGCCAGCTGTTGAGGAGCACACCGCCGTACACCTCCACCCCGAGCTGGCGGAATCCTGCGCTCGACCGGTCGGGCCTGGGTCGACCCGCAGGTTCGGCGAGTCGGTGTGGGCCCCGACGAGGCGGAACGGCGTCTCCGGCGACGCTGTCCGGCGGCACGAACCAGCCGATCAGGGTCCCGTTGCGGACCAGGTAGTGACCGCCGGGGCCCTCGGGGAACGGAGCGGACTCGTCGATGCCCCCGAACCCCGCGGCGTCGAGCCGGGCCGACGCGTTCGCCACGGCGTGGAACGGCGACGGTGACCCGTCGATGAAGTCGAGGAGCCCGTGGGCGAGCGTGCGGTCCATGGTTGCACCAGCCAACCAGAACCCGGACCGTTCTGTCAGTAGTGGCGGGCGCCATGTGCCCACCACTCCTGAAATTTGAGTCAGGTTCCGCGGGCGTCGTAGATTTCGCCGATCCGACAGCTGTCCACACGGCTTCCCCATCCCCGAACCGGAGGCCATTGACGCACCGGTCCCCGTGTCCCTCTATGATCTGACGCCTGGTTCCCGGGCCCGCATCGCGGTGCCGGGTGCCATCGATCCGGACGTGGTGTCGTTCCTCGACATCCTTGGGCTCCGGCCTGGTGTCGAGGTGGAGGACGTCGACCGCCATCCCTTTCGACGGCCCGCTCATCGTGCGGGTCGACGGCCAGGACCGGACCCTGGGGGCCGCGCTGGCCAACAAAGGTGTTCGTCCAGATTCCCGACTACCCACACGGCGAGGAGACCTGACCGTTGGATGCCGTCCCGTACATCGCACTGCTGTCCGCTGTTGCCGGACTGCTGCTTGCTGCGTTCTTCTACACGAAGGTGAAGGAGGCCAGCCCCGGAAACGAGCGGATGGTCTTCCTCATGGAGGAGATCCAGAAGGGCGCCAGAGCCTTCCTCAAACAGGAGTACACCTGGGTGGCCGGGTTCGTCGCGATCATGGCGATCCTGATACTCGCGTTCCTGGACTACGGCCGGCCCTGGGGCGCGGTCTTCTACATCTTCGGCGCCTCGATGTCGGCGCTCGCCGGCTACATCGGCATGACCGTCGCCACGATGGCCAACGCCCGCACTACCCATGCCGCCATCGAAGGGCCCCAGAAGGCACTCCCCCTTGCGTTCCGGGGCGGAGCCGTCATGGGCTTCACCGTGGCAGGCCTCTCGCTGTTCGGCCTGGCGATCACTTACATCCTGATGGTGTTGGTGTTCGACATCGACGACAAGGACCAGTTCCAGATCTTCACCACCTTCGGTCTGGGCGCAAGCTCCATCGCCCTGTTCTCCCGCGTCGGCGGCGGCATCGACACGAAGGCTGCTGACGTCGGCTGACCTCGTCGGCAAGGTCGAGGCCGGCATACCGCAGGACGACCCCCTGGAACCCGGCAACGATCGCCGACAACGTGGGTGACAACGTCGGCGACGTCGCCGGTATGGGCGCCGACCTGTTCGAGAGCTACGCAGGTTCGATCATCGCACCGGTCGCGCTGGCGGCGTTCACGCTGACCGGCATCCTGGGCGTCTCGGCGCTCGAGCGCCCGGAGTTCCTCGTGTTCCCGTTCGCGATCGCCGCCGTCGGCATGGTCGCATCGATCATCGGCAGCTTCACGGTTCGCTCGAGCGGTAGCGCCAGCAGCCACGACCTGGCCAGGGCGCTCCACATGGGTACCAACGTCGCCATGGGCATCACGATCGTGGGCACCGTCGTGCTCGCCGCAGTGATGTTCGGCGGCACCCACGAGGTTGACAACTGGTGGGGCGTCGCGGTCCTGGTGATCGGCGGCCTGCTCGTGGGCTTCGGCATCGGCAAGGTTGCCGAGATCTGGACATCTGACCACTACAGCCCGGTCAAGAAGATCGCCGCCCAGGCCGAGACCGGCCCAGCGACCACGATCCTCGGCGGCATCTCCGCCGGAATGGTCTCGGTGGCCGCGGTCATCCTGATCGTCGTCGCGATCGCCGTTGCCTACTGGGCGGGGGAGCAGATGGCCGAGGGCCTCGGCATCTATGGCATCGCCATCGCCGCCATCGGCATGCTCGCCACGACCGTCGTGTCGGTCGACGCCTACGGGCCGATCGCCGACAACGCCGGCGGTATCGCAGAGATGGCCGAGCTCGACCCGAGCGTCCGCGAGCTGACCCACGCCCTCGACTCACTCGGCAACACGACCGCCGCAGTCGCCAAGGGCTTCGCTGTCGGGTCGGCCGCGATCCACCGGCGCTCGCTGCTGTTCAAGAGCTTCGAGGCCGCCATGCTCGATGAGGGCCACATCCTGGACCTCAACGTGGGCGACGTCACCGTGTTCATCGGCCTGTTCATCGGAGCGATGCTGCCGTTCCTGTTCGCAGCGCTCACGATCGATGCCGTCGGACGCGCCGCCAACAAGATGATCGAGGAGGTGCGCCGCCAGTTCCGCGAGATCCCGGGCCTGCGCGAGGCAACGCCGTCCCCGACTCGGCCCGCTGCGTGGCGATCTCCACCCAGGCTTCGCTGCGCGAGATGCTCGTACCGGGCGCTCTCGCGGTCGTTGTTCCTCTCGTCATCGGCTTTGTCGACGTCGACGCGCTCGGCGGGTTCCTCGCCGGTGCGCTCGTCACCGGCTTCGCGTTCGGCGATCTTCATGGCAAACGCCGGTGGCGCATGGGACAACGCCAAGAAGTACATCGAGGCCGGTCACCATGGCGGCAAGGGCTCGGAGCCCCACAAGGCCGCAGTGGTCGGTGACACCGTCGGCGACCCGTTCAAGGACACGGCGGGCCCGTCGATGAACATCCTCATCAAGGTGATGACGATCGTGTCGCTGATCTTCGCTTCGGCATTCCCGATCTGATCACCTCCGACCCACCAAAGGGCTCGTGCCGCGTCTTCGGCACGGGCCCCTTTGTCGTTTTCGCGGGATTTTCGCGGTTTTCGAACACGATCGGGTGAAATCGGCCGACGTCGCCCGACGTCAATGTCGGTGACCGATCCCCCACGACCGCGGACTGCGCCGGTCCCTCCTCCAGCCTGCCCCGCAAGGAACGCCCCGCGATGGAACTCCACGCCGATCAACTCCTGATCCTCCTCAGCCTGCTCGTGCTTCCGGCGCTCGCCTCGGCGTTGGCAGGCAGGTTCGGCGCCAGCCGGCGCGCCAGCAACGACGACACCGACCAGTTCGGCACCGATCACTTCAGCACCCGTTGAGCCCGACGGGGTCGCTGCGACCGCCGGGCGAGAAGCCGGCTGCGGATGGGTTCGTTGGCGCGAACACCCGCTCGGTCTGGTCGAGGTCGGCGCCGAGTAGCGCCTCGAGCATTGCTCACTGGAGCAGCAGCCGTCGGTGAATCGGCGTATCTTTACCCTACAGTCTTCTCCCGCAGAGCGGAGCGATTAAATCCTTTGATGGGTTGCAACATTCCCCTTTGTCACGAGGCCAGCGCATCGCTGGCGAACCCGAAGGGCGCGGGACACGGGCGCTTTCTTTTGGTTCCGTTTTCTTTCGCGGGAAAGAAAATGAACAATCTTTATAACCCATCACGGATCAGCGAAACCTCTCCAAGTCTCTCACCAGAGGTGGCCAGCTTTGAATCTATTACCCCTGCGACAAAATGGCGGCCACCCGGTCGCGAAAACCCTGGCCCGCCGGATCCGTCGCCACCAGGTCGATGTCATCCGCGGAGGCCGCCCCCAGCCCCAGTTCCACGGCCCGCGCGATCTGCTTTTGCGCAAAAATCGGCCGGTTCATGATCTGGGCATTGCTCCCCAGATATTTCAGGACCGCCACACCGGCCGCGTCGATGGCCACCCGGTCGGTCGACGCCAGCACGACATCCCCCCGGACGCGCTTCCCCGTGGCGGGCCCTTCGTCCACAAACGCATCGATCCCATCCAGCACCACGAGATCCGGGGCAAAGGGGGCATTGATCTCCGCGATCAGCTCCTGCTGGTAGGGGGACCCGTGCAACTCGGCCATGTAGTCATAGCCGTTGCGGGTGGTGGGCACCACCCCCACATGCAGCTTGAGCGACAGGGTGAAAACACCGCCGAACTGGTGGGTTTTAAGGCAACCCGTGGATACCAGACACTCGGCTTCCAGAACAGGACGGGCCACACGAAAACCATCCCGCCAGTGGGAACCGGCGGCATCCACCTTGACCCAGTCCTTGTCAGACAATTCATCGAAATCGATGATACGGACATCCCGCGCCTCCAGCAACGGGACAATGCCTTTTGCTTTCATAACAGATGCGGTGGGTGGGTAGCTGCGCTCACCCACGCTCACGGAGCGCGCCCCCATCTGCCATAGTTCGTCCACCAGGGCCACCAGGGTATCGTTATGGGTCGACCCCGGGGCCGGGTCCGCCGTGTTGAAGTTGGGCTTGATCAGGACATCTTTATTTTGGGCGGGGTTGACCGCCAGCGCCCGGAGGGCCTGCCGGACGCCTGCGGTCCGGTTGTCGGTGTGGGCCACACTGACCCGAATTTTCTGGGATGTGTTCATCGCGGATCTCCCTTTGTCTACGCCCGCACGGCGGCGAATAGCGTTTCAGCACCGCCGGCGCAACTGATAGATGCCGATATTGCCCCCGCTGACCCGTTTCTGCCGCTCGACCACCAGACCATCCCGGGCCGCCAGCACCGGGATACCGCCATCCGCCACAAAATGCCGGTAACTCCGGTAGTGACGACGGCCGGCCGCAAACTCGATGCTGCGGATCATGGTCCGGGACACCCACCCCTTGAGGGTTGGTGTTTTTTCAGGATGGTAATCGACAATCCCCAGACGACCGTTCTCCTTTATCACCCGGGTCATCTCCTGCAGCACGGCGGGTCGGATTTGCGCATCCATCTCGTGCAGCACGAGCATTGTCAGGGCCCAGTCTACCGATCGACTCCGGTAGGGCAGGCGGGTGGCATCACCCCGGCATACCAGGGTCCCGTGATCCAATCGATCCCGGGCCTTTCCCAGCATCGCCGCGGACAGATCGATTCCGATCGGATGAAAACCCTTCTGGCGATAAAAGGCCAGTTGGGTGCCGGTACCGCAGCCCACATCCAGGATCGTTGCCCCGGCCGCCGGCTGGAAAAAGCGGAACGCCACCGACCTCAGGGACCGGTTGAAGGGTTCGATGAGGGTATCGTAGCCCCAGGCAATCCAATTGTATTCATCGTGTGGCATTCTGGCCTCAGTCGCGATTGATCGGGATGCTGTTTCCCGTTAGAACCGACACCCCGGAAGGCGATCGGTCGGCCAATCGATTCAGGATAAGCGTCTGCTCAAACAGGGGGCCATCCCCGGCGACGGGGAAGCCAGCGGGGAACATTCTGCTTGTATTCCCTGTAGGCCTGCCCGAACCGTTCGGCAAGGCCTTTTTCTTCCACCAGGGGGAAATAGACGGCATTGCCGAGGAAGAAAACCCCCATCCAGACCAGGAGCGGCCAGGAGCCCAACAGCAGGGCCTCGGCCGCGATCAGGAACAGGGCCCCGGTAATCATGGGGTTGCGCACATGACGATAGGGGCCCCGGATGACAAGTTTGCGGGGCGGTTCCCAGGGCGCCGGGGTGCCCTCGCCGTAGCGCGTGAAAAGCGTCATCGTCCAGAGGGCCAGCCCGCCGCCCACGACGGCCGACACAAGCCCCAGCCAGAACCGCAGCAGGTTGAGCAACGTCAGATGGCAGGGAAGGGCGGCACCGCCCGTGGCCGCCAGGATCAGGGCCGGAACCAGGACCAGGACCGTGCCGGGAAGGATGATAATGGCTTTCACAAGACCCCATTCCATGGTTGGACGCCTTTCAAATTCGTGAAGTCCTCGATCATTACCATCATTCGCGTTGCGGCGAAAGCGATTAACAAGGGGTGCCAATGCCACACGCCATCTCAGGCAGCCACGTCACGCCGATTCTGTTCCCCCGACCATGTACCCCATGGCCATGTCTTGCGCCGCCCTTGGAACACGCTTGCTCAATGTCAATTTGGCCATGATTGACCGTACTAAGGTGTAAGATGCATTGTGGCCGGTCAATGCTTATATTATAGATGAAAGAAGGTGATCTCATGCAAAGAGAACACACCTACAGACTGGTCTACCGCGTCACCGACCTGAACCACATGGATTACGACGTCGTAAAAACCCTGCTGGATGAAAACGATGTGGAATATGACTGCATGTTTATCGAAACCAAGCACGGCGTGGCCTATGTTTATCAATACCGCCATCCCTACCGGATCTTCTACGAAGCGTAAGCCGATGGTGGCGATCCAGGCCGAATGCGGCCCCAAGCTTCACACGCGGGCACGCAGCGCCGTGCCGCCCTGCGGCGGCGTGCTTCCTATCGCATCTGACCCGGCGCCCAGCCTTCCCCGTCACCACGGATCGACCCCCATTGTATGACATGTCGACAACACCTTTTGCATGCCGACCCACGGTCTGGTATGCTCCCTCCGATGCCATTGGCGTCGCATCACAAACCCACCACCGGCGGTCTGTTGGGCAGGACGTCGCGGGCACCGTTTCCGAAATACCAATTTATTACGAAAACAGCCTGTTAACATAAAAAGCGACGGCCGTCGCCACCCCCGAGGAAATCCTATGACGACCCGCATGAACACGCTTGATGACATGACGCATCAGGCAGCCCTTCTGGACCAACTGCCCGTCGGCATTACGGTGATCGATATGGCGGGCCGGATTCGCTACTACAATGAATACTGTGCGCGTCTGGTAGACCGCAAACCCGAATATTTGGGTGAGGACATTCGGTCCTGTCACAAAAAGGCCGAGAGTGTAGCGGCCATCGACCGGATTCTGGACGATATCCAAGCAGGCCGCAGGAAAGAAGTTTACTACGAGACCGAGCGGAAAGGAAAAACCCTGGCAGTCACCATTTCGCCTTATGAAGTGGATGGAAAACGGGTTGGCACCATCCAGAGCATCGTCATCAAACGTTCATCCGCCGGATAGACACAACCTGTTATTACGCCAGAACGCGTGAAAGCCCTTGCCGATAATGTATACCTATCAAAAGACAAAGCGCTATTTCGCCCAGGTGGCCAACGATATCAAGGATCTGGCCGATGCCGAGCTTCGTTTCCTGGGTGCAACCGACCTGGCCGGGACTTACCGTGGGATTTATTTCAACGCCGAACCCCAGGTTCTTTACCGGGTCAACTATCACTCCCGGCTGATCAGCCGCGTGCTGGCGCCCTTGACCGCGTTTCATTGCCCGTCCGATCAAATCCTGTACCAGCAGGCCTCAAAAATCCATTGGGAAGACTTTCTGGATCCGTCCCTGACCTTTGCCGTCTTTGCAACGGTATCCCAGAGCACGATCACCCATTCGCAGTTTGCCGCCCTGCGCCTGAAAGACGCGGTGGTGGATTACTTTCGCGAGCGCACCGGCCAACGGCCGTCGATCGACACCCAGTCGCCCAATGTCTGGCTGAACCTGCATGTCGAAAAAAACCAGGCCACCATCAGTCTGGACACCTCCGGTGGTTCCCTGCATCGACGGGGCTACCGCCGCGAAACCGTCGCGGCCCCCATGATTGAAACCCTGGCCGCGGCGATTATCAACTATCTGGACTGGGATGGCCAGCGGCCGCTGGTCGATCCCTTCTGCGGCTCCGGCACCCTGCTGTGCGAGGCCTATATGGCCGCCTCGCATACGCCGGCCGGTGTATTGCGCAAGTATTTCGGCTTTCAGAATCTTCCCGATTACAAGGCCTCGCTCTGGCAGCAGGTCAAACGGGAAGGGCTCAATCAAAGAATCCTGACACCCCCGGGTCTCATTGCGGGAAGTGATATCTCCAGGGAAGCCGTCCGCGCCGCCACCGCCAATGCGGCGGCCATCACGGCCAACCACCATATCCGCATTGAACAGCAGGACGCTTTCACGATCCCGCAGATCGAGGAAAGCATCATCGTCTGCAACCCGCCCTACGGCATCCGCATGGCCCAGGACGAAGATCTTTCCGCCTTTTATAAGCAGCTCGGGGATTTTCTCAAACAGCGCTGCCGCCGCTCCACGGCCTTCATCTACTTTGGAGAGCGGGCCTACATCAAACGGCTGGGCCTGAAACCGTCATGGAAAAAACCCCTGGCCACGGGCGGATTAGACGGCCGCCTGGTCAAGTACGAACTGTATTGAATACAACGAGACGTTTTGGGGAAACAAAAAGCATTGTATAATTTGGATCGTCGCCAAAGAATTGGAGTCATTCTTAGGGGTCAAGGATTCAGGGATTCGAGGGTTCAAGTGAAATGCAAAACCGCTGATATAATCTTTAGGAAAAAACGCCTCGGGCCCTAAAATGAGGCTCCTTTTGCGGAGCAGGAGGTCTCATGTAGGCCCTTCGGAAGGGGCTTGAAAACTGTATATGCGCTTATGTCTCTTTATTTCCCTTTGTCCCGCGCCGAGCATCGACGGGGCGGACGGGAAAAAACGCGCGGACTGTCTGAGCCCGCCGCAAGGCGGGTGAGTTTCCGCGCGCTCCGGCCGCAGCGACGACGCGCAGGATTGAGCGGGACACGGGCGTTTTCTTTTGCTTCGTTTTCTTTTCACGTGAAAGAAAATGAAGAAACAATTTCAGAATCTTCCTCCCGGATTGGTAAAATCTCTCCGGGTCCTCCACCAGAGGTGGCGGGTTTAGATCAAAACCAAAAATTCAAACAAAGGAATCATTATACATCATGCCGGGCAGCACCTTACCTCTCGATCTGGACGCCTATCTCAAGCGCATCGGCTACAGCGGCGACCGGCGGCCTACGCTCGATGTATTGAACGCGCTGCACCTGGCGCACGCCACCCACATCCCCTTTGAAAACCTGGACATTCTCCTGGGCCGCCCCATTCACCTGGATTTGGCGCGCCTCCAGGCCAAGCTCGTCACCGGCCGTCGCGGCGGCTATTGCTTCGAGCACAACCTGCTCTTCGGCGCGGTGTTGGATTCACTGGGGTATCGCGTCAAGCCCCTGGCGGCACGGGTACGCCTGGGAGAGCCCCGTCTCCGGGCCCGCACCCACATGCTGCTGATGGTGACGGTGGATGAGATTCCTCTGATAGCGGACGTCGGTTTCGGCGGCGGGGGCCTGCTGCACCCGATACCCTTGGTGGAAGCGCAAGTGGTGCGCCACTATGCCTGGGATTATCACCTCGTCCGGGAGGATTCCGGCTGGGTGCTGCAATCGCTAGCCGATGCGCAATGGATGGACCTGTACACGTTTACCCTGGATCGGCAATACCGGATCGATTACGAGGTGGCCAACTATTACGTGTCCACCCACCCCGGCTCCCAGTTTACCCAGGGCCTGTTCGTCCAGCAGGCCACGCCCGAAGCCCGCTATTTTCTGCACGGGGACACCCTCACCATCGACAGGGGCGCGGGAAACGAGACCGTGCAGACCCTGACCGACAACGACGCGCGCCTGGCCGTACTGGCCGAAACCTTTGATCTTCATTTCCCCCCCGGCACGACCTTCGATCACCGCCCCAAACCCATCGATACCAAAGAAGAGGACCGCGCATGATGATGACCTGCCGTGAATGCAAACACGCTGTATCCCGCGACGCCGTCGCCTGTCCCGGCTGCGGCGCCCCCTATCCGGCCCGGCCGAAATGGGATGGCTACGGCTTTGAATACAAGTCCGAGACAACCTTGTTCGGGCTGCCGCTGCTGCACGTGTCTTTCAAGTATCGCCCCAACCGGATGCCGGTGGTGGCCAAGGGTGTTATCGCCATCGGACAGTTTGCCTGCGGCGGGTTCACCCTGTCCCAGTTCGGCATCGGCCTCATCAGCATCAGCCAGTTCACCCTGGCCGGGTTTGCCCTGGCCCAGTTTGCCCTGGCCTACCGGCTGATTGCGCAGATCGGTATTTACATTCACGAGGGCGTCGGGCAGTTTGTCATCAGCCTTGCCGAACTCCTGCAAATGCTCTAGCCCATTTGCTTTTTGCATCTGCCGTCTTTAGTTTAGGTAAATTCATCGGCTTGAAAGATATCAAACGGCAAATAAATCCGGTATCAGCATGCAAACTGTTCTGGTCATCGAAGACGATCAAAATACCGCCGCCCTGGTTGTTCTTTACCTCGAGCGCGAAGGGTTTCGTGCCCTGAAGGCCGCTGATGGCATGGCGGGCCTGGCCCAGGCGCGTCGCCACAAACCCAACCTGGTCATCCTGGATCTGATGCTGCCGGAAATGGACGGTTGGGAAGTTTGTCGGCGCCTGCGGCAGATGTCCGACGTCCCGGTCATCATGCTGACCGCCCGGGGTGAAGAGATCGACCGGGTGGCAGGCCTTACCCTGGGCGCCGATGATTACGTGGTCAAGCCCTTCAGCCCGCGCGAGTTGATGGCCCGCGTCAAGGCCATCCTGCGGCGTACGGCGGGCCCGTCGGATCACCGCCCGGCCAAACTGGTCCATCAGGATATTCAGCTGGATCTTGAAAAACGGCGGCTGCGTGTGAAAAATGAAACGATCCCCCTGACGCCCCACGAGTACGCCCTGCTGGAAGCCCTCATGACCGCGCCCGGACGGACCTTTACGCGCGACGAATTGCTGGATCGGATTTATCCCCGCGGCGAAGCCGTGGTCATCGAACGCGTGGTGGACGTCCATATCGGCAAACTGCGCCAGAAGATCGAGCCCGATCCGGCCCACCCGCGCCATATCCTGACCGCGCGGGGCATTGGGTATTACTTCGCCGATCCGGCGGAACCGGAGGAGCCCGCCTCGTGAAACGCTACCTGATCCTCAAACTGCTGGCCATCCATCTGGTGGTGATCTGCTTTGTCATGGTCATCGTGTGGCTCTCCATCGATATGCTCGCGGCAGGGTATTTCGTGACCCTCATGGAAAAGTACAACATCTCCCCCGAGCCGGCCCACGCCATGTTCGTCAGCGCTGTCCACCGCTATCTGCTGTGGGCCTTCCTGGGAGCCGTGAGTTTGGCCGTGCTGCTGAGCTTTCTCATGATGCGGCGGGTTCTGGCGCCCCTGTCCCGCATGTCGGTCATCACCCGCGAGATTGCTTCCGGCAATTTCAGCGCCCGTGTCCCCACCGGCACGCAGGACGAGGTCGGCCAATTGGCCCAGGCCTTTAATCACATGGCGACGGGCCTGGAAGAAATCGAAACCCTGCGCCGGACGCTGATGATCGATGTGGCCCACGAACTGCGCACGCCGCTCACCAATATCCGGGGCTACCTGGAGGCCCTGAACGACCAGGTACTGCCCTTTTCCAGCACAACGTTCACCCTGCTGCAGAATGAAACCCAGCGGCTGGCCGAGCTGGTCGAAGACGTCCTGCAGCTGGCCCGGGCCGATGCCGCCCACGGGCAGCTCGACCACCAGCCGGTGGACCTGGTGCGCGAAGTTAAATCGACCCTGGACTATTTTGCCCGCGCGTTTGGCGAAAAATCCGTCACGGTAAATTTCCACTCCGCCCACGAAACCCTGATCATCCAGGCCGACCGGCGTCGCATGGCCCGGGTGCTGCGCAACCTGACCGACAATGCCGCCCGCTACGCGCCGGCCGGCGGTGCGGTGGATATCCGGCTGGAAGCCGATTCCCGGCAGGCCCGGATCGAGTACAGCAACAGCGCCGAGCGCCTGGTGGACGCCGACCTGCCGCATTTGTTCGAACGCTTCTACCGCGGGGAAAAGTCCCGCTCCCGGCAGCACGGCGGCGCCGGTATCGGTCTTGCCATCGTCAAGGAACTGGTGGAAGCCCACGGCGGTCAAGTGGCCGCTGGGCTCGCAAATGGCAGACTCCGCATCCGCCTGACGCTACCCAGGGCCCCCGCCGATCAGACCAAAAGCTCCTGATTTTACATATAAACGCTCTGTCGAAGACGGGTCCCGGCCTGAATCCCGCCGAAGGCAAAACCCATTCTTTACGCGATCTTTACATTCCCTTTAAGACATCTTCATTTTTAGGTCTTATCATTCCATCATAGCGCAACAGGCTCGGGCCAGCCTTGGCCCTGAAACTCACTCAAACAACCGAAGTCATCGGCATTCGGAGGTTAACTATGCGAAACCTTATTATCGCCATCATCGCCATCGGCGCCGTTCTGGTGGGCTACCACCAGGTCCGCAGCATGGATCAATCCAAAGATAAAAAAATGAGCGCAACGCCGGCCATGACCCGCACGGCCGTTTTTGCCGGAGGGTGTTTCTGGTGCACGGAGTCGGATTTCGAAAAAGTGGACGGTGTGGTCGATGCCATCTCGGGCTACACCGGCGGCAAAGAAGTCAACCCGACCTATAATCAGGTATCGGCCGGCAGTACCGGTCATGTGGAAGCCGTCAAGGTCGTTTATGACCCGGCGACAATCACTTACGCGGAACTGCTCGATGTGTTTTGGCGGCACATCGATCCCACCGACAAGGGGGGACAGTTTGTGGACCGCGGCCCCCAATACGGCAGCGCCATTTTTTATGCCAGTGATGAAGAGCGCCAGCAGGCGGAAATGTCCAAAAAGGAGCTGGCCGCGTCCGGGCGTTTCAACAAGCCCATCGTCACCCCGATCCTGCCGCTGGGACCCTTCTACCCGGCTGAAGAATACCACCAGGACTACTACAAGAAGAGCTCCTTCAACTACAAACGCTATCGCTCGGGATCGGGTCGCGACCAGTTCCTTGAAAAATCCTGGAGCAACGACATGCCCAAAACGAGCATGAAACCGAAAACGACGAGCTATAAGTCCGGCCCGGCGGAGGGCGCCATGTATACCATTCCGACCGATGAAGAACTGCGCACCCGGTTGACTGATCTGCAATACAAGGTCACCCGGCAGAACGGCACGGAACGCCCCTTCAGCAACACCTATTGGGACAACCACGAGGCCGGCATCTACGTCGATATCATTTCCGGCGAGCCCCTGTTCAGCTCCACGGACAAGTTCGAATCCGGCACGGGCTGGCCCAGCTTTACGCAGCCCCTGGTAAAGGAAAACATCGTTGAGAAGAGCGACATGAGCTTTTTGATGGTGCGCACCGAAGTCCGCAGCAAGCATGCCGACTCACACCTCGGGCACCTGTTCAACGACGGTCCGGCCCCCACCGGCCTGCGCTACTGCATCAACTCGGCCGCCCTGCGCTTCGTCCCCAAGACCGATCTGGAAAAGGAAGGGTACGGGGAGTACATGACGCTGTTTGAATAAATCATTCAAGGGGGAGAAGACGATGAAAACATACCCACTCATCATGATGTTATTGCTCCTGACCGTCACCGCGATAAGCGCCGCCACGCCAGCCGTGGCCGGACCGGCATTGTCCGAGGTTGTCTTCTACGTCCATTGATACGACGTGGGCAAGGCAGCCCTGGAAGGGCTGGACGGTATCGAAAATGTAACCCGTGGATGGCGGTCGGGGCGGGAGATCAATACGGTCACCTTCGACCCGGCGGTCATCACGCCGGATGATATGGTGGCAGCCCTGAAAGCGGCCGGCACCTATGCCGGCACCGCGGAATGAGTACGATCATGTTGTACAGCCACGCCGGGAGCCGTTTGGCTCCCCGGCGGCGCATCAGCTTTTCATCCGGCTGAATTCCCGGAATGATCCCTCCTTACGACGAGGCGCCCGTCATCTCCACAAATAATTCCCGCACCAATTGGTTCCACTACAGCAATGATCCGGTGATAAGACCCCCACGTTTGTCATTCCGGACACGATCCGGAATCCATCAACTTTTCATCGTTCTGCGCTGATAGCATCCCAGAGCAGTTTCGGCATGACTCTGTTTTGCCTGTTTTGCACACCTTTACAAACTACGACGCCTATGGTAGCTTTGGTTCAGATTTTTTCCCGCAGTAAAGCCGGTCTAAAAACCTTCTTGTTCCGGGGGCTTTTCTGGTCGCCCGTTAATTTACAATCCAAATTGCATCTTATAGACCATTGTCAGATTGTTCCTTGGTCTAAAATGTCTCAAATTAATTTTTCCGTTAAAAAGTAGAAAACCACATAATATATAAGTTGTGAATCAAATGAGCGATATTTTTCTGGTCATATTCTTTGTGTCAATATTTATCGGGTTAAAAAAACCCATCTATGGTGGTTTTGCAGGCTTAATCATCGGTCTCATATTCTGCTTTTTTACAATTGAATTTTATAATCACGATTGGTTATTTATCCCCGTAGTTTCCTACATTGTCGGCTTAATATTTCCACTTTCAATTAAATGGCTTTTTTCTGGGTACCGTGGTGGTAGGGGCAAAACCAATCCCGGCGTAACCTACATAGGTGGATTCGGAGTGGGGCGCGCCGGGCAATATTTTGGAAAATGGTCTGAAGGGATCATTCCATCTCAGGATGAAGAAACCGAATGGATTTATGATAACCAATCAAAGCGTGAAAGAATAATTGGGATCATTATTCGTTATGGATCAGCACCGATCATATTGCTAATCGCGATGATTGCTGCAGCGATTTTAATGTAAAGTATTTTCACAACATGGCGCTGGAAAACCCGACGGTAAAACGCTGGCGCGTTTTGCGCGTGTCAGCATGGTCGGTCCGGCTTAAAGTGGATTAGTGGTTCGGTCGGTGGGACACAACCCGGAAGATTTTTCTTCAAATTGACAGGTACCAATGGACACGATTATCTACGGCATGGGTGGCGGTAAAATGAGCGATCCGCGGATGGCGGATCATTACCAGCGTATCGTCGATCTAGCGGAAACTCAGTTCAGCCCTGTGAAACCACAAGTAGCGATAATTCCGGCCGCTTATTTCAATGGCACCCATTCGAAGATGGGCCGGGGCAACATCGACTTCACGGTCGCGACGTTCCGGGGTTTGGGTTGTGATACCCAGCAAATTTTATTGGGTGATGTGCCGGCGGGACAATCCGAAACCCGGGATGGTGATATTCACGACATCCTCGGCAAGTCTCACGCGGTTTTTGTTTTGGGGGGCGACACGCGATACTTACTCAAGGTCGTTCAGGATAAAGGGCTTGTTCCGGCCTTTGAATCGACTATCCGAGACGGCAAGGTTATGGCGGGAACAAGCGCCGGCTTCATCTGGCTCACCAAGCACTGCATGAGTGATGCCGAAAGTTTTCATTCTGACGAATGGCGTTACGTGATGTTGCAGGGGCTCGGTATTCTTCCGGTGGCTGGTAACGCACACGATGATGGCCCCATTCCTGCAGGGCTGGTTCCACAACTAAGTCGTCGAAAGCAGTTTGAGGGACACTTCACACAACTCGGCGAACTTCCCGGGGTTGCGATCGACGAATTTGCGGCAATCGAAGTGCGAAATTTCATGTGCCAACCCCGCAGCCCTGATCCAGCAATAGGCGCGTACGTTTTAGCAAACGGAGAAAAGGGCATCGCTCGCAGAAAAATTGATCCGGGGATGGAGGTAGATTTGCGCGATGCCGCAGCTCTTCGAGATTTTGCTCAGTCATTCCCAAGTTAATGATATAAGAACAACGGTAAAGGCTGGACGCAACTGGATTTTAACAAATCTTTGGGTATGGCTCGTCAGTTATTTCGAGTAATCTTGGATTTATCTAAAATATGTTTCTGCGAAATATTCTATTTATGATTATTGTATTACTATCTTCCACGGCTTATGCCGAGGATCGTAATGCGATCAATGGAAAAGGAGATACAACACCTCTTTGACCATTTAAAAAACTCACAATGTGCATTCAATCGCAATGGCAAATGGTATACCGCCGAAGAGGCCGTGAAGCATATCCATAAGAAATATCAATACCTGATAAAAAAAGGCCTCGTAAATTCAACCGAGCAATTTATCGAGCGGGCCGCATCGGAAAGCAGCTTGAGTGGCAAACCCTATCTGGTGAAGTGCGGTGCGTCTGAACCGATAATGAGTTCTGTCTGGTTTCAAAGCGAATTAAAACGCCTTAGACAATAATATTTCTTACCGACCACCCCAACGACCCTAACAGCGCCGCATACATTTCGCTAAAATGCTGCGCGCTCAAATAAACCGTGCGCTGGAGGGCCGTGCTCACAATAGGAGAAAAGGCCGTGTTCATCGCAGCCAATAGCGTCGTCGTTCTGGTCGCCCTGTTGCACGTCTGCTTCCTGGTGCTCGAGATGTTCTTCTGGGACAAACCGCTGGGCTTGAAAGTCTTCGGTCAAAAGAAAGAGGCCGCAACGGCGACCAAGGTTCTGGCCGCCAACCAGGGACTCTACAACGGTTTTCTGGCGGCCGGGTTGTTCTGGGGGGTGAGTCTTGGCGCTGCCGGCACGAGCGTCAAGATCTTTTTTCTTGGCTGCGTCCTTGTTGCCGGCCTTTTTGGTGCCGCCACCGCCAGCCGCAAGATTCTCTTTGTCCAGGCGCTGCCCGCCGCCGTGGGGTTGGTCCTGGTGCTGCTGTCATAGCATGCGGGCAAGAACCTGTTGTTTGGTAGCCCCTGCCGCTGTGCAACCTCACTCCGCCCGCAGGGCTTCGATGGGATCCAGCCCGGCCGCGTGACGCGCCGGCAGCACGCCGGCCAGCAGGCCGATCAGGGATGCCAGAACTTCCGCCAGAAGCACATAGCTCCACGAGGTATGCGTGGGCAGGGCCGGCACGATCTTGCCCAGCAGCCAGGCCCCCCCGGCGCCCATCACCAGCCCGGCCAGCCCCCCTAAACTCGCCAGCACGATGGCCTCCCCGATAAAAAGGGCCAGGATCTGCCGCCGGCCGGCACCCAGGGCGCGCAGCAGGCCGATCTCCGATTTGCGTTCGTTGACCGCAATGGTCATGATGGTGAGGATACCCACCCCGCCCACCAGCAGGGAAATCCCCCCCAGGGCGCCCACGGCCATGGTGAGGATATTCAGAATGGAGCCCAGCACCTCCAGCATCTGGTCCTGGGTGATGATGGTGAAGTCTTCGGACCCGTGGCGATCGATCAGCAGTTGCCGGGCACGGCGCGCCACATCGGACGAGCGGCTGCCTTCGGCGTACAGCAGGTCGATCTCCATCAGGCTGTCGCGGTTGAAAAGGGCCAGGGCGCGCGCGGCCGGGATGAACACCGCGTCGTCCAGGTCGAACCCCAGCATCTGCCCCTTGGATTCCATGACCCCTAAAATGCGATAGTGCTCGCTGCCGATGCGGATGCGTCGCCCCAGGGGATTGGCGCTACCGAAAAGCTCGGTCCTGACCTTGCTGCCGAGGACGGCAAACGCCCGTGCGACGCGGGGATCGTCTTCCGGCAGAAAACGGCCCTGGGCCACCCGCATCTGCCAGACCTCGGGCACGGCGGACCCGACACCGAACACAAAGGTCCGCCGGCTGCGCGGACCATGCTCCACGGCGGCATTGCCCTGTACCACCGGAACCGAGGCCACCACCCGCGGCAGGCGTTTCAGGGCGATGGCATCGTTGAGGCTCAGGGGACGCACGTTGCTGATCACGGCACCGGAAAAGCCGGTCGTGGATGTTTTCCCGGGTGTGATACCGATGAGATTGGTGCCGAACTGGGTAAATTCCGCCAGTACGAAACGATGGACCCCCTCGCCGAGCGAGGTCAACAGCACCACGGCGGCAATCCCCACGGCAATTCCCAGCGCGGTCAACCCGCTGCGCATGGGCTGCCCCACCAACCCCTGCAGGGCAAACTTGGCGGAATCACGAATCAGCATGTAAAAATTGTCCTTTGCGCCAATCTCTGCGTTGGGCCTTCATTTCAAGTCCTCGGCGTACTTCAGTGCGCCTGCGGGTTTCAATGAAGGCCCGCCTTGACCTTGACCCAAAATCCTAATTTTTATGGTATCTTATTCTTTGGTCACAACATCGACAGCTGGCAGTCAAATTTTATGATTCTTTACGAACGCTCTGTTCTTTATTCGCTTTTTTAGGGTTATCTTTTGTGCGTTGAAGTTTGACTGAGATAAGCCTTCGTGCCTGCCGTAAGCTGATCAAACCAACCCCAAAAACTATGATGGCTTCGACTCCTCGATCCAAATAAAAAAGAACAAGAAGCGCTACAATCGCCATTGCCATTGCGTCTATTAAGAAGTCTTTCATTTCTTTTTAAGCTCGATTCGGAAAGAAACCGGTTCGCCTTAGTGAAACCCCATGGGTACAAACATTCAATCGACTACTCGTGGTAAAATGATTGTCTGTACGAATTCTTAATATCCACTATCGTGTGCCGTTCAGAAATGAGGGCTTTTAGTTCTGGTCAAGGCCGCACAAGGGTTTGCGATGAGGCGTATGCCAATACGCCGCAGTCGCAAAACCCGCGGAGAACGCCGAGCAGGGCTAAAAGAACCATTTCTGAACGGCGCATCCGTTAGCGGCGGGAGAGCGCCGCCACCGGATCCAGCCTTGCCGCGCGCCGCGCCGGCATCACCCCGAAAACCAGCCCGGACACCAGGGCCACCCCCACGGCGGCCAGCAGCGCCCAGGCCGGCGTGGCCATGGGAAAATTGGGGAAAAACCGCTCGGCCAGCAGCAGACCACCCCCGGCCAGCAGTAGCCCCAGGGCGGCCCCCACCAGCGAGAGCATGGCCGATTCGGAAAGAAAAAGACGCAGGATCTGGCCGCCCGGCGCCCCCAGGGCCTTCAGGAGACCGATCTCCCCGGTGCGCTGGGAGACCGCCACCAGCATGACGTTCATGATCAGGATGCCGGCCACGGCCAGGCTGATGGCCGCAATACCGGCCACGGCCAGGGTCAGGGTCTTGAAGATGCGGTCGAAGGTTGCCAGCATGGCGTCCTGGGTGATGACCGTGATGTCGTCTTCGCCGTCGTGACGTTCCCGAATGATGTCCAGCGCGGCCTGCTTGGCCCGGGGAATGGCATCCCGGCCGCGGGCCTGAACCAGGATGCGAAACAGGGAGACGCGGTTGAAAAGGGCGCTTGCCGATGCCACCGGGATGATGGCGACGTCGCTGATGTCCACGCCCAGCGACTGGCCGCGCCGAGCCAGCACGCCGATCACCCGGAAACGCCGTTCGCCGATGCGCACAAACCGGCCCAGGGGCGCCTCATTGCCGAAGAGTTCCGTTTTCAACTTTTGTCCCAGCACGCAAAAGCGCTTCGGCCCGGCTGGCCTCGCCCGCCGGCAGAAAGCGCCCCTGGGCCATGGACAGATTGCGCACCTCGGCCATGGCCGCGGTCGTCCCCAGGATGACCGTTTCGCGCGAGAGCCCGTCGCGGGCCACGGGCGCCGAGCCCACCATGACCGGCGCCACCCGGCGCACGGCGCTGCTGCGCATGAGCGCCAGGGCGTCCTCCAGGGTCAAATCGCGCGGTGTTTCCCCCAACAGCGGCGGCGGCCCGCCGGTGGTCTCGGAGCGGCCGGGCAGGACGATCAGAAGGTGCGTTCCCAGAGAGGTGAACTCCTGGGTCACATAGCGCCGGGCACCTTCGCCGAGGGCCGTCAGCAGCACCACCGACGCCACCCCGATGGCCATGGCCAGCAGCATCAGCCCGGTGCGCAGCGGATAGCCGCGCAGGGACCGGAAGGCGAAGCCCAGCGTGTCGTCGATTTTCATGACGCCCTCCGGCGATCGTCCTCGATGCGGCCGTCCATCATCCGCACCTGGCGGCCGGTGCGTTGCCCGAGGGCCGGGTCGTGCGTGACAATGACCACTGTCATGCCGGCCCGGTTGAGCCCTTCGATGGTCTCGATCACGTCATTGCCCGAAGCGCGGTCCAGGTTGCCGGTGGGTTCGTCCGCCAGGATAATGGCCGGTTGCATGATGGTGGCCCGTGCAATGGCCACCCGCTGGCGCTGGCCGCCGGAAAGCTGGTCCGGCCGGTGGCGGGCCCGGTCCGCCAGGCCCAGTTTCTCCAAGGCCTCGGCCACACGCGCCTTGCGCTGGCCGGCCGCAACCCCGGCCAGGGTCAGCGGCAATTCGACATTTTCCGCGGCGGTCAAGCGGGGAATCAGGTGGAAAAACTGGAAGATGAAGCCGATCTTGTGCCGGCGGATGTCGGCCTGCTTGCGTTCGCCCAGTTCGGTGGTGTCCAGGCCCTCCAGCCGATAGACGCCCCGGTCGGGGCGGTCGAGCAAGCCGAGGATGTTGAGCAGGGTGGATTTGCCCGACCCGGAGGGGCCCATGATGGAGACGTACTCGCCCGGCTGGACCGTCAGATCGACCTGACGCAGGGCGTAGACCGTCTCTTCGCCGACCTGGAATACGCGCTCGACCTGCTCCAGACAAATCACGGCGCTTCCTCCAGCCGCACGGCCGCGGCCCCATCCTCCAGATCGGGGTTGTCCACATTGACGACGACCCATTCCTCCGGCGACACGCCCTCCAGCACCTCGCTCCAGTCCCAGTTGGACAGGCCGATGCGGATGCTGCGGGCCGCCAGGCGGCCTTCTGCGGGAAGAAAGACAAAAACGCGCCGGCCGTCCATCACCGCCTCGGTGGGTACCCGCACCACGTCCTGCCGCACGTCGAGAATCACCTCGATGTCGGCACTGTAGCCGGCCAGAAGGTTTTTCCCCTCCGGCGCCTGGTCGAAGACCACCTCCACATCCACGGTGCGGGCCTGCTTTTCGATGTCCAGGACGTAGTCCGCAATCCGGCGCACGCGGCCCGCGAAGTCCTCGTCCCGGAAGGCGTCCATGCTGATGCGGGCCGGCATGCCCACCTGGATGTCGGCGGCGTCCACTTCGTCGATCGGCGCCGTGACATAAAAACAGGCATTGTCGATGATGTCCACCACCGGGGGTGTGGCGACCCCTAGCGGCGAGGGTGTCACGAACTCGAAACGCTCGCCGTTGATCTCGGCGATCACCCCGTCAAAGGGCGCCAACAACCGGGTGCGCTCCAGGTTGGCCTGGGCCACGGCCTGTTGCGCCTCCCGGACGCTGATCTCGCTGCGGGCCCCGGTGCACTCGGCCTGCAGCGCCGCCGCCTCGGCCTCGGCGTTGTCGACCCGCTCTTCGGTGACCACATCCTGCTTCCGCAAGGTCTTCAGGCGGTCCGCGTTGCGCTGCGACACCGCGGCCCGGAGGCAGGCCGAGCGGGCGCGACTGCGGGCGGAGACGACTTGCCGCTCCGCCAGCGCATCCTGGGCCCGCAGGTCCTGGTTCCAGATTTCCAGCAAAAGCTGCCCTTCCTGGACGGCATCCCCTTCCCGGATCGGCAGTTCGGCAATCTGACCGCCGACGCTCGGCGAAAGCTTGGCCCGGCGGCAGGCCTTGACCGTGCCGGCCCGGGTGTTGGCGACCGTGCGCTCCACCGTGCCGCGCGTGACGGCCTTGACGGCGACCTCCAGGGGTTTGGGCCGCGTGGCCCGCCAGATGCCGTAGCCCGCGGCGGCAACCACGAGCAGGACGATGAACCATCTTAAAAAATGACGCTGCAGAGACATGGCAATTCCATTTTCTGGTTGTGCTGTTGGCGGCAACGGAAAGACACCCATCGACGCCCCGATGAAAGGCCAGGCCGCACCTTCTCAGAAGATCAGGCGGCGGTCTTGAAAACCAACCGCTGGGTTTGCATCACTCCGGACAGGATGGAACATTAGGAGATTCATCCCCAAAGATCAACGATTCCCTGGGGGCCGAAAAGCAAGGCAGATCGTCGTCGTATGGTTATATCAGGGTCACCACGGCGATTTCGGGAAAGCAATTGAAGCGAACCGGGTAGATGGCCCAGCCGATCCCCCGGGAGATGAACATGGCGTGGCCTTTGGACGATCGGATGATGCCGCTGGTGTAGGTCTTGTTTTTCACGGGAAGCACCGGGGGCCCCAAAAAAGGGATGCGCACCTGGCCGCCATGGGTATGACCCGCCAATATCAGGTCGATATGACCGGCAAAGTGGCTGTCGGCGCTGTCCGGATTGTGGACGAGCATGATGCGGCAGGCCTCTTCCGGAGTTTGCCCCAGCACCCGGTCGAAACCGATATGGTCTTCCCACAAATCGCCACCGCCGGCGAACCACAGTTGACGGCCATCCCTTTCGATGGCCTTGGTCTTGCCCCGCAGATCCTGCCCCGATCGATCCAGCCAGTAACGCGACCGCCCGGTATCCGCCCAGTGGTCGTGGTTGCCCAGAACCGAGAAAACCCCTTCCGGCGCCGACAGCTTGGACAACACCGGCCAGACCCGGTCGATTTCCGCCGTGCCGTTTTTTTCGTGAACGTAGTCCCCGGTGCAGACAACGACATCCCGGGGAATCCGGTTGACCCGCCGCACCACCCCCTCGATGACGGACAGGGGAACGAGATACCCATGGTGCAGGTCGGTCAGGTGCACGATGCGAAACCCTTGGAAGGCCCGCGGGAGGTTGGGGATGCGAATCCGGTAGTGGGTTTCGAGAATAATCCGGCGTTCGACGAACACGGGGTAGCCGGCGGCCGCGCCCACCACCCCGGCACCGCATAGATAACGAAGGAAGCGTCTGCGCGAAGCGATCATCGGCAAGCTCGTGCGATGGAAAGAGGATGCCGCCAATTCGGGTTAAGCGCTGCCGGCATCGTCTTTCCGCCGCTATTTATGTTTTCCGGGAAGTGCCCGGCTTACTTCACGCCGTTCTTGTCAAGATACGTTTCCAGATCGAAATAGAACTCGTTCAACGAGTTGGCCACGGCGCCGTCCCAGCCGTCCCCCAGCATGTTCTCGGCCTTGCCCGTACCAATGAATACAAATGGATTGATCGCCGTAGCCATATCCCCGCCGGAATAGCGATTGATATTATCGCCGTCGGTTTCCGTGGTGAATAGCTTGTTACGGCTTTCATCCAGAAAAGTATAGTCGATATAGACATTGTATTTTGCATTGCTCCAAATCGCACTGCCCAAGTCGATTTTATAGTCTTTGAAGTTCGTCACAAGATAGTAATCGTGGTCTTGTCCGCTGGAAGGCAGCGCGTAGGCGAAGTCCACTGTTTCGAAACGCGTCTTCATGAAGTTCATCAAACCGTCACGAAACGCCGGACCGGCCTCGTAACGGAAATTGTCGGACATGGCCCCCGGGTTGTGGATGATGACCTTTTCCGACTGGGCCTTGTCCATCACCACCAGGAGTTGTTTGTCCACTTTGGTGCTTGGCATGTTCTGAAACTCGAATTCATGTCGCAGCGGGACGTTGCGCGTACAGCCGTTCAATAGCAGCAGAAAAACAACCGGCCAAAAGACGATGTCAAACCAGCGATACGTGTTCATTCTCACGATCCACCCTCCTATGATGGTTTAGAAGATGACATTGTGTGCCAGGACCCAACGCCGTTCGCCCATACCCCTCATCACCCTGTCGAAACGCAGAAGCCGTTGCCGGAAAACAACGGCCAAAATGTCTCGAAAAGATATGAATGGGATGGAGAATAGAAAAATCGTCAGTGGAATACTACGCAAGAAAAGGGATCGTGTCAAAACCCGTGAATTGTTGCGGTGGCGTTGGTGGGAAAAGATTCTGAACGATCCCGGCGTCCGGCGCCGGGGTCGATCAATATAGGCGGGTTCATGCCGCGCGCGGAAACCCGTGGTCCCTCTCGCGCAGTATTTTCAGCACCCGGCCGGCTTCGTGGGTTTCCTCCGGCGTAAGAAAACCGGCCGCTATCCAGGATTCCAGAATGCGTTGCCGCCCTTCCAGGCTCTGGGGGCTGTCATCTTCAGCATACTGGTGCATGAGTTCAAGATCCGTTAAGTGCATACTGTCCTCCGTATCATTGCGCACTGCGTGTTCTCAAGGCCAATAAGCTTTGGCCGAATTTGTCCCGACGCAACTAAAAATGTAATAATTTTCTGATATGTGATGTGATTTGAACGTCATCGATAGTGCTTCTCCGCTAAAAAGCCGCCAAGCAGAGCAGCACCTCGATCGAAACGGGTGACCGGCTGGAAGACGGTCTTGCGGCCTGCATATCAGTCCTGTCGACGGGTGATTCCTGACAGGCGGGAGAGCATTCGCCCCTTTATTGCATGGCGGCCTGATACACCGGTGTCTGCTCATCCAATTCACAAGCCGCCGCATCCTGTTTGACGCAGTCGCGCCCGGACCGCTTGGCCCGGTACAAGGCCTGATCCGCCTTTTCCAGCACCTTGGCTGGGTCATGCCCGCGGGATGGTATGCCGCAGGCCACACCGGCACTGATGGTCAGATGATCGCGGCCATGCGATCCTTTGTGGCGCAGGTTCATTTCGGCGACCGTCCGGATCATGGCCTCGGCCACCTCCCGGGCACCCTCGAGATCGGTATTGGGCAGCACCACCACAAATTCCTCACCGCCATAACGCGCCACAAGATCGCCGGCCCGGCGGACATTTTGCCTCAGACAGGTGGCGACTTTTTTCAGGCAGTCGTCGCCGGCCTGGTGGCCGTATATGTCGTTAAACTCCTTGAAAAAATCGATATCCAGCATGATGAGGGACAGCGCTTGCTTCTCGCGCAAGGCGCGCTGCCACTCGTTTTCCAGCGCTTCGTCAAACCGGCGGCGGTTGGCCAGCCCGGTCAGGCCGTCCTCCATCGAATATTTTTTCAAAATCTGCTGGGCACGCTTCTGTTTGATGATGGACCACATGCTGGTCATGAAGAGGGTCAACTGGTTGACGTCCGATTCGTCGTAGGCGGCCTCTTTGTTGCCCACGCCGGCCACCGCCACAATGCGCCCGTTGTCCATCACCGGAACGCTCATATGACGCCGAATGGGGAAGTGCCCTTTCGGCATACCTTTTTTGTCAGGCACATTTTCGAAATCATTGTGAATGACCGGGCGCCGCAACCGGACGCTGTCGGCCCACACACCGGCTTTGTCCAGGGGATAATGATGTGTCTTGTCCGCCTGGCAGGCCTTCCTTACATCTTTGGACCAGGCCACCAGTTCAAGGGAATTGGTTTCTTCGTTCACGAAATGCAGATAGCCGGCTTTGCTGCTGGTCAGGCGAACGATCTCTTCCAGCGCAAAGGCCCTGATTTTTTCATCGCTCACGCTGCTCATTTGACTCAGCTTGAGCAGCGAATGAAGCCGCTCCTCATTGAGCTTGATCGTCTCCTGCGATTTGATCTGGTCGGTCACATCGCGGGCCACGGCATAAATAAGCCCTTCTTCCACGTCGGGTATGGCGTTCCACTCGAGCCAGCGGGTACGGCCGTCCTTTCCGACATAGCGATTCTTGAAATCCTTGACGGGGCGACCCTGCATGAGTTCCTGGTTAATTCCTTCGGTGGCCGAAGCGTCGTCCGGATGGACAAAGGAAAACCAGGGGATGCTCAACAACTCCTCTTTGGACCAGCCCAGAATCCGGGTCCAGGCCGAGTTGATGTCTTTGAAATAGCCATTGAAATCGGCCACACAGATGGGATCGATGGACAGGCTGAACACCCGCTCGCGATCTTGCTCAGCACGCTTGACAGCCGTGATGTCCTTGATCACACTCACCACGCGATCGACACGCCCGGAGGACGAACGCGCCGGATAGTAGCGCACCAGCAGATACCGCTTGCCCGCCGTATCGCTTTCCTGTGCCATTTCATATTCCACCGATTCGCCCTGAAAACAGGCATCCAGATGCGGCTTGATCGCGTGAAACGCGTCCGCGCCGATGGCGTCCACAATGGAAGTGCCGAGAATTTTTTCGCGCGCCGTGTTGCGCTGTTTAAGAAAGGCATCATTGACCATGCGGAAGACATAGCTGCGGTCCAGGACCGTGACCATGTCATCGGAGGCTTCCAGGGCCATGTGGTATTCGCTGAGAGTGTCTTGGGCCTCGCGATGATCGGCCACGGATCGCTGTAATTCACAGGTGCCGGCCTTGACCTGGATCTCAAGGTGCGACTTGTAGCGCATCAAGGCCAGTTCGGCCTGTCGCCGTTCCGCGACTTCTTCCCGGAGCGTGGCATTGGCCCGCACCAGGTCCGACGTCTGCCGGTCCAGCGCTTGCCCCAACACCCTGCTGGACAGCCACAATCGGAATACCATCGTGCCGGCCATGGCCAGCGCCGCCGACAGCCCACCCAGGGCATAGATGGCCCAGACCGTACCCCCGGATGCATTCTGGATATGACGGAAGGTGATCAGTGCGATGACGCCCAGGATCCCTGCTAATGCAAAAAAAATGGCACGACTTCGCAAGGACAGGGTTTGTCCCGTGTGCTGAATGACGACCTGTTTGGTTAAGTTGGTCATAGCATACCGTTGGTATCGTTTTCGCCTTGGAAGACCCTTCTTCCCGTTTCTAAGCAACCCGAACGACCCGTCCAAGGCCCCGATTGCGCGTCGGCCGGCTGATCATGATCATCCCCGGCCACACCGAGTATTGCAAAAGGCTTGCCAACACCCGGAAAGTACTTGATATGTTCCCTCAGGGAACGCCTTCACGCACCGCCGCCATCATGGTGGAATATGCCGGAAAGCCCTGCCGATATTGGGTTTTTATCGCGACTAAGGTTTGGTATTGCGCGCCGGACCGGGCAACGGCGGGATCAACGGAAGGGTAGCTCTTGAGGGGGGCAGATCATCCGGACCAGTCAAATATGACATCAGGGTGTCAAAAATCCCACGATCACGACCGGTCTTTCACCACCGCAAGAATGGCCTCGGCCAGCGCTTGCGGCACTTCCTCCTGGAGAAAATGCCCGGCCTGGGTTTCGGTCAACGGGGCTTCGGGGAAAATATCCCGCATGTTCTTCAGAGCCCGACCCAGGATCGGATCTTTGAGTCCCCAGACAAGGCGCACCGGACCGCTGAAGGCTTCAGCCCAGGCCCGGGTTTTTCGCAGGTAGGGAGAAGTGGGATGATCTGGCCCGGTGGCAACCAGGCGTGTCAGGGCCAGCGGGGCCGTCCGGTCGCGAAACGCTTTGAGCGGCCAGCGATAGGCCCGTTTTTCGAAACGGCCGATACTGGCGGGATCGCCCTGCACCCGGTGCAAGACGGGAATCGGAAAAGTGAACCCCCGAAAGAGCACATCGCTGACCAGGGGCAGATGCGCCAGCAAGTGGAAAAAGGACAGCGGTCGTTTTTTCTTTGGCGCGGACAGGCCGGTATTAGCAAACACCGCACCCGCCACCCGGTCGGGGTGATAATGGGCCATCAGGCCCACGATCGGGCCACCCCAATCCTGCCCCACGATGGTCATGTCGTTCAAGTCGAGGGCCTGGACCAGACGACCCAGGTTCAGCGCGTGAAAACGCAGCGAATGCAGACCGACCGCGCGGGGTTTGGCGCTCAGGCCCAGTCCCACCATGTCCGGAGCAATCACCCGGACATTTTCGTCTGCCAGCAACCGGATGACTTTGCGCCACAAAAATGACCAGGTGGGATTGCCGTGCTGCAGTAAGACCACCGGCCCCTGGCCTTCGTCCACGAAATGCATGGGCCAGCGTCCGCCGCGAAACACCCGGCGGCGGAAGGGAAATTCCGGCGACAGCCAGTCGGGTAGGGGCGGTGCGTCTTCAAGGACAGGGGCGACAGCATCCATGACGGTTCTCCAATTGAAGGGAAGATGATTCACCTGGCAGGCATCGGAGCGTCCAGACATCCGCAGGCCGAATATCCGACGGCAAGCCGCCACACCGATCATTTTCAGCTCTATTGGGTTTTGTCGGAAATGGCAAGCTCTGCATCGATATGGCGCAGACGAAACTGAAAGGGAAAGCGTACCGTCACCGGGAGCCCCTCCACCATTGTGCCGGAAGACGTTGTTTCCAGCAGCACAATGGGAACCAGCAACTTGTTTTCCCTTGAGCCCAGAGGAGAACTGACCGCCGCCGGCAAGCGCCGGGTCACTTCGGGGTTGCGGATCACCACACCGGACAGGCGAAGCCCTTCTTTGAAATGCACCGTGACGGACTGCCCTTTTATCGCGTAGGCGGCATAGCGGGGGGCCAGGTAAGCGTGAATTTCCATGTGCGAAGAATCCCCCAGTACCAGAACGGGATCACCCGGCGCCAGACTCTGCCCGGTATCGGCAAAAAGTTCGAGCACGCGCCCGGCCAGCGGGCTTCGCAGTTCAAGCGCCGCGCGCGTTTCACCCAAAGCGCCGAGTTCGGCACGCAGCACTTCCAATCGAACCAGGTCGTCCTCACTTGGCGCCGCTGCAAGACGGGTCTGGGCCTGCAGACGATTCAAGTCAAACTGCACATTTTCGTAATAGAGGAGGGCCTCGCGCAATTGATTTTCAGCTAAGTTGAGTTCAGCGCGCGTCGCCGCCCCCAGATCAAAAAGGAACCGGACATCATCCCGATTGCCGCGCTGAAAAGTCACGACCTCTGCGGCCAGGGCCAGCCGCCTGTATGCATCGGTCTGATCGGCGCGGGTGCCCGGCCGTCGGCGCGCGTTTTCCCGGGCGTTGAGCTCCGCCATCAATACCGCCTCGCGGCGATCCATCTCCGGACTCTTCAACCGGGCCAAAACCATTCCCGGTTGAACCGCCTGCCCTTCCATGACCGGCCGGTATTCAACAATGCCGGACAATGGGCTGTTGATGGGGACTTTGCGCAATGCAACATAACCGGGGGCCGTAATCATCAGCCAACCGTACAGGATCTGCCCCAGCAGGTAGATCAGAGGCGCCGAGACCAGCAAAAGAATGAAGTACCAACGCCAGCGGGCCATCACGCGCTTGGCCGGGGCATAGGTTACACGCATACCTTGCTCGCGCTCGGGCGCCTGCTGTTTGGAAGATCGAAAGCGTACTTTCATGGATCCATCCGCTCCCAGTCGCTCCAGGACTGGATGACAATCTGATTCAAACGGTGGGGTCACACCCTGGCGGTGCGCCGCGTCGATGAAGCGGCGCAGGCGACGCTCACCGTCAGGCCGGGAGGCCGATCGAATTTGCCCGCCATCAAGCGAAAGGAGCAGGCGCGCGATGGCCCCCTCCTGGAGACGGCGCCAGAGATCCGTGTGGTCTGAATCTTCTTCTAATAGTGCCGCGCTTTGCCAAACGTAAACACCGATACCGGCCGAGGGTTCCGGATTTATCTTCGGTGCTGAAGCTCCGGCGGACACGTCAGTTTCTTTGGGCCAGTTCAACCACTCCGGGGATACCGGGTTGTTCGTAATGACGGAATCGGCGGACCAATCGGTCAATGCCGTTTCAAAGACGCCGCAGTCTCCCGGTATAAAATGCAGTATCCTGGCCTGGGCTTCGATTTCGTTGACTTCGGCTTCCACCAGGTCCAGCGCTGCCTGGTAGTAACGAAACCGGCTTTGCTGAAGCTTTTCGATGGTATCGCCTGGCATGAATCCCCTTCGCAGGGTATTTTCACGCAGTGTTTCCAAGGCGGTTCTGGTTCGCTGCCGGGCAAATGTCAGGTTGGTTTCGGCCGCTTCAACCCTGGCCAACGCCTCCTTCGCCTCATAAAGCAGTTCCGCGCTGCGCTGTTCGAGCGCCAATTGCCGTTGGCGCAACGCCGCCCGCGCGCTTCGCCGGCGAGCAGACACGGTTTGGACGATGTCGGCCGGCATCTTGAAATTGAACGTAAGCGCCACACCATAACCGGGTTCACCATCGGGATAATCCTGGGTGGCGAATCCGGCCAGATCGGCATTGGCTTCGATATCGCTCAGCGGATTCAGTTTCAGGATCCCCATCTGGTGTTCCACCTGGCCGCGCAGTCGCACGATTTCAGGGTAATTATCCAGGATGGCGGCCGCCAGACGACTCTCGTCCCGACAGATGGGCGGCAATAGCGGCGGCAGGCTTTTAAATTCCGCATAATTGGCACGCATCAACAGATTGATAATACCCAGCGCTCGCTTGCGGTCAGCACGATCGTTGGCCATATGCCGTTCGGCCAGATCGAATGCGGACACAAACTCCTGCAGATCCGCATCCAGCAGAAATCCCTCCTGCCGACGTTCTTCCAGTGTCTTGATGACATGCTCCCGATCATCCAGAAAGGCCTGGCTGAGCGCCATCCGACGCGCGCCCCCCCAGTATCGCCCATAGGCTTCCCGCAGGACTTTGAGACCCAAAAGGTGCGCTTCCGCCATCTGCTGGCGTTGCTCCCAGGTGCTTGCTTCCGCCGCCAGAATGTCCAGACGTTCCTGATCGCGCGTACCCAGCAAGGGGTAGCGGAGCGACAGGCGGCCAAAGGCCTGATTATAGTTCCGCACCCTGATCTCGTCTTGGGGTTCTTTGTAACTACCCGTGCCGCCGCCCCCCAAAACCTGCAGACCGCCGGCCGCCTGTTCCCGTTCCAGACGGGCAAGGCTCTCTTCCAGGGCGGCTGCGGCCACCAGCACTGGCGGAGCCCCTGCGATGGCCTTTCCTCCGAAGGACGCTTCGGGCATGTCCACGACCGCCGATTCGGCCGCCATGATGGCATCCATTTTGCCGTGGGTTACCGGCAGCAGGCTGTTGATGAAATACGTCGCCGACTGGACCTGGCCGTGGTAAAAGGCCGCGTTTTTATGGGTTTCGATTTTTTTCCGGCGCGCATCGTCTTCCAGCCCGGCCAGCAGTTTCTCCAGCGGCGCAACGGCAACGGTCGCCCGCCACAGGAGCATCCAGGCCATGATGACATCCCCCATGACCTGCTGGAAGGGCACGGCATGGGCGAAGGCCGTGCGGAACTGCGCACTCATGGCGGTCTGCCCCAAATGCAAGGCGGTGTCACCCAGGCGATTGAGGGCCTTCTCCACCTTGTCGGCCAAACCGGAAAGGGTGTCGCATGCCCGGGCGCGTTGGATCACCTGACCCACTTCACCCATAAAATTCATGAACACTTTTCCCTTTTCCATACCGATCTTGCGACCCAGCAGATCCATGGCCTGAATGCCGTTGGTGCCCTCGTAGATCGAGGCGATACGCACATCCCGCATCAACTGCTCCACCGGATACTCCCGGGTGTAGCCATAGCCGCCGTATACCTGCACGGCCTCGGAACAGACCTCGAAACCCCGGTCGGTGCAATACGCTTTGAGCACCGGTGTCAACAGGTCCAACAGGCCCTGATGATAGGCCCGTTCCTCCTGGTCCGCGGCGCAATTGATCTTGTCCAGCAAAAGCGCCCCGTAATAGACGAAACTGCGCATGCCGTCCACATGGGCTTTCATCCACATGAGCATACGGCGTACGTCCGGGTGGCGGATAATGGACACCTGGGGCGCATCCGGCGTGAACGTGTTTTCCAGATCGCGGCCCTGTTTGCGCTCCCGGGCGTAGTTGATGGCATACAGGTAGGCGGCCGAGGCGCTCGTCAGACCGATGGCGCCCACCAGCAGCCGGGCCGCATTAATCAGGTGAAACATGACCTTCATGCCCCTGTTTTCTTCGCCCAGAAGCATGCCCCGGCACTGACCTTTGCTGCCGAAGGCCAGACTGCAGGTGGGGCTGGCGTGAATCCCCATCTTCTCCTCGATACCCGTACAGACGACATCGTTGGGATCCCCCAGCGAGCCGTCCGCGTTGACCCAGATCTTGGGGACGATAAACAGGGAAATCCCTTTGGTGCCCGCCGGCGCCCCTTCGATACGCGCCAGGACCGGATGAATGATGTTCTCCGACAAGTCGTGCTCGCCGCCGGTGATGAAAATTTTATTGCCCGTAATGCTGTAGGTACCGTCAGGTCGGCGGCGGGCCGACGTCGTAAGGGCCCCCACATCCGATCCCGCCCCGGATTCGGTCAGCACCATTGTGCCGGCCCACTGCCCCGCGTACATTTTTTTGAGATAGAGATTCTTCTGCTGCTCGGTCCCGAAGATCTCGATCATCTCGCCGGCGCCGTGCGCCCCGAAACCGAAGAGCGAAAAAGCGTAATTCGCACCAAGGTGATAATCCGCCACGGCCTGGGCCACCAGATAGGGCAGCCCCTGTCCGCCGAGATCGGGGTTGGCCGTCAGGGCCGTCCACTCGCCTTCGACATAAAGCTTGTGCGCGCGATGGAAACATTCCGGCACGCGCACCTGACCGTTTTCAAAAACCAGGCCGGCTCGGTCGCCCTCCGCCAGGGTCGGTAAAATTTCCTTTACCGCCAACTGGCGCGCCTCATCGATGATCATGTCGAAGGTCTTGCGGTTGAACGCCGCAAACGTCGCATGACGGCAAAGGGCGGCAGCATCAAACTGCTCGTAGAGCACAAAATCGACATCTCTTCGGTCGGCAATAATCTGGGCCATATCTATCTCCTCACTTGATCAACAACCGGTTGATCAAAAATGCACCGTCTTTCCTGTTACCGTCATCTGTCATTGCGATGCTCCATGGGGTAGGAGTCCGTTGGCTTTCGGCAGACGCCCGATCTAAAGCCGCAGAAATCTGGCGACAATGCCCTTCATGATCTCGTTGGTTCCGGCGAAAATCGACATGACGCGCACATCCCGGAAGGCTCGCGCCAGGGGATGGTCGTCGCGCATCGCGAGCGGACCCAGCAGATCCAGGCAGCGGTCGGCAACCCGCTTCGCCATTTCGGTGGTCCAGTACTTGGCCATGGCGGTTTCCACGACCACCTTCTGGCCCTCGATATGGTCGGCAATGAGCTTGTCGACAAAGGTCCGTCCGAGCTTTACCTCGGCCGACAGCTCCACGATGGCAAACTGAACGGCCTGGCGTTGGGACAGGGCTTGGCCGCCTTCCCTGTGACCGGTGCAGAAGTCTATCGTCCATTCCATGATGCGCTCCGCCGCCGCCACGGCCCCCAGGGCGGCCACGATGCGCTCCTGCTGGAGTTTTTCCATCATCATGATGAACCCGTAGCCTTTGGCGCCCAGCCGGTTGGCCACCGGAATCCGGCAATTGGTAAAGAAAAGCTCAGCCGTATCCTGGCTGTGCCAGCCCATTTTCTCCAGGTGCCGGCCCCGCGTGAAGCCTGGGGTGCCGTCCTCCACCAGATAGAGCGACAACCCCAGGTGGGGGTTGTCAAGACCGGCCTCCCGGGCCGCCACAATCACCAGGTCACAGAGCAGCCCGTTGGAAATAAAGGTCTTGGTCCCGTTGAGCACCACCGTGTCACCATTCTCTTCTGCAAGGGTGGCCATACCGGCCAGGTCGCTGCCGGCGCCCGGTTCGGTCATGGCAATCGCGGTGATGATTTCCCCTGATAGACACCCCGGAAGATAGCGGCGCTTCTGGTCTTCGCTGCCAAAGGCGGTGAGATAGGGTACCACGATGTCGCTGTGCAGAGAGGCCGCCAGCCCGTTGATGCCGGTACGCGACATCTCTTCGGCCAGGATGGCGGCATAGAGAAAATCACCCCCCCGTCCCCCGTAGGCGCGCGGCACGTCCATGCACAAAAAGCCGGCTTGCCCCATCTTGCGCCAGATACTCCGGGGCACGGTGCGGTCCTTTTCCCACTGGTCGGCATAGGGGGTCACTTCTCTGGCCAGGAATTCGCGCAGCTGGGTGCGAAAGGCCTCGTGGTCTTCGGTGGTTGGCAGGATATCCATTGCAGCCTCTTTGGATTTGTACTCCGGATGAACATGGGCGACCATGTGCCACGTCCTAACGGACGATACGCCTGCGCGTCACGGTACCCGGTGGTTGATTCGGACCGCACTCTGCACCCGTTGCTTGCGTGTGAATCGCCGCAACGGGGCTACGACCCCGTCTTCCTCAGTTGGTACACGCCCTCGGTTTCCGCCACCACCCGGTCGTCCGCATCCCGCACCGCCGTTTTCAGGACAAACTCGGCCTTCCCGTGGGCCTCCGCTTCCGCGGCGATGCGCTCGGCTTCCGCCACCGGCAGGGCGACTTCCACCGTAACATCGGTGAAGGCCGGCCGACGAAAGCGGATGGTCATGTCCTTCAACACCGGGTAAAACCGCTCCACGTCAAACGTGGTCAAGAAAAGCGCCCCGCCGGGGAGTTCCGCCACCGTGAACAGCGCCCCGGCATAGATGGAGCCGATATGATTGGCATTGCCTTCCAGGGGCAGGCCCAGCTTGACGCGCCGCGGTTCCATAATGAGCGCTTGCAGGCCGATGCGCTCCACAAACGCAAACGGCTTTTCGATAAATGCCTTGGCGTCCTCGGGACTCAGCACCATGGCGTTCTCCTTTGCTTTCCCATATTTCCCATCCTTTAGGCGGAAAGAATCGGTGCGATGCGCAAGGTCGCGTCGCCTGCCGCTACCGAATAATGATCACAATACTAAATGATCATTCTGTCTGGTCGTATCGCTGAAGCCATTCGCCCCGAATAAATGGCGGACGGCACTTAAAATGCGGGCTTTCACAGAACCAGGATGTTGCCGGGCTTTATCAAGGCGGGAAGCCGTTGGGGACCATCCTCCGGAAAGGCTGAAATAGACGGCAGCTCTCTCCAGCGCATGCTTCCATCAATTGATGGAATTTCGTATCTGAATTCCTGAATCCCGTCAAGAAATAAACCCTTTGCCGTGCTCAGGCAAACATCGATCCACGCCATGGGTTGTCCGTCACGCCAACGGCGTGATATAGGCGTACAGGTAAATTCTTCGGCACCACCTCGTCAATCACGCCAACCTTGGGGATGAAGAACCCCGATGAAAGAGCGAAGCTTTGGACCCGTCCGGTTTATCCCGGGCCAGAACAACGGCAAATACCCCTATTGTCATTCCTTGTTCATCGAAGGCGCGGGCATCCTGATCGACCCGGCCTCTGACCGGCAACGACTCGAGACGCTGCGTGATAACCAGGAGATTCGGGCTGTCTGGCTGAGCCATTGGCATGAGGATCATTTCATGCACCTGGATCTTTTCGATGACGTGCCCCTGGCCATGCATGCCGCGGATGCCCCCTTTCTGAAAAATCTGGAATCGTTCCTGGACGGCTACGGTATCGACGGATACCAACACCCGCGAGGCATGGAAACCACTGCTGGAAGACATCTTCCACTTTCGCCCGCGACAGCCGGACATGCTTCTGGAGGAAAAGCAGGCCCTGTCTATGGGCAACGTAACCGTCGACATTTTGCACACACCGGGGCACACCCCCGGGCATCTGTGCTTCTTCTTTCGCGAGCCGGAAGTTCTTTTCCTGGCCGACTACGATCTGACCCCCTTCGGTCCCTATTACGGCGACCGACACGCCAGTATCGCCGACACCAAGGCCTCGGTTCGCCGCCTGCAGCGTCGGCCGGCCCGGGTCTGGCTGACCTGCCACGAAAAGGGGGTGTTCGAGGCTGCGCCACCCGATTTGTGGAACAATTACCTGGATGTCATTCGCCAGCGCCGGGACGCGCTGCTGGCACATCTTGCAGAGCCCCGCAGCATGAATGACATCGTCGAGGCCTGGATCGCTTATAAACGGCCTCGCGAACCCCAGGCATTCTATCGCCAGGCCGAGCAGTTTCTGATGACCAAACACCTGGAAGAATTGATGCATGCAGGACAGGTCGTCTTGGTAGAGGAGAAATATCGACGGACCTGATGGGCCATAAGTTACCGGCCGGACGGTTTCACATTCGGCTCAAAACAAGGGTATTGATAGCGATTTGCCTGGACGGACGCTATAGCAAACACGAAAGGAAGCGCTGCCCCGCTATTGAATGGCATGCAAAATCGTCACGCATCGAAGTTTTTCAAGAAAGAATCCGCCGCCTCGAGAGAACGCTCGATATCCCGGATCAGCACGTCCACATCCGCTTCGATACGCCCCATCTCGGATCCCAATGCCCCTACGGCCTGGGCATTGAGATTATGCTTGAGGTAAAGGACATAATCGTTCAGACGGCTTAACACCGGGTCCATCCGGCTGCGGGCCTGCACCATGGCCCGGTGAAGCTGGTTGTAGCGGTCGCGCGTGCGCGCCAGCGACTGGCGACTGCTGGAACGAAAGGAAGCATTCGTCATCTGCCCGATCTCCACCTCCCACTCGGCAAACAGATCCGCCGAGATCTGCTCCACGTTGGCGATGCGATCGTTGATGGTGGCCGCCCGCTGCGCACAGTCTTCATAATCGTCTTTCAGGCCCAGATAGACGTTTTCCAGCTCGCCGCCCTGGAAACCGGTCAGTTCTTTGACCCGGGTCAGGGCGTCCTTGAACTCCTCAGAGGCCTTGGCCTGGTCCTCGCGGGCGTCTTCCACTTCGTCCCTCAGCAGATGGCGTTTTTCTTTCCCCAGGCTTTCCCACATTGAGTAATAGGTGCTCCGGCAGCCGGACAATACGAATACCGCCAGAAGCAAGAGGGCCATCGCCGGGATGACCCGCGCTGTCTCGTGCCGCATCGGCCTGATCTCCTTTAGCGAACGTCCAGCAGATGGTTGAAATCCGTAAGGATGACCGTCATCAGCTCTTTGCCGATAATGATCCCGAAATCGATCATCTGGGGACCGTATTTTTTCCCCGTAAGGCTGCGAAAGGTGGCCTTGATCTGTTCCAGACGCTGCATGCCGCCGGGGAAACGGGCGACGAAGTCCGCCACCGAGGGATTGTAGAAGGCCACCATGTCCCACAGGGTATCGGTGAAGTTATCCGGCCCCCATCGAAATTTGTCCGCATCGTAGAGGCAGTCTGACAAAAAACAGGCGGTCGCTGTCGGTGGCGCCGTGATGCGCTGAAAGGCTTCGTGGTTGCGAATCGCGTAACAGACATCATCGATCTCTTCGGCATTGAAAGCAAACGCCACCAGCGCTTCCCGAGCGTATCGCGCCCCTTCGATGGCGTGGTCTTTGTGCTTGCGATGGATATCGTGCATCAGGCCGGCCGCCTGGCAGATCAGGCTAAAACGCTGGATGCGCTCCTCGGGATGTCCCACCCGGCGACCCTCGATCAAGGACAGCGCCCCGGCGTCCGCCGCGACCTTGAGGGCATGCGCGATGCCGTGCCCGAAATCGTCATCCAATCGTTCGGTGACGAAGGCACGCAGTTCTCCAAGCAGAGGATCTTGATCCAAATTACGGTGGGCCCGCGCCAGATCGTCGGCATTTTCCTGATAAAAATCAGGCATGGGCATGCGGGAAGCGATCTCACGCGCCTTCTGCTTGAGGATGGCATAGATCGCCGCGGTTTCTTCCGGGAATTGTGGTGGCGTGTAAACCATGGGCAATCATATCCACCGGACGAAGGTAAACCACCGGAAAGAAGCGCGAAGGGCGACTTCCGTCCGGCTGGAATGTGAGCGGCATCGCTGTATCGTTCCAGCTAAAAAGGGAGATACATGACGCACCATGCATCTCCCTTAGATGATCAGGCCGTCTTCATGACGGTGATAAACGGGATCCCGGTCGCTCAATCGGCCGAGATGGGTCAGTCGATCATCGCGTATTCGTACCCACAGACTTTCCACATGCCGTCTTCGTTCACCAGGTCGACCACTTCGTCCAGGTGGTAGGTCTCGCCCATGCTCATCATTTTGAGAAAATAGGCGAACACGGGATGGATGGCACGCTTCATGGAACACGTCAACCGCACCTGGGCCGAAGCCTCGTCCTGGGCCAACACGGCGGCTTGAACGTGAAAAAGCTGCATGCGCGGATAAGCGGCACTGAACCCTTTGGCCTGGGCTTCCGCGGCAACCTGGTAAAACAGGTCGTTCACAAGGTCCTCATCCTCCAGCAAATCCCCACACATGCGCTCGGTCACGCTGGGGGACAATTTATAGAAGGCCTTGGTGAACGCTACCGCCGCTTTGGCCGGTGTCTCCTTGGTCTCTGCTGTCACCAAAACAACCTGCACCAGTATACCCAGAAGGACCACCAGCACCAAGGGAATCAAATTGCGGAACCTATCCATCGATCATGTTCTCCTTTCCCATCGTCGGCAAATTGAAACGGCACACTTCGGAGGCACCGCCCAGTTACGCATATGCGCTTTTCGATACCATAGAATGACCGCCCTGCCAAGACCTCCCGGTGGATGTTTCGACAAAGATCGATGAATAACATGAATTCCGACAATCGCCATGATTTCTCGATCAGAACGGTAAATATGGTGCTAAATATATCTTGACACACAATATATTGTATGAGAAATCTCGACTCGTTGCGAATCGCCGAGGTGTCGGTCTGCCCTTACCCATTTTACAGGTCAAAGACCAAGCGTTTCGCGTATCGTGAAGTCTCTCCCTGTCCCCCCCGGCACAGGGAGTCAAAAAGTATGGGACAACCATGCTTTTTGCTTCTTCCTGATTACATTTATATCACCAGCACTGAACGCACCCACGTTCCGATGGTTTGAATGGACCCAACAGACTGCCCCGGAGGTTTTTATGACCGAAAGATGTCGCTTTGTTTTAACCGAAGACGGACGGCTGGATCTGTCCGCCTACCGATGGGATGACCATCGTTTTACAGACCTGATGACCCGTGCCGGGACGGCGACGACAGATACGGCCATGAGCATCAGCCGTCATCTGCGGAAAGAAATAGACAAAATTGAAGAGCGGACCATCACCATGTCGGTCATTGAAAAAATCATCGATGAAAAGCTGCAGGAGTTCGGTCTGGACGCGACCAATCCGGTCAAACTCGATGTGAGCGTTTTTAGGAAGAAAGGCCCGAGCCTCAGCGGAAACGCCAAAACCGTTCTGGAGCGGCGCTACCTGAAAAAGGACCCCAATGGCAAAGTCATTGAGTCGCCGGATAAAATGTTTCGCCGGGTGGCCCGCCACATCGCCAAAGCGGAATTAGCTTATGGGAATGAAGACCTGGTCGAGGAAATGGAAGAAGCTTTCTACGACCTCATGACTGAATTTCGTTTCCTGCCCAATTCTCCGACACTGATGAATGCCGGTCGACAGCTGGGGCAGTTGGCGGCCTGTTTCGTATTGCCGGTGGCAGACAGTATGGAAGAAATCTTCAACTCCCTGCACCATGCGGCCATGATTCACAAATCCGGCGGTGGAACAGGATTCTCCTTCTCACGTTTGCGCCCCAAAGACAGTCGGGTCGGCACCACCGGCGGTGTTGCCTCCGGCCCGGTGTCCTTCATGAAGATCTTCAACACCGCCACCGAACAGGTCAAGCAGGGCGGCACCCGTCGCGGCGCCAACATGGCCATTCTGCGGGTGGATCACCCGGACATCATGGAATTTATCTACTGCAAAAAAGAACAGGGTTCGCTCAATAATTTCAACATCTCGGTTGGCGTCACCGACGCTTTTATGAAGGCGGTGGAAAACGGTGTCGATTACGATCTGGTAAACCCCCGGGACAACAGTGTAACCAGCCAGCTCAACGCGCGTACGGTTTACGAAGCCCTGGTCAAACAGGCCTGGGACAACGGCGATCCGGGTGTCATTTTCCTGGATCGATTGAATCGCGACAACCCCACCCCGGCCCTGGGCGCCATCGAGAGCACAAACCCCTGTGGCGAACAGCCCCTGCTGCCCATGGAAGCCTGCAATCTGGGCTCCATCAACCTGGCAAAATTTGTCATCCGGGAAAACGATACCGCGGTTGTCGATTTTAATGCGCTCCAAGAAACCGTCAAGCTGGCCGTCCGTTTCCTGGACAACACCATTGACTGCTCCCGTTATCCGCTGCCGGAAATCGATGCCATGGTCAAAGGCAATCGCAAAATCGGACTGGGCGTGATGGGCTTTGCCGATATGCTCTACCAGCTCGGAATTCCCTACAATTCCGAAGACGCCTTGAAAATGGCTGAGACGGTCATGCGCACCGTCCAGGAAAGTGCCCACGACGCTTCCCGACGCCTGGCGGAAAAGCGCGGCCCCTTCCCGAATATCGACAAGAGCATCTATAAAGGCGACAAAAAGAATCAATTGCGCAACGCCACCAGGACGACCATTGCGCCCACCGGCACCCTCAGCATCATCGCCGGGTGCTCCAGCGGCATCGAGCCCCTGTTTGCCCTCAGTTTCGTGCGCACGGTCATGGATAACGACCGGCTGATCGAAGTCAATCCGGTTTTTGAAGCGGTCGCCCGGGCCCATGGCTTCTACTCCGAAGAATTGATGAACAAAGTCGCCCAAAGTGGCTCCATCCACGATATCGAAGAAATTTCACCTGAAATCCGCAAGATCTTCGCAACAGCGCACGACGTATCTCCGGAATGGCATATCCGCATGCAGGCCGCCTTCCAGAAATATACCGACAATGCCGTTTCCAAGACCGTCAACCTGCCCCGGGATGCCACGGTGGAAGATGTTCAGAAAATTTACGACCTGGCCTACGATCTGCAGTGCAAGGGTGTCACCATTTATCGTGACGGCAGCAAAGAAAACCAGGTGCTGGCCTTCAACCAGAAAGAGGATTCCCGAACCCGGTTTCTGCGGCTGGTTAAGGAGCGGCCGGAAACCCTGGAAGGGTTCACCACCCGTATGAAAACCGGCATGGGTCATCTCTATGTTACGGTCACCGAATATGAGGGCCGCCCCTTCGAAGTCTTTGCGACCATCGGCAAATCGGGCCGTTCCACGGCCGCCAAGGCGGAAGCCGTCGGTCGCCTGGTATCGCTGGCCCTGCGCTCCGGTGTCGATGTGCGCGACATTGTGAAACAGCTCGCGGGCATCGGCGGCGAATATCCGGTATTTCAGCCCGGGGGGTTGGTGCTGTCCATTCCGGATGCCATCGCAAGAATCTTAGAGAAACGTTACATGAAAAACACTAACGGAAAGGCGACAGGTTCGCATAACACGAGCCTTCTCGGAGAAAAATGCCCGGAATGCGACCAGACCATCAGTTTCGAGGAAGGCTGCATGACGTGTCACTTCTGCGGGTTCACCAAATGCGGCTAAAACCAATCCGGTGATGTTTTTCTGAACAACTGAAAATATAAAAATCACAAAGCCGAGAAGCGTGTTATTTGATCCGCCTCTCGGCTTTGTCTATTTCATGTTCTTGATTCCGCTGGTCAGCGTGTCCCTGATCACGGGCTTGGACAAGGCCTCAGGAAGTCGCGGAAGCGGAACGTACATTTGTACGTGAACATTTCGCGAGCTTCATGCAACACCAGTCCAGGCATACAGGATGGTCTTCTGCCGGACGGAAAAGGAACGGCCCGGGGTCACGAGGACCACCGGGCCGTCTGTCTTTTGGCGATAACGTTTCACTGGAGAAGAGCAGGCGCTGTCGGTGTCAGGTCAGGTGTCGCAGGAGCACTTTCATCGGACGAAGCAGTATTCAACCATCGGCTCAACAATCGTTTTCAAGCGTAACAATTCGTTATCGTCAAAAATATGGTTCATCGAAGATCCTGCATCAGGATCGAGGGTTTTCTTAGCACAAAATTTCTGAATTGCATAGGTCTCGGCGCCTTTTATCAGCATGGCGATACGTGCCATGGCCTGATCGTCGATCACAGGGCGATAACAGGTGGTTCGAAACTCATAGGGCAGCCCGGCGGCCATGATCAGTTTGATGCTGGCTTTGATCGCCGCAGCCGGATTCTGCGGGCACAAGGCCGGGGCATAGTGGTCCGGGTCCGTTTTGACATCCATGGCCACGTAATCGACCAGATCTTCCCGAAAAAGGGTCTGCAGCACTTCCGGAAAGCTGCCGTTGGTATCCAGCTTGACGGCGTAACCCCGAGCTTTGGCCGCACGACACAAATTCGGCAGCCCTTTCTGGAGCGTAGGCTCTCCTCCGGTCAAAACAACCCCGTCCAGCAGGCCCCGGCGGGCATCGAGATAGGCCAGAACGTCTCTTTCAGATATCTTGTCACGGGTCTCGCCCCGGGCAAGTTCCGGGTTGTGGCAATAGGGGCAGCGAAAATTACAACCGCTCATAAAGATCACCGCGCTCAGCTTGCCGGGATAGTCAATCATAGACACTTTTTGCAGCCCGCCAATATGAATCACGGCATCGAGTCCCCTCATGACGCGATCGCCTTCACGGGTTGCAGGGTGGGTTGAGCCGTCGGCGTCGGTTCACTTACCTTTTTTTGGGGTTCCAACGATTTGTGCCAGTCGAACGGCCGCCGTTTGAGGTATTCAGCCTGCTTCCCGTCGTTCCATTGTTGGACCGGACGAAGGTACCCCACGATCCGGGAATAGACTTCGGTTGCCTGCCGGCATTCCGGGCATTCCGGTCGATCCCCTTTCAGATAACCATGGGAAGGACACACGCTGAAGGTGGGGGTCAGCGTAAAATAGGGCAGCCTGAACTGGCCGGACACCTTTCGCACCAAGTTCTTGACGGTGCGGATATCGTCGACCATTTCCCCCAAAAAAAGGTGCTGGACGGTACCTCCGGTATATTTGACCTGAAGATCGTCCTGGTGGATCAGGGTGCCGAAAAGATCATCGGTATAGTGAACCGGGAGTTGGGTCGAATTGGTATAGTAAGGCACGGCACCCTGTTGATTGTCATCTTCGTTGGCACAACGAATGTCCGGATATTTCTTTTTGTCCAAACGGCAGAGACGGTAGGACGTACTTTCAGCCGGGGTGGCCTCCAGGTTAAACAGGTCGCCGGTCTCCTCCTGCAGATTTGCTATCTGACCGCGCAGATGATCCATCACTTTGAGGGCGAAATCCCGGCCGGCGGGGCTGCCGATATCTTCTCCCAGAAAATTCAGGCAGGCCTCGTTCATACCGACGATGCCGATCGTGGCAAAATGATTCTTCCAATACAGGCCGGAACCGGCCTTGATGTCCCTGAGGTAAAACTTGGCGTAGGGGTATAAATTTTTATCGGTAAACTGTTCCAGAACCTTGCGCTTGATAACCAGGCTGTCCCGGGCCAGGCTGACCTGCCTGTTCAGCAGATCGAAAAATTTCGTTTCATCGTCGGCCAGGTAGCCAATGCGCGGCAGGTTGATGGTCACGACACCAATGGAGCCGGTCAGGGGGTTGGCGCCGAAAAGCCCACCGCCACGTTTCCAGAGTTCCCGGTTGTCCAGCCGTAACCGGCAGCACATGGAGCGAGCATCATCCGGCGACATGTCCGAATTGACGAAATTGGAAAAATAAGGGATGCCGTATTTGCCGGTCATTTTCCAGATGGGATCGAGATCGGGATTGTCCCAGTCGAACCCTTCCGTAATATTATAAGTCGGAATGGGAAACGTGAAGACCCGTCCGCGGGCGTCCCCTTCCATCATCACATCCGCAAAGGCCCGATTGATCAGGTTCATTTCCGCCTGGAATTCGGCATACGTCTCGCTCCGGGCTTCGCCGCCCACAATCACCGGATGATCCCGCAGGGTGGTGGGCACGTAGAGATCCATGGTGATGTTGGTGAACGGCGTCTGAAACCCGACCCGCGTCGGGATGTTGATATTGAAGACAAATTCCTGCAGGGCCTGTTTAACGCCCCTGTAGTCCAGCCCGTCGTAACGCACGAAGGGGGCCAGCAGCGTATCGAAATTGGACAAAGCCTGGGCCCCGGCGGCCTCGCCCTGTAACGTATAGAAAAAATTGACAATCTGTCCCATGGCAGATCGGAAGTGCCTGGGCGGGGCACTTTCCACTTTGCCTGCCACCCCGCGGAACCCCTGAAGCAGCAAATCTTTCAGGTCCCATCCCACGCAATAGACCGATAGCAGACTGAGGTCATGAACATGGATGTCTCCCTCACGATGGGCCTGCCGGACCTCGGGGGGGTAAATGCGGTTAAGCCAGTATTCGGAGGTCACATCTGATGAAATGTAATTGTTAAGCCCTTGCAGCGAATAGGACATATTGCTGTTTTCTTTCACCTTCCAGTCCAATTTGCAGATATAGTGCTCCACGAGGTCAACATTGGCTTGGGTCGCCATTTGGCGAAGCTGGGCATGCTGTTCGCGATAAAGAATATAGGCCTTGGCAGAACGGTAAAAAGGCGAGTCCAAAAGTACCCGCTCGACAATATCCTGGATGGCTTCTACCGTGGGTTGCGCCCCCAGCCGCAGCTCATGGGCCAGGGTCAGAACCCGCAGGGTGAGTTTGCGCGCCTCCCGTGGACCGAACTCCCCCGTAGCCTCGCCCGCCTTGGTAATTGCACGGGTAATGTGGGAAGAATCAAATTCAAGGACACGGCCGTCCCGTTTTTGAATTGTTTCAAACATGATCATGGACTCCGCTGGTTTTGGAATGCTGTATTGTGCCTTCCCTTAACAACCGTAGCGGTCCACGGCGCCTGGTAGCACCATGAGGAAACAGCCCATCGCCGGTCTACATCAGCACAGAATACCGCATGTCGTCGCCGACCAGATTTAAAGTGACCGATTAGGGAAGGCACAAAAATAGAAATGACCAAAAAATAATTAACTGAGGAAGCAGATACACAATATATTGTGGTATGTCAACTTAGAATTACTTTATGTTGTGATTCAAAATTGGAAACCACATTGGGGAATTGAATCTCGGCTTGCGAGGGACAAACCGGCTAAGGCGTTACCCAGATATAGTCCGCCAGGTCCAGATCCACCTCCGAACCGACCGAGGCCAGGCAGACCGTCCGGAAAGAAGCCTGATTGCGTTGGTAAGCCCGATTGGGTACGCCATATTTATGCTGAATGTGGCCGTTGCCGATCACAACCACCATGGGACCCGCCGCCAGTTTCCGGGCAATGGATTCAGCCATGGTGTCTTCCCAGGCGCACTGGGCCTCATAAAAATACTCCCAAGATTTTATTTGGTGGTGCGGATTGTCATTAAAAACCGCTTCTACATAGGCCCGGTGGTCTTGGTTGCCGGTGTCGATTTCGGCAGCGAGCATCCTCCGTTCATCAAGCAGGAGGCTTGCCAGCCCACTGGCGCTGACCTTAGGTGGAATCCAACCCGGAACATTCAGCCCCACCAAGCGAAGGCCCTTCGCCTGAATAACCTCGAAAATCGGCGCATAAAGTTCAAAATTGTAGCCCCATCCAGACTGGCGGACATACCAGTGTGTTTTTGTTATAAACGCCTCGCGATCAAGTTCTCCCGCACTCCACTGCGCCAACACAGGGTCGTAGCGATGGTCGAACATTTCCATCCCGACGGTCAGATCGGGGTCCCGTTCGTAAATCGCTTCGATCAGGCGTTTCTGGATAAGATGGTGGTGGCTGTTGATATGCGTCTCACCCACATAAGTCACACGGACGCCGGCCAAATCTTCCAGCATCGCCTCGAAGGTCACCGGCTGGCCGGTGCGGGCGGAGATGATCGTATCGACATGAAAGGTTTCACCGGTGCTTTTGACGGTCAATTTGTTGGACACCTGTTTGGACATCGTTGTGCAGCTAGCGAGAAAGAAAAATATCAGGCAGGCAATGATGAGATGAGACCCTGAGAGGGCCTGCTGCGTGGACGGTTTCATAGGCCATGCACTCCACTTCTTGCATTTTTATGGGTTTTATGCCAGTTGCTGAAAACTAACTAAACCCATAAGGCCGACCGCCACGCGCGTCAAGGTGGGCGTTAACGTAATGAGTCAGGATAAAAATCCCGTTTTCCGTAAAGCGATTATCCCCTGGTATGACTCCAGCCGCATGTGCTGGATCCTTATCGGGCTTCTAGCGACCGTCGTTTTGTTCGGCGCCGCCGGTATCAACGAGGCCCTGCTCACGCCCTCTTTCGCCGGTTATGTCTGGGTTCCCCTGGTACTCGTCATACTGGGATTGGGGGTGATTGGCTCTCTCCTGATTCGGCTGCTGCGCCGCTATCTGGACAGCCTGTCACGATAGAATTAAAAAATCACCCGCTAAAGGGTATCCGGCCAAACCCTATCCCGCCGGATACCCCGTGACTTTCCCAGTTACAAATTCTCGTTGACGTAGCGAATGACGGTGACGAACTGATCCGCTTCATAATACCCTAAAAAATTCCGCAGCTTTTTCCCGTCCGCCGACAGGAACCAGTTATCCGGGACCGGACGGATATTGTATTTTCCCGCCACCGTGGTCTCTTTGTTGGTGTTCACGCGGATAGCGACGAAATCCTTGTTCAGCAAATTAATGATGGAGGGATTGCGGAAGGTGGTCTGGTCCATCTCTTTGCAGAAATTGCACCAGTCCGTATAAAAATGAAGATAGACCCGCTTGTTCTCTTTTTTGGCCAACGACATGCCTTGTTTATAATTGTGCCAGTTGATGCGGTCGGCCTTTTCGCCTTTTTTCCCTGCCAGGACGACACTGCCGGAAAGACAAAACATGATAATCAGAATAGGGATTAAAAATAGCGATTTTTTCATTGGTCACACCTCGGATAAAAGATTATTCCGCACGGGGCGGAAATTGGGTGTCAGCCGGCCGCCGGCGCAATCAGCGACCAGAGCATGCCGAAGCGATCAAAGACCAGAGCCAGTCCCAGTCCGATCAGCAGCATGCCGGCCGCCACGTTGACAAATTGCATTACTCGCCGGGCCCTTTTGAGAAAAACGAGCATCAAGTTGATGAACACCGACATCAGCAGAAACGGAATCCAGAGACCGGCGGAATAGACCGTCAGCAGACCGATTCCTTCGAGCACCGATTCTTCGCTGCCCGCCAGAATCAGGATGGACCCTAGCATGGGGCCGATACAGGGGCTCCAACCGGCCCCGAAAGCCATCCCCACCAATACCGTTCCCAAAATATGCGTCGGTTTTGTGCGAAGCTGAACCCGTTTTTCCACTTCGAGAAATGACAGCCGGAACAACCCCGTCAAATGGAACCCGAAAACAATAATGAGCAGGCCGCCGACCACACGAATGACCTGATAATACCGCGCGGCTAGCCCTCCCAGGAAAGAAGCGGATGCCCCCAGCAAAATGAAAATCAGAGAGAATCCCAGGCCGAAAGCCATGGTGGCCACAATCACCTTGCGACGGATGCCGCCAACCTGCTCGCCGGTCAATTCCTCCAGCGAGTAGCCGGTAATAAAAGTAAAATAAGCTGGTATCAGTGGCAATATACATGGCGAAAAGAAGGACAGTAGCCCGGCGGCAAACGCCGCTGGATATGTAATGGTTTCATCAAGCATCAATACGCTTTCGATTACGACGGCATCTGCTGGTTTCTCCGCATGCACCCCAAACGATATCTGTGGGTTGCTCTGACCGCGTAACCGAAAAATGAGTGGCCGCGAAAATCAGTAGCAGCAAAATACATGCCGGGAATCCAAATATTCGTTTTAGGTGTAATATCGGAAACTAATACCGTGCTCATCTTGTCTTGTTGTTACCGCCTGACAAATTTTGTCAGGCGGAGTGACAAACCACGTCACAGATTTGACGGTCAGGACGCCGCCGATCCGGCCCCCTGACCGAAAAGCTACACCGGATCATACCGAGATTCAAGCGAGGTCCCGGCGCAGGTGTCCCTCGGCAATCAGTAAGACAAGTGCTCGATGAAGTCGGGCCTCAACGAAAACCCTTGACTTATAGACGAATATCGTCAAAATTTATAAGGTTAAATAACAGTTTTACAGATTCTTTCGGCCGTCTCAAGGCCATTTGGCTGCTATCTTAAGGATTAGATGATTATGGCGTTGCTCGGTTATTTCCTTGGTGCTTTGGCCACCATCCTGAACCTCGTGTTGACCCTTTATATGTGGGTCATCATTGCGCGTGCCGTCCTGTCGTGGGTAAGTCCGGACCCCTACAACCCCATCGTACGTTTCATCTATAGCGTCACCGAGCCGGTTCTGTCTCAGATACGACGCAGGCTGCCGGTAAGCTTCAGCGGTATTGATTTTTCACCCATTATTGTTTTTCTCGTCATCATTTTTCTTCAAAACTTCGTGGTAAATTATCTGGCCCATCTGTCACAGGGTTTGCATTTCCGATAGGGTCGGTACGGGAGGTAGCTATGAAACTCACGCCTCTGGACATTCAGCAACAGCAGTTTTCAATGCGCTTCCGCGGCTTCGATGTGCGCGAGGTGGATCTCTTTCTAGAACAAATGGCCAGCACATTCGAACAGCTCCAGCGCGACAATGAAACGCTCAAAGAAGAAATTCTGCGCCTGCGACGGGAAAGTCAAGGATTGAAAAAGCGGGAGGAAACGTTTCGCCGTGCCATGATTCATTCCCAGAAAGTGCTGGAGAACATGAAGGAAAATGCCGAAAAGCAGGCAGAGTTGATTATCGCGGAGGCCGAAATCAAAGCTGACAAAATTATCAACCACGCTCAGAATCGGTTGAACCACCTCCAGGAAGACATCACCGAACTCAGACGCCAGCGGGTCCAGATCGAAGTGGAAATAACCGCCATCATCGAAGCGCATGCCAAACTGCTCAAGATTAGCCAGGAAAGCATGCAGACGGCGGATACCAATGACGCCAAAGTTGCGATCCTGAGCAGCCGCGCGCCCTGACAACCCATCGCCGCTAAAAACCGGTATTCACAGATATGCAGATTGCCCGGATAATGAACACAGGCCCAACCCCTTGGCTAAATCCCCTAGCCAATCCATCAGGAGATATGCATGGCCAAAATTGATGCCTTTTTCAAACTATTAAACGAACAGGGCGCTTCCGACCTCCACCTGGCATCCGGTCAGCAGCCGGCCCTGCGGGTCCGCGGCGAAATTGAACGCATCAAATACAAACGCCTAAACAGTGACGATCTGCGGGGTATGCTCTATGAAATTACCCCGGAAGACAAGATCAAGGTGTTCGAAGAAACGGGCGATATCGATTTCGGCTACGAAATTCCCGGTCTGGCCCGCTATCGGTGCAATTATTTCATGCAGAAAAACGGTGTCGCCGCTGTCTTTCGTGAAATTCCGGATACGATCATGACCTGCGAACAGCTCGGCCTGCCGCCGGTTATCAGCAAACTAGCATCGCTGCCCCGCGGCCTGGTACTCGTGACCGGACCAACGGGTTCCGGTAAATCCACAACCCTGGCGGCCATCGTGGATGAGTCCAACCGAACCCGTAAAGACCACATCATCACAATCGAAGACCCGATCGAATTTGTTCACCAAAGCCAGTCATGCATCGTCAATCACCGGGAAGTCGGCCTGCATACCAAAACCTTTTCAGCGGCCCTGCGGGGCGCATTGCGTGAAGACCCGGACATTATCCTGGTTGGTGAAATGCGCGATCTGGAAACCATGTCACTGGCCATTGAGGCGGCCTCGACGGGTCACCTGGTGTTTGCCACCCTGCATACCCCCAGTGCACCGAAAACCGTTGACCGCATCATCGAAGTCTTCCCCCACGACCAGCAGGCCCAGACCCGGTCCACCCTGTCGGACGGCCTGCGCGCGATCGTGGCCCAGGTGCTTTTCAAACGCATTGACATCAAGGGGCGCTGTGTGGCGCTGGAAATCCTGATTGCCACCGCAGCCGTGCGTAACCTCATACGCGAAGCTAAAACCCATCAAATCCCGTCCATGATTCAAACCGGCAAGAAATACGGCATGATTCTGCTGGACGATGCTATCATGGATCTGTTGAACAAGGGCATGATCAGCGCGGACGAAGCCTATATGAAAGCCAATGACAAGGGGCGCTTCCGACCGCTGCTGAACAGTCCGCCTGCAGATTTTACCGAGGCTTAGCCGGGCAGTGCAGCGTCACGACCCTGTGGTGTCTGCCAAAAACCCGCACCATCCGAGGATGAGGAAAGGGTTATCGTATGCGAAAGAACGAAACAGATCACATCCTTACCCGAATGCTCGACTCCCATAAGAACGTCTCCGACCTCAATCTCACTGTGGGTAAGCCACCCCAGGTGGAAAGCGCCGGTGTATTGCTACCGGTGGAAATGCGCCCCCCCATCAAGGAACTGACGCCTTTTCAAACGGAAGTCATGGCATTGAACCTCAGTCAACGGAGACCGGCGGCTCACCCGCGATCTTATAGAAAAGGGTTCCTGTGACCTTTCCCACAGCCTGCCGGGCAAAGCCCGCTTCCGTGTCAATATCTTTTCCCAGACCGGAAACTATTCGATCGTGCTTCGGAAACTGGAGTCCAAGGTACCGACCATCAAGGGCATGAATTTGCCGGAATCATTTTATGACATCGCCAAAGAGAAAAACGGGATCGTCCTTTTTACCGGTGCCACCGGCTCCGGTAAAACAACATCTCTGGCGGCCATTCTCGATAAAATCAACGAAGAGGAAGCCGTCCACGTAGTCACTTTAGAAGACCCGGTAGAATATCTCCACCCCCATAAAAAAAGCACCTTCAACCAGCGCGAACTCGGTCTGGATTTTAACAGTTATGCCAACGGGCTGAGGGCGGCCCTGCGGCAGGCCCCGAAAGTCATCCTGGTCGGCGAAATGCGCGATCGGGAAACAGTGGAAATCGGCCTCAGTGCAGCTGAGACCGGACATCTCGTTTTTTCGACCCTGCATACCGTGGACGCCGGACAGACCATCAACCGCATTCTTGGCATGTTTTCTACAGAAGAAGAAAACCAGATCCGCATCCGCATGGCGGATACCATCCGCTGGATCGTGGGCCAGCGCCTGCTGCCCAAAATCGGTGGCGGCCGGGTAGCCGCCTTTGAAGTATTGCGTTCGAATATCCGCATCAAGGACAGCATCCTGAACGGCGAATCCGAAGGAAAAACCTATTATGAAATCATCCAGCAGGGAGCGGCTTTCGGGATGACCACCTTCGATGAATTCATCATTCATCTTTATGAACAGGGTCTGATTTCCCAGGAAACCGCGATGGCCTATGCCTCGCGGAAAGGTATCGCCGGAAGAGGGATCGACATGGTTAAAGCCGCCCGAGGGGAAGCCACCACCGACATTGATCGCCTCGAAATCGATCATCAGTACCGTAAAAGCCCCCGAAAATAAAACACCGCCCTTTGGGGCGGGATTACCTGGAAAGGCGCGGTTCAATTAGACAAGACTTTTGAAAAACTGCTATTGTGTGTTCAAGTTCAAGGCGCGGCGAAATTTCAACCGCAGGATTACATTTACTGTTTTGCGGATCAGAAGTTGAGCCTGACGCAGAATCTGAATGCCAAACGGGGTGATGCAAAGGTCTCGAGGCGTCCAACCTTGATATAGGAGATAGGGAATTATGGAGGTCGTTTGTGAGTCTTGCCAGGCCCGATTTAATGTGCCCGATGATAAAATCCCGGCCGGGAAAAGTATCCGCGCGGCCTGCCCCAAGTGCAAGAATAAAATCACCATCCTCGCTAAAGATGCCGCCACGCCACCGGCCTCGACGGATGACAAAGCCGGCGAGGAACGCTACGATGCAGCTGAGAAACCATTTGACTTTATCGAAGAAGATGCCCTGACCGCGCTGATATGCGAACCCGACCCGGCCATCCGGGATAAGATCGCCTCAGTGCTGGAACTCATGGAGTATCATCTCACGACCGTGAGCAGTACCCGCGAGGCATTGAAAAAAATGCGCTATCACAACTACAACGTTGTGGTGTTAAACGAATCGTTCGACACCAGCAATCCCGAAACCAATGGCGTTCTGCTCTTCCTGGAGCGTCTGACCATGACCACCCGGCGCGAACTGTTTGTCTGCCTGGTCAGCAGCCGCTACCGCACCATGGACCACATGTTCGCACTGAACAAAAGTGTCAATATGATCATCAATATCAAAAACATAGGCGATTTCGGGAAAATCCTCAGCACCGCTATTACGGAAAACGATATTTTCTACCGGGCGTACAAGGAGACCGTCAAACTCGCGCGGGGGTTTTAATGCCGTCCCAAACCCATTATGGGTGCAGTGACTACCGCACCGAAATGATCTTGGTGGGGTTACGCGCGCGACTCCGGCAGGAGGATCTTTCCGAAGAGGAACGCCGAGCCCTTGAAAAGGAGTTGCGCGCTCTGGAAGCCGAATTCTACGGCTAATCTGTCCAACCAGCACACCGCATCATGTCATCCCAGACCATTTGGCAGCTTGCCGAAAAGCTCTATCTAATCGCCCTGACGCCCCCGCTGCAAGGATTTGACCGATTCATCGGCACATGGCTGTATACCGGCCCCCCCGCGTTTCTGGTCGATGTCGGCCCCGCGGCCACCAGTGCAACGCTCCTGAGGGCGCTGGGAGATCTCGGCATCCGACACCTGGACTATCTGCTCCTGACCCATATCCATATCGATCATGCCGGCGGAATCGGCGAAGTGGCAACTGCTTTTCCGCAAGCGCTCGTCGTGGGCCATGCCCGGGGCCTGCCGCACCTGGTCCAACCGGACCGTCTGTGGCAAAACTCTTTGAAATCCTTGGGCGCGCACGGCCGAAGCCTATGGCCCCATCACAGCCGTGACACCGCGCCGTGTGATGGATGCGGCCGCGCTTGACGACCCTCGTATCCGAATAATTCCAACGCCCGGCCACGCCCTCCACCACGTCAGTTATGCGGTCGACGATCTCCTTTTCGCCGGCGAGGCCGGTGGCGTGTGCCTGGCCACGAGCCACCCGGCGCCGTATTTGCGACCGGCCACACCGCCGCGCTTTTTCCTCGATGTGGCTCTGGGCAGCCTGGACCGGCTGATCGCGCTACAGCCCTGCAAAATCGCCTACAGCCACTTTGGCCTGTTTGCAGACGCGCAGGATCTTCTTTTATCCCACCGACGCCAGTTGCTGCTCTGGGAAGAAGTCATTGGCCGGGCCCTGGCGGACGCCGGCACGAACGATCCCACCAGCGACTGCTTGGAACGGTTGTTGAAAGAAGACCCTCGCCTGGACGCCTACTTTTCGATGACGGATCAGAAAAAAACACGGGAAAGGGGCTTTTTGCGAAAAAGTATCCAGGGGTTTATCGAATATATACAGGAAACACCGGGCAACGAAAAGTGAGAACCCATCTTAGAGCGTAGACGTTGGGTTGGCTTGGGAAGTCGTTTTTCAACGGGGCAGTTGCCTGATCATCGCATGGCGAAAGCAATCCACCGTGTGGTCGTTCACCATGCCGACAGCCTGCATGAGCGAATAGCAGATGACCGGACCGACAAATTTAAACCCGCGTTGCCGCAGATCACGGCTCATGGTCTCGGAGGCCGGTGTGGCCGCCGGCACTTCGGCCGCGGACGACCAACGGTTCTGCTGAGGCCGTCCGTCGACAAACTGCCAGATATATTGATCAAAGGTGTCATACGCTTCCTGTACCTGAAGAAAAGCCCGGGCATTGGTGACGGCGGCCTTTAATTTGCTGCGATTGCGCACAAGGCCCGGGTTCTGCATCAGTATCGCGATCCGTTCTTCGTCGTAGTGCGCAACACGAACGGGGTCGAAGGCATCCATGGCCAAGCGGTAATTCGGCCTCTTTTTTAATATCGTCAGCCAACTCAATCCGGCCTGGGCGCCCTCCAAGACAAGAAATTCAAACAAGCGGCGATCATCGTGCACCGGAACCCCCCATTCCTCATCATGATAGGCGATATACGTCGAATCCGACGTCACCCATGCGCATCGCTTCGGCATGCGATTCTTTTCCTTTCGGTCATTGTCTAGCGCGGGCAATCTTCGGGGAAGCCGACGATGAATAGCATTATCGGCCGGAAGGCGACATCGCTATCGGTCGATTTTTCGAGGATGTCCGCAGCACCCCTGCGGAACACATTCGAGAGGGCCTTTGCGATGGCTTCTAATCGTTTATGGCATCACTGATAATGCGCAACCCCTCCAGGGTCAGGGTGGCATCGACCTCTTCGATGGATTCCGCGACATCCTTCATCAGCGGCGCCAGGCCGCCGGTGGCAATCACCTTCGGCGAGCCCCCCATTTCCTGAGCCATCCGCCGCACCATGCCGTCCACCAAACCGGCATAGCCGAAAATAACCCCCGCCTGGATCGACCCTGCCGTGTCTTTTCCAATAACGACCGGCGGCCGACGGAAAAGGTCCACCCGGGGAAGTTTGGACGCTTTCTGGAAAAGCGCCTCGGAGGCGATGTGGATGCCGGGGCTGATAGCGCCCCCAAGGTATTCCCCCGCTTCGGAAATGGCATCAAAGGTGGTGGCCGTGCCAAAATCAATGATGATCAAACTGCAATGATGCCGGTGATAGGCGCCTACCGCATTGACGATCCGGTCCGCCCCCACATCGGCGGGGTTGTTGTAGAGAATCGGCATGTGCGCACAGTGTCGAGGGTCGACCCACTGGGGCGCATGGCCCAGATACTTGCGGCAGAAAGACTCCAGGATCGTCATCATGGGAGGCACGACACAGGATATCACGGTTTTCCGAATGCCTTTGGAATCGATCCGGCTCAAATTCAGGAGGTTGGTCACCAGGACATTGAATTCGTCTTCCGTGACATTCTGTTCGGTGCGAACCCGCCAATCCTGGACCAGCGTCGTCCCTTCATAAACGCCCATCACCGTATTCGTATTGCCCACATCGATGACAAATATCATATGATCATTGAGCTCCTTGTGTGTTGCCCGGCAAACCGGTTTCGGCATTTCGGATGGCATCGATAATTTTAAGGGTCGCACGCGTGTCGGCAACCTCGTGCACTCGGACGATATGGGCACCTTGCAGGGCGGAAGCCGCTACGGCGGCCTGGGTGCCGGTTGCTACGATCGGCAAATCCGCCCGAATATCTTTTTCACCGGGCGGTTTAAGGAGATGACGAATGAACGCTTTGCGCGAGGAACCCACCAGAATCGGACAATTCAGCGCCTGCAAGGCCTTCAAATTGTGCAACAGTTGCAGGTTGTGCGCAAAGGTCTTGCCGAACCCGATGCCGGGATCGACAATGACCCGACTGGCGTCGATGCCGGCCTGAACAGCCTTTTCGACAGCCCGGCGCAAAAAGGTGCACACTGTCGTGACCACGTCTTCATATTCCGGATCGGCCTGCATGGTTTTAGGGGTACCCAGCATGTGCATGAGGATGATAGGGACGTCGTAGTGCACCGCCACTTCCGCCATGGCAGGGTCGACCCGCAGCGCGCTGACATCGTTGATGATAGACGCGCCGGCATCCAATGCCTGCCGGGCGACTTCGGATTTGGTCGTATCGATGGAAATCGGGGTCTTCCCACGGCGGGCCAGTGCCTCGATGACCGGAATAACCCGGCGAAGCTCCTCCGCCGCTGGCACGGGGTCGGAGAAAGGCCGTGTGGACTCTCCTCCGATATCGAGGATGTCAGCACCTTCATCCATCAGCCGGAGTCCCTGAGCAATCGCATCGTCACAGCTCAGAAAACGTCCCCCGTCCGAGAAAGAGTCCGGCGTCACATTGACAATGCCCATCACAAGTGTTCGCGGCCCCAGGGTCAACCGATAATCGCCCCACACCAACGAATAGTGCTTCATTCGTTGCCGCTCTCCTTGTCAGCGGAGGAATCCCCCGCCGATGCTTCGGGCGTGTCATCTTCATTCGGCGCCGATGCCGTTGGGCTTTCATCCTTTTTGCCGCTCGTTTCCGGCGCCTGGGTGGAGATATGCTCGTGCTTGGAGGGAAAATCGAAACCCGGGCGCGTTTCCAGAATGATTGCGTCCAGTTCGTTTCCCATGATCGTTTCTCTTTCTATCAGAACTTCGGAGATTCGGTGCAGGATATCGATATTTTCCTTCAGGACCGACTTTGCGTTTTCGTAAGCGCCGCTGATGAGTTTGGCAATCTCGCCGTCGATACGCCGAGCGGTCTCTTCGGAAAAATCCCGGTGCTGCGCGATTTCACGGCCGATGAAGATATGCTCCTCCCCCTTGGCGTAGGATAGCGGGCCGAGATCGCTCATGCCCCAGGAACGCACCATCCGGCCGGCCAAATCGGTCGCCTGCTTGATGTCGCCGGCCGCACCGGTGCTGATCCGGTTAAAAATCAGCTCCTCGGCCACCCGGCCGCCGTAAGCCACCGAGAGTTCGCTCTGCAGCTGGTCCTTGTATTTGAAGTCGCGTTCTTCGGGCAGAAACCAGGTCACGCCGGCGGCCCGTCCACGCGGAATGATCGTCACCTTGTTGACCGCATCGGTGAAGGGCAGAAAACGGGCCACCAGGGCATGCCCTGCCTCGTGGTAGGCGGTGGTTTTTTTGTCCTCCTCCGAGATCACCTTGGATTTGCGCTCCAGGCCCATGTAGACTTTATCCTTGGCCTCTTCGAAATCCGTCATGGCAACCCGTTCCTTGTCCTGCTTGGCAGCCAGCAACGCGGCTTCGTTGACCAGGTTTTCCAGGTCCGCCCCGGAGAAGCCCGGCGTACCCTTGGCCAGAATCACCGGATTGACATCGGGATCGATGGGGGTTTTCTTCATGTGGACCCGCAAGATCTTTTCGCGCCCCTTGATGTCCGGCAGCGAAACAACCACCTGTCGGTCAAACCGCCCGGGTCGCAACAATGCCGGATCAAGAACATCGGGACGGTTGGTGGCGGAAATCAGAATCACGCCTTCATTGGATTCGAATCCGTCCATCTCCACCAGCAGTTGGTTCAGGGTCTGTTCTCGTTCGTCATGGCCGCCGCCCAGCCCGGCCCCTCGGTGTCGTCCGACCGCATCGATTTCATCGATAAAAATAATACAGGGCGCATTCTTCTTGCCTTGCACAAAAAGATCGCGGACCCGGCTGGCGCCTACGCCCACAAACATCTCGACGAAATCGGAGCCGCTGATCGTGAAAAACGGCACCCCGGCCTCACCGGCAATGGCGCGCGCCAGCAGCGTTTTACCGGTTCCGGGAGGCCCCATCAGCAGCACACCTTTGGGAATACGCCCTCCCAGGCGCGTAAATTTTTTGGGGTCGCGCAGGAATTCCACGATCTCTTGAAGTTCTTCCTTGGCTTCATCGATACCGGCCACATCTTCAAAGGTGACCTTGGCGGACTGGTCGGAATTCAAACGCGCCCGGCTTTTACCAAAGCTCATAGCCTTACCGCCGCCGGACTGCATCTGCCGCATGAAAAATACCCAGACCCCGATGAGGATCAGCATTGGGAACCAGGATACCAGCACCGACATGTACCAGGGCGACTCGGCCGGTGGTTTGGCGCCGATATGGACGCCCTTGCCCCTCAGGGTCGCAATCAGTTCCGGGTCATCCGGCGCGTAGACTTTGAATCGATCTCCCTGGGTGTCTTTCACCGTCAGTTCCTGGCCTTGAATAACGACTTCATTCACCCGTTCGTCGGCCACCATGGCCAGAAACTCGGAATAGCTGACCGGCGTTTCCGCAAGACGCTGTTCACTGAAAATCTGGTACAGCATCACGAACATCAGTGTAATGACAATCCAGAGCGACAAATTTTTATAAAACGGATTCAAAAGATATGCCCTCCTGCATAAGGTTCGATAACACGTTAAATCGACTAAAAATAACCATCTTGCCCGGATAGGCAACCCGTCATTTCGACCTTCAGCCAGCGCGTCGTTGTCGGCCCGATTTTGCCGCTTTCGCTTTGACGCAACCCGACGACCCAGAGAATCTGGTCACCGCAGAGCAACAGGGGATACCGCGGCCGGTCTTCCCGCGCGATTTTCCGGTCGATAAATATTTTTTTGACTTTCTGGGTGCCGCTCAACCCCAGGGGCGCAAGCCGATCCCCCGGGCGGGAATTCCGGATCGTCAAGGGGAAACGCAGTTGATCCATATCAAAAAAGGCGGTTTGCTGTCCAGTTCGGTAGGCACTTCTGGCAGGTGGTTCTTCAAGCAGCGAAAAAGCCATCGTCACCCCGGCTTCACGGATGGGAAAACGTCCCGGCGATGGAATCCGGTATTCGAACCCGAAGTCCACCGGAGCAAATCGTGAGGGCCGGCCTGCGCTGCGCTTCCGGGATAGGCGCTGCACATCGAGGCGATGGCCCTGCCCCCGGACCACCAGACCGTCAGGCATATCACGGGCCCCCCAGGCGGGACCCTGCGTGGCCAATTCACGCGCGGCTTCCAGCGGGGCGAAGCCCATGCGCCGGAGATCACCCTTGCATCGCTGCACCGCCGCCCGCAGCACCCGTCGCTGCAACGCCGGATGACATGCCGCCAGGCCCTTGCGGTCCAGCACCAGCAGCGTTCCGTGATCGGCAAGGGTCAAGGCCTGCAGCGTTTTGACCGCGACACCGGATAGCCAGTCCTCCTCGTCGCGCATCAGGTGCGCCATGCGGCTCAACCCCTCGGCCAGGTCCGGGTTGTATTGCTCCGTCAACAGCGGCAGCAATTGATGCCGTATCCGATTGCGGAGGAAGTGGACATCGGCGTTGCTTTCGTCTTCCACCGCCGTAACCCCGCTTCTTTTCAAAAAAGCCAGAATAGCGCGACGGGGCGTACGAATGAAGGGGCGAATAATCGTTACCGCCCCACCGGACCCGGAGCGCTGGGGCGGAATACCGGCTAACCCAAGGGGACCGGAGCCGCGCAGAAAGCGCATCAGTATCAATTCGGCATCGTCGTCACGGTGGTGGCCCAGCGCAATCCGGTTGAACCCTCCCGCGTTTGCGGCACGTTCTAGAAAACGGTAGCGCACCTCACGCGCGGCCTCTTCCAGGCTCATCCGGCGGGTCTGCCGAAAGGCTTCTACCGAACATGCTTCAGCAACGAAGGGGATACCCAGCGCAGCCGCCAGGCCCGCCGCCTGCCGGGCATCGTGAGCCGCCCGATCGCCCCGCAGGCCGTGGTTTAGGTGGGCGGCTTGGAGGGAAATCGACAGTTTTTCCGCCAATTGGTGCAAACACAGCAACACGGCCGTCGAATCCGGACCACCGGACAAGCCCACCAGCACCCGGTCGCCCGCCTGCAGCATGCGGTAAGTCGTCATGGTCTTTTCGACCGATTGGACCAGCGGATCACGCGATAGGTCGTAAGTCGTTTTCATCGGGGTAATTCGGCCTCTTTCGTCACCGCCGAGCGGCATCATTGTTAACAAGCGGTAATTAAAAATGATTTGCTTTGATTAGGGCGGTCATGGGGGTAAGTCAACCCCATTTGATCGGCGGTGATCGACTTTTTACTTGCAAATCCGCCGGGACTTGTCGATACTATCTCAGGCATTAACTTTGGGATTAACCCACACGGGATGATTCCAACCGGGCATCGACACTTTATGGCCGGACCCCGCGCAACAGACGCTTACGAACTTCGTCAGATCCGGAAGGAAGCAGCGATAAGTAAAGCCGACTGTGTCGCGGGATCTCCGGCCATTCCGGTGTTGCCGCCAGGCTTTCGAGCCCCGGCCAGCCAAGCCTCCGACCCCGCCGCAGGCAACATTGCGCACGCCCCCGGCACCGCAGCTAAACCCCCGTTAATCACAGGCTTATCGGCTTGACATCGAATCAACGCGTCTTATTTTTTATCCGATGTTATCATCCGGACATCAAATTGCCGCTTCCGGAATCCGGAGGCGGTGATTGTTTGACAGGGTGTTGCAAGAGGTTGCGCAAATCGTTGCGACAAGGTGAAACAGGGCTCATAAAGCGATGGTTACAGATTGCAAATGCGCATTCTGATCTGGAACTTAACACAATATTGGCAAAGACCACAGTTATTCAACCGCCTGACAGGGTTGCCCGTCTTCACACAAGGCCGTATCCCGACCCCGGCAAGCGGCATCTTGGGATTGAGCAAGGAGAACCGGCAGAGTTATGACAGACAAAGAAACGATGGCTAGCGTGGCCGAAACCGATCATCCGGCAGCGGACACGAGGCCGCCGTCCTCGGACCTTCAGGACGCAACATCCCAAGCAAGCGCCCCCAGCAATGACCAAACGACCGCCCCCGAAGATCCGGCAGCCGACATTGCCACCCCGCCGCAAACACTTGAAGAAAAACTGGAAACCGCGGAACGGCAGGCTCAGGAAAACCATGAACGTTTCCTGCGTGCCGCCGCCGAACTGGACAATTTCCGTAAACGCAAAGAACGCGAAATAAGTGAGTTGCGCAAATACGCCAATCAGACGCTGCTCCGTGATCTGTTGGGCGTAGTCGACAACCTCGAGCGCGCCCTCGCGGCTTCCCGGGAAAATGGGGAGCCCGAAGGCCTTATGGAGGGCGTCGACATGACGCTGAAAGAACTCCTCAAAATTTTCGACCAGTTCAGTGTCAAGCCGATCGAATCTCTGCAACAACCGTTCGATCCCAACCTTCACGAAGCGGTCATGCAGGAACCCAGTGATGCCTTCCCGGCTAATACGGTAATCAAGGAACTGCAAAAAGGGTACATGCTTCGCGATCGGTTATTGCGCCCTGCAATGGTTGTCGTATCCAAAGAATGTACTTAGCTTCGATCGGACCGGAAAAAAGATACCGCGCCTGATCATAGATTTTGATAGCATATTACTCGACTTTTAAGGAGGATAGACGAAATGGGCAAAATTATCGGAATTGATCTCGGTACCACCAATTCATGTGTGGCCATCATGGAGGGGGGGGAAGCCAAGGTCATTACCAACCCGGAGGGCGGACGCACCACGCCGTCCACGATCGCTGTCAGCGACAGCAACGAACGGCTTGTCGGACAGATCGCCAAACGTCAGGCTATTACCAATCCTGAAAATACCGTCTTTGGGGTCAAACGGCTCATCGGTCGCAAATTCGACTCCAAAGAGGTGCAGCAGGATATTAAAAACCTGCCCTACAAGATTGAAAAAGCCAGCAACGGCGACGTACGTATCAACCTGAAGGGCACCCGCTACAGCCCGGCGGAAATCTCATCCTTCATCCTGGCCAACATCAAAAAAACAGCCGAGGAATACCTGGGTGAACCCGTCACCGATGCCGTCATCACCGTACCGGCCTATTTCAACGACAGCCAGCGCCAGGCCACCAAAGATGCCGGGAAAATTGCCGGGCTGAACGTCCAGCGCATTATCAACGAACCCACCGCGGCCTCACTGGCGTATGGCCTGGACAAAAAAGCAGAGGAGAAGATAGCTGTCTTCGACCTGGGTGGCGGCACCTTCGATATTTCCGTCCTGGAAATCGGCGAGGGGGTCTTCGAAGTCAAGGCCACCCACGGCGACACCCATCTGGGCGGCGAGGATTTCGATCTCCGGGTCATCGAGTTTCTGGCGAATGAATTCAAGAAAGACCAGGGCATCGATGTCCGTCAGGACAAGATGGCGCTCCAGCGTCTTAAGGAAGCAGCCGAAAAGGCTAAAATGGAGCTGTCGACCTCTCTGGAAACCGAGGTCAATCTGCCCTTTATCACAGCCGATGCCAGCGGCCCGAAGCATATGAATATCAAGCTCACCCGGGCCAAACTGGAAGCGCTGGTGGCGGACCTTCTGGACAATCTGGAAGGCCCCTGCCTGACGGCCATGAAAGAATCCGGACTGACGGCCGGCGAAATCGATGAAGTTATTCTCGTGGGCGGCATGACGCGGATGCCGGCGGTCCAGGAGCGGGTCAAAAAAATCTTCGGCAAGGAGCCCCACAAGGGCGTCAACCCGGACGAAGTGGTTGCACTGGGTGCCGCCATCCAGGGAGGTGTCCTGCAGGGCGATGTCAAAGATGTTCTACTTTTGGATGTGACCCCGCTTTCCCTGGGCATCGAGACCCTCGGTGCGGTCATGACCAAATTGATCGACAAAAACACCACGATCCCCACCCGCAAGAGCCAGATCTTCAGCACGGCCGCCGACAGCCAGCCGGCCGTCTCCATTCATGTTCTGCAAGGCGAGCGCGAGATGGCCAGCGGTAACAAAACCTTGGGACGTTTCGAGCTTGTAGGCATTCCCCCGGCGCCGCGCGGGGTGCCCCAGATAGAGGTTACCTTTGACATTGATGCCAACGGCATCGTCAGCGTATCGGCCAAAGACCTGGCCACTAGCAAGGAACAATCCATCCAGATCACGGCTTCCAGCGGCCTTTCCAAGGAAGAAATCGACCAGGCGGTCAAGGACGCTGAAATTCACGCCGATGACGACCGCAAGAAAAAAGAGCTGGTGGAGGCCCGCAACCAGGCCGATTCATTGATTTATTCCACCGAGAAGTCCATCAAAGATCTGGGCGACAAGGTGGACGAGGCCATCAAAACAAAGGCCCAGGAGGCTATCGAACCTCTGCGCAAAGCCATGGAAGGCGATGATCCGGAAGAGATTCGACGCCTCAGTGAGGCCTTGACCCAGGCCTCCCACAAGTTGGCGGAAGCCATGTACCAGAAAGCCTCCCAGGAGGGCGCTGCCGGTGCGGAAGGGGGCCCCCAGGGTAATCCCCAGCAGGATGCCGCCGGCAGCCAGCAGGATGACGTGGTCGATGCGGATTTCGAAGAAGTCAAAGAAGACGATAAGAAATAACAGCACCTATCACTGCCAAACGCCCTGCCGCCTATGGCTGCAGGGCGTTTTCTAATTGGATCGCCGGATTGTTTGGCATTCAGATCTTAATCGAAAGAGGCCGGCTCCGACGGCGCACTTATCAAGGGTTCGCAAACACCTTCTGTAACAGGTCGGTCACCCGGGCGGCCGGGTCCTGCCGAATTTTAGCCTCCTCTTCCGCCACCAGGAAGAAAAGCCCTTCCAATGCCTGGGACGTCACGTAGTCATCCAGATCAACCAGCCAGTCCGACAGAAACGGTATGGCTTCCGCCCCGGTCTGCAGGGTGTGGTATTGCTGCGTGACCCCCACCTCTTCCATGGCCTGATGGACCAGCGGCTTGAAAACCGTCGTCAGTTCCTCGGTCGTCTTGTCTTGGAAATACAAGGTGGCTTCGTTATCCCGGCCGTTCAGGATGCGTTTGGCATCGTCAATTTCCATCTGTTTGATGGCATCCCAGAATATCGACTGGGCTTCGGGCGCGGCCTGTTCGGCCGCCCGGTTCATGCTGAGCACGAATGCATCCAGCTGATCGCCCATGCCGGCCGCCCGCACCAGCGTTTCTGTTTTGGCCATGGACGCCGGAAGCGGAATTTTGATCTTTGGATTGTTGAGATAACCATTCTCCCGGCCGGCCAGTTGTGTTGCCTGGGCGGTCCCGATCTCCAGCGCCTCTTTCAGCCCGTTGACGATATCGGCATTTTCAAGCGCCCCACCGCCGCTTACGGAATCCATGGTTTTTTGCAGGACATCCGTCCAACCCCCTACCGCATCTGAAACCGCCCAGGGACTAATAAAAACACACAAGACAACAAGCAATCGTAAATTTTTCATTGTTTATTCCTTTTTTATGGGGTTCTCGTCAGAGTGCCCCTCGGTAAGGCATATAGGCAATATAAGGGTTTACCGACCCTCCGGCAGTTCAAAGGCCGTGGCCGTCATGGTCATGGTGGACCATGGCGACGTCTGGCGGAAGGGTTGTGCCCGGTGGTGGCAATGGTCACGACCGCAGATCGGGCAGTTTTCTTTCTGACAGGGGTCCATGTGCACCAGCACGCTCTCGGCTCCGGGTACTTCCGCCAGAATCGCCTGCTCCAGGTCATCGGCTTCACGGTGGGCGTCTTCCAGCATCATCTCACGGGGCAGAATCAGGTGGAGATCGACATGGATCCGGGCACCCGCGTTCCAGGCCCGCAGTTTGTGGATGTCGATCCAGCTCGGCTTGCGGTGCGCCAGGATGATCGCTGTAACCTGTTTAAGCACCTCGGGATCGGCGGCATCCATGAGTCCCTGGTAGGCGTCCCGGATCAGCCGCGCGCCGGTGAAGAGAATGTGGATTCCCACCAGACAGGCCACCAGGCCATCCATCCAGTACCAGTCGGTCAGTCGCACCAGAACCAGACCGGCCACCACCCCCGCCGAGGTATAGACATCGGTGAGAACATGACGGCCGTCGGCGGCCAGGGTGATGGACCGCGTTTTCCGCCCGATGCGCAGCAGCCCGATTCCCAGCAAACCATTGACCGCGCTGGCAGCCACCAGCAGCAGCAGGCCCATATCAAGCTGGAGGAGAGGCTGCGGCGCCAGAAGATGGCTCAGACCCACCCGGAAAATACCCAGGGCCGCCAGGACGATCAAGGCGCCTTCAAATCCCGCCGAAAAAAATTCGATTTTACCGTGGCCGTATGGATGGTCCTCGTCCGGCGGAATCGCCGACAGGATAATACTGACAATCGCGAAACCACTGGCCACCACATTGATGATGGACTCCAGGGCATCGGAAAGCACGGCCGAGGACCCGGTCAGGCGGTAGACGTAAAACTTGACCGCCATAAGCCCGGCACCCACCAGCAGCGACACCACCCCTGCCGTAATGCGTATACGCTGTTGCCGTTTTTCCACCATGGTTCCTTCTCAGCCAGGCCGTTTTTCACAATGGAGGGCGTCTTAGCACGGGCGATACACTGGTAAGACTACCGGGTATCCTCCGACGAGGCGATCAAGTGCTCCAATTGGGCCACCAGCGTTTCAATTCCCATATGCTGTTTTTCCCCAATCGCATCGCCAAATTGCCTGAGACGCGCCACCGCCTTGCGGGCCAGACGCACAGCGGCCTCGCCTTGTCCTGCTTCCCGGAGGACGTAGACCCCCGCCGCCTGGATCAGCCCCTTCAAACCCTCGCGCGCTTCCCCCGAAGCCGCTTGCCAGTGCGGCTCCAGCACTTCGTGCGCTTCAAAATATAACCCGTGACGCCACAGGATGGCCGCCCGGACCACAGGCGAATCGCATCGCCGGCAGGGCCTCGCTTGTTGCCGCGCGATAGCGGCCCACACGATCCCGAATATAGTCGGCATAGGGTGGCTGCGGATAGTCTTGCAGCAGATCAGCGGGGTCCTCGGAAAACACCTCGCGGCGCCCGAGACAGCTTCGCAGCATCTCCGCAAGCGTATTGCGCACCGTTCGGGAAGGGCGATCGTTAAAGGGATCAAACCCGGCGGCGCGCGATTTATTCTCCAAAAGGTCCAATAATGCTCCTGGGCACTTATTTCAACGCACGCTCAGGCGATCGCCTTCCAGGGCCTGGATACGGTCACGCACGACATCGGGCAGGGGTGCTTTACCCCCCTCGGCGTAATCGATGGTGACGATCCGTCCGTCGCCTTCGGCGGCTATTTTCCCATGGCGGTGGCTCGCTACGGCATACTGCATCATAAACCCCTGCGGCGCCAGATCACTCACCCGGGCGCCAACCGTCACGGTGTCCGGGAAGGTGAGGGGTATCCGGTAACGACAGCGGGTTTCCGCCAGAATCGGTCCCACGCCGGTGGTTTCCATAACGTGCATCACCTCGATGGCCCCGAAGTAGGCGATGCGAACGCTCTCGAAATAGCGGAAATACACCACGTTATTCAAATGCTGAAAGGCATCCATCTCACCCCAGGCAACGGGGATCTCGATGGTGACCGGATAATTTTGCAGCAGTTCGTCCATGAAGACTCCTTTTCAGGTTGGGCAGGCGCTACAGACCGGTCCCCTGGGACAATTTGCAGGTCTCCACCTCTGTGACCTGGCGGGCAGTTACGGTTCGATCCAGTTTGATCACCACCATGGTGATATCGTCTTCCAGGTCCGAACTCCCGCGAAAATTCCGCAAGGCGTCGACCAGTCGATCCCGAATCGTTCCCGCCGAATCCCGGGCATGGTTTTTCAGGAGCGCCAGGACGCGGTCCTTGCCGAACATCTCACCACCGGCGTTGCAAGTTTCCCATATGCCGTCCGTCCCCAGCAGAATAAGGCTGCCCTCGGCCGTATGATTCCGGCGCTGCAGTGTATACCTGGAGGCGGCCTCGACACCCAGAGCCATCCCCGGCCCTGCCAGCTGCTCGAAACGTTGCGTCAGCGGGTCGAAAAGGATCGCCGGATCGTGACCGGCGCGCACCCAGACGAGCTCTCCGGCGGCCGGATTGACCGCCAGGCCCATCAGCGTCATGAACTGGCCGGAAGCCCCGATGTCCTGTGCCAATTGGCAATTGACAGCGTTGAAGATGTCCGCCAGGTCTCCGGGCAGCGACAGGCGCTGGCGCAGCAGGGCCCGGGCCGTGGCCATGAGAAGCGCGGACGACACGCCGTGACCCGACACATCCCCCACCACCACCGCCAGGGGCATCCCTTCGGCCGTACCGGTTTCGTAGCGGATATAATCATAGTAATCGCCGCCGGTCTCATCACAGTAGATACTCGTGCCGGCAATGTCGAGGCCGTCGATCCGCGGGTCGTTGTGGGGCAGAAGGTTTTGCTGAACTTCCCGGGCCAGCATCATGGCCAGACGCATCTGTTCCCGTTCTTTGAGACCTTCGGTCATCTGGTTGACCACATCGCCGGTATAACCGAGTTCGTCGTTGGATGTCACCTGAATCCGGTCGTCGAAATGCCCCTCACGCACGCGGGAAAGGGTACGGATAATGGCTTTGAAGGGCGCGATAAATTGGTACTCACCAAGGTCCAGAGCCACAATCCGACGGCGATGAATACCAGCGAGTTGGTGACCAGGGCATCTCCCAGGCGGTCCAGGACCACGGCCGGATTATCATCTGCTGCGGACATTCCGTAATACACCTGGATGGTGGCAAAAAACGGAATCAGGTTGCAGGCAAACAGCAAGGCTGCCAGGCGCACCCGGATATTGACGCGCAGCGTTCCCGGAAATTTCGTAAATGCGGCCATTCGGGAAAAAGAAAGGGGCCATCCTCTTCTGAAAAATATGTTCCAGAAGAAAAAACGCCACCACAATGGTGATCAAGCCGATATTCAGATTGATCATAAAGGCCCGTCTGACGATGCTGATCAGCTTCACCCATTAGCCCAAAATAGGTGGCCCAGAAAGATCGCCGCCAGAATCCAGATAAATAAATCGAGGGCCACCGCAAAAAAGGGTTCGTTCAGGAGACGTCGCAAGGCTTGCGAGGAGATTTCGGAAGAGTCCTCCAGACCGGCATCACGGCGATCGATATGGCGGCGAATCGGCCACTCGTACCATATAAACCCCAGAACACCGATCAGGAAAAGAATCGGACTCGACAGCAGCTCGATAGTGGCGACTTGCGCCTGTGTCTTCTCCAAAAGCTCGAAGGGCATCACCAGTCTGGTGATGATCAACGCGGAGATCATGTTGGCCGACATGTTGGCCAGCAGCATTCGATTTTTGAGATTAAACCGTTGCAGCGCGGTCATAGGCGCACCTGCTACGAAGAACAATAAGGTTGAAGGGGTGGTATCACCCCTCGGGATGTGTTTAAAAGACGTGTCCGGGCGATGTTGATCAGGTCGCCGGATCGATTTTAACAATCAGAGGTACGGCGTGGTTTTTGCGATCGATTTCAAGGGTGCGGCCCATCTCCCACGCCCCACAGCGGTGAGAACCGTTCAGCATTTGATCGATGTCACGCACGAGACAGGCCACACCGATGACCGGGTGGCGGCTGAAAACGTGGGGCAGGCCGTAGGTCAGGCTGCAAGACAGGCATTTCCCCGGACGTTCCGTAAGATGGAAAACGAATTGCAGCTGGTTGTCCTGGAAACCTTCGTAGCGCAGTTGAATGTCGTAGGCGCCCTCGTTGGCATCACCGAACAGCGCCTCGAAAAAATGATCCGCGCGTTCGGCGGGGAAGAGGCCTGCCAACCGATCCGGTGTGAACAGGGTATCAAAAGGATCTTTGCCCATGGCCCAGTTTCCCTCCCGTATCCGTTTTCCCGAATCAAGGACCCGTTCGTGGTGCCGCGCAAGGCCATCCGAGCCAACCGTCAGCGCTCTTCGGATGTAAACCTATCCACGATGCCGGGCGGATCAATACCGCTTGTATAGCAAAGCCGATCGATTCCGGCAATTGCAACTGGCGTCAGACACCGCGGGCCGCCCCACCTCACCCGCCATAAAGGGCAACCGCATGGCATTGGCCAGCCATACCGGAATCTCTTTTTATCCGGTTTTCCCCCCGGTTGCGCGCCGGCTCGGCAAACATCGATAAGCGGGCGATTATTACCATATCACCCCATAGAATACAAATGCCCGTCACCGGTCACACCGCTTGACGACCTGCGCCCTATTTCTTAACATGAGATTCCTATCCATCGATGTCAGCGACCGTGCCGTCCCGCACGGTGCTTTTTTTAAGGCAGGAATAATGGCACTGCAGCGCAACAAAACCTTTCTTTTGGGCGGGCTGGTGTGTGGTCTCATTTTTACCGCACTGCTGCTGGTGCGCACGGGCCTTGTTTCCCTGTCGGACGACCCACGCCTCACGGCCCAGGTAATACCGGCCGGCCCTCTGGATGCCGGTGAGCGCTGGATGGCCATCCTCCAGGGCGACCGTCGCATCGGCACCACCTACAGTCGCCTGGAACCGGTAGCAGACGGCTACCGGCTGACCGAAAAAGTCACCATGCGCATCAATACCATGGGGCTGGTGCAGGACCTGGTGCTGGACTCCAGCGGGTGGCTGAATCCGGATTTGACACTGGCCCGCTTCACCTTTGCCATGCACTCAGGCCTGTTCACTTTTGCAGCCCATGGGCATGTTGAAGACAATCACCTGGTCTGCCGGATCCAATCCGGCGACGACGAACACCATCTGCGGCTACCCCTGGAAGCCCCCCCTTACCTTACCGCCGGGATCTTTCCGGCGGTGGCCAAAGCCGGCCTGGCCCCCGGGGAACGCCGGATATTTCACATCTTCGATCCGTCCACCATGGCCCAGGAAAAAATCACCCTGGCCATGCAGGGCCGCGAAACGCTCACGCTCGGTGATCGTTCGGTTGAGGCCCTGAAAGTCTCGCTGGAATTCAAGGGCGTCTCCCAGGAAGCATGGCTGGACGACAAGGGGCAGGTCTTGATGGAAAAGGGCCTGCTGGGCATCCGTCAGGAGCGCATTTCCAGGGAAGAAGCCCTGTTCGGGCAACCGGTGACCGCCAGCGGTGACCTGACCCAGGTGGCCGCCGTCGTGCCCGACCGCGACCTGCCGGACCCGTCAACCCTTTCGCAGCTCACCCTGCAGCTGGACGGTATCGACCTGGCGCACTATGCCCTGGACGATGGACGCCAACAGCTGGCGGACAACCAATTGACCCTGTTGCGGGAATCCCTCAGCGATCTTCCGGCAACGCTTGCGCAAGACCGCTTATCGCCGACGATCGCATCTTTCCTGGCGCCGTCCACCTTTATACAATCCCGCCACCCGAAGATCCAGGCCCTGGCCGCAGAGCTGATCGACCCGGACGACGCCCCTCTGGATAATGTGCGCCGCATCGTGGGATGGATGCAGACCAACATCGCAAAACGCCCGGTGCTCTCCCTGCCGGACGCCTTGAACACCCTTGACAAGCGCATGGGAGACTGTAATGAACATGCGGTCCTGATGGCCGCCCTGGCACGCGCCGCCGGCTATCCGGCTCAGGTTGAGGCCGGCCTGGTCTACCAGAAAGGCCGTTTTTTCTACCACGCCTGGAACCGGATCTTTATCGGCCGCTGGATCACCGTGGATGCCCTGCTCGGCCAGATCCCGGCCGATGTCTCCCACATCCGGTTTACCCGGGGCACCGCCCAGCAGCAGCTCGATATTCTCCCGCTATTGGGGAGGCTTCAAATACGCGTAGTGGGGATGGAGTAAAAGTATCTAATGGATGGGTCAATTCGTCCCCTCGGAGGGTAATCGTTAAGCGGTTTGATGATGTTAGGCCTTTTCCCCTTTGTCACGCACCGAGCATCGGTGACATGGCCGGAAAAAGCGCGCGGACTGTCTGAGCGAGAGCGAGTTTCCGCGTGCTTCGGCCGGGTCTGCGACGCGCAGGTCCGAGCGTGGCACGGGCGTCTTCTTTTGGTTCGGTTTTCTTCCACGTGGAAGAAAATGAACAATTCAAGGGGCCTGGAAAGAACGTAGTAAAGAAACTTTTCAAAACGTCGAATGTGCCTTTCTGAAATGGAACATTTTTCTCATGATCGAACTGCGCAGCATCGATAAAAACTACGGCAGCTACACCGCCCTGCACCAGCTGAACCTGTCGGTCCCGGCCGGAGAAGTCTTCGGCTTTATCGGGCCCAACGGCGCCGGCAAGACCACCACCATCAAGATCATCGGCGGTATCCTGGCCCCCACGGCGGGCACCGTGCGCATTGCCGGGATCGACATGGCGCGCGACCCGGTGGCCGCCAAGCAGCGCATCGGGTTTATCCCGGATCGCCCCTACCTCTATGAGAAGCTCACCGGCATGGAGTTTCTGCAGTTCACGGCCGATGTTTACGGGGTCGCGCAAGCGACGCTTCCGGGAAAAGGGCCCGACCCTGCTTGAGATGTTCGCCCTGGCTGACTGGGGGGAAGAGCTGATCGAGTCCTATTCCCACGGCATGAAACAGCGCCTCATCATGTGCGCGGCCCTGCTGCACGAGCCGGAAGTCCTCGTGGTGGACGAACCCATGGTGGGGCTGGACCCGGTGGCCATCCGCATGGTGAAAAATCTCTTCCGCGACCTGGCCCGCACCGGCGTGGCGGTCTTCATGTCCACCCACACGCTGGCCGTGGCCGAAGACATCTGCGACCGCATCGGCATCATCCACCGCGGGCGCCTGATCGCGGAAGGCACGCTTGACGATCTGCGCAAAGATATCAAGGGCGGCGCGGCGAACCTGGAGGCCGTATTTATCAACCTGACCCAGGCGCCGGTCAATCCCGGGGAGACCGTGACATCGTGAGCACCGTCCTCGATCTGGTCAAACCGCGCCTGTGGCCCCTGCTGCACCGGCGCCCCAATGCGCCCACCCGCCAATATGTGCGTCTGGCCGTGGTGACGACGGTGGCCGGCGCGCTCTGGATCGGCGTCTTCCTGGTGAGCTTGCGGGTGCTGACCCATTTCAGCACCATCGAGCAGATCGGCGCCCTGCTCAACTACAAGCTGCTCAACATGCTGATGGTGACCGCCCTGGCCCTGCTGGTGTTCAGCGATATCCTGACGGCCCTGTCCAAACTCTATCTGGCGCGTGACCTGCCCCTGGTGCATGCCCTCCCTGTACCGGCCCACCGGATTTTTCTGGCCCGCTGGACCGAAATCAGCTTCGACGGCTCCTGGATGGTATTCGCCTTTACGTTGCCCGTTTTTCTGGCCTACGGCATGGTGTTCGAACAAGGCGTTGTCTTCGGCCTGGTGCTGTTGGCCGTATTGATCCCCTTCGCGCTGATGGCCGCCGCTTTCAGCTGTCTCCTGGTGCTGCTGGCCGTCATCGTCATCCCGGCCACGCGCATGAAAAACATCTTCATCCTGCTGGGACTGCTGGCCTTCGTGGCCGTTTATCTCGCCATCCGCATGGCCCGGCCCGAACAACTGGTGGACCCGGAAGTCTTTGACAGCGTGCTGACCTACGTGGCCTCGCTCCGCACCCCGTCGTCGCCCTGGCTGCCCTCCACCTGGGCCTACAATGCCCTGCACGCCGCGCTGGAGGACACGCCTTCCCGCGGACTCCTGGACATCGCGCTGCTGTGGAGCGGAACCGGTGTATTGCTGTTCATCTGTGTCGGGCTGGCCGACTTATTCTATTTCCACGGCTACTCACGCACCCAGGCGGCCGGGCACAAATTCCGGCGGCGACCGGCCGGTACGACCCGGCGAAACAGCCTGTTTTCAGGGCCCATACGGGCCCTGCTGGACAAGGAGTTTAAAACCTTCTGGCGGGACCAGACCCAGTGGTCCCAGATCTTCCTGATCATTGGGCCGAGCATTTTGGCGGCAAAGTTCTCTTCGGTAATGCCATGGCCCGCGGCGTCAACGTCACCACGAGGTCCTTGCCGTCCTTCTCCGAACCGATGGCCTTGCAACCGCGGCCAAAGTCGACTTCTTCCGGGGCGCCAAAGTCGACTTCTTCCGGGGCCACAAAACCGCAATGATTCGACTTCCACCTCTACATGCGGATCGAAACCGCTTTCCGCAAGAAAATCCGCAAACGGATCGTCTCGGTATCCGCGGTGATCTACTCGGTGTCGAGGATCTTCAGTCGTCGCCCCACCACCAGCGGCAGGACGATCTTCTTGGAGCTGTGATTGTCGTTGCTCAGATCCTGCTTCTTCGGCACGTCGATGACCGCCAGGTACAGATGCGTCGCACGGCCGTACTGATCCTGCAAGACCTTGGGCCGCTCGTACTTGTACCACCCGACCTTCGTGCCGTCCTCGTAACCATCGAAGTCAATGGTGTACGCCTCGCCGGGATCCATCGTCCAGTTGACGCCATCCTTGGAACGGAAGTGGTAGGCGGTACGGCCGTACCAGTCATTGACAATGGTGTGATACTGGACTTCTGTCCTCCAGACCATGGGGTCTTCGTATCTGCCGGGAATCTCTGCTGGTTGAACGGGACGGCCGCTCACCATCTGGAATTTGTCTGAGCCGTTTTCCTTGATCCAGACACGCATGATGCGGTCCAGCATCACCAGGCTACCGTCTTCTCGCACGGCCAACGAACCGAATGTGGCTTCCGGGAAGCCGAGTTCTTCTCTTGTGAGGTGTTTCCACGGCCCTTCAAGGCTCCCTGCCGTGTAACATCCGTGAAAATGGTAGATCACGTATTCGTCGTCTTGCAGTCGATGGATTTCGGGGAAATGGCCCGGGCCGATCACTTGCTTGACAACGAAAGGTCCGGTTGGCCTGTCGGAGACGGCCTGAACGATCTCCGAATCCGGCCATCCGGCATGTCCACGCGGATTGTCTTCTCTCCAGCGGGCGACGAACAGATGATACTTGCCATCCGACTCCAAAATGGGTCGGCCGCCCCAATAAGACCACGCGGGATCTTCAATGCCGTTATGAATGTCACGTGGCTTCACCGCGTCAGTGCCCCACGTGTCGGTCTCCAGGCCTTTGTAAATCGGCGCGGCCAAGATCCTGTCCATGAACCGCCCGCCATGAACCAGATCGTTGAGTGCTTCCGGCCGCGGTTTGTCGCCGTGCTGGGCGTTGACGACGCTGGCTATGCAAAGCATCGGTAATGCGATGAAGGTCGAGATCCTACTGATTGGTCTTGGCAACATCATTCTTGTTTCCTTGTTCGGGCATCTTCCCCGCGAACTCATAAAGCGGCGTCTCATAGGTGAGCTGCTGGTCATATTGCGTCGCCAACGCCCATCGCGCGATCCGTTCGCCGAGCGGCACCTTGTAGGGAGAATGCATTTGAATATGCCCCAGATCATACGCGCAAACGAAGCCCGTGTTGTCGTGGTCCAGATGGGCCTGCAGTTGAGCCTCGCGTATGTAGGGAGCCGCCGATACCATGCGTGTTTCCAGTTCGGTCATGTAGGGTGGGAAGCCGTAGCTGACCATCTGAATAATTCCGAAGGGAAGCTGCTCATCCTGGAATGTACGCCGCCATTCAGGAATCAAGGCACTAAACGTTTTGCGGTATACCGAAGGCCTCGCTCCGACGACCGCGTTATTGATTCCCTGATAGAACAACACACCCTTAACCGACAGGCCCGCCATCGGGGCGATGATCGCATTGTACGCCGCCCCCGGGTTGTTTCGGTTAACGGCCGGGCTGGGCTTGGGCTCCGTCGGCTTCGGCTCCGGATCGCGGCCGTCCGCCTTCAGCTTCTCCACACGCGATTCCCAGCGCACCACGAGTTCCGCGAGTGATGCGTCCGGATCGTAGACCGCGATGCGAGCATCCCAGTCGTCGAGCAGCGATTGCGCCTCGGGGATCTTCGTCAATGTGGGACGCGAGATCCAGGCCTCGACCGTCGTGCCACCCCAGGACGTATCGATTAGCCCAACGGGCACCTTCGTCACCTGATGGATTCGGTTTCCAAAGACATATCCCACCGCCGAGAACAGTTGCACCGTCTCGGGCGTGCAGACCTGCCAGTCGCCCTTGCGCTCGGTAACGTTCGACCACGAGTTGTACTCGTCGATTCTAGGGAAATCGTCCTGCGGCGTCGGGTCTGCACGGAGCGGAACCGTTATCAGTCGGATTGCGGGCCGATCGGCCGAAAGCACTTCCACGTCGCCGTCGCGGATATTCCGCAAGGCCTGCTCCATGTTGCTCTGTCCACCGAGGAGCCAGACATCACCGACCAAGACATTCTCGAACACGACCGAACTTCCCGTCGAACGAATGACGAGTTCCGCTGCCTGAGCACAAGCGGGCAGCGGATCGAGTGTCGTGCCGCCATCGTCCGTCTTGACCAGCCAGGCAGTCCTTGCGTTGCCCGGCAAATTCGACGGTAACCTGCTTGCCTGCGTCGGCCCATCCCCAAACGGCAACGGGCTTCTCACGCTGCAGGACCATGCTGTCGCCAAAGATGTGCGGCAATCGTAACTCAGCCTGCGCTTCGCTCGCAAGAACAACCAGACAAACCAGCAACATCGTCAATCGATTCAAGCACAGAGTCAGTTTCATCATCGGGTTCCTTTCAGCCGCTGAGGGGAATCAACTCGGGCTCATCGGTCGAGCTCTCGATCGCCTTGATGGTCTCTCTGACAAGCTTTGCCTTCCCCAGACTCAGGTGGCGGGGGAAGTTCTCTTCCCCGTCTTCGAAGTCTCTCGCAGCAGCCTCTAACTGGGGAATCACACGTTTTCCATGTGATCCGTAGGATTTGAGCATTTCCATTACCTTCACGATGCGTTTTTCGCTGGCGTGTTTCTTCTGATTGCGGGCGTAATCAACCAGCAGTTCGATCCCCTCGTTGATCCGGTGTTTCGCCAAGAGCTCAAGACCGCTCATGCGAATATCGCTGGCAAACATGATTCCGCTGGGGGCGGGCTCGACGATCGCCTGATGGATGGCGGGCAGCAGTGGCTTGATTTCGTCGTAGGTGAGATGCTCGTACACCGTAGCGAGACTGCCGCGAGCCCGTCCGTCTTCGTTCTGCAGGCCGACGCGAACCGCCTTCACAAGCAGTTCACGATCGACGCCTTCGAGCGACCGGCCAAGCAGGCCGTCGCGACGGTTAAACAGGGCAAAGCAGAGATACCGCTGCTCCATGCCTCTGGGATCAGTTTCAGGATCGGTTTTCGCGAGGCGTTCGAGCATCTGGGGGACGGCCGCCTTGGCGGGTTCTCCGATCTGCGCGATTGCGCTGGGCTGCCAGGATACGCAACCACAGGTCACCCGCGTTAGGCGCGCGGGGACAGGGCGGATACTCTGGCGGCTACATCGGTCCTCTGCCCCAGGTTTCCGAGTGCTTCAACGGCCCCGTAGCGGGAATCGCAATCGGAGGAAGCCAGCAATTCTAATAGAGCCGGCGCGAAGTTCCCGTCACGCCTCCCGAGTTCCTGGGCCGAGCGCTTGCGGACGGCGGGCGACCAACTGGACAATCCGTCGAGCAACTGCTCGTTGCTCCGATCTTGGTAGCGGAATCGTCTTGTTCCTTGGTCGGAAAATAATCTCGTCCCGCGGCAATGACATCATCCACCTCGGGCGACTCCAGTGCCGGGACCGAACTGGGTTTCTTGCCGGTGATGTAGAGGCTTTTCAGCGGCAGCGCATAGGCCAGCAAATAGGTGCCGGTGTTGTCCCAGTGGGTGTATTTCTTATGCTCCTCCTCGCCGACCGGCGAGCCTTGATATCGGAAGCTGCCGTCCCATCCACGGGCCAGGTCGTAATACCACGCCTGCTCGCGCCAGTAGGCACCGGTGGCCAGCGGGCCACAGCGGGACACCCCGGGCATGGCCCACAGGATGTTGAAGAAATTGCCGGTGTGCCCGCGTTCCCGCTCGTCGTAGCCTGCGGCGCTCATTTTGGCGAAGAAGGTCGCCGCCTCGCGGTCGCCCAGCAGATCGAACAGCACGGCCGCCATGGAGCATTTGCCGTTGTCTTCGTGCCCTGGCCAGGGCGCGTGATCGCCGTAGGGAATGGCCCCCTTGTTGACATACCAGCGCAGGAAACCGGCCGCGCGGGTGATGGCGAGGTCCAGGTCGGGGTCTTTCACGCCTGCCTCACGCGCCAGCACCATGGAGATCGCTAAAGGGATGCCCGGCGAGTTCATGCAGCCGTAGCCGCCGACCCTGCCATCCGGCAGCGCGAATCGGTGGCCCCAGGTGCCCACGAGGCTTTGGCCGTGGGCGGATTCAAGAGCCAGGCGCTCGAGCCCGGGCATGACCGAATCGTCGCCGGTCGCCATAACATACTCGGCCAGAAACATGATCGCATAGCCGTAGTGCCAGGTCGCAAAGCCATCCACCCGGTAGTTGGCCACCATCCCGGCGTAGTTGGAGAGCATCCCCTGGTATTCCGGCTTGCCGCTGAGCCAGCAGGGCGAGGGCGTTGATGCTATTAGGGATAGAGACATTGTCCAAGCCCTTCTTCGCGATCGACTCGCAACCGAGTTCAAAGATCCTTGCCGATTTTTGGCAGCCATAAGGTGCGGTGGCACTGTAGGTCCCCATCACGGGAATCTTAATCTCGACATTCGCGGTTTGGCCCGCGCGCCAGCGGATGAGTGGGAGAATGCCACGCGAATCTTCCTGCTCGGCCTGCATGACGGCGCGGGCGAATTGGATTCGTGCATCATCACTGAATGGCTTGCCTGCGACGCCGAGGATCACATCATTGACCTCCAGCACGCCGTCGGCGGGTGAGCCTTCGGCCACCTCGGTGATCAGGATCTGACGGGCATCGGCGGTGTGCTTCCAGGCATGGATCCAGCCCCGTGCTCCAGTGGAGCCAAGCGTCCAATCGTGGCTACCGTCGGTTTTGCCTCCCTGGGTGAAATCGGGAACGGGTGGCTTATCGCCCCGGGCCCCCGCGTCAACGGCCATTGAGACCACAATGGCTGTCACCAATTCCATCAGGAAACACGCTGTCTTCACATTCGTCACGGCAAAACCCTCCTTACGATTCACTCAGTACACTGCGTTCGCCTGCACTTCACGCGCAGGTTTGACGCCCGGCATTTGGCTAAGCCCAGACCACTCTTCGCCCGCTCATTGGGTTTGCGGAATCCTGGTCCGCGTGAGTGCCAGTCAACTCAGTTGCGATCTTTCTTCTTCCAGCCTTCAAGGAACACGTCCGCTTGGCCAAGCGGTTCACCTTGCCGGTATTCAATATTGGTGTATACCGCGAGCAGATTCGTGCCCCTGACAAGGTACCGGGTCTGATCAGGCGCCAGCATGATGGGGCGATAGTGCGGCTCGTCCTGCCACCAGATGTAGGTGTGAATCTTGTGACCGTTCAGGTAAATGTGGAATCCCTGCTTCATCAATGCGCTGATTCGGACAAACTCATAGTCAACGTCGGCGAGATCAAACGTTGTGCGCATCAGGAGAAATTCGCCCGCGCCCCATTCAGAATTATTTTTGAAGGTCGTTTTGTCGCGCTGCCAAAGGCCCTTGCCGATCGGCGTCTTGCCGGTCTTCCATTTGCTGTCATCAAAGCCGGGCATGAACCACTTCTCCAGGCCCGGGGGAAGGGTGACGTCACGGAACCGCGTCTTCTCCTGTGGAAACAGGGAATCCTTCTCCAACGGATCGAATGACAGGTAACGCCACTGGCGGTCAGCGGGGGCTTTCTCGCCCAGCGCCTGCCAGCCCGCTTCCGCGTGCTTGGCGCGCTCCAAATCGACGTCATACGTCACTTTTCCCTCGACCTTGCCGACCTTGTAGCGGCACGCGAAGACGAGGGGCGGACCGAACCTGTCGCGGTCGTCGGGCGTGAACTCTCGCTTGGCCCGGACCTTGAAGGTGATCTTGTCCGTCTCTCCGGACGTGATGTTCGGTTCCCAAACCGCCGGTTCGGTGACGTATGCCCCCTGCGATTCCTCGTCGAGAGAAACGGCCACCTCGGCCGCAAAGTCGATCCCCGGCCCGGAGTAGCTGCACGTGACGTCCGCCGGGTCGGTGAGGCCCGGCACGGCGGATGCCTCCACGCGCATCGACCGCCCACGGAGCGCGTTGTGCAGCGTCACGACCTCTTCGGGCATGACCGTGGCGAGATACTCCTGGTCATACGTGCCGTTTCGCTTGCGAATCGTGAAGGAGTCGAACAGCGCGTTGTCCATGTCACGTGCCTCGACGGTGACGGTATCGCCGGCAACGTTCACGACGAGGAAATGGGGCTTGGCGGCGTAACTGGCCAGGCACGGATTCGGGGCGGTGCCGTAGCTGGGTGCGCCCCGCCGCCGGTTACGACATAGGTGATCGGATGCACCTTGGGTTCCTGCAAGGGCACCAGCGGATAGAATCGCTCGTAGAGATGCGAATGGCCGCTGAAGGCGAGGTCGATTCCGTGCTTGCGAAACATCGGTACGACGGTGTTTCGGCCCCACGTCGAGGCGTGGCCACCGATGTTGAAGTTCGGGTAATGGTAGAAGGCGAATCGCCAGGTCGCCGTCGTGGCGGCGAGGTCCTTGTCGGCCCACTCAATGTCCTCGGCCTCGGCTTTCATGTCAAGGCAGACGAATATGCGCCGTGCCGTAATCGAACGAGTAGCCGAACGTGCCGTCGGGCGGCGAGAGGTAGAGATCCATGTTCACGCCCTTCCCCTCATGGTTGCCCCTGGCGCCCAAGATGGGGATGCGATTGATCACTCCCGCAAGCGGTTCAAAGAATTCGGTCCGCCACTGCGTCATGCGACTCGCCTCAGCCGACCATGTCGCCGGTATGAAGAATAAACGCAGGATCGTATTGTGCAAAGTTCGCGACGAGCCTCTTGTGAGTAGCCGCGCGGCTGCGTGAATCGCCATACGCGATGAATGTGAACGTGTCCGCGTGCTCCGGGAAGGTCTCGAACACGCTCGCCCCTGACGTGCTCTTCCCCATCTTCACGAGGTAGGTGTACTTCGTTCCCGGACGCAGGCCGGTCAACTTCACCGAATAGATATACCGCGTCTGCTTTGGGGAGGCCGGGTCGCGGTGGTTCTGGAGGAATGTGACCGTCACAGGTGTCGGCGCCGTGATCACCTCGGGGTCTCCGGCCTCCCGGCCGACGGTGACGGTGGCCTCGTCGAGCATGTCCGCTTCCCACATCACCGTCATCGTCGTGGTGCCCGGATTCTGGACATACGGCGGGATCGTGAACTCCGCCGCCGCCGGCATTGCCAGCCCGGCCAGGACGACAAGGAACAGAAAGGAACGCCGGGTCAGCGGGGAAGTCCCGGCAATCGCTTCTGTGGAACGTCTATGGAAGGTGTCCCGCGGGTGGGATGTGTCAATGTGATCGTCTTTTCTCATTTCATCTTCCTTTCATCGGCGTTCAATCTTCACGTTGTCGACGAGGTTGACAGCGCGCAGTCCGTAGTTGCTCGGCTCCGCATCGTCACCGACGACGAAGCCGGATCGTGTGCCGTCCTGCTGTAGCCGTGAACACGGGAGACGTATATGTCTTCCATCCATCCGCTTCCCGGCCTCTCTCCAGGGTGACGCATTCCAGGGATAACAGGACCCGCCCGTCAAATGTCAGTTGCAGCGAAGGGTAAGCGTTGCCTGCGATACGCGTGGGTATTGTCCGGTCAAAGCGGATCGTGTAATCTCCCTCATCAAATACCACGGATTGCGAAATGCTGCTGCCGGCTCCCCCTACGACGCGCAATGCCTGGACCCGTCGAGAGGCGGGATGCCCTCAAGGTGTGACTGTTCTCGACCGGAGAATGCCGACTGCGGCGTTTCTGTGCTTGGGTGCAAAGACCCAAGAGCGCGCCCTGTGGGTGCTAACCCCAATCGTTCCATCATGCTGTTCAAGGCATCGAACATTTCAAAACTCGGATTGGCCACCCCTACAGCACCCAGTTTCTTCGTGACGGTTACGGTGTAGGTCCTGCTTTTTCCGTCCGCGGCCGTGATCGTGTAGGTCTGCGGCCTGGTGAAATCGCATGCTTCACCGGATGCGGGCTTACCCGTGACCGTGCCGGGAACCGGTCTTGTAGACCGGGGCGAGCGATGTGAGATCGGTGGCCTCCGGCACCACCGCGCTGATCTCGTCTTTGGACATCGTGACCTCGGGAAGGCCCGGGAAGGCGAAGTCGAGGATGGTCGGAACCGGGCCGCCCTCTAGCTCGGCGGCGATGATCACTGGACTCTCGCCATAGTCCGTCCGCCGGGTACTCCGGCACGGTAATCGTCGATATGCCTTTGTCCGAGGTGCTGACGGGCAGAGGCTTCTTTTCGGCATCCGCGAGAAACCAGGCCTTGGCAATCTTCGTCGTCAGTCCGGGCAAGGTCAGTTTTCGATCGGCCGGCAGTTGTTCGATTCCAATGTAGAGCGTCGTGCCCTTCCGGTTCACCCACCCCCAGGACAGGGCGCGTCCTCCCCAGGGATATTCAGTAGGAGCGCGATAAGACACAGCGCCGCCTTTGTGACATCGACGTACTCTGCCACGTCGCGCAGAGCAGATCACGTTGTAGCGGTTCTTCTTCAGGTACTCCATCAGCTCCTTGAATTTCTCCTGCCCGGTCCCGACACCCGGATGCTCTTCGTCAGGTACGCCATGGAACGTGAAAGAAACGATTTTGCCATTCTTTGCCTGTTTGGCCAAACTGAAGAAAAGATCCGGTTGTTCCTTAAGCTGCCCATCGGAGATTCCGAAAGAAGGCACATGCAGCGGCGAGTCTCTTAGAGGATCGTACGGACGTCTCGTCTTGCTATCAAAAGGACTGCCGCCACGGGCCAACAAATAGCCATTCTCTCTCAGAAGAGAATGAACATTCGGATTCACACGAGACATCGGGTAGCAGAAGGTTCTTGCCGTGGGTATGCCATGCTTTTCGAATTCGAGATCCAGGCACTTAACATTACCCTCGTAGTACTTCTGCGGGGAATGGCGGTGCTTGAAGCGTGGCCTAACTGTATGGTTGCCTACATCAAACCCCATATCATGCATCGCTTTGATCTGCTCCCAGGTCATGTACCAGTCTTTGCGTGTCTTGAACCCGAACGCGGTGGTGATGTAGAAGGTGCCGCCGAACCCGTATTCCTTCAGAAGCGGCGCCACAAAGGTCGCGTGGCTGCGGCACGCATCGTCAAAGGTGAGCACCACGGTCTTGTCAGGAATGGGTTTGATGATGATACCGTAGGGGT
>CAWKLN010000011.1:0-109061 GCA_963850465.1 uncultured delta proteobacterium
CACAACCGACAGTTCTTGCAACATTGCCTATCCTGTATTTTTAGTAGGTATTTCGCGTGTGCGTTTCAACATTGAATGCGCTATCCCACATCGACGTGTTGTTTTGTATAGCATCGCATGATCGAAAGACCTTATCTTGATTTATTTTTTGTAGGAGTGAATGTCAGGCTCATGTTCATCTAAGTTGTGAGAAAGCATGTTTAGCGATTTGGAATCTTCAAGGGTCGTAAAGGTGTGAACCTCATAGGGGTCGACGATAAATACGGCATTCGGACCGACCTCGGACACGTGCACCTCATCGGTAAAGAGATTCCTAATGGTCATCCTCACACGACCTTCGAGGATGTAAAAAAGCTCCTTGGTAAATTTATGAAAATGGTTTCCTCGTACGACGTTTTTCTCGGTTTCAATGTAGTTGATTTCCCCCCAGGTGTATTTGTTGGTAATCCCGCGGAAGATACCGCGCGGGTCCTCATGAATGACATACATTTCAAGAAATTCCATGGGATCCTTCTCCCTTAGTTGGTTAGATCGGTATTGGGCCGTGTTCGGTCAGGATACTTCCCATTGCGGGAAAGAAATGCGCGGAATCTTTCAGAATGCCTGATATTGGCCAGATCCGGATCCGTCTGAATGGTCTGCCAGTTTCGGTATCCTTTGAGCACAGCATCCAGCCAATCCACAGCTGCACCGGTGTCATATGACAAGGCGGATATGCAGGCTAAGATTGTAATAGACACTGGGGCTATATGCGGGGTTCAGCTGAATCACTTTCCGAAAGTGATCACCCGCGGACTGGTAGTCTCCTTGGGCCGCTGCAATAAGTCCGATGTTATTATGAACCTCGGGCAGGTTCGCATCGATTTTTAAGGCGTTTTCGAGGAGCGATTGTGCGCTGGCAAGATCGCCCAGCTTGAAATAGGCAATGGCTAAATTGTTCATTGCCATGACGTGGTTCGGATTAAGGTCAAGGCTTCGGCGATAGTAGCGGATCGCGTCAGTAAGCTCCCCTTCTTGTTCGATCGTGCTGGCGACATTGTAATAGGTTGTTGCGATCATATCGTTCTTTGCCAGAATTTCCCGATTGGTCATGGGAGCAACCGCTGTTACAATCAGTGCGCTGATAATCAAGGCCGTATAGTTTTTTTGCCTGATAGCGGAAGCTATTTTTCAAAGCCCTCGTGCAGAAAAGATGAAAACAAGGGCTGTCATGGGGTGACGGTATCGGTCAAACACAAAGATCACGGTAATGCTGGAAGCATATCCCAGCAGCATGATGTAAAGAGGCCAGATGGTTTTTCGCAACGGCCATCCCGCCCAAAGACCTACTGCGGCGAGTGGGATCAGGAGACCATAATTTAGCAAGCGGCTTAGCAGCCCTATTACGACAGACCAATCCCCATGGGCATAGATGCTCTCTGAATCGCCGATTTCAATCGCCCCCCATGTCAGCAACCATTTTTTACACAAAAGCTTCAACCATTTCACTGGATCGGCAGCAATATCGTTGACCGCCTGGCGGGTCCAGTACCGGGATACTTCGGTGGCTTTTAGCGGTCGACCCGCTTGTTCTTCCGCTAAACTGACGACATCTTCATGCTCAAAGGACCAATCCCCCCGCCCCCAGCGCAAAGGCTCATAAGTTCCTGTCGCCTTTACATTGTTGCCGATGTAAAAATTCATACCAAAATTGGATGTGGTGAGAACAAATTCGCCTCCCACAAGCTTATTGCGAAGCGCTACAGGGAAAAGGATGACACACATACCGGCAAGAAAGCACCCCATCCATGCCATCCGTTGCCGCCATCGTCGCTCGGTGAAGCCAATGGCTAGCCAAAACAGAACAATTCCGGCAAAGAGGGCCGCGTTTTGTCTTACCAAAATTAGGGCACCCATCGTCAGGCCGGATAAGGTTATCCATGAAAATTTGGGGGTTTTGCAATGTTTCGAGATCGTGTAGGTCAACAGTGTTGTGAAGAAAAAGCCCAAAGAGGTTTTGTGGATGAGGCCGTCATAGAATATGGCTGCCCAGGTAGAATGCCGCCAAGAGGCCGGCGATCAAGCCAGTTTTTCGGGAAATCAAATTGCGGCCGGTTTCAGCAATAAGCAGGCAGGCCAATCCGCCCAGCAGGATTTGCAGCACTTTGATTAAGAGGAGTGAGCGGCCAAAGGTGGCATAGAGGAGTCCAAGGAAATAGGGATACAGCGGTGCATGGAAAAAGACACCGGACCCGATCCAATCCCCGGTCACTAGCTCCTGGGCCCACAGATCAAATTTTTGTGAATCGCCCAGTAGTATTTCTGCAAAAGGCGAGGCGCTCAAATTCGAAAAGATAGATGGCTCTGATCGCAATCGCGGTTAAAAAAATGGCGCAGTAGAAAAGGATGGGTTTAACCGACGGGGGCGTCAACTGTTCATCCCAAAAGGGTTGTTTTTTTGGGGCATCGCCCATTTAAACTCCTAAGACACATTTTCAAGAGTATTCACCAATCTGCAGGCAGATAACAGACTTTTTGAAGTGTTGCAAATCCTACCCGCAGCACCGTGAATTTGGAGAAAAAGTTACTATTGACAAAAAAAACGCTTTTTTATACCAATACCCGCAACGGCAGGGCGAACCCTGCTGATTTGTTTCACACCAACAATTTAAGTTTTCTTTCGCCACGATATAAGCGCCACGGAGGTGCCCTCCCCCATGAAGGTGGGCTGCTTGCGTGGCGTTTTTTATGGAATGGAGGAAGATATGGCAATGTTGGCAGGCAGGGTTTTAACCGCTGCACTAATTCTGGTTTTCTGGCTGGGGGGGACCGCCGGTGCGCATTTCGGTATGGTGATTCCCTCGGACAACATGGTGATGCAGGCGGATGATCGCACCATTGGGCTCGAAGTGAGTTTTTCCCACCCCATGGAAATGGTCGGCATGCCGCTGGTCAAACCCAAAGCGTTTACCGTGCAGGTCAACGGTGAGACACAGGATCTCCTACCGGTACTGCAACCGACCCAGGTGTTGGCGCAACCGGCCTGGAAAGCCGGCTACCCGATCAAGCGGCCCGGGGTCTACATGTTTGTCATGGAACCGCAGCCCTACTGGGAACCGGCTGAGGACTGCTACATCATCCACTACACCAAAACCGTGGTCACGGCTTTCGGTGACGACGCGGGCTGGGATGCCGAGCTCGGACTCAAGACCGAAATCGTGCCCCTTGCCAAACCCTACGGCTTGTATGCCGGCAATATTTTCCAGGGGATCGTCAAACTGGACGGCCAGCCGGTGCCCTACGCCGAAGTGGAAGTGGAATTCTACAATCAAGACCAGTCCGCCACGGCCCCCACGGACTATATGGTGACGCAAACGGTCAAGGCCGACCAGAATGGCGTGTTTGCCTATGCGGCGCCGCAAGCGGGGTGGTGGGGGTTTGCCGCCTTGAACACGGCCGATTACAAGCTGCAAGCCGACGGCCAGGACAAGGACGTGGAGCTGGGTGCGGTCATCTGGGTGCGATTCGAAGCCTGGCAGGGGCGGTAGATCCCGGCCCGATGCTGATAGTCGCGGCACATGGTGGAGGACTTCCCGGGGGGATAGTAAAACCGTTCCTGCCCGGTTCACCATAAGGGGATGCAATGCATATTTCCGAGGGGGTGCTGTCCGGCCCGGTTCTTCTGGCAGGGGGCGTTCTGACTGCGGCGGGAACGGCCATAGGTCTTAAAAAACTCGATTACGAGACGGATTGCACGGGCAGGCATATTGTCTTCGGCTTTTTTTGTGGCCTCGCTGATCCATGTCCCGGTCGGGCCTTCCAGCGTCCACCTGATCCTGAATGGCATCGTCGGGATTGATATTGGGCTGGGGGGCCTTCCCGGCGATTCTGGTGGCACTGTTTCTTCAGGGCATGCTGTTCCAGTTTGGCGGCTTGACCACCCTGGGCGTCAATACGCTGATCATGGCGCTGCCGGCGGTGATCTGCTATTACTGTTGCGGCCCTTTCGTGCAACGTTGCAACGGGATTGCGCTACCGGCGGCCTTCGCCTGCGGCTTCATGGGGATTTGCCTGGGTGCCGTCGTGGCCGCTGCGGCATTGATGTTCACCGAGGAGAATTTCCTGGAGATCACGATTCTCATGGTGTCCGCCAATATCCCGGTGATGCTGATCGAAGGTCTGATGACGGCCTTTTGTGTCGCTTTTTTTCGCAAGGTTCAGCCGGATTTGTTGCCGCAATTTAATCGCGCTGAAAACGCCATACTTCGTGTAATGGGAGGTAGCGCACGACCATGCATCGACATCGCTGTCAGGGTAAGAATCGCGATCGCGTGTTTTTGATTTTGGTGATGGCGTTGTCGGTTTTACGGTGGTGGTCGAACAGGCCGTCGCCCACAAGGTGACGGTGTTTGCCTGGGTCGAAGGTGACAGCGTTCACGCGGAAAGTAAATTCAATGGCGGGCGTGTTGCTAAGCAGGCGCGCATTGAGGTTTACGATAGCCGCGGGAATCAATTATTGAACGGACTAACGGATGATGAGGGCCGTTTTGTTTTCAAGGCACCCAAGCAGGAAGACCTGCGCATCGTGCTGGTTGCCGGTATGGGCCATCGGAATGAGTGGGTGGTTAAGGCCGAAGAATTTTCGGGCCAGGTGCTGTCGGCGGTGGATGCTGAGACTGTTCAGCCCCATCAACCTCAGCCTTTGGTCGAGACCCCTTTGCCGGGAAGAATCGATGTCTCCCCTGAAGATCTCCAAACCATGATCGAGACGGCGCTGGACAAGAAACTGCAACCGGTGCTGCACCGTCTGCACCAGATGGACGAAGGTCCACGCCTGGCAGATATTTTCGGTGGTATTGGCTACATCCTGGGGCTGGTCGGCCTGGGGACCTATATCCATTATCGGCGACGGTCGTCTTCGGAGGGCACCCGTGCTCGATGAACCCTTTACCCAGGGGCAATCTTGCATCCATCGCCTCGATCCGCGGGTTCGCATTGCCGCCAGTGCTCTATTTTCGTGTCTGGTGGCGGTTGCCAATTCATTCCCGGTGCTCGCCATCGCCTGCGTGATCGCCGTTGGGCTGGTGCTACTGGCACGTCTGGATCTGGCTGCGGTGGGTCGGCGATTGTCGGTCGTCCTCGGGTTCTTGATCTTGCTCTGGCTGATCCTGCCCTTGACCTATGAAGGGGATCCCGTGGGACAGTTGGGCCCGCTGGTCTGGCATCGGCCGGGAATGGCCCTGGCCGCCCGGATTTCCCTGAAATCTTTTGCCATTCTGGCCGCATTTACGGCCCTTCTGGCCACGATGACGGTCAGTACCCTGGGTCACGCTCTGGATCGGATGGGCATGCCGACCCAAACTCATTCATCTGCTGTTGATGTGTTACCGGTATATCTTCGTTATCGAGCAGGAGTACCGCCGTTTGAATGCGGCCATGCGCATCCGGGCCTTTCGGCCGCGGACCAATCTGCACACCTATCGCAGTTATGCCTATCTGGTGGGCATGTTGTTTGTGCGTGCCGCGGCGCGCGCCGAACGGGTGCATCAGGCCATGCTGTGCCGGGGATTTCAGGGGCGATTTCATACAATGGCCCGATTTCCCAGGCATGCCGGTAATCGGCTGTTTTTAGTTCTCACAACATCTGTTATGCTTGGACTGGCCTGGTTGGAATGGCTTCACTAAGAGGGCTTTCGCAACCGGTGAAGGGAGGAACCGATTGGCCGTGAACACAACCGCGATACCGATCGTGCTGGTGGCTTCCGGGACAGCCACCGCGGCATCCGAAACCTATCAACAGATGGATACGGCCTTTCGCAGGCAATTTCCTGCCCATGAAATTTGCTGGGCTTTTTCTTCCAATGCCATTCGCAAACGGATCAAGGCCCAGGGCGGCCGGGATCTGGAGACGCCTGCGGTCGTCATGGCCGCACTTCTGGCGCGGGGATACCGCGAGGCGGTGGTCCAGTCCCTGCACCTCATCTGTGGTCAGGAGTTTCACCACATGGTGTGGGAGGCGGCCAAGAGCCCGCTGGCGGTCAAAATCGGCCTGCCATTGCTTTCCCACCCGAAAGATTTTGATGATGTCATGCACTGGATGGCAACGCTGATCCCGCAGGATCCCCGGGAGGCACTGGTCATGGTCGGTCATGGCACGGCCCACCCCTCCTGGATGACCTATGATGTTTTGCTCCGGCGCATGGTCGACGCCTTCCAGCAGCAGGTTCTGCTGGGGTTGATCAAAGGGGACCCGGGGCCGGCCCAGGTTGCCCGGGCATTGCGACAGGCGGATTTTGAGCGTGTTACCCTGCGGCCCTTCATGCTGGTGGCGGGCGCGCATTTCGGGCAGGATATTGCCAAGGCGCGTTCGGGCTCCTGGAAAACCGAATTGGGAAAAGCAGGGCTTGCGGTTATGCCCCGGGCGGAAGGTATGGGGCTGGCGCCGGCCATTCAGAAGATCTTTTTCCGCCACATCGAGGCGGCCCTGACCACCCAACCGCTGGACCTAACCTGAGAGGCGGCATTGACAGATACGAACCAGCGCGTTCCCCTTATCGCTCTGCAGGGCGTCACATTCAATTACCCCGGCAGGCCTGCGATATTGAAAGAATTGGATTTTGAGCTTTTCCCGGGCGATCGTGTGGGGCTGGTGGCCCCCAACGGCAGCGGCAAAACGACGTTGTTCCACATTATCATGGGGTTGTTGAAACCGTGTGCCGGAGAGGTGCGTATTTTCGGGCGGGCGGTTCACCGGGAGCAGGACTTCATCGCGGTCCGGCAGCGCATCGGCCTGCTGTTTCAGGATGCCGATGACCAATTGTTCAGCCCCACCGTGCTGGAAGACGTAGCCTTCGGCCCTCTGAATCTGGGGAAATCGCGTGAAGAGGCTGAACACATTGCCCGCCGCACCCTGGCAAGATTGGGCCTGGAAGGGTTTGAGGAGCGCATCACCTTTCGCTTGTCCGGGGGGGAGAAACGGCTGGTCTCGCTGGCCACCATTCTGGCCATGGAACCGCAGGTGTTGCTGCTGGATGAGCCCACCACCGGCCTGGACGATCAAGACACGCCACACCCTGACGCATCTGATCGGTGCGTTCGATTTAAGCTATGTTCTCATTTCCCACAATGCGCGGTTCCTCGCCGCGACCACCGATAAAACCTACTTCATGGAGGATGGTCGCATCCTGCTCGATGAAGAGGTTCATTTTCATGAGCATGTGCATGCCCACCGCCACGGTCAGGTGCCGCATCAGCACGAATAGGGGTGCGGCCCGCCATTCATTATGGGTTCGCATTGTTATCTACGCCATTTCTTTCTGGCACTGCCAAAAAAAATGGCGTTTTGCCAGCTTCGGCGCGCCGATTTGCGTCTGTTGCCCAGACCCCCCAGGATTTTTTCAATTGATTTATCTGATGGATATATTTGATATTACCGCCGTGGTTGGTGGCAGGCGGAATCCTTTCGACGTCTTGGGGTGAATGGTATATTAATTGCAGACATTCTTTCCGCTGTCCGATTCGTCAATCTATTCATCGGTCCCCGCTTGAGGGTATCGTTGATGTCTACCAAAGCAGTTTATCGTATTTTTCATTTATTGGGGAGGAGAAGCATGACGCAATCAATTTACAGCCTCTGTTTCATGTGCTCGGTACGGTGCCCGATCAGAGTCGAGGTCAAGGATGGGCAGGTGAAATGGATTGAGGGCAATCCGCACGTGGCCGGGATGGAAGGCAGTCTGTGCCCCAAGGGGGCGGCCGGGATTTCGATGCAGTACGATGCGCAGCGCGTTCAAAGTCCGATGATTCGTGAGGGGGAACGCGGTGAGGGCAAATGGCGCAAGGCGTCATGGGACGAGGCGCTCGATTATGTGGCCGATAAACTGAAAACCATCATCGACACCCATGGCGGTCACAGTGTGGTCCTGGGTGAGCGCGCCAATCTGGCCACGCATGTCAGCAAGACGTTCCTGAAAGCCATCCAGTCCCCCAACCATTTTACCCACGATGCGCTGTGCAAGGGATCCGTCAACACGGCCTGCCGCAGCCTGTTCGGCTATACGGACGGCCAGATGGGAATGGATTATAAGAATGTGCGGCACATCGTGCTCTACGGCCGCAACATGTTCGAGTCTGTCTCGGTCAAGGAAGTCAACAGCCTGATGGAGGCGATCGGCAAAGGCGCCAAGTTGACCTATATCGATCCGCGCGTCACGGTCACCGCCACCAAGGCCCATCGCTACTGGATGATTCGGCCGGGCACCGACCTGGCCCTCAATTATGCCCTGATGCACGTCATTCTCGATGAGCGTCTGTACGACAGTGCTTTTGTGGACCGATGGGTGCAGGGCCTGGCCGAGCTCCAGGACTTCGTGCGGCCCTATACGCCGGAATGGGCGGAAAAAGAGACCGGCATCGGCGCGGACGAGATCCGGACCCTGGCCCGTGAAGTGAGCAAGCGTAAACCCGCGGTCATTTTTCACTACGGTTACCGCGGCGCGCACCACGCGAATGAAGTTTACCTGCGGCGTTCGATCCTGATTCTGAATTGCCTGATGGGCAGTATAGAGACACCGGGCGGCTTGTTTTTCAAGAAGGGCCCGGGGGCGGCGGGCGGCAAACCGGCCCGCAAACTGGTGGAACAGAAGTTCCCCAAGACTGACCAAATCCGTTTTGACAAAGTGGGGACGCCGGACTTTCCTCTGCCGGATAGCGCCCATGGTGTCGGGCAGATGCTGGCCCCGGCGATTTTGAATGAGGACCCCTACCCGATCAAAGCCCTGATAATCAATCGCTTCGATCCGCTTGAAATCGATTCCCGACACCAACCAGATGAAGGCGGCCTTGCAAAAACTCGACCTGATTGTGGCGGTGGACATCAACTACAGTGATCTGGCCTGGTATGCGGACGTCATTCTGCCGGAATCCACTTATCTGGAACGCACTGATTGCGTGCAGCAGGCCAACGGGCTCAAACCCCAGATGTTCCTGCGGCGACAGGTGGTGGGTCCGCGCTACGACACCCGGGAATATTCCATGATCATGAAACAGCTCGCCGAACGGCTGAAGATCGGGAAGTACTTCCCCTATGAAAGCATGGATGAGCTCGTCCAGTGGCAATTGGAGGGGACCGGGTTCAGCATGGACGATTTCAAGGCCAAAGGGTTTGTGGCCTACGGGAAAAAACAGATATTCTGGGATCGTCTGGATGATCTGAAGTTGAAAACGCCCTCCGGAAAAATCGAGTTTCGCTCCTCGCTGCTGGAAGACGCCGGTTTTGAATCCTTCCCCGCCTACACACCGGTGCCGGAAGGCCGGGACGATGTTTTCCGGCTGGTGGTGGGCCGGGTGGCCCTGCACACGCACGTCTCCACCCAGAACGTTCCCTATCTGAACGAATTGTTTTCGGAAAATGTCCTGTGGATCAATGCCGCCAAAGCCGCGGCCTTGGGCATCAGCAACGGCGATCCGGTGGAGGTGGCCTCCAAAGTCGGTTCCGGCACGATTAAAGCTTACGTGACCGAGTTGATTCATCCGGAAGCCGTCTTCATGGTGCATGGCTTCGGGCATGAAGCCAAAATGGCTACGCGCTGCTACAACAAGGGTGTATCGGACAGCGTGTTGCAGGAAAACATCACCGACCACGTCGGCGGAAGCCCGGCGTTTCACGATACGTTTGTCACCGTAAAAGCGGCCTAACCGACATCGGATGAATTATACCGGAGGAATTTCATGAGTAAATATTACCTCTTTCAGGACACCAAAAAGTGCATTGGCTGCAATACCTGTACGATCCAATGTAAAAGCCATAAAAATCTGCCGATAGGCCCTAAAATCAGCCAGATCATTCCGGTCGGTCCGAAGATGGTCGGCGGACTGCCCCGGGCCACCTATGTCTTTATGCCGTGTTTTCACTGTGAAGACCCCTGGTGCGTGGCGGCCTGCCCGACGGGGGCCATGCAGAAGCGCGCCAAGGACGGCATCGTGTTTATCGATCACAGCCTGTGCGTGGGCTGCAAGGCCTGCATAACCGCCTGTCCCTGGGGCGCGCCCCAGTGGAATCCGGAAACCGGCAAGGCGGTTAAGTGCGACTACTGCATGGACCGGGTAGACCAGGGACTCAAGCCGGCCTGTGTGACGGTATGTACCACCCACTGCCTGGAATTCGGGCAGAACGTGGATGAAATCGTCAACGTGCGCAAGCGGCGGCATGCCGAAGCCGTGGCGGCCCTGGATATGAACGCCACTTGATCCTGAACGGAGCGGGGATAGCGAGGTTGACATGACCGAAAAAAGCTGTCCGGTGGCGCAGCTTATCCAGGATCTGGAGCAGGTGCTTGCTTCCGGCCGATTGCACGATGCTAAAAACTACCGGCGTGGTGAGGAAGTCCTGGCGCTGCTCACCGATGTGGCCTGGGGCCGTGCCGGGCAGGAACACTTGCCGGCGATTCAGCATCTGGCGGAGGAAATGCGCCAAGTTGGCGCCGCGGACACCGGTGAGGAGACCGGGCGCCATATCCTGAGTGTTCTGAGTGGTGCCGCGGAACTGTTTCAGAGCCACATCGAGACGCATAACTGTGCCACGGGCGAATGCGTTCGCCTGGCACCGGCACCCTGCCAGATGACCTGTCCGGCCGGGATCGACGTCCCGACCTATGTGTCGCTTATCGGCGAGGGCCGGGATGCCGAGGCCATCGAGGTCATTCGCCAAGACAACCCCTTTCCCTGGGTGTGCGGCCTGGTCTGCACGCGACCCTGCGAGTTTATGTGCGTCCGGGGACGTATCGACAAGCCGATTTCGATCAAGTTTCTGAAGGCCTTTGCCTCAGAGCGCGCGCTGTCCTGGGGGCAGTATAAAAATCCGCCTAAAGCCCCTGACAACGGGAAATCCGTGTGTGTCGTGGGGGCGGGCCCGGGTGGCATGAGTGCGGCCTATTACCTGGCGTTGAAAGGCTATCGCGTGCGCGTGATTGAAGCCCAGCCCAGTGCCGGCGGCATGATCTTGCTCGGGATCCCCCGCTATCGCCTGCCCCGTGAGGTCATCGATCGGGAAGTTGCCATGCTGCAGGATCTGGGTGTTGCGTTTTCCTTCAATACCCGGCTGGGTCAGGATGTGTCGATGGATGATTTGCAGCAAGAGGGCTTTGCGGCTTTCCTGCTGGCGATCGGTGCGCATAAAGCCTATACACTTGGCATCCCGGGAGAGGGTGATTTCCCGCAGGTCCTGGATGCCATTGGCTTTCTGCGGGCGGTGGCCCTCGGCAACCGGACGGTTCCCGGAAAAAAGGTGATCGTGATCGGTGGCGGCAACGTGGCGATCGATGCCGCCCGCACCAGCCTGCGTCTGGGAGCAGAATCGGTCATTCTGGCTTATCGGCGCACGCGGCATGAAATGCCGGCCGATGAAGAAGAAGTGGAACAGGCCGAGGAAGAAGGCGTGGAGATGCGTTTTCTGACGATTCCTGAAGCCATCATCGGCCAGGATGGCCGCCTCGAGGGGTTGCGCTGTCTGCGGGCGGAACTGGTGGCCCAGGAGGGCAGCAACCGGATGCGGCCGGTGCCGGTCAAAGGCAGCAATTTTGTTATCGATGCCGATGCCGTGATACCCGCTATCGGTCAGCAGGTCGATTCCGACGGCATCGCCCAGTTGGAGGGTCTCAACTGGACGCGTCGCAGCACCATCGACACGAACATGGTCAGCATGGAAACCGCCCTTCCGGGGGTGTTCGCCGTGGGGGACGCGGTCACGGGTCCGGCCACGGTGATCGAGGCCATTGGCGCCGGCAAGCGGGCCGCGGAGGGGATCGATCGATACCTATGTGGCATTCCCCAGCCGAAAATGCCGCCCGTGCCCGTCCGGCGTGGGCGTGTTACTTGTCAGGCATTGTCGGCCAACCAGAAAATGACGGCCAAGCGGCCGGAGATGGCGTTATTGAACATCGATCGGCGCCGGACCACTTTCCAGCAGGTGGAGCTGGGTTATTCCGAGCAGGAGGCCCGTGATGAAGCCGGGCGCTGTCTGCGCTGTGATATTTGTTTGCGCTGTGGCAAGTGTGTTGAAATCTGCCGTGATAAAATGGGGGTCAACGCGCTGGATATGGGCTATTTTGATTTCGATCATCCGGTCGAGACCGATTTCCGGATGACGGCCGAGCGTTGCATTCTGTGCGGGGCCTGTGCGGCCAACTGCCCCACCGGAGCGATGCAGATCGAGGATCGCGATGGTGAGCGGGTCTTGTCGCTGTGCGGCACCGTTCTCAACCATGAAGCGTTGACCGCGTGTGCGGTGTGCGGAACGCAGATGGGACCCTATCGTTACCTGGAGTACGTGCGCAAGCGAACCAGGGCTATTCGACTGGTCGACAATCGACCGGTGTGCGACGCTTGTGGCCGCAAGTCGGCCGCCAAGGCCATGCAATCTGAATAATAAGGATGTCATCCACGAAAGGAGAAACGGATCATGGTTTTTCGCAGAGGGCAAAAGGTGGAACTCTACCGCACGTCCGAAGACGAAAGCTGGGAGGCCTATATGGATGAATTCGTCGGACTCCACGGGATCGTGACTGACCCGGACACGGCCATCAACGATCCGGATGCCTTGGTTGAAATCAGCCTGGAAGGCAAAGGAACGCATCGCCTGCCCCAGGACTGTCTGCGGCCGCTGGATTGATTTCCGGCAAAACACGGGAAATCGAAGCCCCGTCTTGTGACGTCGTCTTGTAAAGATTGCGACCATACGTATCGGCAGACATACCTAACCCGCAACAACATCCTCACCGCTTGAAGGAGCGATTGCTGTGATCAACATCACGATCGACGGTCAATGCTTTGAAACGGAAGAAGGCCGGACTGTTTTGGAAGTCGCCCGTGGCAACGATATCCGTCTGCCGGCGCTGTGCTATCATCCGGCCCTGAAGCCGTCCGGGGCCTGCCGCTTGTGCGCGGTTGAAGTTGAAGGGAAGAGCGGTCGCCGGACAACGATGCTGGCCTGTGTGCTGCGGGTCAAGGAGGGGCTTGAGGTAAAAACGACGGGTGATTTGGTCAAGCGTGCCCGCCGTCAGGCCTTCGAGCACCTGTTGGAGATGGCACCCCAGTCCGAATCCGTGCGCGCCCTGGCGGCCGCCTGGGATGTCGATCTGGGCCCTCGGCCGGATGGCTGCATTCGCTGTCGTCTCTGCGTCCGTGTCTGTGGTGAAATCGTGGGGCCGGGTGCGCTGGTGATGCACAAACGGGAGGGCGTCAATTTCGTGGAGCCGATCGAGGGCCGTTGCATCGGTTGCGGCACCTGTGTCAATATCTGCCCCACCGATGCCATCCGGATGGAGGATAAAGACAATGTCCGCACCATTGCGATCCGTGACGAAGTGATCGGTCGTCATCCCCTGGAGCGCTGCGAAGGCTGCGGTGCCCTGTTTGCCACCCAGCGATTTCTCAATCACATTCACGACCGGGTTACACCCCATCCCGATCTTAAAGAACACCACCGCTACTGCCCCACCTGCAGCAAGCTTTTTTCCGACCGAATCAAATCCTTCCAGAATCGGAAGTAACGTCATCGAGAAAATGAAAGGGGGGGTTACAGCGTGTTTCTGTAACCCCCCACGTTCTCTTATGGTAGGCACGATTGGAATTGAACCAACGACGTCTACCGTGTCAGTCTTCCCAAGCCATTGATATCGTTTTGTTTAGTGCTTTTTTATGATGTTGGTCTCTATATAATTTCAGTAAGTTGAGGGCAATCATGTTTTCCGGTGATTGCCCTTTATATCGGATGATTTTTGACATTATGGAGACCAAATGGAGACCGTCAAACGGGGTAAACAAGTTGGGCTCTTGGTGCAGGCAGTATGACCAAATTATGCCAGAGAATCCTGACGCTACTCTCTTGGTGATTAGTCTAATCTACGGTCGGTCGGGCCATTTTCCCCGCTCTCGACGGCGCCGGTATCCTCACGGTCGGTCGGGCCATTTTCCCCGCTCTCGACGGCACCGCTATCCTCGCGGTCGGTCGGGCCATTTCCCCACCCTCGACGGCGCCAGTAATCCTCACGGTCGGTCGGGCCATCTTCTTCGCCTTCGACGGCGCCAGTATCTTCACGGTCGGTAGGGGCATTTTCCCCACCCTCGACGGCACCAGTATTCTCACGGTCGGTTGGGCCTGTGTATGCTGGTGGCTCATCGGAATGCGTTTCCGAAAGGCCTTCGACGATTTGGGCACCGGGTGGCGGTGGCCCATCTGTGAAATGCTGAACCCCATCCTTATCAATCCACTGGTAAATTTCACCGGCTTCAAGATCTGGCCCCATGCCGGAGATAAATATTAATATCCAAAAAATGAGCTGAAGTTTCATTAATAAACCCTTCACCGCGTCCCAATCATCAGGAGGTGACTTGCAGCATGATCAATCAGTTCACACGCCCCATTTTTCATTCATCTGATAGATAATCCCATGTTTTGTTCCTTAAACCATTCTTTATTAGCGTTCTTATTGTTTCAGATCTTGTTGGAATCCGATTTTCATACCGGTAATCCTCGATCCGCTCCAACAATTCCTCATCCAGCGTTAGCAATACTTGCGGTTTCTTCGTAGCCATAAGTTTTCCATAGCGAAATAATGACCAAAAGCCAAGGAATTATATTGATGTGATACAATATACATAACTTTTTAGTTGTATAACTTATACGTTCTATGTGGGTTGAAGTTACCTGTAATTTCCAAGGGGGAATAAATGACTTGTGTAACTAAAAAGCGGGGGAAATGGGCGGTTGTTTTTTTATGACCAGCATGGCAAGCGGCGTCTTAAGATGTGCCCTAAGGGGGCTGCCAAGGACAGGCACGCAACCTGTTTCGCGAAATAGAACAGCCGGTGGAAAGGCGCCTATTCATGCCGACAAATCAGGGCTAAAAGATGCAGGTTTAGAAACAATAAGATTTTACGATTTACGGCATACCTATGCCAGCCTCTTAATCGAACAGGGTGAAAACATCAAACACATCCAGACCAACTCGGACACCCCAGTCCAATTGTTACCTTAAACGTATATGCGCACTTCATGAAAGATACCAACAAAGGGGCCATCCGAGGGCTTGGAAATGCAGTTTTTGGAGGGAATGGGGAACAAGTGGAAATCAAAACGAACAAAGGGGCCACGTTTGGAACCGTAACCCCTTTGCTTAATGGTAGGCACGATTGGATTTGAACCAACGACTTCTACCGTGTCAGGGTAGCGCTCTCCCCCTGAGCTACGTGCCTTTAAATTGTAAATGCGGCAATTAGCATTCTGATCAATCGCTGTCAAGAAAAATAGAAGGATTTCCAGCCATGTAAGTGATTAGCGGTCGGAATTTTCCTGCGGTTCTTGATTCAAAATCATGATGCCCAGAACGACGTAGTGCAGGCCGGACGCTGTCGTCAGGATGGTCGCAAACCAGAAGAGGGGCGACAGCATCGGACGAACGGCTGTCAATTCAAAACTCAACAGGACCAGAAACACGGTCGCCAGTTGCGTTGCGGTGGTGCATTTGCTGATCATGCTAGGCCGAATGCTAAAGGTTGCATGGAAAAAACGCAGAATGGCAATGCCCGTGATGATCAAGATGTCGCGGCTGATAACGACCACGGCCAGCCAGCTGGGGATAATTTGCTGCACGGCCAGCGTGATGAAAGCAGAGATGAGGAGCAGCTTATCGGCAATGGGGTCCAGATGGGCCCCAAGAACGGTTTTCTGGTTGAACCACCTTGCAAAGAGACCATCCAACCCGTCGCTGATCCCGGCCAGGAAAAAAATCAACAGGGAAAGGCGATACTGCTCCTTGATCATAAAGATCACAAAAAGCGGTGTGATCAGGATTCTGAGCAGGGTCAGAAAATTGGGAAGGTTGATGACGATGCCGGGCGAACGGTTCACGGTTATTCCTGTACTTGCGTCGGCGCAACAGGGGCCAGGTCGATACGGAATGATGTTTCGGATTCCTGGTAGACGCGGGTGCTAAATCCATCATGGCGCTCCCGCAGCAACGCTTCGGCAAAAGCGACGGCCGTTCCACGGTAACCGACGGCAAGGGTTGTCTGATTCGGAAGAATCTCGTGGATTTGGACGGACTCCACGCCGTCCATTTTATTCAAGCTGCTGCGGAAGAGAACAAAACTGGAAAGATTATCCGTTCCCAGAACGGTGATCAAAAGTTGGGCCACCGGCCGGGCATCCGCCGAAAGGATGCCCGCCGAGCGAAGTCTTTCCTGAATCATTGGGCCGGATACCTTGGCTTGCACCAACACGCGGTACTGGTTGCCCTGCTGCAGTTCGTTGAGCATTTTGTAGTACTGGATAAATTTGTCGGCCTGGCTGTAAATCACCGTATTGATCGCCGAAAAATGCTGGACCAGCATTTCAAGGGGGAGCAATTCGGCCGTCATCTGCTCCACCGCGGTGCGCTTGCAGTCGGCGATAGCGCTTTCTTTGGCGGCATTAGGGCTTTCTTTTTGAACCAGGCTGGTTCCGACCACCAGGAAGGTTTTGGACGCCGGCACCGTTGTTTGGGCGGTCGTCTCAAAGGCCCCGGTTATAAGGAGCGATATGGTAAGAATGATTCCCCAACACATCCTGCTGCGTCTTGGATTCATGCGTTCGAAACCTCCTGCTGTTTGGAAAATGGATGTCCTTGATTAAGTGGCACCATGTGCCACCCCGGGTTGGTGCCGAAATGTCAGGCGCGACGTTGCAGCGTGAAATCGGCAAGATCATTCAGTATGCCGGTTGTCTCCGACGGTTGGAATTGCAGCAGCGCGTCTTTGGCAATTTGCACGTGCGCGCGGGCCTTGTCCCGCGTGTAATCCAGGCCGCCGTATTGATGAAGCAGCCGTTTCAGCCTCTCGAAGTCGTCGACGGTAAACGACGGGTTGCGAATGATCGTGGCCATGCGTTCACGGTCCTGGTTACCGGCGGCCTGAAGGGCGGCAATGACCGGCAGGGTAAGTTTGCCTTCACGCAAATCAGCGCCGGCCTTTTTCCCCAGCTCCTGTGTGTCGGAGGTGTAATCGATGAGATCGTCTGCCATTTGAAAGGCAAGACCCAGATTGGCGCCATAGGTTGCGAGGGCCTCGATCCGATCCGGAGATGCCCCGGCTAGCAGCGCGGCTGAACGACAGGCCCCTTCGAAGAGGACCGCCGTCTTGCGCCAGATGACTTCGCGGTACTCGGTCTCGCTCAATGATAAATCGCCCTTGCGGCTCAACTGATGAATTTCGCCCTGGGACATGTTTTCCGTGATGCCCGCGACCACCTTGATAATTTCGATATTGCCGGTACCCGCTGCGATGGTCAGCGCGCGTGCCAGGAGAAAATCGCCCACCAGGATTGTCGTAGCGTTTCCCCATATGGAGTGGGCCACCGGCCGACCGCGCCGCAGCTCGGCCTCATCGATTAAATCATCATGCAGGAGGGTTGCGGCGTGCAGGTATTCCAGGGATATCGAAAACGTTTTGTCATAATCACCGCGGTAATCGCACATGCGGGCGGCCAGCACCAGCAGCAGGGGCCGCAGCCGCTTGCCGCCGCTGAAAAGGATGTGGCCGGCGACTTCCCGCACAAGATCCAGGTGCGGGTTCAGATGATGCTCCAGCTCCGCTTCGATATCGACCAGGTCGTCGTTAACCAGGCCAAGGATGCGGGTTTTTAGATCATTCATGCAGGCTCTCCAACCAGATCGTACTCCAGGGTATCGGTGATCCGGGTGCGCACAAACTGCCCTAAGGCGATGGCTTTATGTGATGCCGGGGTGCGTACATAGGTCAGGCCGTCGACCTCCGGGGCCTGGAACATGGTTCGCCCAATAAAAAGTCCCGTTTCGGGCGATTCCTCCAGAAGGACGTCAACGGTGCGTCCTAAGTATTTCTGGTTCAGCGATTCGGAAATTGTTTTCTGCCGGTCCATCAGGATATCCCGTCGCTGTTGCGCAATACCCGGCGGCACATGGTCCGGGAGTCGGTGTGACGCCAGGTCCTCGGCATCCGAGTAGGTGAATACGCCCAGATGGTCAAATGGAACGGCGCCGATAAATTGGTGCAACTGATCAAAATCCTTCTCGGTTTCGCCGGGGAAGCCGACGATGACCGTCGTTCGTATGGCGGCTTCCGGCATTTGCGTGCGGATACGATGAACCAACTCTTCGAGGCGGGATGGGGCGTAAGGGCGACCCATCCGGCGCAACATTTCGGCACTGACATGTTGAATCGGGATGTCGAAGTATGCACACAGATTGGAATGCGACGCAACCGTTTGCAAAATGGTATCGCTCAGGCTGTCCGGGTGACCATACATGAACCGGATCCACAGATCCTTCGAGAGGGCGCTGAGTGCCGCAAGGAGATCGGCGAGGCCCTTCCCATCTTTTTTACGGTCGTATCCATAGCGTGTGGTTTCCTGACCGACGAGCACCAGTTCTTTGATGCCGGCGTTTATCAATGACCGGGCTTCCTGCAGAATGTCCGGCAGTGCGCGGCTCTTCTGGCGGCCCCGCAAGCGGGGAATGATGCAGAAGGTGCATTGCCGGTCGCATCCTTCGGCAATTTTCAGGTAGGCCATGGGACCCGGGGGCAGGGATCGCGGCGTATCGGTGGATTGCGGGGCAAGGGTGTCCGGATCAGGCAGCAGGCATTGCACGGGGCCTGTTGTTGTATCGGCGATGGCCGCGACAATGCGGTCATAGGCGCCTGTTCCCAGGAAAAAATCAGCTTCCGGCAAGGCCTTTCGGATGTCTTCCCGGTAGCGTTCGGGCAGGCACCCGGCGACGATAAGTCGTCGGCAGCGGCCCGTTTGCTTATAGGCCGCCGCCGCCAGAATGGTGTCGATGGATTCATTGGCCGCCTCTTCAATGAAACAGCAGGTGTTGATGATGATGGCCTCGGCCAGCGCCGGATCATCTGCGATGACATGGCCGGCCTGTTCCAGGCGACCTGTCATGATTTCGCTGTCCACTTGGTTGCGGGCGCAGCCGAGATTGATCAGGTGAATTTGCATACGACGATCGCTTCTCAATAAAGGCCGGTAGGGGCCGTGACGTTCTGGTTCAGTTTACGGTTTGGAAGCCCAGCGAGGCGTGATCGCGCAAGCGATCATGGGCATCGCGGGTGATGATCAGGCATTCCACCCCGTCCATCCGGTTGACCAACTCGATGCCGGTTGCGGCGCCCATGACCATCAAGGCGGTCGCCAGGCCGTCCGCCAGGGCACACGTGTCGGCCGTGACCGATACGCTGACCACGCCGTTGGAAACCGGATAGCCGGTACGTGGGTCGATGATGTGCGCATAGCGCTGGCCTTCGATTTCAAAAAAATTGCGGTAATCGCCGCTGGTGGCAAATGCCCGGTCCTGCAGATTGACAATGTGATAGATTTGATCGAAGGGTGCCCCGGCTTCCGGTTTGTTAATCCCAATGCGCCAGGGTTGGCCGTCGATACGGACACCCGCGGCATAAACTTCGCCGCCGATTTCCACCAGATAGTTTGCAAACCCTTTATCGCTTATCAGGGATGCGATCACATCCACGGCGTAGCCTTTGGCGACGGACGCCAAGTCCAGTGAGACGGAAGCTTGGCGCTTGCTCAGGTGACCATCGGAATGAATTACAATATGATGGAAGCCGACGGAAGGCAGCAGGGTCTGGATTTCTTCGGCCGTGGGGACACGGTCATCCGAGCGTTGCGTGCGGCCAAAGCCCCACAGGTCGATCAAGGGGTCCAGCGTGCCGTCCCAGGCGCCATGGGTCATCTCAAAAAGCTTGCGGGAAAGCTGCATGACTTCATGAAAAGCGTTGCTGATGGGAAACGGTGGATCGGTGTGTGGCATCTGGTTGAATCGGCTGATTTCACTGTCGGGGCGGTAGGTGGACATGCTGGCATTGATGGCTTCCAGCCGCTCGTCGACGGCCTTCTGAAGCGGTGCCGCGGCCGTGAAATAGCTGCCAACAATCGTCAGGTGGTAGGTGGTGCCCATGGTTTTGCCGGCAAACTTGATTTCCCGCCGGCCGGAACAGCCGGCCAGTATGAGCAGCAGCGCCAGGCAGCCGGCGCTTAAACAGATGAATCGTTTGGCGCGGTACGGTTTTGGGCGGCCATCCAATTTATTTGTGATCGACAGGGACATGCGCTTTCCGATAGGGTTTACCCGGGAATGAAAAAGGACCAAACATCGTCTATAGGGTTTATCGCCATCAACAGATGCGTGGCAGTTGCTCACCGGTGAGCATGTCTACAATCCGGCGACCGCCGATGCGGGTTTCCAATACGACCTGGCCCGGGTGCGCGTCCGTAACGTCTCCAATGATGCAGGCTTCCCGGCCGAACGCATCGGATCGGATGGCCGCTAACACCGTGTCGGCGTCTTCGGCCGCAACAAAGGCCAGCAATTTCCCCTCATTGGCCACGTACAGGGGGTCAAACCCCAGCAATTCGCAGACCCCGGCCACGGCGTCGCTTACCGGCAGTCGACTTTCCTGGAGGACGATGCCGGCCCGGGAGCTTTCCGCAATTTCATTCAGGGTTGTTCCAACCCCTCCCCGGGTGGGGTCGCGCAATACATGCACCTTGTTACTGGCCGCCAGGATCTTGGCGACCATCTGGTTCAGCGGAGCGGAATCGCTTTGGATGGCGCTATCAAAGGCAAGTCCCTCCCGCTGGGTCAGGATCGTCATCCCGTGGTCAGCCATGGTGCCGCTCAGAATGATTTTGTCGCCGGGGCGGGCGCCAGTGCTGCCAATGGTGACATTCTCGGGGATCATCCCGATGCCCGAGGTGTTGATAAACAAACCGTCCACCGCCCCCTTGGGTACCACCTTGGTATCGCCGGTAACGACCTGGACGCCGGCCTGCGTTGCCGCCCGTTGGATGCTCTGGAGGATCCGGGTCAAGTCCGCCATGGGAAATCCTTCTTCGATAATCAACGCCAGACTTATAAATAAAGGCGTTGCACCACACATGGCCACATCGTTGATGGTCCCGTTGACGGCCAGTTCGCCAATATCACCGCCCGGGAAAAACAACGGTGTGACCGTGAAGGTGTCCGTCGAAAAAGCGATGCGCGTGCTGTCATTCAGCTTTAAAACCGCCCCATCGTGCAGGTCGGAGAGGATCGGATTGTCGAAAAGCGGCAGAAGCAGCTCGGCGGTCAGGCGATGGGCAATTTTGCCCCCGCTGCCGTGATCCAACGAAATCAATTCCGAAGTCATTGTACGTCCTTTAACATGATATCCTTGAATAACGGCGGTTTATCGATGAAATCGGAAATAGGCCGCACACGTCCCTTCACTTGACACCATACATGGGCCGATGGGGTTTTCAGGGGTACAGGCGCTGCGAAAAAGCCGGCATTCAGGCGGTGTCTTGGCACCGGTCAGGATAGCACCGCAGGCACAGCCGGCCGGCTCCTTGGAGACCGGTACGCTAACAGGGATTTGGACAGCCGCGTCATGCGCGGCAAAGGCCGGTCGGATTTGCAGTCCGCTCCCCGGAATCACTCCGATACCGCGAAAGACGGCATCCACCGGTTCGAACACGGTGTCCATCACGGCCCGCGCCTTGGGGTTGCCCTCTTCACTGACGGCCCGGGCGTAGACATTATCCAACTGCGGTGACCCCTTCTCGATCTGTTCCACCAGCCGTCGCACGGCTTCGAGAATGTCGGCCGGTTCAAACCCGGCCACGACACTTGGTATTTTGTATTTATCAAAAAACGACTGATAGGCCTGGCGGCCCAGAATCACCGACACATGGCCCGGCAGGAGAAAGCCGCTGATTTGAACCTGGTCACTGTTCATCAGGGCCTCCAGGGCCGCCGGTACCGTTTTGTGGGCGCAGGCCACCAGAAAATTGGGCACCGCCATTTCACGGGCGGCAAGGATGGAGGCCGCAATGGTGGGGGCCGTGGTTTCGAATCCCACCCCGAGAAATACGACCCGCTTGTCTGGATTGGTCTGGGCGATTTTGAGGGCATCGAAGGCTGAGTAAACAATGCGAACATCGTTTCCAGCGGCTTTTTCCTTCTGAAGACTAGACTCCGTACCGGGCACGCGTATGAGATCACCGAAGGTGGTCACGATGGTCCCTTCCACCCGGGCATAGGCGATAAAGGCATCGATTTCCGGCTGAGCCGTGACACACACCGGACAGCCGGGACCGGAAAGCAGCTGGATGGTTTCGGGGAGTACGTCCCGGATGCCATGGCGAAAAATGGACATGGTATGGGTCCCGCAGACTTCCATTAACTTCACCGGGCGGGTGCTGGTTCGGCTGATGGCCTCGATTTGTCGGCGGGCTAGTTGCGGGTCTCGGTATTCTCCCTGATGCTTGAGGGGCATGGCGCACATATTCCTGTGGTTGAAAATTTCGCCTTCCTTGATCTTGAACAAACTGAAACCTGTTGGAATTAGCTCAAGGTAAAGGCTTATAGAAACTTAACATCTATAGTCAAAAAGTGGGTGTCCGACAAGCCGTAATTAAGGCCTCACGATCCATGGGTTAGTATGGCGCCGGCCGCCACGGCCTGTCCCAAGGCGATGCCCCCGTCATTGGGCGGCACCAGACGATGGGTGTAAACAGCAAAGCTTTCTTTCTCCAGCGAGCGGGACAATTCCTGCAGGAGAATGGCATTCTGGAAAGCGCCGCCGCTGAGAACCACCCGATCCAAAGCGGTCTGTCGGCGCAAACAAACACAAAGATCGGTAAACAAACGGACCAGTGTGGTATGGAAGCGGCGGCTGATCCAGGAGGCACTTCGTCCGTGTGTGAGATCGGCCACAACCCCCTGGATAATGGGTTCGGTGGGAATCTGGAGGCCGTCCGAGGTCTGCCAGCCGAAATCGTAGTGACCGATTTCTTCCGGTTGGGCGATCATTTCCAGCTCCATGGCGGCTTGACCTTCAAAGGCAACGGTGTTTCGCAGACCGACCAACGCGGCAATACCGTCAAAAAGCCTTCCCATGCTGGAGGTCAGGGGTGCGTTAATCCCTTGCGTCACCATGGCGACCAGAATATCCGTTTGCTTCATGTCGATGTCGGTCATGAAGGGAATGTCCAGATCGCGAAAACCTTGACCGAACGCCCGATATAAATAGCTGACCGCCATCCGCCAGGGGGCTTTGATTGCGGCGGCACCACCCGGTAGGGGCAGCGGTTGTAAAAAGGCGGCGCGTTCGTAACGCCTTTTTTCTGCCAGGAGGACTTCACCGCCCCAGATGGTGCCGTCCGGTCCGTAACCGGTGCCGTCGAAAGCCAGACCGATGACGTTGCCGTCCAAGTGGTTTTCGGCCATTCCGCTGACAATATGGGCGTGATGGTGCTGGATTTGAATGACCGCCAGGTCGCGCTGTGTTTTGGCATAGCGGGTGCTGAGATAATCCGGGTGTAGATCGCAGACAATCGCCTGCGGCTTGATATCGAGGATGTTTTGCAGGTGGGTGATGGTGTCGCGGAACGCGTCGTAGGTTGCCAGATTTTCGAGATCACCGATGTGCTGGCTGACAAAGGCCCGGTCTTCCTTGGTGAGGCAGATCGTATTCTTGAGTTCGGCCCCGCAGGCTAACACCGACGGAAGGGTGTGGTTCAGAAAAACCGGCGTCGGCACATAACCCCGGGAACGACGGAGAAACCGCGTGGCACCGGCGGTTTTTCGCACAATCGAGTCGTCGCAGCGCAAATTGATATCGCGGTTGTGCACCAGGAAATCGTCGGCAATGCCTGTCAATCGTTGGACCGCCTCATCGTTGGCAATGGCGATGGGCTCCTCGCTCAGGTTGGCACTGGTCATGACGAGCGCCGTAAAATCTTTTTCCAGAATGAGATAGTGCAGAGGTGCGTAAGGCAGCATGACGCCGAAATAGCGGTTGCCCGGGGCAACGGATGGTGCCAGAGGGTGGCCGGGTTGTTTGGCAAGCAGGAGAATCGGCCGCTGGGGTGATGACAATACGGCCATCTCTTCATCATCCAGGTGGGCGAAGCAACGGACATGATCGGTATCATAGGCCATCAAGGCGAGGGGTTTTTCTTCGCGATGCTTGCGTCGTCGCAAGCGCACCACGGCCTGCTCGTTTTCAGCGTCCACCGCCAGATGAAAGCCGCCCAGCCCTTTGATGGCCACGATGCGTCCCTGTTTGAGCCGTGCAACGACGGTGCTAATCGGGTCCGTTGTATTGATCGGTTGCCCGCTGCCATCAAGCAGCTGCAGTTGCGGGCCGCAGACGGGGCAGGCATTGGGCTGGGCATGAAAGCGACGGTTGTCGGGATTGTCGTATTCCGCCTGGCAGAGGGCGCACATGCGGAAATCTTTCATGGATGTCTGGGGTCGGTCATAGGGGATATCATCGATAATCGTGTAGCGGGGACCACAGTTGGTGCAGTTGATGAAGGGATAGCGGAAGCGTCGATCCTGGGGAGACAGCATTTCCCGCAGGCAGTCGTCACAGATGGCAACGTCCGGAGATATCAGCGCGGATTTGGCGCTATCCTCCCGACTGGAGATGATCGTGAAGGTTTGCAAACCTTCTGTCTGAACATCGACTGCTTTGATATCGGTAATCTGGGCCAGAGGGGGGGCTTCCGTGGGGATGCCTACGAGAAAGGCGGTAATGTCCGGCAGTGGCCCTTCCACGTGGATGTAAACACCCGAGGCGGTGTTGGCGACATGTCCGCAGAGTTTGTAACGGCCGGCAAGTTGGTAGATATAAGGGCGAAAACCGACACCCTGGACAATGCCTTTAACCCTGATCTGTTTTGCCGCGAGAGATTTCGACATGGTGGCGCCGGTTGTGGACCAGCATGAGCTTTTCCTTTAGCCGTTGGCCGTCGCGTTGGGATCATCGTCCTCGACGAGTAGCTGCGCCGCTTCTCTCAGGTACCGTAAGGACTCCTGAGCGGTGGCGTCGTCGATTATCTGGATCGCAAATCCGGCATGCACAATCACCCAGTCGCCCACCTGGGGATTTTCGACCAGCAGCAGGCTGGCTTCGCGCCGCACGCCGGCGACGTCGATGATGCCCATATTGTCATTAATTTCAGTTATCTTAGAGGGAATGGCAAGACACATTCAGAGGGGCCCCCTTTTTTGGCGGTAACGCCCAGTTGATTAAGTTCACGGAGCACAAGTTCCATCATTTCGTCGACACGGGCTGCGACGGTCGGTGTCATATCGACGCTGTGGGTCAGAATATCTTCCGGCTCGACGCCTAACACCACGGTGGTTTGGGGGACCTGGTCGATGGCCTGGCAGAGCGTTAGCGTTTCCAGGAAATCCGTCTGGTGCAGCGAGTTTTTCAGCAGAATACGCTCAGGCAGTTCATGTTTTTCCAAGCGGTACAGCGTGCCGGGCGGCTGCTTGTTTTTAACGGCATCCACCACGATCAAATGCTGGGCATCCGCAATGACTCCCAGCAGGTTAATCCCCAGCACGCCGCCGTCAACCAGGGACACATTTTCCGGGAATTCGTATTCGTCATATAGCTTTTCGATTACCCGCACCCCGAATCCTTCGTCGGTGAGCAGAATATTACCGATACCGAGCACGGTGATATTGGGCCGCGGTGTTGATTCATCCGTCATAGGTTTTCTTCCTTGTAAAGGTGCATATCCGGCCCCCTATAGTACGGTTTGCCGAGTCATGCAAGTCATGGATAGGCCTGGTTGCTTCGTGACGGATGGTGTCCGTTGCAGGGGGAGAGGAAATCAGTCCTGCGGCGGCGGGCCAGCCCAAAAAGAAGGCAGCCGCTCCGCAGGGTGCGGAGCGGCTGATCGCGACAAACTACAGGGCTTTGATTTTAATAACTTCGTTCGAATCCGGATCGATCACATGGACCGCACAGGCGATACACGGGTCGAAGGAGTGAACGGTGCGCAGCACTTCCAATGGTTTTTTGGCATCTGCGACAGGTGTTCCGATGAGGGCTTCCTCAAGCGGTCCGAGGGCGCCTTTCCCATCGCGTGGGCCCAGGTTCCATGTGGAAGGAACGACATACTGGTAGTTTTTGATTTTACCACCTTCAATGTCAATCCAGTGTCCCAGAGAGCCCCGCGGAACGTCATTCAGACCGACGCCCTGGGCGCTGTCCGGCATTTCCCAAGGCTCATAGGTTTTCGTGTCGCCAGATTTGACATTGGCCAGGAGCTCGCCCATCCAGGTTTCGATGCGTTCGCCGACAGCGACAGTTTCAAGCCCGCGGGCAGCCGTACGCCCCAGGGTAGAGAACAGGGCGGTCACCGGGATGTCGAGTTTCTGCAGGGTGCTGTCCACCAGGGGTTTGATGTCTTTATGGCCTTTACCATAGGCCACCAGAACACGCGCCAGGGGGCCGACTTCACAAGACAAATCTTCATAGCGCGGTGCCTTGAGCCAGGTGTATTGCCCCACTGCCCGGACGGTACTCGGGATCTTCCTGAATCGGTTTGGTTTCGCCGCTCCAGGGGTGTTTGGGGTCACCTTTCTCATACCAGCCGTAAGTAACGTCTTCGGTCACGCTGGCCTGGTCAACAGGTTTCAGGCCGCCCACATTGCGGTTGACGATCAGACCGCGCGGCATGTAAAGGCTGTCCGGTTCGGCGCTGGTTTCGGGGAATTCACCATAGGCCAGGAAGTTGGTGGTTCCGCCGATGGCGCCCCAGTCTTTGTAGAAAGAGGCCACCGCCAGCAGATCCGGAATATAGACCTTTTTAATGAAATCCTGGGTTTCACGGGTGAGATACAGGAACTCGGCGATGCGGTCCGGGCTCAGATCCCGGATGGCAGGTGATACCGCCCACCACCAGGGATTGCGGATGGGGGTTCTTGCCGCCGAAGATGGCATGCATGCGGGCGGCTTTTGCCTGAAGCCGCAGGGCTTCAATGTAGTGGGCCGTGGCCATCAGGTTGGCTTCCGGCGGCAGTTTGTAGGCCGAGTGTCCCCAGTAGGCATTGGCGAACGGGCCGAGCTGTCCGCTGTCTACGAAGGATTTGATCCGGTTTTGAACACTCTTGTAATAGGCGGTGCCACCCCAGGGGGCTTCACTGACGTTATCGGCCAGTGCCGCGGTCTTCTGGGGGTCGGCCGCGAGCGCACTGACAATGTCGACCCAGTCAAGGGCATGCAGATGATAGAAGTGAACGATATGATCGTGCTGATACTGGGCACCATGCAACAAATTGCGGAGCAGGCGTGCATTTTCAGGAATCTGGACGCCAACCGCGTTTTCGACTGCCCTCACCGAGGACAGAGAATGAATAAGCGTTCAGACCCCGCATGAGCGGCCCACGAAATGATGTGCATCGCGCGGATCCCGCCCCTGAAGAATCATTTCAATGCCTCGGAACATTTGCCCGGAACTCCAGGCATTGACAACTTTCCCTCCTGAGACTTCCACCTCGACGCGAAGGTGGCCTTCGATTCGGGTGATTGGATCAACTACAATTCTCTGGCCCATATGTTCTCCTTTCCCTCATGAAAAGGGCTGATAGTCATTCCCTAAATTCGGATCCTACAGCACCTCATAAAATGGTGTCATGGTGTCCCAGAAGTCCGGTTGACTGCAGCCGATGCAGGGGTGGCCCGCTTCTACCGGCCAGCTGGTGCCGTCGTTGAACTTAGCGATAGCGCAGTTGTTGTAGGTTTCCGGACCACGGCAGCCCATCTTGTAGAGACAGTAACCCAGGGCCGCTTCTTCGGAACCGAAGACCTCGACGAATTCATCGTTTTCAAAGTGCGCACGCCGCGGGCAGGTATCATGAATGGTCTTGCCGTAGGCAAACACGGGGCGTCCCTGCTCATCCAGGGCAGGAAGTTTGCCGAGCAGCAGGTAGTTGACGATGGTGCCCACCACATTGATGGGGTTGGGGGGGCATCCTGGAATGTTGATGATCTTACCTTCGATTCCCAAGGCTTCCCCAACGCCTTTGTAGCCGCCCGGATTGGGCGCGGCGGCAGGAATGCCACCGAAACTGGCACAAGACCCGATTGCAATAGTGGCAACTGCTTGGGGGACCACTTCCTGGGCAATTTCCAGGAATGTGCGATTGGCCACCTTACCGTAGCCGCCATTAAACTTGGTGGAATCGATCCCTCCACGACACAAATGAACTTGCCCGAATATTTCTTGAGCGCGGCATGCAGCTGATCCTCGGCCTGTTGGCCGGCGGCAGCCATGATAGTCTCATGATACTCGACGGATAAAACTTCAAGCACCAGTTGGTCTACATAGGGATACATGCTGCGCAGCAACGCTTCCGAGCATCCTGTGCATTCACCAAAATGCAGCCAGATGACGGGTGGCCGCTGTTGCGGGGCGGCGAATACTTCGGCCACTTTGGGCACGAAGGACGTCGACAGCCCCATGGTTGCCGTGAGGAACGTACAGAACTTCATGAAGTCCCGACGGGAGACTCCCTTTGACTCTAAACGTTCATAAAACTCCTTCTCCTTTTCCATCAGCACCTCCTTGATGCGGTTTAAAAAACGCCTGAATACCTCTCCTATCACCTATTTTAATACAAATCCGGCCTGAAAGGGCAAGCTTATCTCTGCCATTTTGCCCGATCCGCCGGTTTACGTCCCAAGGATGGCTTCTTGTGTTCTGTACGCAAAAAATAAAATAAATTCGATTCATACTTGTTAGAAGAATACGCCAATCAAGTCAATACATAACTTAAGGCCGTATCCGTGCCGAGGTCAAAATCCCGAGCGATGTCAGGGTTGGGCCGCGCACGGGCGGCCCGCGCGAAGCCGGCAGGGGATACATGATTATATTGAGAAAAACACCACGAATAATGTGTCGTGTGCTTGGCAGCTGAGCACGAGGAAGGATATCCCGGTGGTAAGGCGATGGGATATGTCGGCGCATTATAGCTTACTGTAATTGCCGGGGTGCGGCCGCCAGCAGCGGGGGGCGAGTTCTATGCGCCTGTTTTCGATAGCCCCCCTTCGGGGGCGCTTGATCGTGTGGCACCCAATTATGGGTTACAGTTCTTCATCGGGATCGGTGGAGGCGTCCTCTTCAATTTTTATCGGGGCGTTGATTTTTGTGATTTCGGCGGTTTCCTCGAAATCATCCTCGAAGTCGTCATCCAAGAGCTCATCTATTTCGTCGGCGTCATCCCCGATATCATCAAGAACGGTCGTCGATACACGCTCATGGCTCAAAAGATCCAGATCGTTGAATACCAGTTCCGCGGTGTCGTTGTCCTGGGACTGGTAGAGATTTTGAACGGCGTCCGCGATCATTTCAGCATAGGTCCGGGGTGGGTACATGTTGCGGGTGCGCAATGCAGCAATCAATGCCTCGCGGCCGGTCGCCATTGCACTTTTAATCGCATCCGCCTGAAATGTGACTTCGCACAGAAGGGACATGACATCTTTATCTAATTCGGCGCTTTCCCGGATGATGAGCTGTTGTTCGGTGTCATTTTTCTGGATATAAAATTTTTGTTTCATACGACGCTCCTTACACCGGTAACGCTGACCGTGGTTGCCGGTTCGATTTAACAAGAATGCGGGCCGCTTTTTCGCCCTTGGAAACCATATTCAAAATAGCATGTCAACTTCAAACCGCATGCCTTCATGAAAAAATATTGACCGCGTCCCAATGAATTGATAACAAGCAAGCTTCATTGCGAGGAGGGATGGCTGAGTGGTCGAAAGCGGCGGTCTTGAAAACCGTTGAGGGTAACACCTCCGTGGGTTCGAATCCTACTCCCTCCGCCATCCGAAATTTGAAACGGAGAGATGACCGAGTCGGCTGAAGGTGCTCGCCTGCTAAGCGAGTGTGGGGGTAAAACTCCACCATGGGTTCGAATCCCATTCTCTCCGCCATATCAAATTGATAGCCGGTATCCAAAATGGATACCGGCTTTTTCTTTAAGATTTATAGAAAAATCGTACTGACAATCGTACCATTTAACGCCGAAGTCGGTGATTGTGAGGGGGGGGTAAATCAAACTATCTGCAGAAAAAACAGGTAGATAATGACCTAAATGATCTATTCAGTCAATTATCCTTTTATGTCGTACAGGTTGGCGTAATCTGCAAAGACCGTATTTCGAAGACGCGGGAGTCGAATTGACCGCAGCCATATTAGCGTAAGTGACTGATATTCTAAAATTATACAATAATTTAAGTCATTTAGCCAACATCTTGTCCTCGTTCAATCGGTTCAAAAAACGGGTTCTATTTCAACGCGTATCAACCAATTCTACCAGGATTCTACCAGACCTCACTATTCTACGGGGTAGGGGTAATCAATTCTGGAAAATCCCTCAAGCCCTTTTGGGCGCTTGCTAATAAATATAAATAATAGTATGTATATTCAATAGGTTATTTGCCTCAAAGTTCTTATATGGCTGATATCATATCAAAATATCATCTCGCCGGAGGTTAAATGACTTCTAAAACCCATTCCACTCGCCATAAAAGCCAAGAAATCAGTAATCAAATATTCAGACAGAAAAGACATACCCGTAGTTCATATGTCAGGTGTGCGGCTATTGAAATATGGATACAGATATTTTGTCTTCTTTAATTAAAATCCTGCTCGGCCGATAAATCATTAGCAATCAATTTTGCGAAAGGCTATTGCTATGCACCTCTCTTTCAAAGAGATTCTGGCCTGGATACTTCGCAGGCCTGTCACTGTGATTTTAATCATCCTGGCGGTCACCTTTTTTTTTGCGTGGCAACTTCGCAATCTTGAATTTAAGACTTCCATCTATGATCTTCAGATTGAAAACCTTCCTGAAACGGCCCGTTATGAGGATTTTAAAAAACTGTTCGGCTCGGACGAGATTATACGAGTGGTCGTCAGATGTGAAAATATATTTGATTCACTGACGTTTCGTAAAATCGAGAAGCTCGCAGAAGATGCGGCTCAAATCGACGGCGTTCGGCGCGTAATCGGCCTTCCGGGCATCAAAAGTGCCATTGACCTATCAGGGGATTGGTCGATGGAAAAATTTAACGCCGTTGTCTCGGGGGTGGAGCTGTTCAAAAACAATCTTTTTTCAGGCGACGGACAGACCACCGCGCTTACACTGGTATTGAATAACGATGCCGCTATAGAAACCGTGATCAATCGTGTGGAGCATTTGATCAGTGCGGCCTCAAAAGATTTAAGCCTGTATCAGATTGGGATTCCGGTCGTTTCCGAGGCCCTGGCCAAATTTACCGAGAAAGATTTTGTCCGTCTTCCACCAATAACACTTTTGCTTATTGCGATTATCCTTTTTGGGCTGTTCCGTAAGCTGCGCTACATCCTGATCCCTCTCGCCTGTGTGTCGTTTGCTTTGATCTGGACGCTCGGTCTCATAGCCTTTGTTCATGTCCCCCTTTCCATGCTGACGATGATCGTACCGGTTTTTCTCATTGCCGTCGGAACGGCATATTGTATGCACATCGTTTCCGAGTACATTGCCTGCTCGAAACAAGCCGATTCGCCGGCGGAGGTGACTTTTCTCACCTTTTCAAATATCACTTTTCCCACCTTTCTGGCGGTTTTGACGACCATCATTGGCCTGGGATCTCTTCTGGTCAATCGGGTACATATGATTCGGGAGTTTGCCATTTTTTCATGTTTCGGCATGCTGAGTATGTTGATTATCGTCGTGACCTTTCTTCCGGCGGCTTTGTCACTTATTCCAATTTCCCCAAAAAAGCAGAATGAAAAAACCGCCACATCCGCCTTTTATCGGAGATATATCGAAGCCATCCTGACCCTCAACCTTAAATATCAAAAAATTACGATTCCGATTCTCAGTGTCCTCGTATTAATTTGCCTGGTCGGCATCTTTCGAATTCGTGTCGAGACCAATCCCGTCGGATATTTGAAAGAGGATACAGAGGTTAAGCAAAATTTTAACGATATTCATCAGCGATTATCCGGCAGCTTTCCGATTAATGTGGTCATGGGAAACCCGCAGGCCGATTATTTTGAAAATCCGGCCCATCTGGCTGAGATTGCTCGGTTTCAGGAGTTTCTGGAAAAATTGCCCGGAGTGGATAAAACGGTTTCGTTTGCCGATTACATGAAGCTGGTCAATTATGCCCTCAATCGATTCGAGCCAGAATATTACGCTTTGCCACAAGAGGCTTTCGAGGTCAGGATGGTAATTAACAATTACACCACCATGCTCGGTGAGGACATGCTGACGCGTTTCATGAGTCCTGATTATTCAAGGGCCAACATTCTCTTGATGACTCATATTTCCAGCTCCAAGGCATTTTTACAGATTCGCGACGAAATTTTGGCACATGTTAAACAGAATTTTTCAAAGGACATGGTGTGGGATGTCACTGGCCTGGGGATGACCATTTCGGTCAGTAGCCATCTCTTGACCGCCGGGCAGATCAAAAGCCTTTCGATCACGATTGTGCTGGTTTTTGGAATGATGTTCGCCCTGTTTCTATCCAGTAAAGTCGGTTTGATTGCCACCATCTCCAATGCTTTTCCGATTATTGTCAATTTTGGGATCATGGGCTGGTTCGGCATTGAGCTTTCCATGGTCACCAGCCTGATTGCCAGTATCGCCATAGGACTGGCGGTAGACGATACCATTCATTATCTTTTTCGTTACAACCGCGAATTGAAAACTGATTTAGATGAAAAGCGCGCCATCAGAGACACGCTCACCCATGTTGCAAGACCGATCACCTTTACCACGGTTACCATATGTATTGGATTCTCCATTTTGCTTTTCTCAAGCTTTAAGCCCACCGCCATATTTGGTGTACTGATGGTGATCACAATGCTGTCCGCCCTGGTTGGGGATTTGATTCTGCTGCCCACTTTGATCCAGCGTGTCGAAGTGGTGACCCTGTGGGATTTATTGCGCCTGAAGCTCGGCAAGGAACCTCCTGAGGGAATCCCGCTATTTAAAGGTTTGTCGCACACCCAGGTGCATTACATCATCATGGCCGGATCGTTGACGAAAATTAATGCGGGCCAGATTTTGTTTCATAAAGGAGATCCAAGTGACTCCATGTATGTGATTGTTTCAGGGAACATGGATGTTCTGGACCCTGACGTTGACGGAGAATCGCACCGAACGATCTGGAGCCACAAATTGCTCAATCAATTAAAAACGGGTGATGTAATGGGTGAAATGGGATTTCTGCGATCCGCACCGCGCTCTGCCACCGTCATCGCAACCCAGCCGGTTGAACTTTTAAAAATTAACTGGAAGATGATCAAACGTCTCCAGTGGTTGTATCCGCCGACGGCCCACCGGTTTTTCTTTAATTTGATGACGTCGATATGCGAAAAGCTCGAAAACCTAAGTGAAAGCTTTTCGGAAATTAAGGTCATGGATGATTCCACCGGGTTGTATAACAAAGGTAATTTTTTAAAAATTTTAGATTCCGAATTTTCGCGATCGCGAAGATACCGGGCAAACCTGTCTCTTTGTTTTATGAGATTTGATTTCGAGGGCGCCGGTCCCGCACCCGACAATTTTACAAAAGAGAGGATTTTGCGTTCCATCGGTGAGGCGTTTTCAATTCAGGTCCGCAAATGCGATACTCTGGGTCGATTCGACCATCAGACATTTGCCCTCCTCATGCCGCACACATCGACGGCCGAGGCGCAACTTTTTTGTGATCGATTAAAACAGCATTTAGCGGGAATATGTAAACAAATCGACGGCGTGCAGGTAAAGCTCAGCGTTGGATTGACCGATTTTGTAAGTGGAACGGATGAGAGCGTATCCGATATGCTGGCCAGAGCGACGAATCTTTTACATCATGCAAAAGACGTTTGAGCCCGTTGTCGGCAAATGACCTGCTTAAACGCGTTGATGACCACTCAGGAAGGAGTATAGGGGCAGATGGATAAGGCTATGGAACCACGAAAATAGACCCCATTATGTTGGTTTGAGAGGAGATCGAGGTTAAAAACCAAATTGCTGATTTAAACTCAGCCAATTGCTGCTTGAAGCATTAGCTAACACGCCACCATGGGTTCGAATCCCATTCTCTCCGCCACCTCAATAACCCACGCCCGGCTGATTCAGGCCGGGCGTTTTTCATTTTCAGGGCGCCATCAGCGGCCTTGGTCGTCATCGAGGAATCTTTCGATATCCAGATTCAGTTGTTCCAGGGTTTCCATTAACGGTGCGGTGCGGGTTTCCGCCTGCCGACGGGATTTATCCCGGCAGACGCCATAGCCGGTCCGGTAAGCGGTGATGTATAAAGCCGTGACAAAGACGATATGCAATAAAATGAGAAAAAAGGTTCCCATGGCGGCCTCCTCAATAGTCAATGTTGATGACGTTATCGGCCGATGGATTCCTCAGCTTTAGATCGAAGATAAATAGGGTGTGTTGAAAAGGCGATTGCCGGCCGGCAGGACCATTGCGTCCGTAGAGGATTAATGGTTGCCGTTGGTGTACCGGTGAATGAATTCTTGCAGACGGTTTTTCTGGGTGTCCGTCAGGCTGGTAAACTGAAGGCACGTCTGGCGAATGGGTATTCGGGAAAAAGATACGTCGGTCGGAACATCAATATCCGCAACCCATTTGACCGGTACGCCCTCCAGCCACATCCCCTCGCCAGCGAACATGATCTGAAGTTTGACCGTCCCGTGCAGATCCGCCTTGGAGGAATCATCAGCGATATATCGAAAGGCTATCCCGTGCAAGCTGATATTTCGAATTTGTCCGACACGGCCGGATTCAGGAGATAAAGCGGCTAAGGCGCCATCGACGGCGCGGTAACGTTTCGCATATCGGCGTTCGGTCATCAAAACAATTGCCCAAAAAATCAATATATTGTGGTAAATTCTAAATATTGTTCAATATGCTGTGGTTTTTCTTTAATACACCTTCCTGTGCGAATCAAGAGCTTTTAATCGCCAAGCAGCGCTTTTTACATACGAGATGGTTCATCATTCGTTTTTCCCGCTGCGTGATTTCCCATATTCCTATGGGGCTATCAGCCTACGGGGCACCAATCCGGCCAGGCCTTCATTGTTGTTGACAAATGATAGATTCCCTATTAATCATCAGCTTTTGTATCGAGACCGTATGTCGTTTTGACGACTTGTCTGGGATAAAAAATACTTTAGAAGGAGGAGAGGAGAACAAATGGCAAAATTAATCGAACCTCATGGTGGTAAGGGCCTTACAATCTGCCTGCTGGAAGGCGCTGAACTGAAAGCGGAAAAAACCAAAGCCGCCGGTCTTAAAAAGATTTCGATTTCCCCGCGGGTCAAAGGTGATTTGATCATGATTGGAAACGGTGGGTTTAGCCCTTTGACCGGTTTCATGACCAGGGCCGACTGGAAAGGCGTGTGTGAAAGCTTTCTGACGGCCGACGGTACCTTCTGGCCGGTGCCGGTGACCCTGGATGTTTCCAGCGACGATGCGGCCGGTATTGCGAAAGGCGATGAAATCGCCCTGTACGACCCCAAGGGTGATGAAATCATGGCCACGATGAAAGTGACCGAAAAGTGGGAAGCGACCGAAGCCGACAAGACCTGGGAATGTGAAAAGGTCTACATGGGTGAAGGCACGCCAACCACGGAAGAATTCTGGAAAATCGCCAAAGAGGACCATCCCGGCGTCCAGATGGTCATGGAGCAAAAAGAGATCAATCTGGCGGGTCCGGTAAAAGTGCTCAGCGAAGGCAACTATCCCGTCAAGTATGCCGGTGTCTACCACCGCCCGGCCGAATCCCGTAAGATTTTCGAGGACCGCGGCTGGTCGGATGTTGCCGCGCTGCAGTTGCGCAATCCCATGCACCGGTCCCACGAATACCTCTGCAAGATCGCCGTGGAAGTTTGTGACGGCGTTTACATCCATTCGCTGGTGGGCAACCTGAAACCGGGTGACATCCCGGCCGAGGTCCGCGTGAAATGCATCGATGCCCTGGTGAAGAATTCTTTTGTTGAAAAACATGTCGTCCAGGGCGGCTATCCGCTGGATATGCGCTATGCCGGTCCGCGTGAAGGCCTCCTGCACGCTGTTTTCCGCCAGAACTACGGCTGTTCCAAAATGATCATCGGTCGCGATCACGCCGGCGTGGGTGATTTCTATGGCATGTTCGAAGCCCAGACCATCTTCGACAAGATCCCGAGCCCTGAAGGCGGTAAAGGCTTGCTTTGTCAGCCCCTGAAAATCGACTGGACCTTCTACTGCTACAAGTGTGACGGCATGGCTTCCCTGCGGACTTGCCCGCATGGCAAAGAAGACCGCGTTCTGCTGTCCGGCACCATGCTGCGCAAGATGCTTTCCGAAGGTCTCGAACTGCCGGATCACTTCGGCCGCGATGAAGTAGTGGCCATTCTGCGCGAGTATTATGAAGGCCTGACCGAAAAGGTCGAGATCAAGACACACAAGGCTGCTACCGGCAACTAAGCGACAGCGGCTATTGACCGGGCCTTATCCCCGGTCCTGATTACGTGACCAAAGGGGGATACCTTAATGAAAAAGGTATCCCCCCTTTTTTTTGCGAAGGGTGTTCTCCGAGCGGGTATGGACTAAAAGGTTGCGGATGCATGCAGTCGGTTTACGGGGTATAATGGTCGGGGTGTATTTTTCGAGAAGGCATGGCATTTGCTTATTAGCCGCCTGTCTTGGTGAGCGCTGAGACCAAAACAAGAAGGGAGCCCACCCGGACTCCCTTCAGGATACCATCAATTCTGTAGAATTATGCGGTTAGAAGCCTCGGCCGGAATACTCGGCATAGGCCATGGCCACGGTGCGGTAAACCAGATGGGCCAGTTTTGAAAATGGCGTCAAGGCAAACAGGCACCAAATGGCGATCAGATGCATAAAGTATACAATCGCCATGGGCGTATACAGGCCGGCCAACCGTAAAAGCTCGGTTCCCATTCCGGTTACACCCAGAGCCAGCACGAGGCCCACGAGATACCAGTCCCAGTAGCTGGAAACACTGTCGGTTTTGGCCAGACGGTTTTTCAGCAACAGCAGACCGCCGACAATCAAAGCGACTCCGGCGATATTCCCCAGCCATTTAACCGGGTTGATCTGCGAATACGGTCCCTCGATATGCAACACCCACTCAGCAAAGAAAAAGGCGTTGGTGACGATGAAAAGGCCAATGAAGCTGAACAGGACCATCATATGGGCGGTCGAGCGTGATTTGTTTTCGGTGCACTCGTCGAATTTCTGGTGCTTGAAAATGGTCGGAATAATTTTAATGAAGGCTTGCACAAAACCAGCAGGATCGATTTTTTCCTGCTTGGTTTTGCCTTCGGCAAGGGCATTGGCATGCATATCGGCAATAAACCGTTTGAGGCCCAGGGCGAAGGTGCCGACGGCAAAGAAAAAGGTGGGGATCATGATGATGTCCACCAAATAATTATTAATATAGCTGTGCCCCCAGATTTCATGCCCGCCCGTTGGTGAAAAATTCAACCAGTTGAGGCCTACCATGTTGGAGAGCAGGCCAACAACCAGAAAAATAGCCGCCGGGATGGCCAACAGGATCGGCAGTTTGGACTTGTCACGCACCAGTTTTCCCAAAGCTTTGGGGCCGGCGTATTCCGAAACGGCATAAGCGCGAATAGCGCCGAGGGCGTCCCCGGGTTTGGCATCGCGAGGACAGCGGGTATTGCAGTCGCCGCAATTATGGCAGAGCCAGATATCGGCGCTGCTGACCAATTTGTCTTTGAGACCCCAGGATGCCGCAATCATTTCCTTGCGGGGAAATGGCTTGTTTTCGGGAGCAATGGGGCAAACCACAGAACAAGTGGCGCACTGGTAGCATTTTTTCAGATCGCCGCCACCCAGCGCACGCACGTCCTTAATAAAACCAACATCCGGATCAAGCATGATCGCTTGCGACATGTGTATTCCTCCTTGTTCGGATGGGCAGGCATTGATGCACAAGGCCTGCCCGATACGAATTTGTGCTGTAGGCTCGAGGGCGCTATCCACCGTATGCGGATACCGCCCGGCGCATTCGGTTTAGAAACCCTTGAAGGGGTTCGGACCCATTTCTTCGACGGACGCGACGAATTCGTTGATGATCTGCGGGATCTTATCGTATTCGTCAATGGCGACTTCAAACTGGGCCACCCGCTCTACTTCCAACGCGAGGCTGGCTAAGGCATCACCGATTTTTTTCATGCGGATGCTGGCAAGCTCGCTGCCCTTGACAAAATGGCACTGGTAATCGTCGCCATGTTTGCAGCCCAGGAGAAAAACGCCGTCCATACCTTGCGAGAGCGCGTCCTTGATCCAGATAACGTTGACCGAACCGAGGCAGCGCACCGGAATGAGACGCACATCCGCCGAGTAGGACAGTCCCTTGAGAGCGAGCATATCCAGGGCCGGCAAGGCATCGTTCTCACAAACCAAACCGAGTATCCGGAAAGGCGGTTCAGCGTAATCGTCTTCCGAGGGCACGACCACTGATTTAACCTGGGAGCCGATGCTGTCGACGTTGTAGTCCGCAAAACCGATGATACGTTCGGGACAGGCGCCCATGCAGGTCCCGCAACGGCGGCAGCGTGCCGGGTTGGGTTTGGGCGTGCCTTTTTCATCATCATCCAGCGCGCCGAAGGGGCATTCTTCGGTACAGCGCTTACACTGGGTGCAGCGCTGGAAGAAAAAGTCCGGATACGTCAGATCGCCCGAACGGGGGTGAACGGCCATGCCGCGGTTGACCGACTCGAGGCACTGAATCGCCTTGAGGGCCGCACCGGAGGCATCCTCAATCGATTCCTCCATGGTCATGCTGCGCCGTATGGCGCCGGCCGCGTAGATACCGGTCCGCTGTGTTTCATAGGGGAAGCAGATGAAGTTGGAATCACAGTAGCCCTGGAAAAGATCGATATTATCCCGGAAGGCCGGGCCTTGGCGATAGGCCAGGTTGATGACCGGGTCGCCTTTGGTGGCCGGCACCATGCCGGTAGCCAGCACGACCAGATCCGCTTTGACCTGAATATTTTCGCCCAGGAGGGTGTTCTGCGCTTCGACCACCATACCGTTACCGTTTTTGGAAACACCAACAACTTCGCCCTTGGTCAGAAAAATGCCGGGATCCTGCTGGATGCTTTTATAGAAGTTTTCTTGCAGACCGGGGGTGCGCATGTGCTGATAAAACACGTAGGCCTTGCCGGTGTCCGGGTAGTCTTCCCGCACATAGGTGGCTCTGTTTCAACGTTACCATGCTGGTTACCGCGCCGGCATATTCGAAGTCCGTGTCATTGTCTTGCCCGGGACTTTGAATAAATACCACCGACTCGGCGTTTTTGCCGTCCGAGGGCCGGGTAATTTGACCGGCCGCGGCCATTTTTTCGAAAGTGGCATTGGTGACAACATCCGGCAACGCGCCGAAGCCCAGATGAGCGAATTCGCCATTCTTGGGTTCATACGGCTTGTAACCCGCTGCCAGTACAACCGCGCCAAACTTTTCACCACTGGGATCCAGCTTGAGAATGTCAGCGCGGCCCTCGTTGTATTCAAGGTATTTTGCGTGTTGTTGCTCGGCATTGAGTTCCTTGCCGCTTTCATCCACTTTCATTTCATCCGGCAGGGGATAGGGCACATCGAACTCGATTTTTTCGCCCGGCTTTTTCAGGGTTACCGTAAAATTCCCCGGTTCGCCGGCCAACCGTGCCACAACGGTATTGGTACGTACGCTGATGTTGGCGTAGTTGTCGAGCGCCTTGATCTGGTCGCCGATGGTCGGGGCCAGGGTGGCATCATAGGGGTAGCTCAGAGGTAGCTGCCTGCGCCAGTTGTTGGCCTGGCCACCGAGCCGGTCTTCTTTTTCGACAATTGTCACCTCATAGCCGGCCTTGGCCGCATCGATAGCTGCTGAAATACCCGTGATGCCACCGCCGATCACGAGAATTTTCCGGCTGAGGGTCTCGAGCTGGTAACCTTCCGGCAGGTCGACTTTTTCAACCCGGGCCATCCCCATGCGCAGATAGTCTTCGGCCATCATCTGGACGCGGTCGAAATTGGTTTCATCCTCTTTTTCCTCAGCGGTCAGGGCCGTGAATTGATCCCGCGAGTGGGACCAAACCACACCTTCGCGCAGGTTGACACGCTCGACGATGCTGCCCACGAATCGAAATGTATCGAAATTAACACGCCGTGAGCAGGCCGCAATCACCATCGTGTTAATACTTTTTTCTTCAGTATCCTTCTTGATAATATCAACACCAGCCTGGCTGCAGAGAAACGGATGGGTCTGGACCGGAAGCCTTTTCTCATCGGCCACGCCACTCAGCGCCTCGATATCCAGAGCCTCCCCGATACCGCAGCCCGTGCAGATGTACACACCGTATTTCTTATCCATGGATTACCTCCTGCTTCGCTGCCAGGGTTTGAATCGCTTTCAGGGCCATACCGGTTGCATTCTGGTTGGACGAAACAACATCCGCCGGTTTGTTGGCGCAACCAGCGGCAAAGATACCGCCTTTTTGGAAGTCATTAAGGATAAAGCCGTCTTCCGTATAGGAGATATCGCCCGGGAGTTTAGCGCCGGCCGCGGTGGGCTGCATACCCGTGGCCAGGACCGCCAAATCGACCGTCTGACTGGATTTTTCGCCGGTGACGGCGTTTTCGGCCGTCAGGGTGACAGCACCGCCGGCAGCGGCTTCCACAGCCGCCACTTTGCCTTTGACGAATATAATTTTTTCGTCGTCCTTAACCTTTTGGTAGAACTTCTCATATCGTTGGCCGGGGGATCGGATGTCGATATAAAAAATGTAAATCGTCGCATCCGGATACTGTTCGCGAACATAAAGGGCCTGTTTAAGTGAGGCCATGCAGCAGATGTAGGAACAGTAAGGCAGGTGGTTTTCATCACGGGAGCCGGCGCATTGAACGAAGGCGACGGTTTCGGGCGCCTTCTGGTCGGCTGGGCGCAGGATTTTACCCTGTGTCGGGCCATTGGGGGCGGCCAGTCGTTCCATCATCATATTGGTGATAATATTGGGGACCTGGCCGAAGCCCAGATTGTCAATTTTGCTGGCATCATAAGGCTGCCAGCCCGTAGCGAAAACCACGGCGCCAACCTTGAGGTCGAGTGTCTTGGCCTGCATGCCCAGATCGATGGCATCGTAAGCGCAGGCGTCCTTGCAGCGGGTGGCATCGTCTGAACCGATAATCACGGGATCGATGACGTAGCGCGCGGGAAAGGCCATTTCAAAAGGCAGGTAGGCCCCCTTGGTCTTTTTCATACCAAAATCATAGGCACTATCGATTTCGGTCTGGCAGACCTTGGCGCATTCGCCGCAGACCGTGCAATTTTCGTTGACATAGCGGGGGGTGATTTTGATCTGAACGTCATAATCGCCGGGCGCGCCCGTGACCTTGGTCACTTCCGCCAGGGTTATGACTTTGATCAAAGGGTTGTCCTTGATGCGGCGGAAATTGATTTCCAGACCACAGGTTGGCGGGCACAGCTTGGGGAAATACTGGTTGAGCTGTGCCACGCGTCCACCCAGGTAGGGGTTTTTTTCAACGAGAAACACCTCGTAGCCCACCTCGGCCGCTTCGAGCGCCGTCGTCAGACCGCTGATGCCGCCGCCCACGACGAGAATGCTTCCACTAGCAGGAGCTTTGTTTTCTGTCATCCTGTCCCTCCGTGCTTACAGATTGGTTGTTACCTGAACGATTTATAGCGTAACGGTTGTTATCAATCGTCTCAGGCGATATCCGTTTTGGTCTATGCACACACGTCGGTGCGGGTCGAAGCCGGGGACAACGCGCCGGCGTCTGTCCAGAGCCAGATGAAAAACAGCGGATACCGCCGTGAAACACATTAAAATGTTTCGGGTGTTCATTAATAAAAACCTCCAGGCACCCGTTGCCGGGCACCTGGAGGCTGATGTTGCGACTAAGCTAATGCCAAGTCTTCATACCCTTAATCCGGGATGATCTTGATGTAGTCTTTCTTGAAGACATCCCACTTCTGCGCTTTCGGATCAAACTTGGAGTTGACGAAGCAGAACCAGTTCTCGTCATCCTGACCCGGGTAGTCCGCCTGATAGTAGAAACCGGGGTAGCGGGTTTCTTTGCGGTACTGGATGTGGCGCAGATGAGCTTCCACGGTCCAGATGCGGTGGATGATTTCCCAGGCGCGCATCAGTTCGTGCAGGTCGCCGGCCGCCATCTTGTCGCAGTCCTCGCGCATGGTCTGCAGCAGATCCATGACCATTTCCAGCGACTTGGTGGTGGTCAGGTAGTAGGTGGCCGTTCCGGCACCATACTCATGGGTGGCCTTCATCAGGCGATACATCATGCCTTCCGGTTTGATGTAGTTGGGGTTGATGTCGATGGCCGTGGTGTAGTCCTTGTGGTCAAGGAAGGTGCGCACCGGTTTGTAGACCAGGTCCACCAGCTCTTCCTTGGTCTGGGCCAGGGCCGGTGTAAAGTCCGCGAAATCCTTGGCATAGCGGACCATCTGCTTGGCTGTGATACGGCCCTCGGCATGGGAGCCCGAGGAGAACTTGTGGCCGGAGCCGCCCACGCCGTCACCGGAGGTGAACAGACCCTCGACCGTGGTCATGCGGTTGTAGACCTTGCCGTTACGCGCCTTGATTTTGTACGCGTCCGGGACCCAGTCAAAATCCGGGCCTGAGGTCCAGAGACCGCAGCAACCGGAATGGGAACCCAGCAGGTAAGGTTCGGTCGGCATGATTTCGGAGTTCTTTTTCTCCGGTTCGCAGTTCTGGGCACACCACAGGTTGGCCTGGCCGCAGGTCATGTCGAGGAAGTCTTCCCAGGCTTCGGATTCGAGGTGCTTGAGTTCCTTCTTGTCCATGGTTTTGCCGAGTTCGGCCAGCGCGGTCACGGTGTCCATCATAATCGGGCCGCGGCCTTCTTTCATCTCGACCAGCATCAGGTGGTTACGCAGACAGGTCGGGGTGATGGCGGCCGTGCCGTAAGGTGCGTATTTCTGAAGCTCGGCTTTAGAGTGGTCACTGGCGGCAAAATTTTCGCCCAGACCGTTGAGGGTTTTGGCCTTGAACAGCAGGAACCAGGCGCCGACCGGGCCGTAGCCGTCTTTGAAGCGGGCCGGGGTGAAACGGTTTTCCATCATGGTCAGTTCGGCACCGATGCGCATCGCCATGGTGTAGGTGGAACCGGCGTTCCATACCGGATACCAGGCGCGGCCTTTACCTTCACCCACGGAACGCGGCTGATAAATGTTAACCGCGCCGCCGCAGGCGACCATCATGGTTTTGCACTTGATGATGTAAACCTTGTTCTCACGAACCGAGAAGCCAACCGCACCAGCGATCTGGTTGTCGACATTGGCGTCCAGCAGCAGTTCGACGATGAAGCAGCGTTCGATGATGTTGTCATCGCCGAGGGCTTTTTTGGCGGCTTCGGCCACGATCCGTTTGTAGGATTCGCCGTTGATCATGATCTGCCATTTACCGGTACGGACCGGCGTGGCGCCACCCTTCAGGGTGCCCATTGTCAAGCCTTTTTTACCGTCCAGGTTTTTACCGTCATCGGTTTTTTTCCAGACCGGCAGGCCCCATTCTTCGAACAGATGGACGGAGTCGTCCACGTGGCAGCCAAGGTCGAAGATCAAGTCTTCACGCACCAGGCCCATCAGGTCGTTACGGACCATGCGGACGTAGTCTTCCGGTGAATTAGTGCCAACATAGGTATTGATGGCGGAGAGACCCTGGGCTACGGCACCGGAGCGTTCCATGGCGGCTTTGTCGCACAGGAGCACGGTCTGGTCATCGCCCAGCCATTTTTTGACTTCAAACGCAGTACCGCAGGCTGCCATACCACCGCCTACGATCAAAATGTCAACTTCACGCTCCACGACTTCCGGATCCCGTACGGCCTTGAGTTCGCCTGTGGGTACATTCGGTAATGCCATATTGCTTCCTCCTTAAATATTGGTAAATGCAGAATTTTCATTCAATAGGGAACAATAACCTCAAACAGCTTAAACTTTCGGGGTCGGAAGCACGTAGCCGTCGGCTTCTTGCGTGCTCAGCAGGCCGCTTTCGAGGTCTTTGCCCTTGAGGTCTTCATAGGCATTGGCCGCACCTTCAGGGGTGGTCCGGATGGGGAATTTGAAGCGTTTAACAAGGCCATTGCGGAACTTGCAGGTCCACATGACATCCTCGGTGCCCATCATCGGCATAATGCTGCTTCCCATCGGTACGAAGTCGGCATAACCGCGAACTTCGATGGCCTGGGTCGGGCAGATTTTGACACAGGAAAAGCACTCCCAGCACTGATCCGGTTCTTGGTTGTAGGCTTTCATGGCGTTAGGATCCAGGACCATCAGGTCGTTGGGGCAGATGTACATGCAAGCTGTCTTGTCACCGCCCTTGCAGCCGTCACATTTTTCCTCGAATTACAAAGCTTGGCATTTAAGATCCTCCTAAAATAAAATTCATAAAAGTTTTACCGATGGAGTTTCCGTCGGTAGTGTCGAGTATAGCGTTGAGTCTGTAACACCTCCCTTCATTTTCATGATCCGGACAGGTAAACCTTCCGGTCGTTCGCATAGGTGAGTCGCCAATAGTGGGGGTTGACCCCAGTTGTGTCGTTAGGGACTGTTGATATTACAAAAAAAATTAAATATTTCAAGAGGATATAACTTTTACAAGGTAGATTAAATATCATTCGGCCCGAAGCTTGTCAAGAATTTTCGATGATAGAAACTCAGCCCTGCAAGCCGTTTGCGGCGTTTTGGGCAGGTAGGCCCAGATGTTGAAATCCCATACCATTTTAATACTACATATGGTATGAAAAACGCCCGAGGTGGAAGGGTTTCTGCCTTCTTGACGCAACGAAAGGTGAATGATGGAAAACGATATGATACCGCTGGCGCGTGATGATCAGTTCCAGTTTGCCTGTGGTCCGGACGTCCCCTGTTTCAACGCCTGTTGCCGGGATCTCAACCAGTACTTAACGCCCTATGATATATACCGTTTAAAATCCAGTCTCAGACTGTCCTCCCGGGAGTTTTTGAGTCAATACACGGTCACCCATCTTGGACCCCAAACCGGGCTGCCCGTCATCAGCCTGAAAGCGGTTCCCGATGAGGATCTGCCGTGTCCTTTTGTTTCGGATGCGGGATGCCGGGTTTATGAAGATCGTCCTTCGTCCTGTCGAACCTACCCCTTGGCCCGGGCCATTACCCGATCACGTGAGACCGGCGAAGTGACCGAGCATTTTGCCCTGATACGTGAAGGGCACTGTTGCGGTTGCGAACAGCCGCGCTCACAGACAGTTAAAGCGTGGATTGAGGACCAGGAACTGGAGCAGTTCAATCGTTTTAACGATATGCTGATGGCGATTATCAGCCTCAAGAATCAGATGCATCCGGCCCCGCTGGATATCAGAGAACAGCGCATCTTTCATTTGGCCCTCTACGATTTGGACGGCTTTAGGCACCATCTCCAAAAGCACGGCTGGCCGGACGACCCTGAGATGGTGGCGGAGGCCCGGATTGAGATCATGGGCGACGATGTCAAGTTGCTCGAATTCGGTCATCGCTGGATCAAACAGGCCCTTTTTGGAAAGGTTCCGAGGCCATGATTGGATCTGATCAAACCGTCGGCCGCGAGGACAATCGTGTGGCCCTGGTTCTGGGGGCGATCAAGGGTATTGGGAAAGGGATCGGACTGGATCTGGCCCGTCGCGGGTTGCGTGTGGCCATGACGTATTACGACTGGGAGGAAGAACTCGCGGGAATGCGGTCGGATTTCGATCGTTTCGGTGATCATTGCCGAATCTATCGCGCCGATCTGCGTGACTGTGAGAGAGTATCTCAGTTGATCAACGAGATACTCGCCGATTTCGGCCGTCTCGATATTCTGATCAATAACATCGAACGGGGCGGCTGGCCGGTGGTGCATGGCCCCTATACCGCTGATCAGTGGGACCTTGAGTTGGAAACCACGTTGCGTGCCAAGCGCTGGGTATTTGATCACGCCCTGCCGCATCTCAAAGCCGGGGGAGACGGGTGCGTCCTGAATCTGTCCTCCATCGCCGGGGTGGTCGGTCGCAGTGGCCCCGCGAGCTTGATATTTAACGATGGTTATGCCGCCGCCAACCGGGCGGTATCCTTATTGACGGAGTCCTGGGCCCGGGAGGCGGCGCCGGAAGTCCGGGTCAACGAAATCATGCTGGGTCTGGTGGCCACCCGTCATGCCGAGGGAACAAGGGGCTGGGGGTTGCTGACCGCCGGCCAAAAGCAGGACCTGCTCGATCACACCCTGTTGAAACGTATCGGCACCCTAGAAGATGTGCTAAAAGCGGTTCGCTTTATCATCGATGAGGCGCCCTTCATGTCGGGGAGCGTCATACGGCTGGATGGGGGGTATGTATTGGGGGGCGAAAAGGTCATTCCGATGCCACCCGGCGTTATGTCGCATGGCCTATAAGGCTATCGGGCAGGAGGTTTATCGCGGCCGGATCTTTTTACTGGGGATGCCCCAGACAAACAGCTTGACCCACGCCATGCCGAACAGTAAAAGCGAGGTGTCATCCTTGCGAATCCGGGTCAACAGATCTTTTTTTATTTTATAGCGGCTCAAAAAACTGCTCGAAAAGATGAATTCCCGGAAAGCATCCATATTATAGGTGGCCATGAAGGCCATGCGTCCCTTCGTCCCATCCGGTCCCTGACCTTGCCAGGGATCTCTTGAAAATAATCCCTTTAGCTCTGCCCACCGGCGGGTCATCTCGTTGTGCTGCCCGGCATCCTGATCGTCCTCCCAGGCCCTCAATGTCCATTCATCAGGTCCTATCCCGCCCTTACAAAATTCGGGGGGCCTGAAAAAGCCGATGCTTTCGGGGGGCGTACCCGGTTCTCCATATTGCAAGCCAAGTTCAACCGGGAAGGTGCGGCAGGTGCCGGGTCGATTCTGATAGACTTGGCAGCCCGTATCGGCCAAGAAAGGGCAGGCCTGATTCCGATCGTCCGACATGCGAAGGAGAACGTCGGGGAAAAAGCTGCCGTCGCGCAGAACGACATCCACATAGTTATCGATAAATTGTTCCGAGTCGATTCCAAGGCTCTGTTTCAGCCGGATAACATCATAAGGGTAAAGAAAAAGGTTGAGATTGTGGCAGCAGCGGTTGAAGCACTCAATGTCTGGATGACAGCGAAACCGGAACCGGTCATCATCTTTGATGCGTTGCCCGGGCAATTGTGCCAGTGTTTCGTTAGAAACCGTTTTCATGCCTTATCCTCACCCACCTCCGTTGGATAATCAGAGGCCCGGGATCTTCCGTGTAAGCGTGGCGTTTATTCATCAAAACAAACAATCATCTGGGCAACGGTCAGGCGAACAGGGGTGTCAATTCCGGTAGCGTGTCGCAGCGCTTTTTCCAGATGCGCCATGGTGCGATACAGTGGCGTGCGGTCCAGAGGGTGTCCGTTGCCCGGCCGGCATGTCGCTTCAAATATGTGGCATCCGGTACCCGTGATCAACCCTTTAAGCGGATGCTGCATGACATGGGGGATGCCGTGAAGGCGGCAGATCATGGGGCGTTCATTGTAAAGCAGGCAACGTGTGGCCTGGTTCAACGGGCAAAGGCGGCGCAGAGGGCCTTCCTGGCCTTCGTCCGTATTCAGAACCTGGCAATAATCTCGTGCGCGCCGGGTAACGATGCGGCGTTGATCTTCCGGCAGCTTGAGGTAGCCTGAAAAAAGGGCAATAACTTCCACAAGGGTATGATGGTAGAACCGGGTCAGGCAGCAGTTGTCATCACAACCCCGGCATTCAAAATCATGACTCTCGGCGGCAGCGGTGTAGCGGGCATCCATCTCGGTGTAGAGCTTTTGCAATTGCCGAATGGCGTCGGCATGCCGTAAAAGAATATCCTGCAGTCGGAGGAAAGATAAAGACATCGATTGAGATTCGTCAGACCGTTGGGGACGGGAAGAAAATGCGTTTATAAAGACCCATGGCATAACGGTCGGTCATACTGGCCAACAGGTCGCACACGAGACGTTCCCGCGGTTGTGAGCGGTCATTGCAGCCATGCATTTCCATGGCGCGCAACTCTTTTTGCAGATCGGGTTCGCTGCCGAGGAAGTGGGCATAGAGATCGGAGAGGATTTTTTTGGCTTTGACAAACTCCTGGTGAACTCTTTCCGAGCGATAGACGTTTTCATAGAGAAAGTGGCGAAGCGCCTGCATGGCCTCGTTGACCGGCACACCCATCTGCAGGATGAGATCATCCTCGGTGGGGTGGCTGTTGGCAATCAAATCTCGAATCATCCTGATAGCGCGTTCGGAGTGGGAGCGACCCAGTATTCGCAGGCAGGTATCGGGGACCTGATGGGCGTCAATAACACCGCTGCGAATGGCATCATCCAGATCATGGTTCAGGTAAGCCATGATATCGGCAAAACGAACGATCCGGCCTTCCGCCGTCATGGGCAGCTCCGCAGGATTTTCCGGCATCACCCGGCCGAATCCTTTGGAATGTTTTAGGATGCCGTCGCGGACTTCCAGCGTCAGATTTAGCCCCTGCCCGTTGTTTTCGAGGCAATCGACGACGCGCAGGCTCTGTTTGTTGTGGGTGAAGGTCGCCGAATAGATTTCCTTGAGGGCGGTTTCGCCGCCGTGGCCAAAGGGTGTGTGCCCCAGGTCGTGTCCCAGGGCAATGGCTTCGGTCAGGTCCTCATTCAGGAACATGGCGCGCGCAATCGTGCGGGCGATTTGAGCAACTTCCAGTGTGTGCGTGAGTCGGGTACGATATTCGTCGCCCATGGGGTTGAGGAAAACCTGCGTCTTGTATTTCAAGCGGCGAAAGGCATTGGAATAGACGATCCGGTCGCGGTCCTGTTGAAAAGCGGTGCGAACGGGACAGGGCGCCGTATTGGGCACCCGTCGGCGCGCGTTGGCGCTCAGACATGCCGAAGGGTGACATGAATCGGCGTTCACGGGCCTCAAACTGCTCCCTTAGGGAGTCTTCGGGAAGCGCGTAAACGTTGGTTTCTTTTGTTTTATGGGGTGCCGGATTGAAATGCATTACTTTACACGGGTTACATTGGAAACTAAGTTAATAGTCAGTTAAACTAAATTGTCTGATATTGTATCCGGCCTTAAGGGTGGTTGTAAAGGTCAAAAGCATTCAATGGATGCTGTGACGGAGGCGGCCAATTGGGGGGACACCATCTCGTTCTGGGTGAAACGCGCGACTATTTGACGGGCGAAACGCGTGTGGATACACACGATGAGCGCTATCGCCAGCAGATCGCCCGCCTGTTGGTGGAGGAAAAGGGCTTCTGCAGGCTAGATTTGACATCGCGCGTGCCGATCGATATTCGTGTGGATGGCAAGCAGGCGCGGGTACGACTCGATCTGATCGTTCGTCTTGACGAACGCATCGCGTTGCTGATCAAATACGCTCCCGGGTCCCTGACGACACGGCATCAAGTCGCGCTCGCCGCTTCAAGGCTGCTGGCGCCTTATCAGGTGCCTTTCAGTGTCGTGACAAATGGCGAGGATGCGGATATTATAGATAATTATACGGGTGCCGTGCTTGAACGGGGCCTGGACAAGCTTTTTACGCGGATGGCTCTGGAAACCAAGCTTCGGTCATGCGAAGACATACCGGTTACACAGCATTTTCGTGAAATGGCCGCCCGAATCCTGTATGCTTATGAAGTCGATGGACGGTGCCCGTGCGACGACACCGTGTGTGAATTTGAGCGCCGCTAATCTTGCTGGATATGAGATGGATTGTCGAATGGATGACCAATATTTTATGCGGCGTGCGCTGGCGGAGGCCCAACAGGCCTTGACGGCCGGCGAATTTCCGGTGGGGTGCGTTGTCGTGTACCAGGAACGCATTATCGCCAGCGGGGCTCGCGCGGGTACCCGGGCGAAGCATCCCAACGAAATCGATCATGCCGAGATGATGGCCCTGAGAGGTCTGGATGCTCTTGATGCAGACATCCGGCCCGAGGATTTGGTTCTGTATTGCACCATGGAGCCCTGCCTGATGTGTTTTGCCGCGCTGACCTTGAGCCGTATCGGAACCGTGGTTTACGCATATGAAGATGTCATGGGAGGAGGGACCAAGTGTGATTTCGAGTCGTTGCCGCCGCTCTACCGGGCTTTGAAGCCACGCGTGGTCGGCGGGGTGATGCGGGCCGAAAGTGTCGATTTGTTCAAAACCTTTTTTACAAATCCGGACAACGACTATTGGCAGGGCAGCATGCTGGCAACTTATACGACGGAACAATAAACTTATTGAAGGCGCTCCGGCGAGCCCCTCAAGCATGTGGCGAATGAGCGTTCAGCGGACATTTTTACTTGCATTTTTTACTTGCATTTCCTAAGGTTGTCCGATATAGGCAACGTTCTAAACGCGTATGCCTGCGCCCATTTGGGGCGCTCTATAGGGTATAGTACGTTTTTTTGGCCGGGTCGGGTTGATGGAATCGCGACCTTGTCGGTCATCGAAAACCTTAATTCTGTTGGGAGGTGGAAGCATAGCTCAACCAAGAAGTACATTTCAGCCAAACAGTTCGGATCGCGTCAATATTAACCGCGATATTCGGGCGCGCGAAGTCAGGGTGATTGACCCCGAAGGCAATCAACTGGGTGTTGTGCCAATTGAAGAAGCCATGAAGGCTGCGGTTAATTTCGGTCTTGATTTGGTGGAAGTTTCGCCCAATGCAGCTCCTCCGGTTTGCAAGATCATGGATTATGGGCGTTACAAATACGAACAAACCAAGAAAAAGCAGGACGCCAAAAGAAAACAGAGCACCTTCCAGGTAAAAGAAATTAAGGTTAGGCCAAAGACCGGCGATCATGATCTTATGACAAAAGTCGGTCATATCAGGAAATTTATTGGGAGGAAGGACAAAGTCAAGGTGACGGTTGTTTTTCGGGGGCGCGAAATTACGCTTTCGGAACGAGGCCGGGAGTTATTGCAGCGAATTGCGACGGATCTCGAAGAAATTGCCGTGGTTGAGCAATACCCCAAATTCGAAGGCCGCACCATGATGATGATATTGTCGCCAAAGTAATCGGACGCAGTCCTTTCTGGTTTGAATAGCCTATGATGACCACCTGTTTATGTCGCAGGTGGCTCGGATTGCCGGTGCGATTTGCGCAGCGGAGTTGGCGTGGGCCCGTGAAAAAAACGGCCGCGCCAAAGCTTTTTTGGCGTTATTAATATCAAAATATGCAATGTGCATGAAGGGGCCGCAGGGCTGTCCCCAAAAGAGATGAAATAATAAGGAGACATGAGTATGCCTAAAATTAAAACCAACCGGGCGGCAGCTAAGCGGTTTAAAAAAACAGGCACCGGTAAATTTGTTTACAATAAATCCCATGCCAGCCATATATTGACGAAGAAGTCGCGGAAACGGAAACGTGCGCTACGACAGAGCCAGATTGTTGATAAATCCGATATGCGCGAGGTGCGGTTGCTGTTGCCCAACGGGTAAGACAACCGGTGCACGACGCGCTTTGATGGCTCGGTAAGATGTTTGAAAATAGCTGGAATTCGCAGGCGTGCCGGATCCTTTCTCGCTGAGAAAGCTCTGGTTTGCTCCTGGCGGGATTCAAGGCTTAAGGAGAAAATACCATGCGTATTAAAAGAGGGTTCAAAGCCCGCAGACGGCGAAAAAAAGTATTGAATCTGGCCAAGGGGTTTCGTGGAGGCCATAGCAAACTGTTCCGCACAGCGGCAGATACGGTCGATAAGGCGCTCATGTATGCCTATCGTGATCGTCGTGTCCGCAAACGAGACTTCAGGCGATTGTGGATTGTTCGGATTAATGCGGCGGCGCGTATGAATGAACTGTCCTACAGCAAATTCATGCGTGGGCTTAAAATCGCAGGCATTGGTCTTGATCGAAAAGTCCTGGCTGATCTCGCCGTCTCTGATCCCGCCGGTTTTACCCAAATCGCCGCTCTGGCTTCGCAGCAACTCTAATACCGAATGAGGGTGATGGGTGGCAGATTGCGTCCTCCAGGACCTGCCACCCTCCCCGCGATTCATTTCTATCCCAAAGCATAGATTGAGCGACAACCGTGGATAAGTCGATAGATTGCATATATCAAGAGGCTCTTGACGAGTTAAACGGCGTGTCGGACGCGGAGGCTCTGGAAGCTCTTTCCGTGCGTTATTTAGGACGCAAGGGAATGCTGACGGCCTTTTTGCGGAATATTGCCAGCCTGCCGGCGGAGCAGCGGGCGGAAGCCGGTAAAAAGGCCAATATTGCGAAAAAAAAGCTCGAAGAGGTCATCAAGAAATATGATGAGCGGCTTCAAGCCGACATGGGAAGCCTTGAAGAGCACATCGATGTCACCCTCCCGGGCCGCCCATCGACTGCAGGGACACTGCACCCGATCACGCGTATAACGCGTGAGATTTGCGCTATTTTCGAACGGATGGGGTTTAGCGTTGCAGAAGGACCCGAAGTGGAGCTGGATTATTATAATTTCGAGGCGTTAAATGTGCCGAAATACCACCCGGCGCGTGATATGCAGGACACTTTTTATGTTTCTGATAATATTGTGTTGCGGACACAGACTTCGCCAATGCAGATTCGCGTCATGGAAAAACAGCCACCGCCGGTGGCCGTGATAGCCCCCGGGAAAGTTTATCGTTGTGACTCCGATTTGACCCATACGCCCATGTTTCATCAGGTGGAAGGTTTACTTGTCGATGACAATGTGTCGTTTGCCGATTTGAAAGGTACATTGGCCGCGTTTGTGCACGCCATGTTCGACGCACAGACGAGTTTACGATTCCGTCCGAGCTTTTTCCCCTTTACCGAACCCAGCGCTGAGGTCGATATCCTGTGCGTGATGTGCCGGGGGAAGGGATGTCGTGTCTGTTCCCATTCCGGATGGCTTGAAATACTGGGTTCGGGAATGGTGCACCCTAATGTGTTTCGGAGTGTCGGTTATGACACCACACAGTATTCCGGGTTTGCTTTCGGGATGGGTGTTGAGCGAATTGCCATGCTGAAATACGGCATTGATGATATCCGTAAGTTCTTCAACAATGATATGAGATTTCTGAGGCAGTTTTAGCATGAAAGTCAGTTTGAGTTGGCTGAAAGAATATGTTGCCGTAGAGTGGGACGCCGATCGCCTGGCGGAGGGGTTGACCATGGCGGGCCTTGAGGTGGATTCGATCTACGACCGCTTTGAATACCTGCAGAGTGTGAAAGTTGCGCAAGTCCAATCGGTGGAGGTTCATCCGAACGCTGACAAATTGAAACTGTGCGCGGTTTATACCGGGAGTGAACACGCCACCGTCGTTTGTGGAGCACCGAATGTGGCGGTCGGAATGATGGTCGCACTGGCTGTACCAGGGACCGTTCTGCCGGACGGACGCACATTGACGGAAACGAATATCCGCGGGGTGGTATCGCAAGGGATGCTTTGCAGTGAGGCGGAACTGGAATTGGGGGCTGACCAGAGTGGTATCTGGGCGCTTCCTGAGGACCTGCCCCTTGGGGTATCGCTTGCCGAAGCATTGCGTCTTTCCGATATTGTACTGGATATCGATTTGACGCCTAATCGGCCAGATTGCCTGAGTTTGGTTGGGGTTGCCCGTGAGACGGCCGCTCTCCAGGGGAATGCTCTAAGGCTTCCGGACACCTACCAGGCGGATAATGGCCATAAAATTTTTGATTACACCAGCGTGACGATCGAAGATCCGGACCTTTGTCCACGCTATACGGCGCGACTGATCGAGGGGATTACCATCGGTCCATCGCCCGCTTGGCTCCAGGACCGTGTTCGATCGGTTGGTATGCGCCCGATCAATAATATTGTGGATATTACCAATTTTGTGATGATGGAGCTCGGTCAGCCGCTGCACGCGTTTGATTTCGACCGGCTGGCGGACCGACGGATCATCGTACGGCGTGCCCGACAAGGGGAAACGTTCGTCTCCCTGGATAATAAGGAGCGTGTTCTCGACAGCGAGATTCTGATGATATGCGACGGAGAGAAACCGGTCGGGATTGGCGGCATCATGGGCGGCTTGAACTCCGAGGTCGAAGCGTCCACGTGCCGTGTGCTTCTGGAAAGCGCCTGTTTCAATCCGCTCAGTATCCGTAAGACGGCTAAACGGTTGAACTTGCATTCGGAAGCGTCCCACCGGTTTGAGCGTGGCGTTGATCCTCAGGGGACGGTGGCGGCGTTGAATCGTGCGGCCAAACTGATTGCCGAAATCGGGCAGGGGGCGCTTATCGACGGCCATATCGATATCCACCCGGGTGCCCGGGATATCCCGCCCATAAGACTCGACGTGGCTCGAACCAACCGACTGTTGGGGACCTCTCTAAGCGTGGAGGAAATCTGCCGCTTGCTGGAAACCATCGAGATCAAGACTGAAACGGTGCCGGGAGGAGTTTATATCGATGCCTGGCCGCCGTCGTTCCGGGTGGACATTCATCAGCCGGAGGATTTGCTTGAAGAAATCGCGCGGCGCTGGGGTTACAACCGGATTAAGACCCGGATGCCCCATGTCACCGCCGGTAGTGCGCGTCCGAACCAAGACCTCGATGTCAAGCACGCGGTGCGGTCTCTCATGAATGGTTTCGGCTTCACGGAGACCATCAACTACAGTTTTATCAGCGAGCGTGCCGGCGATCAACTGCATCTTGCCGGCGACGATCCACGCCGGGCAACCGTCAGGATTCTGAATCCATTAAACGAGGACCAGAATGTCATGCGGACCTCTCTGGTTCCGGGCCTGGTGGAGACCGCCGTTCGCAACGTCGCCCAACAGGTAAAGGATTTGAAAATCTTTGAGATAGGCAAGATCTTTATCAGCCAGGGCAAGGACGTTCAGCCGGATGAAAGCGATATCTTGACGGCTCTTTGGACTGGCGCACGTCATGAAAACGCCTGGAACCGCAAAGTCGTTGCCTGTGACTTTTATGATATAAAGGGTGCCTTAGAGGGGTTGCTAGGCGGGTTGCGTCTGAAGGATATTCGTTTCATGCGCTCCCGGCAAAGCCGGTCGCCTTATTTGCGCAGCGGCGCGGCGGCAGATATCGTGATTGCCAGCCAACATATCGGCTGTATTGGAGAAATGCATGGCGCGGTTCTGACCGATTTCAATTTGAAACAACCCGCATTTCTATTTGAAATTGATCTTGATCGCCTGGCGCCCTTAATTCCTGTTCGCGTTCAAGCCGCTCTCCTGCCGCGCTATCCGTCCACCTCGAGAGACATCACCCTGATTGTGGATGACGATCTTGAGGCACAGGACGTCTTGTTGGGCATTCAGCAGATGGAACAAGAACTGGTTGAAGATGTGTGGATTTTTGATGTATTCAAGGGGCGTCCGATTCCAACTGAGAAAAAGAGCCTTTCTTTGCGGGTCGTCTATCGCTCTGCAAGCGGAACGCTTGAGGATGAGAAGGTGAACACCATCCATCGCGATTTGACGCACCAGCTTCTGGGGACGTATAAGGCGGATCTGCCGTCCTGATCCTGGATGGTAAACTGCGGGAATTCATACCGGAGGAATAATGTCTTCCGAGGTGAAACGGCCGGATAAGCTATATTATCGGATCGGGGAAGTTGCCACGATAACAGGTGTGCCTTCCTATGTGCTGCGCTTCTGGGAAGGTGAATTCGCGAGCATCAAGCCTCGAAGAACCGATTCAGGGCAACGACTATACCGGCCGGCGGACGTTGAACGCATCCGCGAGATCAAGGATCTATTGCACCGACAGAAGTTTACCATACAGGGCGCCAGGCAATTTTTACGGCATCGCGAGGCCCCGCCGGCGAGAGATCTGGGGGCTGAACTGGAAGCTGTGCGGCAGGAACTCCAGGCCATCCGAAAGTTGTTATTATAGCCTCCCCGCAAGAATTTTCGCTCATACACGATTATAGTGGCGCGGATGGTGAAACGTGTTGACAAGGCACGGTTTTTGTCCTAATTATGATTGTTCGGAAGCGGGCATAGCTCAGTTGGTAGAGTACAAGCTTCCCAAGCTTGGTGTCGCGAGTTCGAATCTCGTTGCCCGCTCCATTTCCGCCCTTTTTCAAAAGGTCGTTTGAGGGAAACGTTATGTATGGAACCTGGAAAGTAATTTATCGATCATGGTGCCTTGCATGAGTACATAACGTCTTACGCCATTTTTACGGTGTACCTGGTTTTGGAAACGGGCGGTAGCCCGTTTTTTGTTTTTTGAGCGATGGCTGAAAATGATGAAAGACCATAAGGCAAAAGAAAAAACGCCGGAAGACAATCAAAAAAGGTCATCTCGGCAGAAGGAGAAGCAGATTCTTGCTCAGGCCTGGGCTATTGCGGAACCGCTTTGCATCGATGAGGGCATGGAACTCGTTTACGTTCAGTTCCGTCGCGAAGCCCATGGGCGTGTTTTACGTTTATTTATTGATAAACACGGAGGGGTGACGGTGGATGACTGCGCCAATATCAGTCGCCAAATGGGAGACATCTTCGATGCCACCGTGGAGGATATCGGACCGTACAGTATGGAAGTGTCTTCTCCGGGAATAAATCGTCCACTGGGCCGCCGTGAAGATTATAATCGCTTTAAGGGCAACAAGGTCCATATTAAAACACAACAGCTTGTTAATGGCCAAAAAAATTTTAAAGGAATCCTTCACGGAATCGATAATGATGTCGTTGCTCTTCTTTGCAACGACAAGGAAATACACCTCTCTCTGGAAGAGATATCCATTGCACGACTTCTCAATTTTAATGGAGAAAAATAATGTTTGTAGCGGATATAAAGCGAGTCGTCGACCAAGTTAGCCGAGACAAAGGGATTGATCGCGAGATCTTAATCAGCGCGCTTGAAGAGGCGCTCAAGTCGGCTGCCCGTAAAAAATTCGGAAGTAAAATCGACATCGAAGTCCAATATAATGACGATTCGGGCGAGATTGAGGTTTTCCAATTCAAAGATGTTGTTGAAACCGTCGAAGATCCGGTCCTCGAAATAACCTTGGAAGAGGGGCGAAAGCTAGATGCCGACTGTGAGATCGGCGATAGCCTCGGCACGAAAATGGATACATCGACCTTCGGCCGGATCGCCGCCCAATCGGCTAAACAGGTTATTATACAGAAGATGAAAGATGCGGAGAAAGACGCGATTTACGCAAGTTTCATCGATCGTAAAGGTGAAATTATAAACGGGATTGTCCAGCGCATGGACCGTGGTGACATCATCGTTAATCTTGGGCACACGGAGGGCATATTGCCGGTTCGTGAACAGGTGCCAAGGGAGTCTTATCGTCGCGGGGATCGCTTAAGGGCATATATCCTGGACGTCTTGCATGAGACGCGGGGCCCCCAAATCATCTTGTCTAGGGGGCATAAGGAGTTTCTGATCGATTTGTTTAAAACGGAGGTTCCAGAAATCAGCGAGGGCATCGTCAGCATCATGGAGGCGGCGCGCGAACCGGGTGTTAGAGCCAAAATTGCTGTTTCTTCAAACAATTCGGACATCGATCCCGTTGGTGCATGCGTTGGCATGAAAGGCAGCCGTGTGCAGAATGTGGTGCAGGAGTTGCGAGGAGAGAAGATCGACATTATCCCCTGGCACCTGGATGCGGCGAAATTTGTTTGCAACGCGCTTGCTCCGGCTGAAATTTCGCGGGTAATCATCGACGACTCCAATCGTTCAATGGAAGTGATTGTGCCGGATGATTACCTCTCCATAGCAATTGGGAAACGTGGTCAGAATGTTCGTTTGGCGTCTAAATTGACAGGATGGCATCTAGACGTTCAAAGTGAATCGCGCTATAACGAAACGATGAAAAGCGGTTATGAGTCCCTTGTCGCGCTGTCGGATGTGGGTGTTAGCCTGGCGGACGCATTGTACGAGGGGGGATTTTTCTCTATTGATGAAATTAGCATTGCTTCGGTTGATGACCTGATGCAGGTTCGAGATATGAATGAAGAGAAAGCACAAGAGCTTATTTCCGCTGCGCGCCAAGCGGTTTTAGATGCCGAAGCTGCGAGCGAGGAACACGATCTGCAGGAAACAGGGGAAGTCGAAAGCGAAGCCCAAGAAGGCGATCCTGGGGAAAATATCCCCGAGGGGATTGAGGCGCCAGACGACCAGATTGAGTTGGAACTTGAGGCGGATACGGCTGACGTTCAAGCGTCTGAGCCTGAAGCCCCAGCCGAGACAGAGACGGATTTGGAGCCGAAGGAATAGGGGTCATATTCTTCTGACCGGAAATTTTAGCTGGAGCGGTGGCTATCGGAGGAATTCTTGGTAGCCAAACTGTAGGGGGAAAGCATGGCAAAAATCAGGGTATATGAACTTGCCCGAGAACTTAACATGACGAACAAGGCGCTCGTTGAAAAAATGAGCCAATTGGACATCCCGGTCAAAAGTCACATGAGTTCTCTCGAGGACGAGACTGTCGCTCAGGTTAAAGGTGCTCTTCTCGGAAAACCCGCTGAAAAGGTCGAGGAAACCAGGATCAAGCCCACGGTCATTCGTCGCCGGCGTAAAAAAGTTACCGAACCGACGGCGGTTGAAGTAGCCGAAGAAGCCGTGGCCGAGGATGGAGACCCAGTGGCGGAAGCCGGAGAGGCTTCTGTCGCTAAATCGGAGAATGATGCGCCGGCCACCCCGGAAATATTGCCTGAAGGTGGGGCGCGCAAACGGGCTCCAAAACCACAAGCGCCGGCCAAGATTGTGGCCATGCCCCCGGAAAAAGCCATCCAGGACAAAAAAGAAGACCTTCCGGCAGAAACTGCTGCAGCGGAACCGACGCAGGACCTTGCCGCCGAAGCAGCCTCGCCGCAAGAAGACCATGCAACTTCCGAAAGTGTGCTTGGGGAGGAGGCCGGGCCTGCGGATAGTTCAGAGGCCGTGACGCCGCCGGGCAAGTTGAAGAAAGAAAAGAAAGCCGAATCAGCGGCAAAAATCATCAAACTCCCACTTAAACCTGTTCAGAGACCATCCGCCCGACCGAAACCAGTGGTGCCCGAAGCAGTACCGACCAAAGAGGATCCTGAAACGGCGGCGGATGGGAAGAAAAAAAGAAGAAAAAACCGAACTGAAGAAGAATTAGACCGCAAGTTCTTCAAGAAAAAAATAGCCTTCAGGAAGAAAGCAGTTGTTGAAGGTGCCGATCTTTATTCCGGCCGAGGAAAGTCTCGCAAAGGACGCAAAGATGGTCATGGGAAAGTCGCCGCTGGCCAAAAGACTCAGATTACCACGGCGAAAGCGATCAAGCGGAGAATTAAAGTGGACGAAGCCATCATGCTGTCAGAACTGGCTAAACGGATGGGGATAAAAGCCAGCGAAATCATTAAAATGTTGATGGGCCAAGGCATTATGGCGACGGTTAACCAGAGCATCGACTACGAGACGGCATGCATTGTCGCGGCAGAGTTCGAGTACGAAGTTGAGAAAGCCGCCTTCGAAGAGGATGAGTTGATCAAGATTGAACAGGATGATCCCGAAGCCCTGGCGGAGCGACCGCCCGTGGTGACGATCATGGGGCATGTGGACCATGGCAAGACATCGTTGCTTGATGTTATTCGTAAGACCCATGTTACGGATCTTGAGGCTGGCGGGATAACCCAGCATATTGGTGCCTACAGCGTGTCAACGGAGAAAGGCCAGATTACTTTTCTGGATACCCCGGGCCATGAGGCGTTTACCGCTATGCGATCGCGCGGCGCGCAGATCACGGATCTTGTTATTCTTGTGGTGGCGGCCGATGATGGTGTCATGCCCCAGACCGTCGAAGCGATCAACCATGCCCGGGCATCGAAGGTTCCGCTCATTGTGGCGGTAAATAAAATTGATAAAGCGGGTGCCGACCCTGATCGGGTATACCGCGAACTGGCCGAGAAAAATTTGACACCCGAAGCATGGGGTGGGGATACTATTTTCGTTAATGTTTCCGCAAAGAAAAAAACGGGCATCGATGAATTGCTTGAAATGATTCTGCTCCAATCAGAAGTCATGGAATTAAAGGCAGATCCAGACAAGCAGGCCTTCGGCCATGTTGTAGAAGCAAAGCTTGATTCCGGACGCGGCCCGGTGGCTACCGTCTTGGTAAAAGAAGGTACATTGCGTACAGGCGATCCGGTGGTTTGCGGCGTTCATTTCGGGAAGGTGCGCGCGATGCTCAATGATCTTGGCAATCCTGTCACCGCCGCCGGTCCATCGATTCCTGTGGAAGTTCTGGGCTTGTCCGGTGTGCCGGTTGCCGGTGATGAACTGATTGCCCTGAAGGATGAGAAGAACGCCAAACAGGTCAGCATCCACCGAACTCAGAAACAGCGCACCAAGGAACTGGCTAAATCGAACCGGATGAGTCTTGAAAACCTTTTCGAGCAAATGAAAGAAGGTGAGGTCAAAGATCTCAACCTGATTATCAAGACCGACGTTGATGGTTCCATGGAAGCCTTGAAAGATTCTCTGGTCAAGTTGTCGAACGATGAAGTCAAAATCAATGTCGTCCATTCCGCTACGGGTACCATTACCGAATCTGATGTATCCTTGGCGGCCGTCTCCAATGCCATCATCATCGGGTTTAATGTGAGACCGACCCCCAAAGTGCAGACGATGGCAACCGAAGAGGGCGTGGATATGCGATTCCATAATATCATTTACCACGTCATCAAGGAGATCAAGGATGCCATTGCCGGAATGATGGAGTCCATATTCGAAGAGCGCACGCTTGGACGCGCTGAGGTGCGAGAGGTTTTCCAAATACCGAAAGTTGGTGCTATTGCCGGTTGTCATGTTACGGACGGGAAAATTGAACGGAATCAGTTGATGCGATTGCTCCGTGACGGGGTGGTTTATTTTGAAGGGAAAAATTCATCCCTGCGGCGCTTCAAGGATGACGTCAAAGAGGTCCAGAGTGGTTATGAATGCGGCATCGGTATTGAAAACTACAATGACATCAAGGTTGGTGATGTGATCGAATGCTACTACTTTGAAGAGATTCGCCCAGAAGTCGAATAAGGCGCATCTCTCTAACGCGGAGAAACGGTTGTTGTCGTAAATATCGGAGTCTATGATTTGTGAAATAGCGGAATAGCCATGGTCGTCGGTGTCGGTCGTGTGGTTTATCGGATTCATGGATGTCGTTCTTTGAAAGAAAAACGGAAGATCGTCAAAGCCATTATCATGCGTTTGCGAAACCATTTCAACGCCTCCGTGGCGGAGGTGGGTGCCAACGATATGCACCAGAAAGCGGAGATTGGTTTCAGTATGGTGGGGAACGATCGCGCCGTTATAAATTCCAAAATGGATAAACTATTTAACCTGGCTGAAGATATTGGATTGGCCGAAACGATCGATATGGAAATGGAGATCATCAGCCTATGACGGCTTCTTCTAGACCTGAACGGGTCAGCCGGCATATTCGCAATACGCTGGCAGAAATTTTGCGACGTCATGTCAAGGATCCGCGCTTGCAGCTGGTGACCATTACAAGTGTCGACGTATCCCCGGATCTACGACAGGCAAAAATTTACTTCGCGACAACCGGTGACGATGAAAAGATTAAGCGCGTCCTGGCTGGATTCGAAAAGGCCCGCCCCTATATTAAAAGGTTGCTGGGCCAAGAATTAGGGCTGCGGTATATGCCTGAAATCCGATTCTATTACGATGATTCTCTCGATTACGGAGCCCGTATGGAGGAGCTTTTCCGATCGATAGGTGAGGCCGATGGACACCGTCATCGACCGACTGATTAAAAGTCAGTCCATATTCCTGGCGACGCATGTCAACCCTGATGGTGATGCGATCGGATCTCTGATATCGATGGGATTGGGGTTGCGGCAATACGGGAAACGTGTCTACACGTATAATGAGAGCCCCATCCCGGCCGTATACCGATTTCTGCCGGGTGTGCAGTTGGTCAAACAGGAATTGCCGCAATCATATGACTGGGATACGGCGGTTATACTGGATTGCGGGGATATCGAACGTATTGGCGCGGCGGCGGATTGTATTCGTGATTTGCCGCAGATAATCAATATCGATCACCATGTGACCAACACGGATTTCGGACAGTACCGGTTAGTTGATTCGGGGGCCAGTTCATCCGTCGAAATTGTTTATCGGCTATTGAAGCGAATGAACGTCGAGATTGACGAAGCGATCGCCACCGCAATTTATACCGGTATCTTAACAGACACGGGTTCTTTCCGTTTTGCGAACACCAACAGCGCTGCCTTTGCGATTTGTTCCGAGATGGTGCAGTGTGGTGTGGATCCGTATACCGTGGCCCAGCATGTTTACGGCACGTACTCGCTCGGTCGCATCAAACTGTTGAATATGGCGCTGGATTCGATTGAGATCTCCCCGAACGGCAAATTGTCGTTGATGATTTTGACCCGGGAGATGTTTGCCGAGACCGATACGAATCCTGAAGACGTGGACGGCATGATAAACTATGCCAAACGTATCAAGGATGTAAGGGTGGCGGCCCTTATTATGGAAAATGCGGATGGTGCCGCCCAGAAGCGTTTTCATGTGAGCCTGCGTTCTGACGGAACGGTGGATGTCGCTGAAATTGCGGCCTCTTTTGGAGGGGGCGGCCATTTTAATGCGGCTGGATTCGGCGTTGAGTCTCCATTGAATGTTCTCAAGAAAACGATCAATTCCATCGCAGAGAAGCTTTGAGCGCGGCATGCGGGGCGGCGTACTGATCATTGATAAACCGGCCGGCCTGTCATCGGCGCAGGTGGTCGCCAGGGTCAAGAAACTCCTGCATGCGCCAAAGGTCGGGCATGCCGGCACCTTGGATCCGTTCGCTACGGGCGTGCTCGTCTGTCTGGTCAACCAGGCAACCCGGCTGGCTCAATTTTTTTTGACCAGCGGGAAACAATACGAAGCCGAACTTTGCTTGGGGGTCGATACCGATACGCAGGACCGCACCGGGCAGATTGTCAACCGCCGGCCGGTGCCGGATTTCACGGAAGATGATTTGCAGCAAATTTTCAACCGGTTTGTCGGGAACATTGAGCAGATGCCACCGACTTATTCGGCGTTGAAACACAAAGGAGTGGCGCTTTACAAGCTGGCGCGCAGTGGTCGACCCGTCCAGAAGCCGGCGCGCAACGTTCGCATTGAAACGTTGCAGATCAGGGCGATATCTTTACCCACGGTGCGATTTTCAGTCACCTGCTCGGCCGGGACCTATATCCGAACGCTTTGCGCGGACATCGGCCATGCGCTTGGCTGTGGTGGTCATCTCAGTGAATTGCGCCGGACTGTGAGCAGTGGATTCAGCATCGGCGAAGCCATCAGTATGGAAGCATTGACTTGTTGCGTGGCCGACGCCCAAATATCGGTTCCCATGATCCCGCCGGGGGATGCTCTCAGGGCCATGCCCGCGCTTAGGGCGGATCAGGCAACGGTAGCTAAAATGAGATGTGGCGGGGCGATTGATATAAAGGATTTCACCGATTTACCGCGTGATGCAACGGTAATGACAAATGGTGAGAAGGGCACTTATTACAAAGTTCTCGATGATGACGAGGACTTGATTGCCGTCGTTTCTGTTGATCCCGAAAGGGAGAGGATGGCCTATTGCGGCGTTTTTGTATAAAGCGAAACACCGCAGTTTCCATCATTCAGAAGACTCAGGCGTTTGATGAGGATGGCGTGACGTCACAGGGTGCCGCACATTGTATATGAGCATCATTTAATCAAGAGGAGGCTAAAAGACTGTGGTATTTACAACTGAGGATAAAAAGCGGCTGATTGAACAATACAAACTGCATGATGCGGATACAGGGTCACCGGAAGTTCAGACGGCTCTGCTTACCCATCGGATTACCTATCTCACAGAGCATCTGAAAGTTCATAAAAAGGACCACCACTCTCGGAGAGGTCTACTGATGCTGGTTGGTCGCCGCCGCCGTCTGCTCAATTATGTGAAAAACAAAGACGTGAACCGGTATCGATCGATTATCGAGACGCTTGGACTGCGAAGATAATCCAAGCCGGCTGTTTTCTTAAGAGCTGTTGCGAGAGGTTGAGCAAACCACGCGGTGGCGACGGGAAAAATTTATCGATTAATATGTTAAGCAGTTAATTATCATGAGGTATTTGGGCTGTCGCATGTGGCGATAGGCCGAATTAACTCATATGCCAGCATGGTTACAGCGATGGGATCCCATCGAATGGGGGACGAGATGCGTAATCTGCAGGAGGCAAAATGGAAAAGTTACTAGAAACTGAGATCGGGGGCCGAACCCTGAGCATCCAGACCGGCAAACTGGCCAAACAGGCTTCAGGTGCCGTTTTGGTTCAGTACGGGGAAACCATGGTCCTGGTCACCGTCGTTTCCGCAAATGATGAACGGCCGGGCGATTTTTTGCCGCTCACGGTGGAGTATCAGGAGAAGATATATGCGGCCGGACGCATCCCCGGCAATTATTTCCGCCGGGAAATCGGGCGGCCGAGTGAAAAAGAGACGCTGACGGCGCGGTTGATTGATCGCCCGATTCGACCGCTGTTCCCCAAGGGATACCGGTATGAAACGCAGGTTATTGCCACGGTGTTGTCCATGGATAAGGAGAACGATCCGGACATTCTGGCGATGATTGGGGCTTCAGCGGCGCTTGAGTTGTCGGATATCCCGTTTGCGGGTCCGATCGCCAGTGTTCGTGTAGGACGGCTAAATGGTGAACTGATTGTCAACCCGCCCATTTGTGACTGTGAGAACTGTGATATCAACATCATCGTGGCAGGATCGCGCACGGGTGTCGTCATGGTTGAAGGCGGTTCCAATGTTGTCAGCGAAGCGGATATGCTGGAGGCGATTTATTTTGGTCACAAGGCGATTCAGCCGATCATAGACCTGCAACTGGAATTGAAAGAAGCTTGTGGTGTGCCGAAACGAACGTTTACCCCTCCAGAGAAGGATGCCGATCTGGTTCGTCTTATCGAGGAAAAAGCGACCGAGCCTTTTCGAGCGGCGGTGGTTACGCCGGCCAAGGTTGCGCGGAACAAGGCCCTGCATGAGCTGAAAAACGAGATCATTGAATCCTTGGGGGAGGCCTATGCCGATCGCCGGAATGAGGTCTATGCGGTTTTGGATGAACTTCAGAAGACCGTTTGCCGGAACCTTATTCTCAAGGAGGGGCGCCGGATCGACAATCGTCGGTTTGATGAAGTCCGTCCCATCACCTGCGAAGTCGGGCCGTTACCCCGCCCCCACGGGAGTGCCCTTTTTACCCGGGGTGAAACCCAGGTTCTGAGCGTGCTGACCCTGGGCTCCGGCCAGGATGAACAACGTGTCGAAACCCTCAGTGGTGAAGAGTTTCGCCCCTTCATGCTGCATTACAACTTCCCGCCTTACTCCGTTGGTGAGACGCGACGGATTGGTGGCCCAAGCCGCCGAGATATCGGACATGGCGGTCTTTCCACGCGAGCGATTGAAAAAGTTTTGCCGGACAAGGAAGATTTCGATTACACGATTCGGCTGGTATCAGAGGTCTTGGAATCCAATGGCTCGTCTTCGATGGGGACGGTGTGCTCCGGGATCATGGCGTTGATGGATGGCGGTGTCCCGATCAAGGCCCCCGTGGCGGGTATCGCCATGGGGCTCGTCAAAGATGACGACAATGTTATCGTTTTGTCGGATATTTTGGGCGATGAAGATCATACCGGCGATATGGACTTTAAGGTCGCTGGAACGAGCGAAGGCATCACCGCCTTGCAAATGGATATCAAGATTCATGAACTTCCCAAGGAAGTTCTGGGGCAAGCATTGGAACAGGCGCGTCAGGGGCGGCTTCACATTTTATCCAAAATGAACGCGGCCATTGAAGCCCCTAGGGATCATATCTCCCCTCATGCACCGGCAATTCTGACCGTTCACGTCAAGCCGGACAAAATCAGGGAGATCATTGGCCCCGGTGGCAAGACGATTCGGATGATCCAATCGGAAACCAACACGCGTGTCGAAATCGACGATTCCGGTTTGGTGAAGATTGCTGCGGTTTCGAAAGAAGACGGTGAGGCCGCTTTGAAGATGGTCGCGGATATCACCATGGAGCCTGAAGTGGGCCAGATTTATGATGGTACGGTTGTGCGCATCATGGATTTCGGTGCTTTTGTCCAGATCTTACCCGGAACGGACGGCCTGTGCCATATTTCTCAGTTGGCGACCCATCGTGTGTCCAGCGTTTCGGACATTGTAAAGGAAGGCGATACGCTACGGGTCAAGGTCCTTGAAATTAACCGTGATGGCAAGATCCGCCTGAGCCATAAAGCGATTCTTGAAGAAGAAGGCCGGCGCAGCGATGACTCGGATCGTAAATAAAACCGTCCTATCCAACGGCATCACGATTCTGACCAAACACATGCCGCATGTCCGCTCCGTGTCGATGGGGGTGTGGGTCAATGTGGGGGCACGTGACGAAAGCGCCGAAGAAAACGGGCTGTCCCACCTCATTGAGCACATGATCTTCAAAGGGACACGGAAGCGGACGGCTTATCAGATTGCCAAAGAATTTGATGCCATCGGGGGCCAGACCAATGCTTTCACGGCCATGGAGAGCACCTGTTATCATGCGCGGGTGCTGGAAACCCACCTGGACACCATGGTCGATATCCTCACCGATATTTTCTTGAATTCTGTTTTTGAAGCCGGCGAAGTTGAACGAGAACGCCCTGTGATTTTACAGGAAATAGGTATGGTGGAGGATAATCCAGAGGAATACGTCCATATCCTTTCCGGCAAGAATTACTGGGGTGATAATCCTCTCGGCCGATCCATTCTGGGTTCCCCGGAAAACATCCTGCGTTTTGACGCCGAGGCGGTTCGCAATTTTTTTAACAGGTGCTATCAACCGGACCGTATCCTTATTGCGGCGGCCGGCAAAGTAAACCATCAGGCGTTTGTTGACCGGATCGCGCCGGCATTCGAATCGATTGAATCCGGTAGCGGTTTTCCTCAACGATCAACACCGGATGGCAGCCGGTATGTAGACGTTTGCCATCGCAAGCTTGAACAGGTGCATATTTGTCTTTCCGCTCCGGGACTTGCAACAACCGACCCTTCCCGTTTTGCTTTTTCTCTGATGAATTCCATTCTGGGGGGCAACATGAGTTCCCGGTTGTTTCAGGAAATCAGGGAAAAACGTGGGTTGGCCTATTCGGTTTATTCCTACCTGATATCCTATGAAGATACCGGCATGTTTGGTATTTATGCCGGTGTTGAACCCTCTCGATCCGTTGAAGTGGCAGCGCTGATTGCTGAAATCATGCGGCAATTGAAAATTTCTCCGGTTCTTCCGGGAGAACTGCAGGATGCCAAGGAATTTACCAAGGGAAATATGTTGCTGGCCAGTGAAAGCACGGACAATCAGATGGTTCGTCTGGCGCAGGGAGAAATCAATTTCAAGCGGTATGTCCCCTTGCAAGAAGTCGTGAATCATATCGAAGCGGTGACGGCGGAAACGATCCAGGCGCTTGCGGAAAAACTTTTTCAGGATGACAAGATGGTGCTTACCGTGCTGGGACCGCTATCGAACGACGCCCCTTTTCAAGAGGCCATTCGATTGACTTAGCTGGAACTATAACTGAATGGGTAATGCTCACCACCCTACATTGTCGTTTCTTAGATTGCGTCCGGACGTTGACGCTGATATCCCCTTGCCGCGTTATATGACACCCCAGGCATCCGGGATGGATATTTCTGCTGCTGTTGAAGCGCCCTTAACGCTGGAAATGAGGGCAATCGCCCTTGTTCCGACGGGTTTTGCCATGGCGCTGCCGGAAGGATACGAAGCCCAGATACGACCACGAAGCGGGCTGGCGGTCAAACATGGGATTGGCCTCATCAATTCTCCAGGCACGATTGACGCCGATTATCGTGGGGAAGTAAAAATCGCTTTGATCAATTTGGGAGACCGACCGTTTATCATTCAACGCGCCGATCGAATTGCCCAGATGGTTATCCAACGAATCTGCCGGGTCCAATTAGCCGTTGTGGAAGATCTTGCGCCGACGGCACGAGATAGCGGGGGCTTCGGCCATACCGGAATCGGCGGGTAACTGAACCGGATGTTTAAGCCCCTTTTTTCTGAGGCCGTTTCGAAGTTTAGCCTGGTAGTGTTTCCCCGATATTGGTGACACGGGGCGTGCTATCCACTCGGACGAAATTTGATGTGTCCCTCCCCGGATTCCGCAATATGTTCTGGTTCAAAGGGTAGCGGCGAAGATGGCGTTGCCATTTCGTTATGTATGCTTGCCAGCGGTAGCAAGGGAAACTGTATTCATGTATCTGCCGGTGACAAGTCTTTCCTGGTGGATGCCGGGTTAAGCGGCCGCGAAATTGAGCGACGAATGCGGCAACGCGATTTGTCGCCGGATCACCTCCAGGCCATTGTGGTCTCCCATGAACATGCGGACCATATACGGGGCGTCGGTGTTCTGGCGCGTCGCTACGGATTGCCGGTTTACATGTCGGGCGAAACGGAATGCGCGGCACATTCCGTTGTGGGGAAGCTTCCGCGGTCATGCCGCTTTCATCCGGGGACGCCTTTTGCTATTCCACCTTTTTCGATCCATCCCTTCAATGTCTCCCATGACGCCGTCGACCCCGTGGGGTTCACGATCAGTATGAATGGCAGCCGGATCGGCATTGCGACCGACCTTGGCATTGCCACCGGACTGGTGGAACAGCATCTGAAAGGATGCCAACTCCTCGTCATTGAAGCGAATCATGATCTTGAAATGCTGGTTAACGGACCGTATCCATGGCCATTGAAACAACGAATAAAGAGCCGCAACGGCCATCTGTCCAATGAAGCAGCGGAAGCATTGCTTCGCGCTGTGATGAGTACCACCCTGAAGCACGTCGTCTTGGGTCATCTGAGCGAAACCAACAACACGTCAGACCAGGCATTGAAGATCGTCAGAAAGGCTATTGGGACCAGAGATATTGATATCACCGTTGCTTTACAGGACCGTTCCGGGCCCGTATTGACGCTTTGAATACTTCCTACCATATCTTGCGTCTCTTGCCAGAGACTGTCGCAATTTACCCCGATATTTTTAAAGTAGGCCTTCTCAAAAGGTAATATAATGGTTTTTTAAACTAGAGACATCTTTTCTCACTTCACCATATATTGTGTCGGCCTTTCTCTAATAATACTACAGAAGCCATGTAGGGTTATTCATACACACTTTTCTGTATAAAAATCAGTATGTCACGGATCGTCCGCGGTTGAACTCCCATTTTTTTTGTGCTATTTTTATCAGCTACTGGGCGGTATTGTCTCCGTTCGACGGAACTTTCACAATCGCACATGATGACGTTTTTTGGCCGATTCACCCGGGGATGAAAGGTTGTATATAATGGAGAGGGCCTGTCGCCAGAGCGAAACCAATACGCCTGAAACTGAATTGACTCCCGAGAGCAGCAAAGAGACCCTGATACCTGCCATTGAACCAGCCGAATCAGCTGACGTCCATCGATCCAAGCTGAAGATGGGCTATCTCATCAACAAGCTCAATTATATCAATTTTCAGAACAGTACGATTCAGGTTGTCATGACACACCGGCGCTTTGAGCGGACCTTGACCGCCAAGGCCCGACCTTTGCCCTGCTGCGACAAACATCTGAAATGTGTCTGGCTGGAGCCTGAAAGCATGGCTCGCCTGATAGACAATTATCATTGCACATCCTTTTATGTGGATGACGGCGCCACGGCGCTCATGGTTGAACCCCGCATCATAATGATGGATGAAGCCGGACTGGAGGTCGAACTACCGGACGAGTGCTGGGAAATCAAAAATCGTCGTGAAACCCGCAATGCTTGCGACAGTGTGCCGGTTCAAGTCATTCAACACAGCATGTTGTTCCGGGGTGTCCTGGTAGAGTTCAGTACCGGATCATTCCTTGTCGAGCTCGACATTAATCCGCCGCAAACGTTTCAGTGCATCGATTCTGCGCAGCCGTTGAACCTGATTGTGTATGATGGTGCAGATCTCATTTACTCCGGTGATTTCAAAATTCTAAAGCACGATAATGGTGGACAACGGCGGCGGTTTGTACTGGAGCCTCAGACCCTGCCCATTCATCGTTTCAATCCGAAATCATACCGCAGTAAACGCCTGAAGCTCAGGCCGACGCCGAATATCGTCTTCCAGCATCCCCTGACGCGGCAAACTGTTAATCTGAAGGTTCTTGATCTTTCCGGTTCTGGGCTATCTGTGGTTGAGGGGGTGGGCAATTCACTGCTGCTTCCCGGCATGATGCTGCCGGATGTTGAACTGATTTTCGCCGATAGCCTGACAATTCGTTTCAAAGCTCAGGTTCTTTATCGCAATTTGTCGGACTGTGATGACGAGGCCTGTGAAATCATAAATGGCCTGGCAATTATCGACATGGCTAGCAATGAGCATTTAAAACTGCTTTCGCTGCTTCACCAGGCTGACAATAAAAATTCATACATCAACACCCGCGTTGAGATGGATGCGCTCTGGGATTTCTTTTTTGAAACGGGATTCATTTACCCCAAAAAGTATGCCTATATCCAGGCCAACAAAGAAAAAATCAAAGAAACGTACTGGAAGTTATACACGCAAAATCCGACCATCGCCCGACACTTTATCTATCAGAACAAAGGGCGCATTCTGGCGCATATGGCCATGCTTCGGCTATACGACAATGCCTGGTTGATCCACCACCATGCCGCCCGTAAACGCTCCATGGTCCGTGCGGGGCTGACCGTATTGAATCAAATCGGCTGTTTTACCTATGATTCCCATCGTCTGTACTCGATGCACATGAAGTACCTGATGTGCTATTTCCGGCCCGAAAATCACTTTCCCCACAGTGTGTTCGGTGGTTTCAACCGGTATGCGAAAGACCAGCAAGGTTGTTCTATCGATGAATTCGCATATTGCCACATGTCTGTCGATTCGGAAGTTTTTGAAGTCTTGCCGCCCGAATGGGAACTGGCTGAATGTGACAGATCGGATATTCAGGAGCTATGCCACTGGTATCAGCACTATTCCGGTGGTTTGATGCTTGATTGCCTTGACCTGGATCCTCACTCGTTCGGCTCGCAGAACCTGATCGATGAATATCGGCAACATGGTTTTACCAAAGAACACGTGGTTTTGGCGTTACGAAGAAGCGGTCGGCTCTGTGGTTGTCTTATCATCCACCGGGCCAATATCGGTTTGAATCTTTCGGATCTCACCAATTGTGTAAAGGTGCTTATCGTCAACCAGAACCGAGTCGATCGGACCATTATTGATAATGCACTGCGTCGGATTTTTCGGGATTACGAGCTCAGCATTGACATGCCGGTACTGATGTATCCCATAGACGCTGTCGAAAAAATGGGGATTCCTGTTGAAAAGAAGTACTGCTTATGGATTTTGAATACGCGCTATTCCGATAAGTATTTTAAATTTATTGATCGCATGTTCCGTTTGGCAGGTCATTAATTGTGGTTTTGTTATATTCTGATCAACTGGGAGAAGAGGTGCGGGACAAGGACCCGATAAATATCCACGGGCCCGAAGGGGCAGCTTCCGACGACGCACCGATGTATAACAGTCGGATCATCGACAATTACATCAAGCTGCTCAACTTTAAATATCCGTGGGTTAACGCAACGGAAATATTGCGTTATGCGGGTATGACCAGTTACGAAGTTGCCGATCAGGGGCATTGGTTCTCTCAGAGACAAATCAACCGATTTCATGAAAAACTATCTGGATTAACGCATAACGAAAATATCTCCCGCGAAGCCGGTCGCTATTCTGCTTCCCCCGACGCACTCGGTGCGATGCGTCAATATGTGCTTGGGATGATCGGGCCCGAGAAGGTTTTTGAGATTGTCGGCAAAACAGCCTCCAAATTTACTAAATCCTGCGAATACCATTCGAAAGGACTGGGTCCCAATAAGTATGAAATTGTTGTCAAGCCATTGCCTGGCGCTAACGAAAAACGGTTTCAGTGCGAAAACAGGATTGGCTTTTTTGAATCCGTTACGCTCGCTTTTTCAAATAAGCTACCCAAAATCGAGCACCCTGAGTGTATTTTTAATGGTGGTAATGTCTGCCGTTATGTCATTACTTGGGAATCATCCTTTTCCCTCCTGTGGAAACGCATCCGAACATACATGCCGTTGTTATTTGTTTTAAGCTGTATTCTGCTGCACACCACCTTCCCACATTTTCAGCTGAACATGCTGCTCTTGCTGAGTGCTGCTATTTTCCTTCTCTTGACGCTGATCGGAGAATCGATGGAGAAGGGCGAACTGCGCAAGAGCTTGGATAATCTTAAGGACTCTACTGACAAACTGGTCGATCAAATTACGATTAATTACAACAATGCTTTGATGACCAACGAAATCGGTCAAGTGATTTCCGGCAAAACAAAAGTGGAAGATGTTCTTTCAAATGTAGTGAAAATATCGCAGAGACGTTTGAATTTCGATCGGGGCATTATTCTGCTTGCCAATAAAAACAAAACCCGTCTCGAATACAGGGCTGCCTATGGTTATAACAAGACAGAGTTTGATGTTGTCCGAACGGCATCCTTCCATCTTGACAAGAAAAATTCAAAGGGTATTTTTGTCGTTTCTTTTCGGGAACAACGGCCATATTTGATAAATGATTTCAATCAAATTCAAAAAGAGCTATCTTCCAGAAGTTTGGATTTTGCACGCAAGATGGGCGCCAAGTCCTTCATATGCACGCCGATTGTGTGCGACGGTGAGGCTCTGGGCGTTTTCGCAGCCGACAACATCAATTCAGAACGCCCTCTTGTTCAAAGTGATATCAGTCTTCTGATTGGGATCGCCTCGATTATTGCTATCGCGATCCAAAACACGGAGCTTATCGAATCACAAGAGCGCCAGTTCGCATCCATACTGGAAGTGTTGGCCGCGAGCATCGACGCAAGAGACCCTCTGACTTCCGGCCATTCTGCGAAGGTGACGGAATATGCGGTTGGCATTTGCGAGGAACTTCAGTTAGACAGCCAGTATCGCGAAATGATTCGTGTTGCCTCCCTGCTTCACGATTATGGAAAAATAGGTGTACCGGACTCCATATTAAACAAACCCGGTCGGTTGACCGGCAAGGAATACGAGGCTGTTAAAACGCATGCCGCAAGAACAAGAGAAATCCTGGAAAGGGTCAATTTCGAGGGAATTTACAAGGAGGTTCCGGTCATCGCAGGCGCCCACCATGAGCGGCATGATGGAAACGGTTATCCTGAAGGCTTGTCCGGCCACGACATCCCACTAGGGGCAAGGATAATTGCCGTCGCCGATTTTTTTGAGGCGGTTACTGCCAAGCGCCACTACCATCAGCCGATGTCGCCTGAACAGGCATTTGCTCTCATGAGGGCTAAGACCAACTCGCATTTTGACCCGATGGTTGTTGACGCGTTCATTCGTTTCTACAAAGGTAACCCGTCACTCACACTCGTCAGGAAAGCAGCATCGCTTTAAGGCGTATTCAGCATAGCACTGACAAGCCTCTAACGACAGTGCTTTTCCCCCTTCTTCTATGTATCAGTCATTACTTTTTATAGTAATGAGCGTTCTTCCATCCTTTTTTAAACGCTTGATTGAGTTTGTAGACGACATAGAAGTTGGTCAGTTTTTTTAGATGGAGTAACGATCGCAGCAATCGAAGTTGGTAGAAAGGAAAAGAATACAATTTCTTTTTTATGTAGTTATTCCCGGCATAGATGGCTTCTGATGTGACGCCTTCGGTTTGATGAACAATATATGAAAAACGGTATCGATTCCAATCCAACGGGTAATCTCGATAGAGAATACGATTTTCCATGAAAAGCTGATCCATAAAATCGGTGCCTGGCAGCGGTGTAAGCAAGGTGAGTTGGAATATATCGATACGAGAGGCAAGCAGGAAACGAGCGAGTTTCCTGAAGAAGGCTGGACTCTCGTAGTCATTCCCAAGAATAAAGGCACCTAAAACGGCAATTCCGCGGCGTTGAAACCGCCGAACAACTTGGCGATAATTTTCAACCCCGAGCTTTATGTTGACGCCTTTTCGCATTTTTTTCAAAGTGCTGACATCCATTGTTTCAAAACCAATAAATACGAACATGCAACCGGCCGCCGCGGCAAGCTTGATAAGCTCGTCATCTTCAGCTGCATTAATGGAGGTTTGCATCCACCAGCGTTTGTTCAGCCCCCGGGATATCATACCGCTGAAAAGTTTCTTGGCGCGTCCTTTGTCTTCATTATTGTTCCCGATGAGGTTGTCGTCGACAAATGCAATATATCGCCCTTTTATCTGGCTTAACTCATCCAACACATCTTCGACATCGCGTTTGCGATAATCTCTTCCAAGGTAACGGGTAACCGAACAGAAATGACAATTAAACGGACATCCGCGGGAAGTCTGGACAGATTGCCACAGATAGTCCGGGTGCAGTAAATCCCTGCGAGGATGAACGCGTGTCTGAACCATGTCAATGTGGGGGCCATGGTAGGTTTGTTGGAGACGACCGCCTTCGAAGTCCTGAATCACTTGCGACCAGACTTTCTCCGCCTCGCCAGTGACGACCGTATCAACATGTTGGGCGGCTTCTTCCGGCATCATCGAGGCATGAATACCGCCCAGGACGACTTTAATGCCGCGTTCACGATAGATCTGCGCAATTTCGTAAGCCCGGTTTATATTGCTTGTAAACGCAGTAATACCCACCAAATCCGCCTCTGAGAACATGAATGCCTCGAAGTTCTCGTCCTTGATTTCTACGGTCCAGTGCGGGGGAGTCAGCGCCGCGACATAGGCAAGGCCCAGAGGAGCAAAGCGCGATACGCGGCTCATCAATAGGCCACTGCGCTGGCCAACCGGATTGATTAAAACTAGTTTGGGCATACGAAGAGATTCTTTCCTTTTCAGCTCACTCCGCCATCTCTGATTGTCGTATAGCGAAAATAAATTACGCAATTAAACTGATGGTGACCGATGACGCATCCCTGGACTAAGGTCGGCTAACAGACTGCATTTAGAGATCAGTCCGTAACATTCTTCATCCGTCAATCGATCGTTTTCAGCTGGAGGCGGCCACTTTATCTGCGCCGCCTGGTCTTTTGATTCGAACAGGTGTGAATAAAGAACTTCGGAACCTCCACCGTAGCAGTCAAAATTCGGCAATCCGCGGGCTAGTCGCCGGCCTGCTATACCCAGAAAATTGGACTCTCCGACATGGGTTCCAACCTGGCATAGGATACCGTGTGTATCGGCCCGTTCCGCAATACATTTTGATCGCAGCAGTCCGCCGCACTTGGATACCTTTATATTGAAGATATTATACGCACCATCTTTCGCAAGCTGTTTGGCATCTTCAAGGCTGACTAAAGATTCATCAGCTACGAGATTCAGACCAAATTGTTTCCGTAGCTGATGTAGGCCTTCCAAATAACCTGGTGGCAGCGGTTGTTCTGCGGCGCTTATATCAAATTGAATGAGACGTTCAAGGTTTCTCATCACGTTGGCAATGGTCATTTTCCCATTGAATTCTAGTCGCAGTTCGGTTTCGGGATTGGCCAGTTGGCGAATTAACCTAACACGCTCATAATTTGCGTCGGCATCCTCACCGATGAGTACCTTTATTACAGAGACGTCGACATAGTTTTTCAACAATGGGAAGTATTTTTTGATAACGTCGATTGGTAAGAATGGCACGGATGCAGAAAAACGAGGTTGAACGCGATGCTCGTCAGGGAAAATATTTTTGGGCGAAATGCGCCGAGAACGTTCCAGCGCGTCAAGCAGCGCGAGATCGATGGCGGCCAGCGCAGAATGGTAGGCTTTTATCCCGGTTTCCCGGCAGGTGGTTTCAAGTTTGTTAAGAATCGCTTCAGCCGATTCAATCGTATTTACGGAATGGTTGAACAAGATCGGAGCAAACCATTCGCCGATCAGTTTGACAACAGAATGGCTGTCTTCGCCGGTGACATAGGGCCGGGGAGCACTTTCCCCAAAGCTTGCTGTGTCGTCGGTCCAATCAATGCGGACAATAACCGAATCTGCCTGGTGCCTTTGGGTCTGCGGGGAATTAAACGCAACCTGAAAAGCCTTGTTATAATGATAACATCGAATTCGGTTCGCTTGTATGGAAACGTTTTCAGCAACACACGCGTTTGGCAAGATTCGTCAGCTCTTTTCCCCGGTGGGTGTTTTCTTTTCTTCCAGTGCCTTCCGCTCGGCAGACAGTTCGGTCAGCAACTGGCGGAGTGTCCAGTTTTCAGAAGTGGGCGTCAACGTCGCCCACAACGGGTTGGGCAGGCCGGCGTTTCGGTAGCTGGACATCAACAGGTGGAGTTCCTTCTCGGTGATGCCCGCCATGACAATGGCGGCCGGCATACGGGAAGCTTTACCGCGGCCGGTATTCTCGGGCTGGGACAGAATGTCTGCTAGTGATATTTCCAGGTCGGAACTACACGCAAAAATCAAGGCAAGGTCAGCAATGGCCGCTGCGGTTATCGCATCATCGAGCAAGGTTTGTCCTTCTGTTGTAAATCCACAAATCAAAAGTTTGCGCGGGCCATACAACGCTTGCGACGTTCGGGAGACACGGCTGAATGTTGAAGCATCGTTCATCGACCTTATTCTCGGCGATAGCATGGTAGTAAACTGCATGCGGATACGGCATCCGTATTCTAACGATCACGTATTATGTCACAAAGTCCTTTTTTCCACAATGCTTTCGGCAAGGGGCGAAATGGGGATTGCACCCGCATGGGAACTCGTCTATGATTCCATCGGTTTTCCCATCCATCCGATTCAATTATGCGAGGTTGCGATGTCGGGCAGGATAATACGACTGGAAGAACAAGCCTTGGTGGATTCTGAAGAACTTGAGCAGCTGATGCGTCTGGCGCCGGCCGATCAGCGGGACGACATTCGTCTCAAACGGTTTCTGGCGTTCCGCCTCAAGTTGGATGGCTTGGTGGCAACCCAAGTCTATCTTTCCAATAAATTAATGACAGCCGAAAAGTTGGCCTATCGCGGCGGCTTGTACGATTTTCTCTGCGAAGGCGACGCGCCATCAGGCGACACGCAAAACTGAGATAGATTTGATTCTGCCCCTAACGTGGGCGGAAACGTTGGTTTTCAGGCCACAAGCATGGCGGCGGCGATTTCCTTTGCCTTGGCGTCATCATAAAGCAGTGCGACCAGGGTCAGGGCAAACTCCAGGGCGGTTCCGGGTCCCTGGCTGGTCACGCATTTGCCATCGACAACGACGCGTGCTGCCACGGATTCGCCATCGGTCAGTTGTTCGGTAAACGATGGGTGCCCCGTGGCTTGGCGCCCGCCGATCAGTCCATGGTGGGATAGAACCACCGCCGGGGCGGCGCATATGGCGCCATACCATCCGCCGCGCGCCTGGTGACGGCGCAGCAATTGGATCAGCGGTTGCGAATCGCGCAAATGCTCCGCACCGGGGATACCTCCAGGCAGGGCAATCAAATCAAAATGGTCATTCCGGCAGCCCTCAATCTTGCAATCCGCAACGAGCTTGACGCCCCTTGAGGCCGTAATCTGGAGATTGCCCACAGATGCCACGGTCACTTCGGCACCGGCCCGGCGCAGGACATCGATAATGCACACCGCTTCAATCTCTTCGGTGCCATCAGCGATCGGCACCAGAACGTTGCGTTTTTTCGAATCGGTCATCGGTAAAGCCCTCCATCAATACCGGGCACTCATTCTATAGGGGACCATTGGGTTTTGGCCCGGGCAAGATCGGTCCCGGCGGATTGACTGTGAATGCCATGTAAAAAGGCCGCCTGAGAGGTGTCAAGTGCTTGGCTTCCAGCGAGGATGGTCTCAGCATGGAAGGCTTCGCCGGTAAAATTGATTTCCAGCATTTCAAGCCCGCGGGTATTAAGGACACTGACCGGGACCGTCTCCAGTGCCCATTCAATATAGCTTACATTGTTAACGTGTCCATTGCGGTCTAGATCGCGGTCGCCCACCTGAAACTGGCGCTGGATCACGAAGGTTTCCGGCACATCGATTTTATTGGGCATCGTCGACAAAGCGCGTGGGCGCTCGGGTATGGGCAGCGGGTTCGGTAGCGCCGTCAACCGCTGGGGGCGCCAGCGCTGCAGATCCATCAGAACCCAGACCGTGACGCATCGGCCGACGTCTCCCCCGGCTTCATCTAGCAAGAGAAAATCGCGATGACTGAAGAGACGCTCCTGGTGCGAAGGCCAGGTTAGAATCTGAAGCCGGTCCTGCCAGCGGAGGTGACGGGTGAGTTCGACCCGCATTCGAACCAGCACCCATGTGAGGCGAATGGTGAGCAACTGGTTGACGGATACCCCCAGGGCGTGGGCATGGCATCCCGCTGCATCCTGTAAAAAATTACAGATGGACACGACAGAAAGATGGCCACGCGCATCCACATCATAAGATCGCACCGGATAGATTCCGGACCAGATATCGGGTGGCCGGCTGGTCACGGTTTAGTTTCCGGGCAGATAGGGGCTGAGATCCTTTACGTAGTGTGACAGGACTTTGAACCCGCTTTTTTCAAGGCTGGCGGCGGCTTTTTCCCCCGCATCGGCCGGAACACGAATCACCAGGTAGTAAACTCCGGGGTGATCATTTTCCGGCCATGTGAAAAGACTGCGGATGTTGATGCCCTGATTCCGGAGCGTTTGGGAAATATCCGAAATCACGCCGATACGGTCTTTAACCAGAACCGTCAAGCGCGCGCTGTCTTTTCCAATCCCGATGGCTTCCAGAAGGATTTTGATGACATCACTGGAAGTGATGATACCAACCAGTTCGTCCTCTTCGAGAACCGGCAGGGCATTGATGCGGTTCTGGTTCATCAGCAGGGCCGCCCGTTCAATGGTCGTCCCGGGCGTAATGGTCATTGTTTTCTTGGCCATGATCGATGAGACGGTGACTTGGTCCAGCAGGTACATGAGTTCGTTTTTGCTGAGCGTCGTAGCGGACGAAGCCCAACTTTTCTTCAAGTCCCGATCCGAAACAATACCAAGCAGCTCCCCTTTGCGGTCGACCACAAGCAGATGGTTGATCTGTTTTGTTTCCAATGTTTGCTGAGCGGAAAGCAGCGTGGTGTCCGGGGGGACGGTGACCAGTTCGGTCCGCATCACAGTTCCAACGTACATGGCAATTCCTCCTAAAATTTTGGTATCGAACGAATAGGCGTGGCTTGTGAAAGAACTCTATGCAACCCTTTCCAGGGTGTCAACCGAAACTCATCGATTACCGGCCCGGCAGCCGGGTCGTCAGGCCGCTCCCCAGAGTGATCAGCAGGCCGGTGAGAATGAACGCCTGGGGGAAGTGCCCGGCATCCCCGAACCAGCCGATCGTAAGCGGTACCGCGCCGGCCCCAATGAGAAACGCCGCGGGAACGGTGAGGGAGACGGAAATGGTGCGATACCGTGGCGGGTAGAGTGCCGAAAGCGCACTGAAACCGGCGGGAAAAAAGCAAACCGCCAGAAGGGGTTGGCAGAATACGGCGCCTTGCAGCCAAGGTCCTTTCATCAGACCCAGGGCGATCGTGGCAAACCCTGTCAGCAGGAATACCACGCGGATGGTCGGCAAGGGGCCGAAACGATCCGTCATCCACCCGCCCGCAAAGGCCATTGGCAGCGTGGCCAGGCGGCTTGCGGCAAGCAGCGTGTTGGCGCTGCCGTGATCCAGCCCATGGTTGCTGACCAGATACAATGGCAGCATGGTGTAAGTTCCCAGGGTTGATGAAATGCCCAGGCTGAACAAAGCGACCAGCAGCCACAGGGAGGGTTGACGTAAGAGGTGTATCACGGCCGACTTTTCCGGCATCTGACCGTGAAAGCCGGTTCCACGTCCATGGGTTGTATACAGGAGCCCCAGCAGCAAGGCGCCTGACCCCAGAATGGCCAATCCCAGACGCCAGGTGGTATAATGTAACACCAATTCGGCTGTAACGGGTGCTAATATAAAGGCGAGATTGGGTGCCAGTTCGTGAATGGCCAAAGCCCGTCCCCAATGAGAGGGCCGGGTCAGATGCGTGACCGCGCTGATGCCGGAAGGAAGATAAAGACCGGCGCTCAGCCCCAGGAGAAAAGCGATCGTTCGGAGGCCTGCCTAGTGTCGTGATCAAAGGGGTTGTGAGCAGGGCGATGCCCAGACCGATACCGGAGGCGATGATAAGCGTGCGGTGCTGAAACCGGCTGGCCAGATAGCTGGTGCTCAACAACGACAGGAAATAACCGCCGGACAGGATAAAGAAAAGATTGCCGGCGCTGCGGTGACCGATGGCAAGCTCGGCCTGGATTGTCGGGAGCAGCGGCGCCAGGATGATGCGGGCCAGAAACGTCGTAAAAAAAATAGCCATCAGCAGGAGCAGATGGGGCAGGGCCTCAAGAAGCCCTAATCCGTTGACCTGGCGGGCGTTATCGGGTGGTTTCATGATGACGGCCACGCGCGGGACGGGCGCGTCCGTCCCGGATCTGCAAGGCGCGATTCCTGGATGCCGCGTCTCCGATCGCATCGATGGCGGTTTGGCGAAGGCGTCCCCCGACCACAAACGCTCCGAGCCACCGGCGGCAGGCTACTCTGCATGACAAAACCCTGACGTCCCCCACATGTGCCGTGCGAGACGGAGCTGCCCTTGGGCATTGCCCAGACGAACGTCTTGATCATGTTCAATCAGGACGACTTCACCGTCGATGCGAGGGGCAAGCTCACTTCCTATATCCGAGGCGCCGCCGCCCGTCAGCAGCACACGTTCGATGTCCCAGTCATCCTTGAGACTATAGTTGATGCGATCCGCCAGTGCGGAGGAGAGATGAAGATACATCTCCTCCCGCAGTTTCTCTAAATTGTATTCCTGGCCTCCAACCCGGATAAATCCCATACGGATGGCTTTGTAGAGCCGGCTCAGGTCAGGGATCTGACCTGTTTCCCGATAGAGCTTGCGCGCGACCATTTCAAACCCGTTGGCAATCCCCATTTCGATGGTGCCGCTGCCCCGGTTGCAGAAACGTGCGGACGCCATGACCATGATATCCGTAGTGCGGAATCCGACGTCGACGATGGCAATTTTTTTCTCGTTATATTCGGATTCCCGCAACCGCCCCTCATTATCCATGATCAGGCTGGTAAAGGTTCCGAGTGGGTGCGGAACGACATGCACTTTCCGGATATGAATATTTTTTCGGGCGCAACGGCCGTCGGGCTGATAGACACCGATTTTATGATATCCCGTCAGACGCTTCTGCAGTTCGGTTTCCCACTGTTGGAAGTAGGTGACCGGCAGGCCGACGACCACATGCAATGGTTTTTCCTGGTCGGAAAACGGGGCCGTCGCGGTCAGAACCAGACTGCGCCCGTAGGCATTGATCAGACGATCGGGCTGTCGGGCGAAATTTTCAAACGGCGAAGGGCTGAGCGTGTCATCCCCCACGATATAGTCGCCGCCGTCCAGTTCGATGTGGTAGGTCCCCTCGGACGGCGCAGTTGATTCGTCGGGCCGCCCGGTGCTCCGGCGCATGTGGGATTGAAAGATGATGGTCTGTTCGCCATCGATGCATTTGGTGAATCCGAATCCGATATCGAGCCCAAGCGGTTTAGGTTGGCGGTTCATCGGCGACGGTTCCGCATGCGGTAATGCCTGTGAGGGTGGTTGCCGGATAGGACGTGCGCCTATCCACGTTCGGTCTGCTTCCTAATAGAAAGGGCGCCATTGTGATCGCTCGGCCTTAAAACCCTAAATCTTCGTTGATCAAAATGAGTTTGACGCGGTTTTTGGGGAACGCTTTTTCCGTTATCGTCCACGTGTTGCATATGCGGTCCGGGCTGCTGCAGTCCTGGCAGAAGGACGTGGCCTGGCAGGGTGTTTTTTTATCGAGTCGCATGGTATTCACCGGCGCCGCGTAATTCTTTATGCGATCCCAGGCGTTTTCAAGATCCGGCACGATTTTGTTCCGGCCGATCAATACGACCACGAACTTGGGGCCGAAAGTCAGCGCAGCGATGCGGTTGCCGATCATGTCCAGATTGATGAGATGACCGCTTTCCGTCACAGCGTTCGTACTGGTGAAAAAAACGTCCACCAACAAGGCCTGGCGCCGGCGCTCCATCTTCTCGGTGTCGGAAATCGCGGTGTCGTAAGTGTCGACGACGGTAACGCCCTCCATGGCCCGCAGTTGTCGATACAGTCCGCATTCGACAAAGGTGCGCGATCCGCCCCAGGACATGCTGGCGGGTTTGACCGCCGGCAGAATGTTTTCGGTCACGATGCGAACGGCGTCTTCCGGCCGGGGGGCCAGGTGCACCTCGAAATTATTTTTTTCCAGGGCGGTTTTCAGGTGTTCCAGGCGCAGTTGCCAGTAATGTTCGATCGGTTTCTCCATGCGTTTCTCCGGCAGGTTAAGGGTTGATCATGGGTCTCGGAGCCTTCTGGCGGGCACCCGAAGCATGCCGCTTGACGAGAACGCCTTCCATGAAAATGATAAAGGCGGGTTCAAGGGCGGACTTGCAAGCTATACTCTGTATGAATTAAACAGGGGACGGGTCAACTGTAAAATTGAGGGAGCAGCTATGAACTTGCGTTGCTTAGGGCAAAGCGACATCAAAATTTCACCCATTCTTATGGGCACCTGGCAGGCGGGCCGCGACATGTGGGCCGGCATCGACGATGCCGAAACCACGCGGGCCATTCAGGTGGCAATCGATGCCGGTATCAATACGATCGATACGGCGGCCGTGTACGGCCAGGGGCATTCGGAAAAAGTGGTCGGGCAGGCGGTCGGCGAGCGCCGCTCCCAGGTCGTTATCGCCACCAAGGTTTTTGCGAACGAGCTCCAATACGATCAGGTCGTGGCCGCTTGTGAACGCTCACTGGCGAACCTTCAAACGGACTATATCGATCTTTTCCAGATTCATTGGCCCTCCGGTTCGTTCGGCAGCCCGGTGGTGCCGATCGAGGAGACCATGCGGGCCCTCAACGCCTTGAAGGACCAGGGCAAGATTCGGGCGATCGGCGTTTCCAATTTTTCCCGGTCCCAGTTAGAAGAGGCCTTGACCTACGGCGACATCGTGAGCCTGCAACCGCCCTATTCGCTTATCTGGCGGCATGTGGAAGCGGATGCCATGCCGCTGTGCACGGCCAACAGGCTTTCAATTCTGGCCTATTCCCCCATGGCCCAGGGCCTTCTCACCGGGAAGTTCGGGCCGGATCACCGGTTTCAGCGGGGCGATCACCGACGCGCCAATCGCCTGTTCCAGGAACCGGTATTCACGCGGGTGCAAGAGGCCCTCCAAGCGCTCAAGCCGATCGCTGACCATTACAATATCAGCCTCGGGCAGTTGGCATTGGCCTGGGTCATTGCGCAGCCCGGTGCCTGTGCCATTGCCGGCGCGCGCAATGAAACCCAGGCCCGTGAGAACGCCCAGGCCGCCACGGTGTCTCTGACACAGGAGGATTTGGCGGCGATGGACCGGATCAGTCGCCGGGTGACCGAACTGCTGGACGACAACCCCGTTCTCTGGAAGTGGTAGGTCGCCCTCCCGGCGGGGTGTGCCAATTTACTCACCGATGAATTGGGGCGGCCGCTTTTCCATAAAGGCCGTGAAGGCCTCCAGCAGGTCCTTGGAGGGCACGATATTGGTGCTCATGGAGGCGACATAGCGAAGACCGTCGGCGACGCTTTTGCCGACCCCGTAATTCAGGACGTCTTTCGTGGCTTCAACAGCCAGCGGGGCGTTGGCGGCAATTTCGTCGGCCATGGCTTCGGCTCCGGCCATCAGGGCGGCCTGATCGTCAAAGACCTCGTTGACCAGGAGAATTTCCCGGGCGCGGCGGGCGTCGATGGTTTTGGCCGTATAGGCCAGTTCCCGGGCAACGCCCTGCCCCACGATCAGGGGAATCCGTTGCAGCACGCCGACGTCCGCTACAAATCCGACCGCGGCTTCCTTGAGTGAAAATACGGCATCCCGGGAACACAGGCGGATATCGCAGGCCGTCACCATGTCCAGGCCGGCCCCGATGCAATAGCCGTGAATCGCGGCGATGACCGGTTTGCGGCAGCGCTCGATGCAGGACATGGCTTCCTGAAGAGCGCCGATTTTTTTTAGTAAACGCCACTTGACGCCGCCCATCTGTTCTTTTTCCATGATTTCGGGGAGCTCTCCCGCCATTTCCACCAGGTCGATGCCCACGGAAAAGCAGGATCCGTGGGCCGCCAGAATGACGACACGGATATCAGGGTCTTGATCAAGCGCTTCAAATAGCGGAGGGGCTTCATGCCAGGCCGGCGGGTTCATGGCATTTTTCTTGTCCGGCCGGTTGAGATGGACCCAGGCGATGGGCGGTTTTTTCGCTACGGTGTAGAACTGGTAATCGGGCATGTACATGCTCCTTTGTGAATTGACGGCGACGGCCGGCCTCCGGATGTCGCCCGGGGCTCTTTGGGAAATTGACAACAGTTTATCATTCCCTACTATAACGGATAATTAGATCCCTTACCAGCGCTATCGAGACGGCAATTGCAAAGCCCAATGCTTCTTGATATGGGAGGCGGTCAGAATGGTATCAGTTGGTCTTGGGGCGGGATGTCGCGGAATCGAGATGGGCGGACATGATGGAGACGGCAGAGGGATATGGATATTTATTACGTTGACGGTGAATATGTACCCGCCGACCGGGCAGTCATTCCGGTCCACGATCTGGCGGTTCTGAGGGGACTGGGTGCCTTTGAGTTGTTACGCACCTACAACGGACATCCTTTTGCGCTGGCGGAGCATCTCACGCGGTTGCAGCGTTCGGTGGAAAAAATGGGCTTGCTGCTGCCATGGCCGAGCGAGGAATTAGTCCGGATCGTGCTGGAAACCCTGCAGCGCAACCAGGCCAATGCGCATACGGAATCCAACATCCGCATCATTGTCACCGCGGGGTCCAGCCACGACTTTATGACCCATCAGGGCCAGCCGCGTCTCCTGGTGCTGGTGTCGCAAATGCCCCACCAACCGGAAGCGTGGTATACCGATGGTGTCAAAATAACCACCATGCGAAGTCGTCGCAGCCTTCCGGGGGCCAAGAGTATCAACTATCTGTCCGCCACGATCGCCCTGAAAAAAGCCCATGCCGAGGGCGCGACGGAAGCCGTATACGTCGATCGTGACGGGTTGGTTTACGAGTGCACGACCAGCAATATTTTCATGTTCAGCGGGACGACGTTGGTGACGCCCGGCCGCCGGATTTTATCCGGCATTACGCGTGGGTTTATCCTGGAGTTGGCCCAAAGTCTTTTTGAGGTCGATGTCCGGGACCTGACTTTGGAAGAACTCATGCGGGCGGACGAAGTCTTCATTACCGGTACCAACAAGGGTATCGTGCCGGTGGTCCAGATTGATGATGGCCAAATCGGCAACGGCCGACCCGGCCGGCATACCCGGGAACTCATGCAGACCCTGAGTGAGCGCGCGGCGTCGCACGCATCCCGGACATTGTATACCGTATGATCATACGAACCCATGGGGCGCTCGGCGCCAACGCAACTATCTATCTCGAAACGCCGTTCGAGCCGCAGGAGGAGCAGCATGTCAAAAGACCAGACTTATGATTTGATCATCGTCGGCGGGGGGCCCGGCGGTCTTTCGGCCGGCATCTATGCCATGCGGGCCGCGCTTAAGACCGTCCTCATTGAGAAGGGTGTCGCCGGCGGACAGGTCACCATGTCGGACGAGGTGGAAAACTATCCCGGTTTTGAGCACACCAGCGGCGCCGAGTTGTCCATGCAGTTTGTCCGGCATGTCGAATCCTACGGTTTGGAGATGCGCAACCAGGAAGTGACGGAAATTGAGCCGGGTCTGGACTGGCATAAAGTCCATCTGGATGACGGCCAGGTGCTGCAGGCGCATGCTGTGATTATCGCCTCCGGCGGCAGTCCGCGCAAACTCGGCATTCCGGGTGAAGACGACTATTACGGTAAAGGGGTTTCTTATTGCGCGGTTTGTGACGGGTTTTTCTTCAAAGATAAAACCGTGATCGTCGTGGGTGGCGGCGACACTGCCACGGAAGAGGCGCTTTATCTGGCCAAGCTGGCCCGCAAGGTATACATCGCACACCGACGGGATGCGTTTCGCGCCAGCAAGATTCTTCAGAAACGCGTGCTGGATGACTGCAAGATCGAGGTCTTGTGGAATACGGTTTTGACCGAAGTTCTTGCCGATGAGGCCGGCGTGGTGGGGGTTCGGCTGAAAGACACCCTTTCCGCGGAGGAGCGCAAACTGGACGTGGACGGCGTCTTCGTGTTTATCGGTTTCGACCCCAACAACCAGATCGTCCCGGCGGGTATTAAAATGAATGCCGACGGGTATGTGATGACCAAAGACAACTGTGAAACGGCCATCAGCGGGATATACGCCATCGGCGATTTGCGCGAAAAAACGTTCCGGCAGATCGTGATCTCGGCGGCCGATGGTGCGGTGGCCGCGCTGGCGTCGGCCCATCATGTGGAGACGCGCAAAGGCAGCCCGGATTATTGTGAAGCACCGGCGGATCTTTTGGCCTGATCGGCCTTCAGGGACGGTGGCCGAAGTGCCTGGGCCGTTTAGCGACGATGAAAGGTGTGGCCATGCACCCGGGTCGATGGGTGGCAATGGGTACGATGCTGATCGGTCTGCCCCCGGCAGGCGTCCTCCTGCGGGGTGGGTCGCTGGCGCCATATTGTGAATTCCCACCGCAGTCAAGATTTATTGCGCATGCCCCGTTTTCATGGGTCGCCTTTGGTCTGATAGGCGCTTTGATCATGGTCAGCATCGTGCCGCTGGCGAGCAGCCTGGCCTGCCGGAAGACAACCGGAGGGGCGACGCCGGCCGCACGTCAACCGTTTCCTTGGTGGGGATGGGGCGGCGTTCTCCTGGGCGGGACGGCCTGGCTCCTGGCCTGGACCCGTTTCTCCTGGTTTGCGGCCCTTCAAGCGCATACCTTTCCCATGCTCTGGGGCGCCTTCATCCTGGTCGTCAACGGTCTTGCGCAACGCCGCACCGGTGCCTGTCTGATGATGGCGCATCCCGTGGCCTTTATGGTGCTCTTTCCGGTCAGTGCCGCTTTCTGGTGGTTTTTTGAATATCTCAATCGGTTTGTCCAGAACTGGTATTATTCCGGTGCGGATTACCCGCCGCTGACCTACTTTACGCTGGCGACCCTCTCTTTTGCCACGGTGCTGCCGGCTGTGTTGTCGGTTCGGGAGTGGCTGGTGTCATTCCCGTGTGTGTCGGCTGTCCTGCATGGCCGGCGGCTGCCGCCGATGTTCACATCTGCGGCGGTCTCCCGCGGGGCCCTGGCCGCTGCAGGCTTGGGACTGCTTCTGGCGGGTGCGGTCCCTGACTACGGCTTCCCCTTTCTATGGGTATCACCGCTGTTGATCCTGCTGGCGTTGCAAATGCCAGGCGGGCGCGGCCGCCTCCTAAATGCCGCCTGTCGCGGGAACTGGGGGCCCGTGACCGCGGCAGCCCTGGCCGGCTTGTTTTGCGGCGGATTTTGGGAGATGTGGAACTATTTCAGTCTCGCGCACTGGTCCTATACGATCCCTTTGGTGGACCGGTTTCACCTTTTCGAGATGCCCCTGCTGGGATATGCCGGCTATCTTCCCTTCGGTCTCGAATGTGCGCTTATCGGCGATGTCATCCTGTCCGGGGATATTGACGGGAAGCATTCCTGGCGATAGCGTCTGCTGTTGGACGGCCGGCAACGCCGTCACTATCCATTGCAAAATCTATATATTGATGTTTTCGCTTGACAAGCCACTACATATAGTTTAGTCGCGCACTATGTAGTTGAACACTTGGCCGCAATTTTATGGCATAGCGCAGAGCCTTGGCGATGTTATGGGCCATCATGGCGACGACATAGTGACATTATTGACGGAGGCTTGGATAGCGTCAGGTCCGCTATGTTTTGTGTCGGCCTTCACCTGCCAGCCCGTTTCCCACCAATCGCCCGCCCCCTCCCCCTGCAGCGCCTCAACCTGCCATACGCAACTTGTCAAGCCGTCTTCGCGCCTTATCTTCACCCCCTGGGTTTTCCGGAAATCCATGCGAACAGCCATGAATGCATAACGATCCCGGATAAATGCGAGACGGAGCGGCGATGCCCTTGAATGTCGGTTTTGTATCCACGCGGTTTGCCGGTACGGACGGTGTGTCCCTTGAGTCCAGCAAGTGGGCGGAGGTGTTCCAGCAAAACGGGCATCGCTGTTTCTGGTTGGCGGGAGATCTCGACCGTGGCAACGGTGGCCGTTATCTTGTACGGGAGGCCCATTTCCAGGACCCGATCAACGACTGGATCAACCAGGAAGTGATTGGGCGCAAAGAGCGTAAGCCCTCCGTTACCCAGGCGATTCACGATCAGCGGGCCTTCCTCAAGGAGCATCTGCACGCCTTTATCCGGCAATTCGATATCCAGCTTTTGATCGTGGAGAACGCCCTGACCATTCCCATGCATGTCCCTTTGGGTCTAGCCCTGACGGAAACCATCGTGGAAACCCAGATCCCCACGATCTGTCACCACCATGATTTTTACTGGGAGCGCGTGCGGTTTTCGGTCAATGCGGTCAACGACTATCTGCGGATGGCGTTCCCCCCCAATTTACCCAACATTCAGCATGTCGTGATCAATTCCGAGGCCCGGGAGCAGTTGGCCTTGCGCACCGGGATCGCTTCCGTTATCGTTCCCAACGTGCTGGATTTCCAGACCCCGCCGCGTATTGACGAAGCGGGTACGCATCGTTTTCGTCAATCCATCGGTCTGCAGCCCGACGACATCATGATCCTGCAGCCCACGCGGATCGTGCGCCGCAAAGGCATCGAGCACGCCATCGAACTGGTGAAGGCCCTCAACGACCCGCGCTGCAAGTTGATCATCTCGCATGAAGCCGGCGACGAGGGGTTCGAATATGCCGAATGGCTCAAGGATTACGCCTGTGAAAACCAGGTCGATCTGCGGCTGGTGACCACGCGCATATCCGACCCCTGGCAGTCCGGCGCCCGTAAGACCACATCGCTTTCCCTGTGGGATGTCTATCCCCATGCCGATTTCATCACCTTCCCGAGTCTCTACGAGGGTTTTGGCAATGCCTTTCTGGAGGCGATCTATTTTCGCAAGCCGCTGCTGGTCAATCGCTATGCGACATTTGTACGCGATATCGAGCCGCTGGGGTTTGATTTGGCGGTCATGGATGGCTACCTTTCCAAACAAACCGTTCAATTCGTGCGGGAAATCCTTTCTTCCCCGGATCGACGAGCGCAGATGGTCGACACCAATTATGCCATCGCGGCGCGACATTATTCCTATGGTCGTTTGCGTGATCGGCTGAACTTGGCGCTGAACGGTCTGTTCGGCGAAGCGGTTGTCCCACTGAAGGAAGGCGTATCAGAAGCGGAGTTGAGCGGCTTCCCGACCATCGACCCGGGGCAAGTGGTCTTAAAGCGGTTCAGCAAGCGCCGCTGCGTCGGGCAGGCGGGTCGTTAGACGGATCGCCGAACCGCGGGGTGTGACAACCATGGCGTTTAAATCGATTCCCGGTATCGAAGGCAAGGTGTTTGTTCCGGAGGAGGGCGCCCGGACACGCAAGCATCCCTGCCAGGATTGTTATGCCTGTCAGCAGTGCAGCGATGACCGCTGCCGTCTGTGCCGGGCAGGCGGGCAGACGGCACGGACCGATGCATTCCCGCCGGGCAACGATCGACAGCCTACCGTTTGTGAGGGCTGCCCCTGCCGCTGACTTTCCCCTGGTCGACACTTTCAGGGAATCCTCTCTCCATTTCCCGCAGGCGTCGGGAATGTCGCGTTGCATGCGCGAAGATGACATGCTGGAATCATACCCCGGCACCCGGTCTGCGGTCCGGGTGTCGGGGCAGGGTCCCGAATGGTTTAATCGGGGCCGGGCGATTTAGCGGTTGGACAGCCGGTCCCAGAAGGCTTTGCCCGTGTCGGCCATGGTGTCCGGCCGGTCTCCCGGAGGTGGCGGCGGCGATGCTGACGGCGGGGTGCCGCGCAGCCGGGACACGCGTTCCTCGATCGGGGGGTGGGTGGAAAAGAGGCTTTTAAAGCTTTGTCCGGAAAGCGGGTTGACGATGAACATGTGGGCGGTGGTGGGGTTGGCCTGCATCGGTCGTTTCTGGCTGTAGGCGCCCAGTTTTTCCAGGGCGGCGGCCAGGCCTTCCGGTCGGCCGGCAATGGCCGCGCCCGTGGCGTCGGCCAGGTATTCGCGTGAGCGTGAAATGGCCATCTGGATGATCATTGCGCCCACCGGGGCCAGCAGCGACATGACGATCAATCCGAGGCCGCCCATGCCGCCTTCCTCGTCATTTCCCCGTCCGCCGCCGAAAATGGCGGACCAGCGGGCCATGGAGGCCAGCATCATGATGGCGCCGGCCATGGTGGCGGCCACCGTGCCGATCAGGATGTCACGGTTTTTGATGTGGCCCAGTTCATGGGCCAGGACGCCTTCGATTTCCGCCGGGGCCATCAGCGTCATCAATCCTTCGGTGACCGCCACGACGGCATGCTCGGGGTTACGGCCGGTGGCAAAGGCATTGGGCGTTTCCTGGGGGATCACATAAACACGCGGCATCGGCAAGCCGGCATTGCGGCTGAGGCGCTTCACCATGGCATACAGCTCCGGCGCCTGGGATTCGTTGACTTCCTGGGCACGGTACATGCGCAGGACCACGCGGTCCGAATACCAGTAGCTGAAAAAATTCATGCCGCCGGCCAGAAAAAACGCGATGATCATGCCCTGGCGGCCGCCGAGCATACGACCCACTAAAATAATGAAGACCGTCAGGGCGGCCAGGAGCAATGCGGTTTTAAATTGGTTTCCCATCACAGGTTTTTCCCTCCGTCGCGTACGTTGCGTTGTGGATGATATTGCCAAAGCCTAAAATATGGATTACCTGCTGAATGGCAAGTCGGGATGGTGTGCATGTCCCGGCGACGGCTTGCCAGGACCCCTTCGCTCTGTTAGGTAGCTATCGTCCGGGCCGGCGCCAACGGTCACGTAAAGAAATGTCGGGTACAACCCATACAGGAGATGACGAAAATCATGGCTGACGACAACGAAAACGAAACCCCGGAAGACGAACCCAGTTTTGCCGAGCTTCTGGCGGCCTATGAAGGGCGCTCCGAGGATTCGCTGCAGGTTGGCGATAAAGTGTCGGTGCGTATCATCGCAATCGGTAAGGATGCGGTTTTCGTCGATACGGGGACCAAGATCGATGGGTCGGTGGAGCGGTCCGAGCTACTGGATGACGAAGGGAATCTGACATGCGCGGTCGACGATACGCTGGAATTGTTTGTGGTCGCCCGGGAAGAAGGTGAAATCCGGCTTTCGAGGGCCTTGAGCGGCTTCGGCGGTCTGCAGATGTTACAGGAGGCCTACGACAGCCAGATCCCGGTGGAGGGCAAGGTGCAGGCGACCTGCAAAGGCGGCTTCGACGTTCGTATGCTCCAGCAGCGGACGTTTTGTCCCGTCAGTCAGATCGATATCCGCTACGTGGAAACCCCGGAAGACTATGTGGGGCAAACCCTGTCGTTTCTGGTGACCCAGTACGAGGCGCGCGGTCGCAACATTGTCGTATCCCGGCGCCGCCTGCTGGAAAAGGAGCTGGCGGCCTCCCGGGAAGCGTTTATGGCCGAACTGAAGCTGGATTCGCTGCACGAGGGCCGCGTGGTGCGCGTCGTGCCCTTCGGCGCCTTTGTCGAACTGGCGCCGGGCGTGGAAGGCCTGGTGCATGTGTCCGAGCTTAGCTGGTCGCGGGTCGAGGAAGTCGGCGACGTGGTGCGGGAAGGCGATCCGTTGAGGGTCAAGGTGCTGGACATCAAAGCCCAGGAAGGCAAACAGGCGCCCAAAATTGCGCTCTCCCATAAGCAGGTGGGCGACAATCCCTGGGAGACGGAGATCGAACGCTTCAAGGCCGGCGAGGTGGTCCCGGCCAAGATCACACGCTGTGCCCCGTTCGGGGCCTTTGCCGAAGTTACACCGGGCATCGAAGGGCTGATCCACATCAGTGAACTCAGCTTTATCCAGCGGGTCCGCAAACCCGAGGATGTGGTCTCACCCGGTGAGACCGTTTCTGTGATGATCAAATCCGTGGATCGGGGAAATCGCAAATTGGCGCTGAGCCTGAGGGATGTCGGCGGCGATCCCTGGCAGACCCTGTCGGCCAAATACCGAGCGGGACAGATCGTCGAGGGAACCGTAGAGAAAAAAGCGCCCTTTGGTTTGTTTGTCGCCATCGCGCCGGGGGTGACCGGGTTGCTGCCCAAAGCGCGCTGGCACGATGCGCTCGAGCCCGGGCGCCTGGAAAACGCCAAACCGGGCGAGCGCCTTTCCGTGGCTATCGAAAATATTGATCTCGAACAGCGCCGCATCAGTTTAGGGCCGAGCGAGCGTGCCGACGGCGGCGGCAACTGGCAGTCTTTTGCGCCGGACGAAGAAACATCCATGGGATCAATGGCCGATAAATTGCAGGCCGCCTTGAACGCCCAAAAGAAAAAATAGGCTTGCGGGTGTTTGGGCCTGGCGCTTAAACGATCATGTTTTAGCGGGGCTGGTTTTCGGCCGGGCCGACAAAGGGCAGGTTTAATTCGTATACGCCGTCGACCACCCGGGCTTCGACGGTCAGGCCGCTCTTTTCGAACACTTTCAGCATGGACTTGTTGGAACTCAGGACATCGGCCTTGAACCCCTTGAGGCCGCGTTCCTTGGCCAGTCGGATCAGCATTTTGAGCACAAATGTGGCAATGCCGTGCCCCTGGTAGGCTTCATCCACGACAAAGGCCACGTCGGCCACCGGCCCCTGCGGTTCGCGCACAAAACGACCCTCCGCAATAATGCTGCCTTCCCCCATTTCCTTGACCAGGCCGACGATGGAAAGCGTCCGGCTGAAATCGATATTGACGTATTCCTGCATCTTGGCGTGGGGCATGGTTTTGATGGGGCTGAAATACCGGTAATAGACGGAAGTGTCCGAAAACCGGTAAAACAGCCGGCGCATGTCTTCCACGTCCGACGGTTTGATGGCCCGGAAATCGACGGTCAGGTCGCCTTTAAACACTTGCCGGGTGGCGATCTCAGCGGGATACAGGCGCGCGCTGTCCGCCAGGTAGATCTGGTTGGGGTAGAGAATGTGCTCGGCCTTGGCCTGTTCCACCAGGGTTCCCCGGTCGTCCGGGTGGGCGATTTCGATCAGGGCCAGGGCCCGTTCGCGCACCGAACGCCCCCGCAGGTGGGCCACGCCGCATTCCGTGGCCACCATGTCCACCGACTCGCGCAGATTGAACTGGCTCGGGAACTGCTCGACACTCAGAACCGGATATTGGGCTCTCCTTTACGATTGCGGCTGGGCAAGGCAAAAATGCGATTTTCCGCCGGACGACAGCTCCGCGCCGCTGACCAGATCCGCGGCTTCCGCGGGGCCGGCCACCACGTTGCCGCGGCCGGCATGCAGGGCGATGCGGCCGGACAGGTCGACCTTGCGGGCCGGGAGAATGGAGATGAAACGGGCGTTGCTGCCGATCTGCATGGGGTTCAGGACGCGGTCGGTGCCCTGGAACTCGATCAGGGGGTTGCGGTCCAGCCATTGCATGAGATCCGGCGTGCCAAAGGCATAGGAGGTCACCGATTTGCCCCGGAAAATGGCCTTGCGGCGATTGGTGACGGCGCCACTTTTGATCAGATCCATGGTGGCGTCCGTCAAGAAGGGCGTGTGAATCCCGAGGTTGCGTTTGTGGCGCAGATGCTTACTTAGGGCCTCGTAAACCGGGCCGATGGAAAAGGCCAGGCAACTGCCGTCTTCGATGAAGGAGGCCACATTGGCGGCGATCTGGTCGAAGACATCGTCCACGGGCCAGCGGGGGAAATAGATGGGGGGCTCGGTGGCCTCCACCAGCAGATCGAACTCGGAAATATGCACGAAGGTATCGCCATAGGTGTAAGGGGTCTGGGTGTTGATTTCGCCGATCACCAGGTCGGCGGCTTCCAGCGCCTGGCGCCCGGCATCCACGGCCACTCCCAGGCTGCAGTAGCCCGCTTCGTTCGGTGGCGTAATCTGCAGGATGGCGACATCGAATGCGATCTGGCCGGACGCGATCAGCTCCGGTATGCGCGCGAAGCGACTGGGGATCAGGTCGACCCGCCCGGTGGCAATGGCGTCGCTGGCGACCCAGCCGGAGAAAAAGGTGCGCAGGCGATATTTATGGGTCTGCAGTTCCCGCAGCGAGATGGCATCGCCGAAACTGACGATCTGCGTCAGTTCCAGATCCTGAATATTCGAGGCACTGGATGCCATGAGTGCTTTGACCATGGTCAGGGGTTCCGCCACACCGGTGCCGAGAAAGATGCTCATGCCTGGCGCGATGCGGGTCAGGGCCTGTTCCGGGGTTACGGTTTGCTGCTTCCATGCAACGGGGCCAGTGGCGATCATGTTCGGTGGCGCTCCTTGGGGATGTTGATTGTCGACGCGGACATCCAATGCTTCGATGGAGAACTATCGTTGACAAGCATCGGGTGTCAATGCGAGATTTCACCCATTTATCTGTCAAGCATTTACGAAATTATAAGCACGGTTGGTGGATATTGCACCTGCCGTCGATACATAGAAGGATGTTGAACTTGTGATGAACTTATGTGGATTTACTGGCGGAAAGCGCCTGCTCAATTTCCTGGTGGTGATCGGCCTTGGTCTGGCTGTTTTTTCGACGACCGTCGGGGCCGCCGAACGGCCGCTGCCGGACACCATCCAACCGGGGATACAGTATCTTCTGAAACTGACCGATGATTCCCGGGCGACGACCATCGAAACCCGGACGCTGAAGCCTCTGATTGATTTTATCCGGAAGGAGAAGTCGGCGGGCGATCAGTATTTCTCCTCTTCCGACGACCTGCTGGACCCGCTTGTCTATCACGAGTTCCAATTGCGGCAACCCCTGGCGACGATCCTGGAATACGCTTTTAATCCGCGCATTCCCTCACATGTTCTTGCACTGTCTTCCATCCGCCAATCCTACTGGAAGAAGATCAACGGCCAATCGCAACCGTTACCGCAAGATATCGCCGAACGTCTGGCCGACCTGCCGTCACCTTTTGTGATTCACGGTATCGAGCACGAGGAAATCGCACCGGATCTTAATACCGGGGCTTATTACAGTTACGACCTGATCCGAACGCTGGTCATGTGCCAGGTCGAGGGGCGGGCGGTATGGATCTCGCTGGCCCGCCAACGGGACCTTTCCGATGTCGGGCGCAAAGGGTTTGTGCTGGGCACGGATAATGGATGGGACTACCTATACAGCGGCGAGAAGGGGATCAATAAAATGGGGCTCGGCTGGGTCGAATCCTATATGTACGACGCCTTCTCGGCGATTGTGTATGTCCAGGAGAATGCCGGCACGCCCCTGGTGCGCTGCGGCATCTTCAAGTGGCTCAGGGCCGGGTGGAGCGATATGAATTTTGTCAAACGCAGCCACATCCGGCGCGGCCTGGAACGCTATGCCGGTGCGTTTCAGGAAATCATGGAAGCGCCTCAACTGCCGGCGCCTTCCCGCATCGCGGCGGTGGCCGAAGAGATCCGCGGCATGCGTCGTGCCCAGCTGCAGGATCGCGGTCGGCGTCATCTGCAGTCGCTTAAAACCCGTTTTGGCAACGGGAAACAGTTTCCGGACAAATGGTACGCCCAGGCCGTCGAAAACGGGGCCTACCTGGAACAACTGACCCGCCCGCAGCTCGAGTCCATGGTATTTTTGGAGTACATGAAAGCAGCGCTGGATCGTGGTCAGGCTCCGACCTCGGATCTGGCCATGGGCCGAGCCGTTTCCGGGGAGGCGACGCCGTGACGATCGACCAGCGCCTTACCGTATTAAACCATCTCTATGCGGTATACGACCGGTTCTGTGATTCCCTTGACGGTCTGGCCTGTCGCAAATTCTGCGCGGACTGCTGCTCCCGGAATGTGACCATGACGACGCTCGAGGGCCTGTATCTTTTCCAGGGCCTGGACGCGGCGCAACGGGCCGAATGTCTGTCCGCTCTGATGCACCGTCCCGATCAGGAAGCCTTCCGGCCGCGCTGGACCACCAACCAGATCGCGGCGCTTTGCCGGGACGGCCATGACGCGCCGGAGGACGACGTGGTCCATGATGGTTCCCGCTGTTCTTTATTGGCCGATACCGCTTGTTCGCTCTATGGCCTGCGCCCCTTTGGCTGCCGTTGCATGGTTTCCCGGCAGGCCTGTGCGGCGCAGGGCTATGCCGACGTGGACGATTGGGTGCTGACGGTCAACACCGTCTTTCTCCAGACGATCGAACACGTCGATCGCCCGGGGTGCTTTGGCAACCTGCAGGATGTTCTTCTGGCGCTGGGGAGGGAAGATTGGCAGACGGCCTACCGTGACGGTCGGCCTTCGCCGAACGCTTCCGGCCTGATTCCCAACCAGCCGGCCCCCATGCTGATGGTGCCGCCGGAGCACCGTGAGCGGATTCAGCCGATCCTGGCGGAGATGCAGCGGGGGATAGGAAGTTAATGGGTCTTGGAAACGTGGTTGTCTGCGCATCGGAACCATGGCCGGATGCGCCGAAACTCGCCCCGCTTGTCGCGGGGCTCAGACCGTCGCCGCATCTTTATCGGTCCTGGCTCCAATGTGCAGGCCTCATGACAAAGGGGAAACCGCATTTTAAAAACACGCTAAAGATTCAACAGAAGGGGAAAAATGCTATCGGGGACGGTTTTGTAATTCGTTCAAGATACGGTGTGCAAGTTCCGAGTAGCGAGGCGTACATTGGTACGCCGCAGTGACGAGGAATGCTGCACAACGCAGGGATTGAGCGAATTACAAAACCGTCAGACCCAGCAAGGCGGCGGCATTGCCGCCCTTGATCAGGGCCCGATCTTCTTCGCTCAGGGGGCTGGCGTCGATCTCGCGGAAGTAGCGGGCGGGCTTAAGCAGGGGATAATCCGTGCCGAACAGGATCTTGTCGACCCCCACGATGCGGGCCGCCATTTCCCAGACCGAAGGATCGTAGAGGAACGGTGAGGCGGCCGTATCGAAATAGACATTTCGCAGGGTTTCACGGACTTCTTTTTTGAGCAGGGCATAAAAAAACAGCCCACCGCCCCAGTGGGCCAGAATCAGACGGTTTTCCGGAAATCGTTGCGGCAGGCTGTAAATCTGACTCAGGGTATTGGGTGATTTTCCCGGGTAGACGTGTCCCACCGGTTCGTTGGTGTGGATCATCACGACGGCCTTTTGTTCCCGGCAGATATCCATCACCGGCGCCAGGCGGTCCAGCTTGTCGGCGGTGATGCCGGATTCGTAGTAGGCCAGTTCGCCGACGCCGGATAACCCGCCCTCCAGGCAGCGCCGGGCTTCTTCCGGCGCCGAAGGATGGTCGGCATCAAAGCAGGCCAGGCCGATCAGGCGGTCCGGGTGGGCTGCCACGGCGTCCATGATATAATCGTTCTGACGCCGGAAGCGGTCGGCCGATTTCCAGGGAAACCCGAAGACCACCGAGCGGTCGACGCCCTCTTCGTCCATCGTGTCGATCAGCTCCCGGGCGCCGATCATGCAGGCCCGCGGGTCGTTGTAGAGCCGGTAAAATGCCTCTTCGGAAGCAAAACAGACGTTGCGGTCCTGCCGGATTTCAGGCGGGAAGATGTGGGTGTGGATGTCAATGATCATGGGGCAGGCTCCAGGGGTTCGTAAACGGTTGGAATCCAGGATGTGCTGGCTATTACTTTGGCAATTAAACACACCAACTATGCCGCATAGGCAATGTTGGGATCTTTGAAGTATTTCATAATCCTTTTGGGAAGTTTTTGAAGCTTGCGCAAGTGGCCAATGGTTTTGCGTTTCAATTGCGTTTTGGTGCGTGCTGGTTTGCCCCTGTGGACACTGAGTTTCAGGTCTCGGTTCAAATACTCGTCGGGATTGAGCTCCGGAGAATACGAGGGCAGATAAAACACCTCAATTTTTTCCCGGTGCTTTTCAAGCCATTCACGCACCGGCTTACTGTGATGGGTTCGTAAATTGTCCAGGATTAAAAACACCTTCCGGTCAGCATCCTTAATCAACCGGGTCATAAACCGGACCAGCGTCTTGGCATTCATGGCATCTTCATACACCATGAATCGAACTTTGCCCTGGTTGGTCACGGTCGATATCATTGAGATCTTTTCACGTTTGGCCGGCAACCGTATCGCCGGTGTTTTACCGGCAGGGGCGTAACTACGATGGTAATACGCGTTGTTCAACAACCCGGTTTCATCACCCCAATGAATTTCGGCATCTTCGCTTTTGGCCCGCTCGGCAATCGTTGGATACGTCTCATCCAGCCATTGCCCGACCGCTTTCGGATTCTTTTCATAGGCCCGGGTAAGCGGCTTTTGCGGGGTAAATCCCCAACGCTTGAGATATTCCCCAACCGTTCGAATGGGCATTTGAATCGAATACAATTGCTTGACCAACTGCTGAACTGCAACACGGGTCCACAACGCAAAAGGAAGCTTCATTTGGTCGGGGCAATGATCTTTTATCGAACGCTGGAGCTCGCGTTCCCGATCATCCGTCAGTGTGCGACAAGCCCCTTTGCGGCGACCACGCGGTTTGTGTTTGATCGCTTTTTGACCACCTTGCTCGTAGGCCTTCCACCACTTACAGACGTTGGTGGGGTGAACGCCAATGATGGCACCGATTTCCTTATACGTCCGCCCGGTCTTGCGAAGCCGTATGGCCTGATTGCGAAGTTCCTGTTGCACCTCTGGTTTCAGTTTTCGTGTATCGGTTTTTTCCATACACGAGCTTATAGCATAAATGAGTAGTATTTGGTATGTTTAATTGCCGTATTAGTAATATCATCCGGTCAGTATTTTTTGCTTCCTTGTGTATGTTTTTGCAGGTTACTTTTCTTCCGCGCGGAAGAAAAGACGGTTTCGTAAAAAGTCCGATATCTGCGTTACGCTTCGTCCCCCGTCATTGCGGCGTACCATAAGTACGCCTCATTCCTCGGGATTCGCAAGCCTTGATCTCGAACAATTTACGAAACCGTCTGATACATGACTTTTTACATGCCCATCAAGAAAAGTAACCAAAAGAAGGCGCCCGTGTCACGAGCCCTTCGGGTTTGCCTGCGCGTCGGTGCCGCGGCCGGACGCGCCGAAACTCGCCCGCCTTGCAGCGGGACTCAGACAGTCGCCGCGTCTTTTTCGGCCGCAGACCCCGATGCTCGGCCTCGTGACAAAGGGTGGGAAAAGGCATGGCGCCATCAAAGCATATAAAGCGATGATATTGATAGCGGCGTCAACTGAAGGAGGACAAGTGTATTTCGACCAACCCGGAAAAGTCAACACGGTACCGACCCTGACCGAAGCGGCCCGGCGCGGGCAGGCGCTGGATCTCGCTGAGATCGTTCTGGCGACCACGGGCGGGGACACCGCCTATGCGGCCCTGGAGCACTGCCCCGGTTTCAAGATTATCGCCGTGACCTATCACTGCGGGTTCAAGGAACCCTTTCAGTCGGTCATGTCCGAAACGGTGCGGCGGGATTTGACGGATAAAGGCGTGCGGGTCGTAACCGCCACACACGCTCTGTCCGGGGTGGAGCGTAGTGTGGCCAAGAAACAGGGCGGGGTCTGCCCGGTGCTGTTGATGGCCGACACGCTTAAAATTTTCGGGCAAGGCGCCAAGGTGGCCGTGGAAGTGACCATCATGGCGGCCGATGCCGGGGCCCTTTCCGGCCGCGACATCATCGCCATCGGCGGTTCCTCGAAAGGCGCCGATACGGCCCTGGTCATCAAGCCGGCCCACCCGTCTTCTTTTTTTGATCTGCGGGTCAGGGAAATCGTATGCAAGCCCCGCGAATTTTAGTTTGAAATGGTCTTTTTTGCCCTGATCGGCGTTCTCCGCGGGTTTTACGGCTGCGGCGTACATCAGTACGCCTCACCGTAAACCCTTGTGCGGCCTTGATCAGAACAAAAAATCCTCATTTCATCGACGAATTAGAGAGGGCAATCGTTGCATGGAAAATGATGACAACATTTCACAGGAAAAAAATATGGCGCAATCCCTCGAGCGCCACGTGGTGCTGGTGGCACCGGAGGTTCACTGGAACACGGGCAACGTGGGCCGGACCTGTCTGGGCGCCAATGCGATCCTGCACCTGATACGGCCGCTGGGGTTTTCGCTGGAAAGCCGTCAGGTCAAGCGGGCCGGACTGGATTACTGGCCCCGGGTCGACCTGTCGGTGTGGGATGATTTCGACCACTTTCTGGCCGGCATGGCCCCCGCGCCCCAGGAGATCTGCCTCTTTGCCAAGCTGGGGCCACGGTCCTACCGACACATGCCATTGCAGGCGCGCATGTTCCTGATCTTTGGATCGGAGACCCGAGGGCTTCCGGAAACGGTATTGCACCGGTATCCCGACGCCCGTTACCATGTTCCCATCACGCGGGAGATCCGCAGCCTCAACCTTTCCACGGCCGTGGGGATTGTCCTGTATGAAAGCTTGCGGGAAGCGCCGGCTTGCCATGGATGGCACGACATTACCAAGCAAAAAAAATTAATTTAAGTAATGAACTAAAAACGATTGACAGTCGTGCAATAATACATACGTTGGCCTTGTAAAATTCAAACCATTACCATCTAATCATCAGAGGAGGAAGGGATGCGGTTTGACAAGCTGACGATAAAATCACAGGAGCTCATCCAGAACGCCCAGTCCCTGGCGTCGCGTTACGGCAATCAGCAGATTGTCAATGAGCACCTGCTGCTGGCCATGCTGGAGGAAAAAGAGGGCATTGCCCGTACGGTCCTGCGCAAGCTGGGTGTTGCACCGGATGCCGTGCGTGACGAGATCCAGACCGCCGTGGACCGTTTGCCCAAGGTCAGCGGTGCCTCGGAGGTCTATCTCGCGACCGACACGCGTGCCGCGATTGAGAAAGCCTTCGACGAGGCGGCCAAGATGAAGGACGAGTTTGTCAGCATCGAGCACATCCTGCTGGTGCTGGCGGAGGCCAAGGGTGGTGAAGCGGCCGCGGTACTGAAACGTCACGGCGTAAACCGCGACAATCTGCTCAAGGTCCTCATGGAGATTCGTGGCTCCCAGCGCATCACCGATCCCAACCCGGAAGAAAAATACCAGGCCCTGGAAAAATTCAGTCGCGATCTCACCGAACTGGCCCGCACGGGCAAGCTGGACCCGGTGATCGGCCGCGACGAAGAAATCCGCCGCATCGTCCAGGTGCTTTCCCGCCGCACCAAGAACAACCCCGTGCTGATCGGTGAGCCCGGGGTGGGCAAGACCGCCATCATTGAAGGGCTGGCCCGCCGCATCGTGGAGGGCGACGTGTCCGAGTCGCTCAAGAACCGGCGTCTGGTGGCCCTCGACATGGGGGCCCTGATCGCCGGCGCCAAATACCGGGGCGAGTTCGAAGACCGCCTCAAGGCCGTGTTGAAAGAAATCGAAGCCGCCGAGGGCGAGATCATCCTGTTCATCGACGAGCTGCACACCCTGGTGGGAGCCGGTGCCGCCGAGGGGGCCATGGATGCCTCCAACATGCTCAAACCGGCGCTGGCACGCGGCACCCTGCGCTGCGTGGGGGCCACCACCCTGAAGGAATACCGCAAATACATCGAAAAGGATGCGGCTTTCGAGCGGCGCTTCCAGCCCGTGCTGGTGCCCGAACCCTCGGTGGAGGACACCATTTCCATTTTGCGCGGTCTCAAGGAGAAGTACGAGGTGCACCACGGGGTGCGCATCAAGGATTCCGCCATCGTGGCGGCCGCCACCCTGTCGCACCGCTATATTGCCGACCGTTTCCTGCCGGACAAGGCCATCGACCTGATGGACGAGTGCGCCTCCAAGTTGCGCATCGAGATCGACAGTATGCCGTCCGAGATCGACGAGATTCAGCGTCGCATCACCCAGGCCGAAATCGAGCGCCAGGCTTTGAAAAAAGAGTCCGACCGGGATTCACGGGATCGCCTTAAAAAGCTCGACAAGGAGGTGGAAAGCCTCAACGAAACCATGCGCGGCATGAAAACCCACTGGCAGCATGAAAAGCAGCTGATCCAGCAGCTGCGCGAGATCAAGGAGCAGCAGGAGCAGCTGGGCACCGAGGCCGAACAGGCCCAGCGCGCCGGCGACCTGGCCCGGGTGGCGGAAATCCGCTACGGCAAGGTCGCCGAGTTGGAACGCCGCATGGAAACCGTGCGTGCCAAGTTGGCCGAGTTACAGGGCGAGAAGAAAATGCTCAAGGAAGAAGTCGACGACGAGGATATCGCCCAAGTGGTCTCCCGCTGGACCGGTATTCCAGTGAGCAAGATGCTGGAGGGCGAACGTGACAAGCTGGTACGCATGGAAGCGCGGCTGGGGCGCCGGGTCATCGGCCAGGAAGAGGCCATTGCGGCCGTGTCCAACGCCGTGCGCCGGGCGCGCTCCGGCCTGCAGGACCCCAGCCGGCCCATCGGCTCCTTCATCTTCATGGGACCCACCGGCGTGGGCAAGACCGAGCTGGCCAAAGCCCTGGCGGAATTCATCTTCGACAGCGAACAGGCCATCGTGCGGGTGGACATGTCCGAATACATGGAAAAGCATTCCGTGGCCCGCCTGATCGGCGCGCCTCCGGGCTACGTGGGCTACGACGAGGGCGGCTACCTCACCGAGGCCGTGCGGCGGCGGCCCTACGCCGTGATCCTTTTCGATGAGATCGAAAAGGCGCACCCGGAGGTTTTCAACGTGTTGCTTCAGATCCTGGACGACGGCCGCATGACGGACGGCAAGGGTCGCACCGTGGACTTCAAGAACACGATCATCATCATGACCTCCAACGTGGGCAGCCAGATGATCCAGAACCTGGCGGACAGCGACCGGGCCGAGATGGAGCGCCGGGTCATGGAGGCCCTGCGGGCCAGTTTCAAACCGGAATTCCTGAACCGTATCGACGAGACCATTATTTTTCTGGGGCTTCAGCCCGGACAGCTCGCGGCCATCGTGGATATCCAGATGCAGCACCTGACCCGGCGCCTGGCCGAGCGCCACATCACCCTGGCGTTGAGCGAGCCGGCGCGCGACTTCCTGGCCGAAAAAGGCTACGATCGCGTCTATGGCGCCCGCCCCCTCAAACGTGCCATCCAGCAGTACATTGAAAACCCGCTGGCCATGGAACTGCTCAAGGGCACCTTCAGCGAAGGCGCCCGTCTCCGGGCCGATCGGGAGGGCGACCATATCGTGTTTGAAACCCTGTAACAGCTTTTCCGTTATCCACCCCGTTATCGATACGCAAGCCGGCGGAAGAAAACTTCATTCCGCCGGCTTGCGTATTTTTTGTGAGGGTCCGGTCATCAGTCTGATTCGTCCGGCGTTCCGGCAGCAATATCCGTCACGCTGGTCGCTATCGCAGATTGGTTGTGATAAGGCCCTAGCATGATTAACTTGTGACAGACGGGAAAATGACCGAAGGTATGGCATCAAAACCAGGCAGACGGTAGGATGTTGTATGCCCGACGGTGCGTGTCCCGTCGCTCCTGTATGAAAGAAAAACGATGTTCGGAAACAACAACAAATATAAACTTGTGATGGTCATCGTTGTTCTTCTCGCCACAGGGTTCCTGGCGACCAGCCTGGCCAGCTATTTTGTCGCCCGGGAGTCACTGCGCGCCAAGATCGCCCTCAACGAGCTGCCCCTGACCAGCGACAATATTTATTCTGGAATCCGGCACGACCTGTCACGGCCCGTGTTTCTATCCGCCCTGATGGCGAGCGACACCTTCCTGCGGGACTGGGTCATAGACGGCGAGATCGATGAAAGTCAAATCATCAAATATCTGAAAGAAATTCAGACAAAGTACCATACGTTCACGACTTTCTTTGTTTCCGAAAAATCGAGAAAATACTACCACGCGGATGGCATCCTTAAAATGGTTTCGCCGGATGAGGAACGGGATCGATGGTATTTCAGGGTTCGGGAAATGAAGGCGGATTACGAGATCAATGTTGACCCCGACCTGGCCAACAAAGATGCTATGACCATCTTCATTAATTATCGTGTCTTTGATTATGACAACAACTATATCGGCGCGACGGGTGTCGGGTTGACCGTTGGCGCCGTCAAAGAATTAATCGAAACCTACCAGAAGAAATACAACCGCACGATCTATTTTGCGGACAGGAGTGGTGCCATCAAACTGGCCGGGTCGAATTTCGACCCCACCGTCCAAAATATCGCCAAGTTGGAACATTTCCAGTTGTTGAAGGATAGCGCCGGCACCCAACCGGAGCGTTCGTTTCGCTACGAACGAGGCGGCCATGTGATCCACGCCAATATCCGTTTTATCGACGAATTTGAATGGTACCTCGTCATCGAGCAACCGGAACAGGAAACAATAAGGCAAATTTTTACCACGCTTTTGATCAACCTGGGCATTTGTATTGTCATTACGGTGGTCGTTCTGGTCCTTATCAACCTGTCGGTAACCGCCTACCAGAAAAGAATCGAAACGTTGCGGGGCATCGTACCGATTTGTTCCTACTGCAAGCAAATCCGGGACGACAAGGGGTATTGGAACAAAGTCGAGGCCTACATCGCCCGGCATACCGAGGCGCAGTTCAGCCATTCCATATGCCCCTCCTGCCTGGAGGAACACTTTCCCAAGGAATACGAGGCGATTCAGCGTAAAAAAAGGGCGCAATAATCGCCTGCCGCGCTATCGAAATTTCTTTGTCAGACATTGCAAATTCCAATGATATTCTTAACATTAATCCGGTGGTTAATTACGCGAATGACGCGGCTAACGGCGATTCTGAGATTTATCAGGCTACTTGGAGAACGTGGGAAAAAATCCACGCACGCCCTGCCCGTGGCGTCCGGTGGCAATGATTAAAAAGTGTCCATGATCTCTTTATCGGATAAGATGAAAAAACTGAAATCATACTTGAGCTTCTTGCTGATCATCCTGCTATTCTTGTCTATTGGCGTTTTTACGATAAAAGGATTGTTTACGTTAGGCACGCTTACCAGAACGATTTACGAACATCCCCTTGTTGTATCAAATACGTCCCTTCACGCGGCGCTCAACATCACAAAAATGCACCTCCGTATGCAAGATGTTGTGTTGGCCAACGCTCCGAATGAGATGGAAACGGCGCTGAAGGACTTGGCGGAAGCCGAACAGGAAGTTTTTCAACAGCTTGATATCATCGAAAAAGACATTCTCGGAGAAGAGGGACAAGCCATTGAAAAGCAAACCCGGCAATTATTTATTAATTGGAGACCCATCCGAGAAGAGATCGTTCAACTGATTAAATCAAATGATAGACAAGGCGCACTTTTTATATCGAAAGGAAAAGGCGCTGACCATGTCGCCAGGCTTGAGCGCAAGATGCTGGAATTAACCTCCTATGCCAGAGAAAAGGCTACGGGTTTCCTTGCATTTGCAGAAGCAAGCCAGTCAAGACTTGAAAAAGTCACCGTATTCTTGACATTCACCGGTGTGCTTCTCTCTATCGTTATCGCGGTTATTGCGACACGCCGTCTTCAAAATGCAGAGAACAGGATCCTGTATAAGAACAATAAGCTTCAAAAAGCACTTAATGAGATTAAAACATTACGCGGAATCATCCCCATTTGCAGTTATTGCAAAAAAATCCGAGATGATGAAGGCGCTTGGGAGAGAATTGAAGCTTACATAAGCAAGAATTCTGAAGCTCAATTCAGCCATGGCGCCTGTCCGGAATGTTTCAAAAAGCAAATGGAAGATTTGGACTGAGCGTACAAGGATGACCGCACACCCATCAACCATACCCGCGATGCGTTGAGCAGCACGCCAAAATTCCGATAGGGGTTTCCTTTTACGCGCGAGTGGAATACATTCCCACTATTCCAACCCCATACCATCAATTTTAATCCGGTGCCTTGGTTTGGCTGAAGGGCCTTTGTCTCAGCAGTCCATCGCTGCCGATAATCATAGGATCATATATTTATGAAACGCGCCATTATCAAAAGCAGCGCCAGGTACCTGCCGGACAACCGCGTCACCAACGATGCTTTAACCGGCCTGATGGACACCACGGACGAATGGATCCGGCAGCGCACCGGGATCGAGGCCCGCTACTGGGTTAAGGACGGGGATGACGTGGGCACGTCGGACCTGGCCCTGGAAGCCTCCCGGATCGCTCTTGCGCGTGCCGGCTGGGAGCCCGCCGAGCTGGACCTGATCGTCATGGCCACCATGACGTCGGACACCTACATCCCCGGCGCAGGCGCCCATCTGCAGCACAAGCTGGGGGGCGGCTACGTCCCGGCCCTGGACATTCGCCAGCAGTGCACCGGTTTCCTGCATGGCCTGGAAGTGTGCGACGCCTACATCCGGAGCGGCATGGCCAGTAAAATCCTACTGGTCGGGGCGGATTACCAGAGCCGCTTTATGGAGAAGACCACCGCAAATCGCGATACGGCCGTTATTTTTGCCGATGGCGCCGGGGCGGTTTGCATCGAAGCGGAAGATACGGATGAGACGGTCGGCATTCTGGTGTCTGCTTTTCATGCCGATGGGAAGCATGCCAATGCCTTGAGCGTGGGGATTCCGGCCCGCAAGAGCGGTTACGCCATGGCGCCCGAGGTGTTGGCCAACAAGGAATATTTCCCCTTCATGGACGGCCGAACCGTTTTCAAGATGGCCGTCACGCGATTGCCGGAAGTGGCCCGGGAGCTATTGGACAAAGCCGGTCTGCAACTGGCGGACATCGACCTGGTGATCCCCCACCAGGCCAACCTGCGGATCAATGAAGCCTTCCGTGATCGCATGCAGCTTCCCGAAGAGAAAATCTACAACAACATCCAGGAATACGGCAACACCACCAGCGCCACGATCCCCATCGCCCTGGATGAAGTGATGGAGAAGGGCATGCTAAAGTCCGGGGATAACGTCATGTTCATCGGCCTGGGGGCGGGGCTGACGTGGGGAGGCGTTATCTATCGGCTGCCTTGAGTGTCTGCGTGCGGCCGTGACCAGAATCAAAAATCCTCGTTTCTGACGCGGCTATCCATACCATCGTTCGTCCTGCCGGATGCCGGACCAACGTCCGCGGCAGGCTTTGATCCGGCAATCAACCCCCCATTTAGTCATTCCGGACCCCTATTCGGAATCGATGGCTTTCTTTTTAATCTGTTCTACTCAAGTTCTTGCGACCAAATCGCATTTCTGATATGCATTTTCAGCATAATCCCCTTCGCCGGTCCCACCCCACCTCCGCGCAAAGCGGCGCTTGTATCGATGTGTTGAAATGGTTTCCGCATTTGCTGCTGTGGCCACGATATCCTTTACAAGTCTGCACAAGTTTATAGGCACGATGCACAGGAAACAGAGCAAAGGCCATGCAGGATTTCAAGGAATATCTTTTATCCTTAAATAATTACAGTTCACATGCTGCGGCGCAGTTTTGTTACTCATCTACTTGAAAACGGATACGATATTCGCACAATCGAAGACCTATTGAGACACACGGACATACGAACCACGATGATCTATACGCATGTGGTCAGCAAAAACAGGCATGGTGTTGTCAGTCCATTGGATTAAAAGTGTCTCAGAATAATCAGTTATGATCGGCCCATTGCTTTATCAATTCTCCGGTAGCGATCAGCAAGCTCCTCAACCATGCCAGCGCGGCATGATATATTCGCCGTTTTTTGGGGCGAACGAAACGACTGTGACGAAGTCCGGCCGCTTCGCGGTCCAGATCTTTCAACCGCTCGGCATTTAATACCTCCATCGTGTATGGGTGGAGCATGACCGTGATCCTCCTGTCAGAAGCCTGCCGGTCATTACCGGCCTTCCTAAAACAGCATGGTTGTTCACTATAAAACTCAGGAGAATGGATGTATAATCGCAATATCTGAAGCCGGCCTTCAGAAAAAATGATTACAGCGGGTTTGTGGGTTGTGTTACTGAGCGAAAACTTAGGCTTGGGAGTAATTTCGGGAAGACGTCATACAGGAACATTTGCCGAAAACAGGCGAGTCAAACGTGGAATTTTATCAAATCAAGTCTTTCATCGCGGTGGCCGAGGAGGGAAACCTCACCAGGGCTTCGATGCGATTGTTTGCCAGCCAGCCGGCTGTCAGTGCGCATATCAAATCGCTTGAGGAGGAACTGGGCGTTGTATTGTTCGGACGCACCCGCAAAGGTATGCGTTTGACCCCGGAGGGCGAATTGCTGCTCGCTAAAGCCCGGCGGATTCTGGACGATGCCCAGGATTTTATGAACAAGGCCGTTGCCTTAAGAGGCGAGTTGGCCGGCATGGCCAAGATCGGCCTGAATTCAAGCCCGAACCTACTGAAGATTACCGAGCTAGTGGCTGCTGTTGCGCAGGCGTTTCCTCGATTAGAGCTTCACCTGATCCATAGCGAAGCGAATCGGGTTTTGAAATATCTACAAAACGAGCAGCTGGATGCGGGCTTCTATAAGGGCGTCCTTCCCGACGATGGTTTTCAGGCCCTGCCGTTAAGAAAGATCAATATGGTCGTAACGGGACCCATTGAATTCAAGGATAGGATGGACACGGCCAGCATCGATGATCTGGCCAAAATGCCATGGATCTGGCGTACATCTGTCGATCCATTCATGCAGTTTGGCAGCAGCCTGTTCTCTAAGGACTGCTTTAGAAACACGCGGGTCATCGTTGCCGAAGATGATGAAACCATGCGATCTCTTCTCATCAGCGGAGCAGGGCTGCAACTGATGGAAGAAAACAAATCCCGCGCCGATGCCGCTGAAGGCAAAGTCGCCATCTGGCCGGGCGAGAAGGTACGCACTCAGCTTTCCTTTATTTATTTGGCCAAACGGCAGGAGGATCCCATCATTGTCTCGCTGTGCAAGGTTCTTCGCAAGGTCTGGAGACTTGGTGAAACTAAAAAGGAGGCGGGGACGCCCTAAATTTATTACCTGAATTTTGCACGCATACGGCCATAGCGGTGCATGCCCGCAAAGATTTTCAGCTTTAGTCACAACTGCCGAAGAGGTTTTTGTCCGCTATTAGGACCTGCGAAGAGAAATAGCTGGATTAAAACCCCCCCGGCAATCCGTACAATATGTATCTAAGATCAATCATGATATTTCCATGCATAAAATTTTGTGCATTAACCGCGCAGCTAACCGGCAGCGGC
>CAWKLN010000012.1:0-193247 GCA_963850465.1 uncultured delta proteobacterium
TGTTTCTGGCCCGACTAATATACTCTTCGCTAATGTCGATTCCGATGAAGTCTGAATCTTCAGGTAGAAAGGCCGTAATGACGCCTGGCCCACAACCTACGTCAACGATCTTCTGTCCGGGCTGAAACCTCCAGCAATGGGCGGATCGCCATCTACGCGATTTCTCTGCACCAACGGCCTTCTGAAACAGCGAAGTAGCTGCCGGATTTTCTAAGTAGACTCTTCAGGCCAGTATCGTCCTGCACGGAACTCCTCCAGCATTGTCGATTACTCTGCGGATCTTATCTGATCAATCAGGGGTAGCGACTCAGAGTCCACCTAGGCTAGGTCGCTTCGTACGTTTCCTCAACATCAATGATATACTATCCGGGTCAAACGAGCTAATGCCCACGTAAATTCGAGCCAGAGTGGTTTCTCGAATCATGTTGGCGCCACACGAGCGTTGGCGACAATGTCGCGCTACTGCTGCTTGTACCGTCTGCACCGCTGGACCGTTGACTCGGACCAGCCGTCCCTCCGGCACTCTTCAGCTACCGTGTTGCCGCCATCGATTTTATGAAGAACACGTATGATCTGCCGCTCCGTGTACCGCTGCCCCTTTACAATGAGAGTCTCCTATCCTTGCGGTAGTTCATTCTGAGGCTGGATCATGTTTCGGGGATAGGTCACGATCGCGCTAACAGACGCTACAACGATTGTTAACGAGGTGAGGAAGTTCCGTGAAAATCATTCTCTGTTTCGGCGATTCCAACACTTGGGGCTACGACCCCGTCGACCAGTGGACGCTTCCCGCGCGACATGCGCTGGCCGGGCGTCCTACGACGCCAGCTTGGCGACGACTACTTCGTCATCGAAGAGGGATTGAACGGCCGCACGACGGTCTGGGATGACCCAATCGAGGGATACAAGAACGGTAAGGAGTACCTGATTCCGTGCCTGGACACCCACCGGCCTCTCGATCTCGTGGTCATCATGTTGGGCACGAACGACCTCAAGCTGCGCTTCTCCGTCTCCGCCTACGATATCGGAAAGAGCATGGCCGTACTCGTCGACATCGCGCAGAAGAGCGCCTCCGGTCCTGGCGATACGGCGCCGGAGATTCTGGTCGTGGCGCCGCCGCCGGTGACAAAGCTAACTGAATTCGGCGAAATGTTCGCTGGTTCCGAAGAAAAGTCCCGCCGTCTCGCCGGGCGCTACAGGCCGTGGCGGACGAGTATGGCGTTCATTTTCTCAACGCAGGCGAAGCAATCCGGTGCAGCGACCTAGACGGCATCCACTTCGAGCGCGCCGAACACCGGCTGCTGGGCAAGGCCGTCGCCGCCAAGGTGCAGGATATCTTCGGCTGATCACTCTGGCTCGACCGTACGCCTGAAATGCAGAACTCGCGGGCCGCTGAAATCATGCTCGTCTACAAGGCTGTGCGTCGCAAGCAGTGTAGCAGGAATGAGGCCGTCGGGGTCCGTGTACCATTCGTGCGCATAGACAAGCCAGACGTCGTCATGCGTATCCGCCAGTCCGCGGAAACGGTCGAGATCCTGCACGGTCATGCGTGACTCCAGCTCTCCCCGATCGAACAGGCGAACGGGAAGCCCTTGTCGTCTCGCAGGCGTCCCTTCTGTTCCGGCGTAGTAGGCGAACGGTATCTCAGCCCAAGAAGCGTTGAACAGCACCAGATCGTCAGGGCTAGCGTTCGTGCTGATGTGCGCAGCAAGCGCCGGCCAGTTCTCCTTCTCGTATGCGTGTGAAGTAGGACCGGATCGAGAACGCCGACAACACGAGCATGGCCACAGCCAGTAACGCCGCTACCCCAAACCGCCAGCTAACGCTCGCACTTCTTTCTCTCCGCCTGGTCCGGCCAACCAGTCCAGCCCGGCCCCAATCAGCAGGAAATACGGCAGTGTCGTCCAGATTAGCGTGCGATCGTACAGAACAGGCCGCACGATGCTGATAGCGATCTCGAGCACGGCCGGCGTCACAAAAAGTGCAGCCAGCAAAACGCCCACTGCCCAGCGCCGCCGCAACGCATAGACGCCCGCCAGCGCCAGCGCCCAATAGACCAGGTCCCACCACGGCGAGCCGGGAAACCAACCGTCCGGATAATGCCAGGTTGAAGTTGTGGAACGTCAGCCACACGAAATAGGGGGTGAGCGGCTCGATCCAGAAGTCAGCGTAGACGACGCCCGCCTGGTGCAGGAAGCTCGGCAACCACGGCAGCCACAGCGCAAACGCAACACGCCTGCACGCCTGCCCAACCGCGCAGGAATCCTGGCTCGTCAAGTGGTCGGCAGACCCGTCTCGCCGCGTCTGTGCCAGAGCTCAGGCAAGCAGCACGCCAACGTTTAGGGCGGCGGGCACAAGGAAGGCGGCCGTGTTATGCGTCCACATCAGCGCCGCCTGGCTCAGTAGCAAGCCCAATCATTGCGACAATGCGACGGCGCGTATGCGCCTGCGAATCGGCGAGATAGACGGCGAGGGCCCACAACATCAGCGCGCCCAACAGCGCCATCAACGCATACATGCGCGCTTCCTGACCGTAGCGCACATGAAAGGGCGATACGGCCAGCAAAGTGGCCGCAACCATCGCTGCACGCCGTCCCACAAAAATCCGACCCGCCCAGTACAAGACGGGTATCGCGGCGATACCCAACAACGCGGACGGCAGACGCACCATCGCCGCCCCATCGCCCAAAAGGCGCTGCCATCCATGCAACAGGAGATAGTAGAGCGGCGGGTGATGGTCGACGGTTGAAACGAAGCGTAGCAGGTCGGACAAGTCTCTGATCCGCCACCCACACGCTAAATGCCTCATCCAGCCACAGCGGTTTGGCTCCGATATCCCACAATCGGAGCGCGGCTCCCACCACGACGACGATCAACAGCGTAACTGCCTCCCGCGATCGGACTTTCGTGAACGGCGCGTGGGCTATCGAATCAGTCTGCGAAGTCGACGTGGACATGCGCCCATTATGGCACAAGGCGCGCTGCGAGCAGATATGCCGTGCGCAAGGCCAGCGCCGAACAGGACCTTGCGGTCTTGGACCCGTCTGTTTTGCGCCGCGACCGCCGTACACTATACTTCTCCAGGTGCGCCCATCGCGGCCTGCCCATTCACAGCGCCGCGATTGAGCAGATCCGACTGCCCCAACGTTCACCCGCTTGCGGGACAGCGCGTCCCTCCCTGTTGGCCCCAACGACACAGGAGAACTTCGACATGGCGTGGCAATTCGAATCTCTCGTCCAGCTTGGCAGCATCACCGAAGGGCCTGCGTGGGATGGCTCCGCGCTGCTCTTCTCCGACATCCGCAACAGTCGCACCATGCGATATGATCCAGCGAGCGGCGAAGTGTCCGTCTATCGCGAGGAACCGGCCAGACCAACGGGCTCAACTTCGATGGCGACGGTCGCCTCTACGGCTGCGCCAGCGGCGACCGCGCAATCGTGCGCTTCGAAGCCAGATGGCACGAAAACCGTCATCTGTGATCGCTTCGAGGGCAAGCGCCTCAACAGCCCCAACGACCTCGCCATCGACAAGCTGGGCCGCATCTGGTTCACCGATCCCCGCTACGGCGACTACCGCGACGACATGGAGCTGGACCACGAATCCGTGCTGCGCCTGGATCCGCAAGCCGACGGCTCGTGGACTGTGCAGCGCATGACGTTCGACACGACATCGCCCAACGGTCTCCTCGTCACGCCGGACATGAAGACACTCTACGTGGCGCAGAGCAAGTATGGCGACGGCCAGCTGCGCGAGCTGCGCGCCTATCCGATTCGGGACGACGGCACGCTCGGCGCATACGAGGTGCTCCACAACTTCTATCCGCATCGCGGCATCGACGGCATGTGCCTGGACAGCGACGGCAATATCGTGGCCACCGCCGGCTGGGAGGTCAGCGGTCCCGGCGGCATGATCTACGTTTTCGCGCCCAATGGCCGCGTGCTGGAGACTCACCCCGTGCCGGTGGACCGGCCTACCAACTGCACGTTCGGCGGTGACGACCTCTCCGTGCTTTACGTCACCTCCATCGATGGTCAGCTCCTGCGCGCACAGACCGACCGCCAGGGCTTGGCGCTCTATTCATAGCGCCGAACCGAACCCAGGAGCGAACCCGCCGTGAGCGACTTCACGATTGGCATATCTGCATCGCTTCCTACGCAGGCCGGTTCTCACTACGAAGCCGGTCGCCAAGAAGCGTTGGGCCCATATCCCGTTTGTCGATTACGCGTACTTCGACCCGCCATCGGCCACGGCCACCGGCCAGGTCGTTGCGCCGGACGACATTGCTGCGTTCGACGGCGTGCTCGCGCTGAGCCCCGTCTTCAACGCCGACTCCTTCAGCGGCGACGACCGGCTGGCCGTCATCGGTCGCTGGGGCGTCGGCTATGACCGCATCGACGTGGACGCCTGCACCCGCGCCGGTGTCCTGCTCGCCATCGCCACGGATGCGGTGCGCCGCCCCGTCGCCGAGGCCGTCGTCACGCTGGCGCTTGCGCTGGCCAAATGCATGTTCGAGAAGGACCGCATCGTGCGCCAGGGACGCTGGGACCGGCGCGGCGCCTCGCCGGCCCAGGACCTGTACGGCAAGACCCTCGGCATGGTCGGCCTGGGCAACATCGGCGCCGACGTCTTTCGCCTGCTGGAACCGTTCGCGCTGGGCCGCAGACTGGCATACGACCCGTACGTTCGGCCTGAGGATCGCATCGGCGCTGGGCGTGGAGCTGGTCGACCTGGATACCGTGTTCACGCGAGTCGGATTTCGTCTCCATCAACACGCCCGCTGACAGCGCAGACGCGCGGCCTAGTCGACGCCCGCTTGCTCGGGCTGATGAAGCCAACTGCCTACCTGATCAACACGGCGCCGCGGCCCGTCGTCGTACAGGATGATCTCATCGCTGCGCTTCAGACCGCGCAGCATCGCCGGCGCCGGACTGGATGTGTTCGAGGTCGAGCCCATGCCGGCGGACAACCCGCTGACCCAACTGGACAACGTGATCCTCGCGCCCCACTCGCTGGCGTGGACGGACGGACTCTACCGTGACAACACGATCCACGCCCTGCGCAACATCCTCGAGGTGTTCCAGGGACGCATTCCCAGGCATACCGTGAATCCAGAGGTAGCCGACAATCCGCTCTTCCAACGCAAGCAGGCGTCCCTGCGCGAGCGCTGGGCGCAGGCAGAACAGGACAAGGCGACAACGCAATGAAACCGAATCGTCTCAAACAGAAACTGGCGGCCGGCGAAATGCCCGTCGGCCACATGATCGTGGAGTTCGGCACGCGCGGCATCGCACAGATCGCCGCCAACGCTGGCCTCGACTTCGTCATCATCGACACCGAGCACACGCCCTACACGCCCGCCGATCTGGCCGATCTCTTCGCCTGGTTCCAGGCCACCGACGTCGCTCCGTTCGTGCGCATCCCCGAGATCCAGTACCACTTCATCGCCCGCACCATGGACGCCGGCGCGCTCGGCGTCATGGTTCCGAACGTGCAGAACGGCGAGCAGGCCAAGGCCATCGTCGATGCCGTCAAATACGCGCCTCTCGGCAAGCGCGGCATGATGATGAACTATGCGCAGACGGACTACATGCCCGCCGAGCCGGTCGAGTTCACCGCCTACTCCAACGAGAACTCCACCGTCATCTGCCAAATCGAAAGCGAAGAAGGGCTGGCCAATCTCGAGGACATCGCCTCGACGCCGGGCGTGGACATCCTGTGGGTCGGCCATTCCGACCTGACGCAGTCGATGGGCATCTCCGGCCAGTTCGACAATCCGCGCTTCTTGGATGCGCTGCGACACGTGATCGACACCGCGCAGCGACACGGGCTGGCGTCAGCCATCCAGCCCGGCAACATGGAGCAGGCTGAAGAGTGGATCGACCTCGGTTTCGAGGTGATTTCGTACAGTGTCGACCACGCCGTCTATTCGGCCGCCTGCAGCCAGGAGCGTGGCTGCCATCCGCGAGTTGAAGGGCTAACCCTCACAGAGTCAGGCCATTGGACCGTTCCCACGGGCGTGATCTGCGCCCTTTCCCGTTCAGCGAGAGTGATACCGCGCCATGTCAGAGATTCTCCAGTTCCACGAAGTCGCCAGACTGCCCATGCCCCAGGACAACGTGGCCATCGCCGTGCGCCGCATCGAGGCCGGAGCCACAATCCAGGACGGCGACCAGCGCTACATGCTTTCGTCCACCGTCCTGGAAGGCCATCGCTTCGCCGTGACGCCCATCACAGCAGGGCAGCCGCTCCTCTCTTGGGAGCTTCCCTTTGGCATTGCCACCGCGGGACATCGCGCCCGGCGACTATGTGTGCAACCAGGGCGTGCTGGACGAACTGGCCACGCGCCGACTCACCTTCGAACCGCCGGCGACGCCCAACTTCCGCGACGCCATCGCGCCGTATGTACTGGACGATGCTGCCTTCACGCCTGCGCAACAGGTGGCACGCTATGATGAAGATGCCACGTTTCTGGGCTACGCGCGCGGCGCAGGCCGCGGCGTGGGCACGCGCAACTACATCGTGCTGCTGGGCACGACCTCGCTCACGGGCAGCTTCGTGCGCCAACTAGAGGCGCGCTTGAAGGACGTTGCCGATGACCTCGACAGTGTCGACGGCATCGTTGCCGTGGCGCACACTGAGGGCGCCGAAAAACCGAACAACCTGGAGTTCGTGCTGCGCACCCTGGCCGGTTTCATGGTGCATCCCAACGTCGGCGCAGTCATGGCCTTCGACTACGGCATCGAGCCGATCAACAACCGCATGCTGCGCAACTACATGGCAGAACACGACTACCCGCTGCACGACCTGCCGCACCGCTTCGTGTCGCTGACCGGCAGCTTCCTGCAGGACCTGGACGAAGCCGAAGCACAGGTACGCGAATGGCTGCCCGCGGTTGCAGCCCAGCGCCGGACGCCGCAGTCAGTCGAGCATCTGCGGCTCGCGCTCCAATGCGGCGGCTCCGACGCCTTCTCCGGCATCTCCGGCAATCCGCTGGTGGCATGGGTCGCCCGCGAGGTGATTCGCTACGGCGGAGCCGCCAACCTGGCCGAGACCGATGAACTGATCGGCGCGGAGCCGTACATCCTGCAGCATGTGCGCGACCTGGATACCGCCCACCGCTTCCTGGAGATGATCGAGCGCTTCCAGGAGCGCGTCGGCTGGCACGGCCACACGGCTGAAGGCAACCCAGGCGGCGGCAACAAGTACCGCGGTCTCTACAACATCAACCTCAAGTCCATCGGTGCCGCGCGCAAGAAGAACCCGGACGTTCGCCTCGACTACGTGCTTCGACTACGCCGAACGCATGACGGCTCCCGGCTACTACTTCATGAACAGCCCGGGCAACGATATCGAGAGCATCGCCGGCCAGGTTGCGTCCGGCAGCAATCTGATCACCTTCGTGACCGGCAACGGTTCGGTGACCAACTTCCCGTTCGTGCCCACCATCAAGGTGGTCACGACGACGCGCCGTTACCAGTTGCTGCAGCACGACATGGACGTGAACGCCGGCGCCTATCTGGATGGCACATCCATGGACGATCTGGGCCGGGATGCATTCTCGCTGACGCTGGACGTCGCGTCCGGCAAGCGCTCCGTTGGCGAGCAGGCCGGCCATTCGCAGGTGCAGCTTTGGCGCAACTGGCGACAGACCGACACGTCTCATGTGCAGGAGCTGGAGCAGACTCCACTGCCCGCCTGGACGCAGCATCCCGCATCGCAACGTCTTCGAGTGCAGTCCGTGCCCGGACATTAGGCTCGCCGGTCCGCACATCGTCGCGCGGCGTATCATTGAGCAAGGTCGGCCTCATCGTGCCGACCAGTCTTTGCTCGTCGGAAGTGGCGAAGATGGCAGCAGCACGACTGAACGAAGCCGGTCTCGGACGCAATCGGGGCCTCGATGGATTCGTCGCACTGACCAGCACGGAAGGCTGCGGAAACTCCAGCGGCGCATCCGAAGAGCTCTACGTGCGCACCCTGCTCGGCTATGCGATGCATCCCGCGGCCGAGCATTGTCTGTTCCTGGAGCACGGCTGCGAGAAGACGCACAACGAATACATCCGCCAACGGCTGATGGCCGCCGGCCAATCGCCTTCAGACTTCGGTTGGGCCAGCATCCAAATGGACGGCGGCATCGACGCCGCGCTCGAGAACTGTTGCGGAATGGTTCAGGCAGTCCATTGACGGCACGGACAAGCCTGAGAACACGGTAGGCGACCTCGGGCGCTCTGCGATTGGCGTATCGCCTCGATGGAGCCGGTAGACGACGGGCTTGCACAGGCTCTGGCGGAGCTGACGCTCTGGGTCGTCGAAGCAGGCGGCTCCGTCGTCGTCCCACAGAATGCAACGTTGCTCTCGAACGCAGCCTATTCGGAGCCAGTGCTGGGCGACCGACCCCATGCGCCCAGTCTCGCCTACGGCGCGCCCATCCCGGATTCCGAACCGGCTTCCACATCATGGAAGCGCCCACCGCCCACTGGGTGGAGACTCTCACGGGACTCGGCGCCACAGGCGTTGAGTGCATCGTGGCCGCCGTCGACGCCGTGCCGTTGCAGGGCCATCCACTGGTCCCCGTGCTGCAGGTCGGCTGTGAATCAGCGCGCGCCTGACCGCCGACGTGGACCTTCCATTGACGGGCGCACAGATTGATTGGCCGAACCAGTTGCTCAACGTTGATCGGCGACGTGGCCGGCGGCACGTACACGCCCAAGCTCCGTCGAGTTCGGCAACGTCGATTTCCAGATCACACGCGGCCTGCTCGGCGTTTCCATGTAGCCGGTATCGCCCGCATGCAGGCGCCGTTAGTGGAGCGCGCCTTGTAGGAGGGACCGCCTGTGCCTGCGTGGCCAGCGGAATCATGGCGGCAGAACGGCCAACAAGAAGCAGCAAAGGCCCATGCCTGAAGAGTGTGGCGCACATTGAACCTACCAGATTCCCTATCCGTCCGGATGGACGGCGCCAACGCCAGGCTCCGGCCCGAAATCGCAATCCTGACCCACGCAGCAGTCAGATATGACAAGAGATTGCACATGCCAACGGTACGAACACGTAGCAGCCGCACGGGAAGTACCTGCTGTACTTGGCACTCGGGGCCCTCGGCGTGGTCTACGGCGACATCGGCACGAGTCCGCTCTACGCTGTCCGCGAGTCCTTTCGCGATGAACACGGAATCCCCGTCACAACCGACAACATCCTCGGCATTCTCTCGCTCATCTTCTGGGCGCTGATATTGATTATCTCGATCAAATACCTGGTCTTCGTACTGCGCGCCGACAATCAGGGCGAGGGCGGGATCCTCGCGCTTACGGCCCTTGTCCGTCCCGAGCGAGGCGCAGTACCGTACAGCCGGCGCTGGCTGCTGATCATGCTCGGACTGTTTGGCACAGCACTGCTCTATGGCGACGGCATGATCACGCCGGCGCTCTCGGTTCTTTCTGCCGTCGAAGGTCTGGAGGTCGCCACTCCTCTCTTCCAGCCGTACATCGTGCCCATCACGATTGCCATCCTTGTTGCGCTCTTCATGTTTCAGAGCCGTGGAACGGAGAGAGTCGGCAAGGTGTTCGGACCGGCCACGCTGATCTGGTTCCTGACGCTCGCCGCTCTTGGCTTGCGATGGGTTATCCGGCAGCCGATTGTGTTTACCGCGTTCAATCCGCTGTACGGGTTCCGGTTCTTCGCTCACAACGGATGGCGAGGGTTTCTGGTGCTGGGCTCCGTCTTTCTGGTAGTGACCGGTGGCGAGGCACTGTATGCCGATATGGGCCATTTCGGTCGAAGACCGATCCGCTTGGCGTGGTTCTCCCTGGCGTTGCCGTCCCTCCTGCTGAACTACTTCGGACAAGGCGCCCTGCTGATCGAGCGGCCGCAGGCTGTCACAAACCCTTTCTACTCGATGGCTCCGTCCTGGGCGCTCTATCCATTGGTCATCTTGGCCACAACAGCCACGGTGATCGCATCGCAAGCGCTGATCACCGGATCGTTCTCGCTGACCATGCAGGCCGTTCAGCTCGGCTTTCTGCCCCGCATGAATATCAGACACACATCGCCGGATGAATTCGGCCAAATCTACGTCCCGGCTATCAACTGGACGCTCATGATTGCCTGCATTGGCCTCGTGCTCGCCTTCCGTTCGTCGAGCAATCTGGCCGCCGCCTACGGCGTAGCCGTGACGACTACGATGGTCATTACGACGCTGCTTCTATTCGTGATTGAACGGAAGTACTGGAAGTGGCCGATTGCCGTAGCGCTCGCCTTCACAGGCTTCTACCTCGTCATCGACCTATCGTTCTGGGGCGCCAACCTAGTCAAGATTCCGGACGGCGGCTGGTTCCCGCTGGCAATCGGAGCAGTGGTGTTCACGTTGATGACCACGTGGCGGCAGGGTCGCAGGGTTCTGGCGCAGCGACTGCGGGCGAGCACGGTGCGTTTTGAGGATTTCGTTGAAAAACTCCATACAGATTCGGTGGCACGCGTGCCCGGTACAGCCGTCTTCATGTACAGCGATCCGAACGGAACTCCCCCTGCCCTCTTGCACAATCTGAAACACAACAAGGTTCTGCACGAAAACGTGGTACTGCTTTCAGTGGAAACCGAACGGATTCCGTATGTCCCGGCCCATCAGCGTATCGAAGTTCACAAACTGGAAAACGGCTTCAGCCGGGTCGTTCTGCGCTATGGCTTCATGCAGAGCCCGGACGTCCAGCGCGGCCTGGCGGAGTGTCGGGCACACGGCCTGGACATCGACCCGCAGCGCGCCAGCTATTTCTTGGGTCGAGAATGGCTGCTTCCCGCCGACGATCCAAACATGGCCGCATGGCGCCAACGGCTATTCGCGATCATGAGCCGAAACGCCCGCAACGCCACCGACTTCTTCCAACTGCCGCCGGGCCGGGTCGTTGAGCTCGGAACGCAGGTAGAGCTATAGACGAATATGTGAGATCCTGATGACGCCACCAAACATCTTGTTCATCTGCACCGACCAGCAGCGCTTTGACTCGCTAGGCTGCTATGGCAACGAGCATGCGGTCACACCCACGCTCGACCGGCTTGCGCGAGGACGGTGTTCTGTTCGAGCAGTGCTACGTTCAGAGTCCTGTCTGTTCCCCCTCACGCGCCAGCCTGCTGACCGGCCAGTATGTGCACAACCATGGTTTGTGGGCGAACGGCGTTTCGCTGCCGCCATCATCTGCCGCTCTTCACCAAAGCGCTGGCCGACAGCGGCTACGACTGCGGACTCGTCGGCAAGTGGCATCTGTCCGCCTGCTACGGCGGACGCACGGAGCCCCGCCTCGACGACGGATTCCGCGTCTTCGAGTGGGCGCACGACCCCACCCACGGTTCGCCGCAGAACGCCTATCACCGCTGGCTGGAAGCCAATCACCCTGAGCTCTACGCCCGCGCCATCCGCAACGGACCGGGCCGCCCTGCGCACGAGCCTGTCCTGTTCGACACCATGCCCACCGAAACGCACTACAGCCACTGGGTCGGAGAGCGGGCTATCGACTTCCTCGAGACCGAGCGCGCCGACGACGATCCCTTCTTTCTTTGGGTCAACTTCTTCGACCCGCACCACCCGTTTGTCGCGCCGCAGGAATACCTCGACCGCTTCGATGCGGACGCGCTCCCCGCGCCGCTCGGTTCGGCGGACGACCTGGCCACGAAGCCGGACGTGTTGCAGCAGGCGCACCTGAAGAGCTACGCCGGCGCCGCACGCGGCTTCGCCGAGTACTCGCCCGAAGAGATTCGCGCCATCATCCGCGCCAACTACGCCATGGTCTCGCTCATCGACGACGAGGTCGGCCGCATCCTGGCCGCACTCGAACGCACGGGCCGCCACGAGAACACACTCGTCATTTTCACCAGCGACCACGGCGAAATGCAGGGCGACCACGGCATCCTGCTCAAGGGTCCCATGATGTACGAAGGCGCCGTGCGCGTACCGCTGATCCTGCGCTGGCCAGGCGTCCTTCCCGCCGGCCGCCGCGTGGACTCGCTCGTGCAGTGGATCGACCTGAACGCCTCGATGCTGGAAGCCGCCGGCCTTGCCGCCCCTGCCCGGCAGACCAGGGCGCGAGCCTGCTGCCACTGGCGCGCGGCGACGACGACGCATGTCGAGCGCGGCTGGGCCCTCTGCGAATACCGCGACAGCGGCCATCCCTACGACCCACCCGTCCACACCACCATGCTGCGAAGCGGCCCGTACAAGCTCGTCGTCTTCCACGGCGACCCGCCACCGACCGTCCTCGCACCGGCGAGCTCTACGACCTCGAAGCCGACCCGGCCGAAATCCGCAACTTGTGGGATGCGCCCGACTTCGCCCCAGTCCGCACCGATCTACAGGCCCTACTCCTCGACGTCCTCGTCGCCACCGAAGACCGCTCCCAGCCGCGCGAGGCGTACTGGTAATCGCCGCGGGAAGCCGCAGATACCGGGCAGCGAGTCACGCACGTTCGTAGTGCTGACGTAGTCCCCAACGGCGGCTACGTCGCGCTTCACCTCGGCATGACGAAACGCAACGCTGCTCCACGGCATGATGGCTGGCAGCGCCCCTGGTCTGGCCGCTATTCATCGGATGCATCTACTCACCGGGGCGCTGATCGTCTTCACGTCCAGCACCCAAGCGTCATCCCCGACTCGCCCTGTTCGGCGTCGGCACGGTGTCACTTCTCTATCGAGAACGACCTAGACGGCCGAATCAGGACGAACGACCGCTCCGTGTCTATCCAATACATGTAGCGTTCGCCGATGACTCGCGCCGTAGCGCGACGGCAGATTGCACATAGACCGCACGGGATAAGTATGTGGTTCGGCGGCAAGCGATCCGCCAGACGTGTTCGCGGGTGGTATGCTCTCGGAACGGGATTGCTCGACCGATTCGTCAATTCACCGCAGGGCCGCTAGGCGAAACTGGCGGCATCGGCGGGTGCTTGGAAACGAACGCAACGGCTCGAAGGTGAGACACGCGTGAAGATCATCGCATTCGCCGGACTTCTCTTCGTCACCGTCTACTTGCCGCTCGTGGGCAATGCTCCACAATCTTCCGGGCCGACGGCGACTCCCCTCGTGACAGCGACGGAGATATCCACCGCTTCACCCACGAATTCACCGATCCCTTCCCCAACCGGTCAGACGCCAACATCGTCCGAAACGCCTACGCCCACTCAGACCGCCGCGCCCACCGGCACAGTGCAACCCACTCAGACGCCGACGACTGCTACGACGTCCGCACCGGCGCACAGACGCATCAACGCGCCCTACCTCGCCAGCGGCGCCGGCCTCGAACAGGCCGCCATCGCCTGGTTCGGCCAAGTCGACAACACGAACAACTACGCAGACATTCGCGTCTTCTACCGCGACGAGAGCCTGCGCATTTTCCTGAACATCTTCGACCGCCGGCTCTGGTTCGATACGAGTCCTACGCAGGACACACTCGAAGCGTGGGATGCAGCGACGCTCCTGCTGGATACGGGTAGCGGCGGCCCCAACCCTTCGGCCACCAGCCACCGCTTCGTCGCACAGCTCAACAACTCCCCAGGATCGCGCCCCGTACCAGACCGTGTATCAGGGCGACGGCTCCGCCTGGACTCGTCGGCAACGACCGAGTTCACATCCATAGCCGGATGGCGCGGCGACGGCGTCAACAGCGGAGCGGAGGCGCGAGGCTGGTCCGTGCGCTTCGACATCCCCTTCGCCAGCTTGGGAACGAACGTCCCGCCTGCCGCCGACGGATGTGTGGCGCATGGCCCTCGTGCTGCACGACCGGGACGACGACGCCGGGCAGCGCGATTCCGGACGAGACCTGGCCGGAGCACGCAGACGGGCAGCGGCCGTCTACCTGGGGTGAACTTGCGTTCGACTTGCGCAGCTACTCACCGCCCCCTGCCTCGCCCGGTGGAATCGACCACGGTGCGCAACGGCTTGGACGGCGCGGTCAGTCGACGGACGCCCATGTCGGCGGACACAGCACCTGCGGCCAGCCCTATGAGCCCAACTTCTTCGACGGTTGGGGCGACGCCAACTATGCAGGCTACGATCAGTTCAACATACAAAATCAGTCGGACGTTGCCGACTGGCCCTGTTTCTCCAAGTATTATGTCACGTTCCCGCTGGACAGTGTGCCTCCTGGACGGTCCATCTCGGACTGGCACGCTGACGCTGCACCTGTTTGGGAACGCCGGGCAAGGCGCCACGCCTGAACCGCAACCCTCGCTCGTCCAGGCGCTTACGGTCGCGGATAACTGGAACGAGTCCACTGTGACGTGGAACAATGCACCGCTGGCTGCCGAGAACGTATGGGGCAACCTGGGTGGAGCCCTATCGACCCCTCGGCAGGCACGCCTAGCATTGCCTACACATGGGACGTCAGCCTGGCCTTGGCGGAAGCGTACGCACGCGGCGAACCCCTGCGGCTGGCCCTGTATTCCGCGGACACCGCTATGCACAGCGGCAAATACTTCTACACATCCGATTCCGACGACTGGAGCGGCGCCGTGAGACCGTCGTTGTCGGTGAGCTGGGGCGAGCCCGCCGCCGAGTAGGTCTGCGCAATCAGGCGGGTGGCTTGTCGCTGATATACACCGGGTTTGACAGCGCCCACTTCCAGTCGCGCAGAGCGATGTTCTCCGGAACGCCTGGAGGCAGCCGATCGGGATCCATGTCACCGACTACCTCGCATCGCAATGCGAGTGAACTCCGCACGACACATTCGATGTCCTGGTTGTTCTGATCGATCGACATTTCCTCGGCCTGCTTTCCGTCTGCAATCACCCGCAGGCGATAGCCTGCGCCGTCCCATACCCGCACGCGCAGCGAAATCGGCGTGACCTGACGATGCCTCCAAGACGCCGCCCATCTCAGCGCTGTCGTCTCCGCAACCGCGCAACCATGTCCAGCCTCGGTCCATGCGGATGCGCACTGACGCAGCACCGCCCGGCGCAGAGCCCGGCAAGGAGTTCGCTCTACTTCGCGACTGCGGGCGTGTACCCATGTTGTCGGCTGGCCCAAACGCAGCAGATTCGTCTCCTCCGCCGCCGGACAGTGGTAGTCGCTGCCGCCGACTGCCGGAAGCCGCCGCCCCTCGCAATAGAAGCCGGTCCCAGAGGGCGAGGCTCTCCTCGTTGCGGTGCGGCCACGGCCCCTGCCAAACTTCCATCGCCTGAACGTCCAAATCTGTACTGTATTCCCAGGCAGGCCCGCCCGTCTTCGGATGGTTGATGGAACAGACGCCTCCGGCGCTGTGCGCCAACTCGATGATCGCCGCCATGTCCGCACTGCTTCCAGCGCGAAAATCACACCAGCGGTCCGTCCCCCAAACATTCATGTGACCATAGTAGGTCGTGACCTCTTGCCCAGGGATAAGCAGCAACTCATCCTGTGCGGCCTGGGCAAGAAACGCGTGATGGCTGATCGTGTTGTGATCGGTGATGGCCAGAAAGTCGAGGCCAAGCGCACGCGCCTTGTCCACCAACTGCTGCGGCGAACCTTTCGCGTCGCTGTGGTAGGTATGGCTCTGCAGATCGCCCCGGTACCAAGTCGGCGCCTGCTCCGCCGGAACGCTCAAATTGTCCTGAGCGTTGTCTTCAGCACGTCTGCCGTTGTCGGAATGTTCCGGTGTCCCCGTACTCGGACCGGACTCCTGCTGAGCAAGCGCCTCCGCCTGTATCTCCACTTCATACTCGGCGCCCTCGTCCCAAATGCGATACAAGCCCAGAATCACTGCGTATCGCCCAGCGGGAAGCGGGCCGGGCAGGTAGCCGGGCGTTGCGTCAGCCGGCGTTAGGAAGAAGCCATCGCGCGCCGAACCCGACCAACCACGAAATCCAGCCCCGCCAGGGAAATCGTGACCTCGTGGGTCGAACAGTCCGATGTCGATCACGTTCCCGCCCTCCACCTCGTCAGATGACATACGCGCGGAATATCGGTAGCGGACCTCCAGGCGCGCTGCATCGAACGGAATTTCGAATGGCACGTAAGCATAGTCGGAGCGCCGCTTCTCCTCCGGCATGAACACGCCGCGCAGGGTCGTGCTGAATTGGTTCATGGTCCCCACCAGTCTATCGCCTTATCTCAGTGTCCGAGTGTATCAATCCTCTCGCCTCTTGTGGACCGCAGCCGATCCATTGTCAGGCGCGAACGAAGGGCCAGTCTGGTTGATCCTGCCACTCCTTCGCACCCGCTGTCCAATTCGCAGTGCCGCTACCCTGAGCGCGTATGCGTTCACAGCGCGGGCGCTAGCGGTGCGGCTGCCCCTTCGCGGCGCTAGCGCCCGCTAACCAAGATGGACAAGATGGATTCGCCCTTGACAAATTGCGGACGGCCCGTCACAATATGTATACAATCCACCAACACAATCGGCTGATCGACTGCCGTCGATAGACGTTCTGAGGGCCGCACCCTAGAACACTCGACGTAGCCTCCCCACACCACCGCCGTCATGCGCAGCGATTAGCCATTTCACGCACCAACGTGACGGGCATGCACCGTTCAACAACCAACAGACTTTCTGAATGGCTTCCATTCTTGACGTAAACGACCTGCGCGTATACTTCCACACGCAGCGCGGCATTGTGAAGGCGGTGGACGGCGTCACGTTCGATATCGACGCCGGGGAACGGTTTGGCCTTATCGGCGAATCCGGCTCCGGCAAGTCCACCGTCGCCCTTGCCATCATGCGTCTCATCCGGCCGCCCGGCCGCATCGAGTCCGGTCAGATCTGGCTCGAGGGCGAGAATCTGCTCGAACTCAGCGAGGAGGAGATGCGCCGGCGACGACTTGCGAGCGTGGCAATGGTCACCCAGGGCGCAATGAACTCGCTCAATCCGGTCATTCGCGTGCGCCAACAGTACGCCGATGGGCTCAATAGCCACGGTGAATCGATCAGTGCCGACGAAGCGCGCGCACGACTTGCGGATCTCTTGGTCCCGCGTCGGCTTGGAACCCCAGGTCGCCGATGTTTACCCCCACCAGCTCAGCGGCGGCATGAAACAACGAGTGTGCATTGCGCTCGCCATGAGCCTGCGCCCCAGTCTCGTGATCGCAGATGAACCGACCAGCGCACTGGACGTGGTTGTACAACGACAGGTGGTTCAGACGCTTCGGCAGGTTCAGGAAGAGCTGAACACAGCCGTGCTCCTCATCGGACACGACATGGGGCTCATGGCCCAGTTCGCCGTACGCATCGGCGTGATGTACGCCGGCAAGCTGGTTGAAGAAGGACCCGTCCGACGCATATTTCGCCAGCCGGCCCATCCCTATACGAACATATTGATGGAGAGTCTGCCCTTCACTCGACCAGCGGGAGACGCTCAAGGTCGTCAAGGGAGCGCCGCCTTCAGCCGCAGATCGCCCATCCGGCTGCGTTTTTCACCCTCGCTGCCCGTTTGTCATGGAGCGCTGCATTGCCGAAGAGCCTATCTTCCAAGAGGTGGCGCCGGAACAGTGGGCCGCCTGTCATCTGCACGACGAAGGCGTAGGCGATTTCAGCCTGAAGAGCGAGGTGGCGAAATGACGGCGCTGCTCGAAGCCGACGACGTCACCAAGGTGTTCGGCAGCGGCATCGGGAAGCGCACCGAGACGGTGGCGCTGCGCGATTTCTCGTTCCGGATCGACACGTCCCAACCGCTGATTACGGGCATCGTCGGCGAAAGCGGCAGCGGCAAGAGCACGATGGCCCGGTTATTGCTCGGCCTGGAGACGCCGACAACTGGCTCGGTCCGCTATCGCGGTACAGACCTGAGAGAGCTTGGCAGCGGTCGGCGCAAGGAGTTTCGCCGCGAGGTGCAGGCGGTGTTTCAGGATCCGTTCGAATCCTTCAACTCCTTCTACCGCGTGGACCATATGCTCAACATGCCGATCCGCAAGTTCAAGCTGGCAGCCTCCAAAGCGGAGGCGCAACAACTGATCGACAGAGTTCTTGGCGCGGTCGGCCTGCGACCGGAAGAAACGCTGGGACGCTTTCCGCACCAGTTAAGCGGCGGCCAGCGCCAGCGCATCATGGTGGCCCGAGCACTCCTGCTCAACCCCAAACTGATCATCGCGGACGAACCCGTCTCCATGATTGACGCATCGCTACGCGCGACAGTGTTGAGCGCCCTAAGCGCCTTGCGAGACGAATTTGGAATCTCACTCGTCTACATTACGCACGACCTGACGACGGCGTACCAGATTTGCGATGATATTGTCGTTTTCTACCGGGGCTACGTGGCGGAGGTCGGCGACATCAGCCACACCGTGACGGACCCGAAGCATCCATACACCCAACTTCTGATTGGCTCCATTCCCAGACCGGACCCGGACAGCCAATGGTCAGAGGAACCGGAGCCATCGTCCTTGGCCGCAGCATCAGACCGCGACAAGGGATGCCTCTTCGCCGCGCGGTGCCCTCATGCGTTCGAACCATGCCTGCAGTCCATTCCCGAACTCTACCGAACAGACCCGCGTCGAGCGGTGACTTGCTATCTCTATCAGGACGCACCGACACTGCCCCTGAATCAGATGAGTGAGGTGCTGGCCGGTTCTGGCGGAACAGAATCGAACCAGCCACCCAGTTCCGGTAACGTAGATATTCAACGCACGAAGTAGACCGGAAGGAGGTGATCCGGGACTCAACCACCGCATCGATATCTCGGACAGCAACGAGCAATACCCTTCAAGCGTGAAACGTCAAGGAGGAAAGACCGATGATGCTATCCAGCAGACGCATGCTACTGATTTCGCTTCTCTTGTTCGTCGTGATGCTCGCCGCCGCTTGCGCCGCAACTGTACCCGCGGCTCCATCGCAAGCCGACATGGAGCGTGCACAGACAGTCAACGTCGCAGTTTCCAAGCCCTTTGCCGATCCCACGCTCTACAACATCTACACACCGGGCTTCGATCGTTCCCGCACAGGACTGGGCGCGCTCGTACACGAGTACCTGTTCTATCTCAACATGGAGACAGGTGAATACGTACCGTGGCTCGCCGAGAGCTACGAATACAATGACACCTTTGATGAGATCACCGTGAAGCTGCGTGACGGCGTGAAGTGGAGTGACGGCGAAGCCTTCAACGCTGACGATGTCGTTTTCACGTACGCGATGCTGCGTGACAACCCGGCCATGGTATGGGCAAACGAGGCGAACAAAGCGGTCGCCAATGTCGAGAAGATCGACGACCTGACGGTCAAGTTCGTGCTCACAGAGCCAAACCCGCGGTTGCATCTGGTGCGCGAGGCGTTTCCGGCGGTTTCGGTCTGGAGCGGCATCACGATTCAGCCGGAACACATCTGGAAGGACTTGGACGATCCCGTCGCCTTCAAGAACGATCCGCCCATCGGTACGGGCCCCTATCTCCTGGACTCGGCTACCGAGTCAGCTTTCACATACGTACTCCGAGACGACTGGTGGGGCACGGAAGTGTTCGGCGTCACGCCGGCTCCTCAGAAAGTCAATTTCATGCACGTCGGCCCGGAGACAAGCGTAGCCCTGTCTCTATCGGCGAATGAGATCGATACGCCGGCAATCGGCATCCTTTCACCAGGCGCGTTCCTCTCGGTGAAGGAACGCAATCCCGAAGTCCAGGCGTGGACGCCGGACGCACCCTATGCGTGGTACGATCCGTGTCCGCGCGCGTTGATGTTCCAACATGATCACGAGCCCTGGGGAGACCCGGCGCTGCGCAAGGCGGTGTCCAGCCTGGTGGACCGTGACCAGCTCGTCGCCTTGGCATACGAAGGCGCCACCGTGACAGCCAACACCATCTGGCCCGCCTACTCTGGCCTCAGCCCCTACATGGATGCCATCAGCGACATCGTCGCGAATTCGGCGGTCACATACGATCCGACCGCGGCCGAGCAGATGTTCACCGATGCTGGATACGAAAAGGACCAGGACGGCTACTGGAGCAAAGACGGGCAGCGCCTCGAACCCGTCCTAATGACGAACTCTGATTCGGCAGAGAACATGAAAGTAGCCCAAGTGTTGGCCGACCAACTGGATACGGGCGGCATTGCCGTTCAGTTCCAGCCGCTATCCGGCGCCACACAGTCCTCCGCGTTGCTGGACGGCAACTGGGACTTCTATGCGCCGCAGGCGTTCTGTCCAGGGACTATCTACGAGAACCTCGAGCTCTTCCACGGCAAGTTCTATGTGCCCCTGGGCGAGCCTGCGCCGTGGTATGAGCGCAACTCGTTCCGTTACTCCAATCCGGAATACGATGCGGTTGTCGACCAGATGCTTCAGGCGCTCGGCGAGAACGCCGACGAGGCCACGCTAGTCGGGCTGTTCCAGCAGGCTATGGAGATCTGGTACGCCGACCTGCCCGTGACGCCGCTGACGCAGGCTCCTGCGCTGGTGCCCTTCAACTACACCTATTGGCAGGGATGGCCCAACGCAGAGAATCCCTGGATGATGCCCGTGAACTGGTGGGCGACGATGAACCTACTGCTCACTGGCTATGAGTCACAGGAAACGGGTGAATGGGTGCCCGGCATACAGCCGGCCGCTCAGTAGCATACACGTGTCCGTATCCGGTGTCCCGCAGGCGGGCTTCCGCCTGCGGGATCGATACGCCGTGAAAGCAAACAATGAATCCTTACCTCCGCTACATCGCACATCGCCTCGTTCTGCTGTTCGCCACGGTCTTTCTTTCTATGACGGTGGTCTTCTTCGTGCCGCGCATGGTTCCAGGCGAGCCGATGGACGCCATCTTTGCCAACATGGCATCGGTCGGCGGCAGCATGAATGCGCAGGACCTGATCGCAGAATACCGGTCCAGGTTCGGTCTCGACGATCCACTATGGACGCAATATCTCAGATTTTGGCGTGAGCTGGCTCGGGGCAACCTCGGACTCTCAATCAGCAGCTTCCCCGCCGAGGTCTCGGATATGCTGCTGTCGGCCATTCCGTGGACAGTCGGTTTGCTCACTGTGACGACGCTCGCCAGTTGGATATTGGGATCGGTCTTCGGAGCCGTCGTAGGTTGGCGCGGCAGCAAGGCACGCGGCGCACGTATACTCGTGCCGTTGGCGCTCGTCCTGTATACCACCCCTTACTACATTCTGGCACTGTTGCTCGTCTTTGGCTTTGCCTTCCTATGGCCCATCTTCCCGCTTTCCGGGGCGTATTCCGTCGGCGCGCGCCCAGGTTTTACACTCGAATTCACGCTGGACGTGCTCCACCATGCCGTGCTTCCCGCACTGAGCATCTTGCTGGTTTCGCTGGGATGGTGGTTCCTAAGCATGCGCAGCCTCATCATCTCGCTGAAGGGCGAAGACTACATCCTCAATGCCGAAGCGATGGGTATCAACCAACGACGAATTCTGTGGGGTTACGCGTACCGGAACGCCTTGCTCCCTCAGGCCACTGGTCTGGCCATTGCACTCGGCCATATCGTAGGCGGCGCCTTGATCACCGAGGTGATCTTTGCCTACCCGGGCGTGGGCTATCGTATCTATAACGCCATCAAGAGCTTGGACTACCCTCTGATTCAGGGAGGCGTGCTGCTGATCATTATTTCTGTGGCGCTGGCGAATTTCTTGATCGATGCAGCCTATCCGCTGATCGACCCGCGCATTCGGTTCGAAGGACAGGGGGGACGATAACAAATGGCGGTGGCGCCGGTAACAGAAGCGGTCGGCGAGGCGCGTTCAGGCGTAGTTTGGGAGTTGCTGCACAATTCCAAATTCGTTGCGGGCGGCGCCGTCTTCTCCGTCATGGTCATTACGGCGCTCGTCGCCGGCATGCTCATCGATCCAAGCCTAAAGAAGGCCGGCAGCTTTCCGCCTCGTTTGCCGCCTCTTGACGGCACCTTGCTAGGCACTACCGCATTGGGCCAAAGTGTAGCAATCCAACTGACCGAGGCGATCCCCAACTCAGTCCTGATAGGTCTCATCGCCGCCACGGTCGGCACCCTGCTCGGCGCTCTGATCGGCTTTGCCAGCGGCTACTTCGGCGGCAGGGTGGACGCGGTCCTGCGCATCTTCATCGACGTGTTTCTGTCGGTGCCTTCGCTACTGTTCCTGATCCTCATCGCATCGCTTGTCCAAAACGTCAGCGTCGTGTCAATGGCGTTGATCATCGGCGCCTTCGCGTGGCCGTCTCCCGCCCGACAGGTGCGCGCGCAAGTCCTGAGCCTGAAAGAGCGCGGCTTCGTACAGGTCGCGAGGCTGTCCGGCGAAAACGGCATGGAGATCATCTTGCTTGAGCTCATGCCGCATATGTTTCAGTGGCTGGGCGCCAACTTCGTCAACGCCTTCATCGCCGCTGTATTGGCCGAGTCTGGGCTATCCATCATCGGGCTGGGTCCCTCACGCGAGCTGACACTGGGCATGATGATCTACTGGGCGCTCACGTATAGCGCCATTTTCCAGAACCTGTGGTGGTGGTGGCTGTCGCCCGTCGTCGCCCTGATGGCGCTGTTCCTTTCGCTCTACCTGGTGCACATTGGCTTCGACGAGGTGAGCAATCCCCGCCTGCGCACGGCCGGCTGAGCGGTTTCCGCAATCCTGGCGGTCCCACTGTCTTGTGACCGCACCGCCGTTCCAAAGGCCGTTGCTAACAATGCGCGAGATCTGCGCCGATGAGCAAGTGTTTCTCTCCGGCCGTCTATTCTGTCGTGCCCAACACCAGGCGAGGTGAATCCGTGAGACGAGTCCGCGCAGTGCTTCTGGACTGTGGCGATACGCTAGTGGATGAAGGAACGGAGGTGAAGACCGATGAAGGGGTATCGCTTCATGCCGATCTAATTCCCGGGGTCGGACGAAATGGTGCGATGCCTCAAAGCACGCGGCTATCCACTCGCCCTGGTGGCTGATGGACCGACCGCTACATTCGTCAACAACCTCGGACCCTACGGTGTATTCCAACTTTTCGACGCGCGCGCCATCTCCCAGGAAGTTGGCTGCGAAAAGCCGTCTCGCAAGATATTCCAAGTCGCACTGGACGAGCTTGAGATTGACTCATCAGAGTATAGCCGCGTGGTCATGGTCGGCAATCACCTGGAACGCGACATTGCCGGAGCCAATGCCCTGGGCCTGATCTCGGTCTGGCTCGACTGGGCGCCCAGGCGCTCCAAGTCCCCTGCGACCGATTTGGAGATCCCGCACTACACGATCAAGACTCCCCTTCAACTCCTCGATGTACTGCACCAGCTTGAGGATCGCAGCGCACCGAATCCAGTGGCAGAGGAATAGCCGGGTAGCATATCGGGCGATAAATGCCAGCGCAGAGAACTCCGCGCTTCGTAGTCGCGCCCGGTCATGCTGCGCGGCAGACCCGGTATCGCATAGCCTAACCCAGGCGGGCCTGCGGTTCCTCGCTTGCGATGCGGCGACCCAGCCCGAATGCCTCTTCATTCAGCGCGCGGGCCTTAGGCGGTACGCGACTGACGATTGCCTCCAGCCATAGGTCCGGGGGAATCGTCAGGAACGAGGAGAGCGCGCCGAGCAGTACGACGTTGGCGACGCGCTGATTGCCAAGCTGCATCGCCAGGTCTCCCGCAGGCAGCAGTCGATACGACTTGGCCCGGGCGGAGAGAATCTCGGCGATGCGTTCGTCAGCCGGATACGTGGCCCGCGTGGCAGCCAGCGCCAGCGTAGGAATCGCTTGGTCATTGACTACGGCCACACCGTCCTGGTGAAGGAAGTGCGCCCAGCGACAAGCTTCCAACTTCTCGAACGCAAGCAGGTAATCCGCGGCGCCGTCCGGCACGACCGGCGAATAGACAGTGTCCGCCAGGCGCACATGGCTGATGACGCTGCCGCCGCGCTGGGCCATGCCATGTACGTCGGTCTTCTTCACGTCATATCCGCACGCCATGCCCACCATGCACAGGATGTCGCTAGAGAGCAGGATGCCCTGGCCGCCTACGCCCACCAGCACAAAGTTCAGCGGTCTCATGCCGGCAACCTCTCGCGATACCTGTCCACGCGCAGAATGGCGTCATAGGGACAGACTTGGTTGCACACCTCACAGTCGGTGCACTGTTCAGGAGTGATGGCAACCTTGCCGTCTTGCCGGATGAGCGCAGGACATGCCGTCGCCAGGCAGGCCCAGCAGGAGACGCACTTGTCCGGTTCCACCCAAGACACCTGTGCATGTGTGGCCCGTTCCTGCAGCACGCAAGGCGCGCGGATGATCAACACCGTCGGCTCCGGGCTGGCTACGGCGCGGTCCAGATGGCGCGTAATCGCATCGTTGTCATAGGCGTCGATCACCTGCACATCCTCCACGCCCAGACCCCGACAAAGAGTTTCCAGCTCGACGCGGCGCGCCGGTTCGCCGTTCACGGCCTGACCCGTGCCCGGATTGACGTTGCCGCCGGTCATGGCCGTCGTGAAGTTGTCGAGGATGATGACAGTTGTGGCGGCGCCGCTGGTAATGACGTCGACGAGGCCGGTGATGCCGGAATGGTAGAAGGTCGAATCACCAATGACGGCGACGATCTTGTTCTTGACCCCGGCCTTTTCCATGCCGACCGCGTACCCGATGCTCGCGCCCATGCAGCCGCAGGTATCCATGGCCCACAGCGGTTGCAGCGCTCCCAGTGTGTAGCATCCGATATCGCCGTTGACAACAAGCGAGTACTGGCGGCGCTGGGCATAGTTGGCGCGGGCGTAGGGGCTATTGACCGGCTCCGGCGGCTCCACGTCGATGTCGACGGCGTCCGGGTACATCAGTTGGCGCAGAATATAGAAGGTGCCACGATGGCCGCAGCCGGCGCACAGCAAGGGCGGACGTGCGGGAATGCCAGTCGCAGGACCTGGCGCATCGCCAGTTCTCTCGAACGCAAATGGTACTGCGTCCCGGTCAAGCAGTCCGTGTTCGACGGCGCAGCGTGCTACGAGTTGCGGGCTGAATTCCCCAATCTCCGGGAACACCTCCTTCCCCAGCACGCGCACATCCGGCAGATCGGGCAGCGCGAGAATCTGCTCCTCCAGAAATGGATCCAACTCCTCGACGATCAGCAGCGTCTCCACCTGGCTGGCAAACTCCACAATCAGGTTGCGCGGCAACGGGTGCGCCATGCCGAGTTTGAGGAACGAGGCGTTGGGAAAGACTTCCTTGGCGTATTGGTAGGGCATAGAGTGGCTGATGATGCCCAAACTGCGATCGCCCCACTCGATGAAGTTAAGAGGCGTCTGCTCCGCATACTCTTGCAGTCGGGCCAGCCGGTCGCGCATTTTCACGCGCTGGACGCGCGCGTTCGACGGCAGCATGACGAATTTCTCAGGGTGGCGTCTGAACGCCTCGGGCGTTCGCGTCTCACTCCGGTCGATCTGTTCGGCGTCGACGTCCACAAGCGACTGTGCGTGGGAGACTCGCGTTGTCGTGCGCAGGAGCACGGGCGTGTCGAATCGCTCGCTGATCTCCAGGCCAATGCGCATCATGTCCACGCATTCCTGGCTGTTCGTCGGCTCAAGCAGCGGAACCTTGGCGAACTTGGCGTAGTTCCGGTTGTCCTGTTCGCCCTGTGAGGAATGCATGCCGGGGTCGTCTGCAGAGACGATAACCAGTCCCCCCTCTACTCCCATATAGGCCGAGGCGAAGAAGGGATCTGCGGCGACGTTCAGCCCGACGTGCTTCATGGTGACCATGACCCGCGCACCGGCTAGCGACGCCCCTACCCCCACCTCCAGCGCGACCTTCTCGTTAGGTGACCACTCGGAGTAAACACTGGGATACCGGGCGAACCGCTCCAGAATTTCCGTGCTCGGTGTGCCCGGATAACCTGTCGCCACCGTCACGTTTGCCAGGTAGGCTCCTAGCGCGACCGCCTCATTGCCCAGTAGCAATCGCTTCATTTCTTGCTCCTGGGCGCAGACTTCATCTCCGGCAGGACACCCGTCAGTACGATCTCTTCACGACGGCGTGCGGCCACGTCCGCGGGCGTGGACAGGGACAGCGCACCGTAGGCGCAGATATCGACGCAACGCGGCCGGCCGCCGCGGTCCTCACACAAATTGCACATGGAGACGATACGCTCCTCGTGGTTGATGCTCACCGCGCCAAATTCGCACGCCTCGACGCACCAGCCGCAGCCGTTGCACACGTCCTTGTCCACCAGCATGATGCCCGTCGTCTCGCTCACGCTGATGCACTCGCGTGGACAGGCGTACATACACGTAGGCTCGTCGCACAGTCGGCAAGCAATCGCCATGATGGCGGCCGGCTGCCTGCGCACAAGTCGAATCTCCGACAGCAGCGGGTTGTAGCCGCCATGCCTCGCTGAACAGGAAATCTCGCATAACTGGCAGCCGGTGCACTTCTCCGGCTGGCATACGATGAATGGTCTTTGCACTTGTCGCCTCCCAACAGAAACCCTAACGCCGAACTCAGTTCATCCGCAGCGGGCAGCGCCAGCGCCCGCCCGTCACGCACGCGTGGATTGCCCGCCTATTCCACCGCAGGCTCCATCTCAACGCCCACATCCGCGGCGACATCCGCCAGTCCCAGTTCTGCAAACTTCACCTTTGGAATGAAGCCATCCTTCGTCCAACCGCGCGCGGTATAGTAACTGTCGATCATGGTGCGCAACTCGTCGTCCTCCATGTGGACGCCCTTGCCTGGACCGGACGGCATGGCGTCACGCATGGCGCGCACGGGCAGCCAATCATCGGCAGACTGCCAACCCTCACGAATATTGAATGCCTTCTTCAGGTTGGAGATGCGCTCCCCCGTCTTCGCAAAATCTTCGGGCGACAGCTCGATGCCGGTGGTTGCGCGATACAGGTCGGACGCTTCGGCATAGAAGTCTTCGAAAATACCGCGAATGAACTTGCACAGCACGATGGAATCGAAGACCGCGGCCTTGTCCTCAAGGTCCACTACGATGGGTCCCCGTTCCGGTCCGCCTTTGAAGCGGTCGACCTGGTTCTGCGTGTCCGGCCCGTATCCTGGCGATCGGTTGTGGCAGGCGCCCCGCGTGCCGATGGCGTAGCTGAGACCCATCGTCTTCAGGCTTCGCGGATCGTAGCCGGCCATCTCCATGCCCTTGACCTGCATGGCGAAGTCCAGCGAGTCCTGGCCCACGCTCTCGGCGGCCCGCTTCGTCCCTTCGGCCAGTACGTTGCCGATGCCATCGCGTTGCGCGATCTTCTCCATGAGTTGAATGCCGGCAGCCGCGTTGCCAAAATACGGTTCGAGCCCGTCAAAGTCCTCTTTGGTGAGGATGCCCCGCTCGAAACACTCCATGGCCCAGGCCACCACCGTGCCCGCGCTGACCGCGTCCAGCCCTGCCTCGCCGGCCAGCTCCACGGCGCGGATGGTGGCGGACAGGTCGTCGATGCCCCACAACGAGCTCATGGCGTAGAGCGGCTCGTAATCCATGCGTGTCCGCGCACCCGCATAGGGGCCTTCCCGCACCAGCATGATGTGCTCACAGCCCACCGGGCAACTGGCGCAGGCAACCACGCGCTCCACGTAATGCTGATTCAGGGTCTCGCCATTGATGCGCTCGGAACTTTCGAACGTCGTCTCGCGAAAGTTGCGTGTGGGAAGTGCGCCCAGATGATTCAGGAAGTTCACGTTGCCGGGTGTGCCGGTGCTTCGATACTTGTGCGTCAGGGGCCCTTGACACCGCTGCGCCAGGTCCACAGTCATAGGCCACATGGCGTCGATATCGGCCACGCGAATCGTACCGGAACCGCGAACGGCAACGGCCTTCAGATTCTTGGAGCCCATCACCGCGCCCGTACCCGTGCGACCGGCCATGCGCCCCTCATCGTTGGCGATGCAGGCGAAGCGCACCATCTTCTCTCCGGCGGGGCCGATGGCAGAGATGCGCACTTCGTCGGAGCCGAGCTCTCGGCGCAGGCGGCGTTCGGTGTCAAATGTCGATTTGCCGGCTAGGTGCTGCGCTGGGCGGATGTGAACCTTGTCATCGTGAATGAACAAGTAGCTGAGGCTCTCGGCGCGCCCGGTGATAATCAGCGCGTCGTAGCCGGCGCGACGCAGCGTGTGCGACCAGAAGCTGCCGGACAGACTGTCGCCGAGCATGCCGGTGAGCGGGGACTTGGTGACGACGGCGTGCTTGCTGCCCGTGGCAATGGGCGTTCCGGCGAACGCGCCTGTGGCGAACACCATGACGTTCTCCGGCCCAAGCGGGTCAACGCCGGCAGGCAGGTGATCATAGAGCAGTCGTGTGCCGAGCCCGACGCCGCCCAGGTACGTGGACAGGAAGCCCGCGTCAAATTTCCGCACCCAACTGCGCTTCTCTGTGAGGTCTACATACAATACACGTTCCAGATACATGGCGTCTCCTCGACCAACGCACCGAGTTCGATACTCTGATGCGACGGGCCGCCAGTGCGCTGCAGATATCCCAACAAGAACAAGATGACGCCAGCAGCGTGCGAACCGCCGCTGACTACGACAAGGCGGCAGTCGCCTTGGGCAAATCATCCACCTTCAACACGACGATCGCGTTCGTCTCCGTCGTCTCACTATACGCGTACAGATATTCGATGTTAACGCCCGCCTCGGATACGGGCTCGATCACGTTCTTCGCCAGTCCGCCCGGCGTGTCGGGGACCTCAACGCGGAGCACCTTCGTCGTCGCTGCAGTCATATTCGCTTCACGGATGGCTTCTACGGCTTTGTTCAACGTCGTCTACGATGATGCGCGCGAATGCCGAAGTCGGCCGTGTCTGCAACGGCCAGCGCGCGGAGATTGACCCCTGCGTCAGACAGGACGTCGAGCAGGTGGGCCAAGCGACCCGGCCGGTTTTCCAGGAAGACGGATATCTGTGTGATGTTCATGCGTGTATTCCTTGTCATGCGCCATGAGTCGGGCATCAGGCCGGACACCTGTGCTCCGTTGTGGGCTAGTTCGTATACACCTGTCGCCGGTCGATGACCCGCTGCGCCTTGCCTTCGCTGCGTTGGATCGTGCGGGGCTCCACCAGCTTGACGCTCGCGGAAATCCCCAGCGTGCCCTGAATCTCGGTGCGCAGTTTTCTCTCCAGCCCTTCCATGCGCCGGATCTCGTCCGCGAAGATCTCGTCGGAAACCTCCACCCATACCTCGAGATCGTCGAGTGAGCCGCGGCGGTCCACAATGATCTGGTAGTGCGGCTGCACGCCTTCCACCTGCAGCAAGCACGGTTTCGATCTGCGACGGGAAGACGTTGACGCCGCGCACGATCAACATATCGTCGGTGCGCCCGCTGATCTTGTCCATGCGCACGAGCGTGCGCCCGCACGCACATTTCTCCGGATGAAGGGTGGTGATGTCTCCGGTGCGGTAGCGAATGACGGGCAGCGCTTTCTTGGTCAGCGTCGTAATCACAAGTTCGCCGCGCTCGCCGTAGGGCAACGGTTCGCCTGTGGCTGGGTTCACAATCTCCGGCAGGAAGTGATCCTCGAAGAGATGCAGGCCGTTCTGATGTTCGCACTCGACGCTCACGCCGGGACCGATCACCTCGCTTAGCCCATAGATGTCAATCGCAAGCAACCCGGTCTTGGCCTCCAACTCATGTCGCATCTCATGCGACCACGGCTCCGCGCCAAAGATGCCGATGCGCAGATTCGTGTTGTGAAGGTCGACGCCCATCTCCTCGGCCACCTCGGCGACGTAGAGCGCATACGACGGCGTGCAGCAGAGAACGGTACTGCCCAGGTCCTGCAGCAGCATGATCTGCCGCTTGGTCTGTCCGCCGGAGACGGGAAGTACGGTAGCCCCGACACGCTCGGCCCCGTAGTGGAAACCAAGCCCGCCGGTGAAGAGCCCGTAGCCGTAGGCGTTCTGTACAACGTCGTCCTTGGTCACGCCTGCTGTGGAGAGCGTGCGCGCCATCACTTCGGTCCACAACTCGATGTCGCCCGCCGTGTAGGGCACCACGGTTGGCTTGCCGGTCGTTCCGCTGGACGCGTGCAGACGGACAATCTCCCGGCGCGGCACCGCGGCCAGACCCAATGGGTAGTTGTCGCGGAAGTCACGCTTGATGGTGAACGGCAGCTTGGGAAGGTCAGCGAGAGACCGTATCGAATCAGGCGTGCAGCCCTTTGCCATGATGGCCTGCCGGTAGAACGGCACCTTGTCGTATACCGTTGCTACTTGCTCCTTCAGGCGCTGTAGCTGCAGTTCCTGAAGTTCCGTTCTGGACATCGTCTCGTGTTTTTGGTCCCAGATCATGCTCTGTACTCCTCGATGTTGGGCAGCCGGGTCAGGGCGGATGGAAAACCGTGCTGGCGGAGAAATGCAATTCAACCCAAGTACGGCCTTCTGAATACGGTCTGAGCCAAGTAATTCGCCGGCGCTGCCTTCGGTGACAATGCGGCCGGTCTCCATCACATAGCCTCGATCTGCAATTCGGAGCGCAGCTTTGGCGTCCTGTTCGACGAGTAGAATCGTGAGTCCCCTGTCGCGCAGTTCGGCCAGCAGTCCCAGTAGCTGGCGCACCAGGTTTGGCGCCAATCCGATGGAGAGCTCGTCCACCAACAACAGGTCGGGGTCGGCCATCAACGTGCGACCGATGGCAAGCATCTGTTGTTCGCCGCCGGACAGGCTGCCGCCCGCCTGGGACGTGCGCTCGCGCAGCACAGGAAAGAGCTCGTAGACCATCGCAAGCTGTTTTTGAACCGCGGGCTTGCGCTCGATGCGGTGCGTGTCCGACAGCAAATCTTGCCACCGCCTGCTGCACTGGCTGTACGTGCCCATCATCAGGTTGTCGAACACAGACAGTTCGCCGAAGATCTGCCGGCCCTCCGGCACGAGACCGATGCCGAGTCGTGTCACTTTTTCCGGCGCAATTCCCAATATCGACTGATCCCGGTAGGTAATCGTGCCGTCGCCGGACAGCATGCCCGCCACTGCATACAGCACCGTGGACTTTCCCGCCCCATTCGAACCGACCAGCGAAACAATCTCCCCCTCATCAACGTGCAGCGACACGTCACGCAGGGTTTGCACCTGTCCGCGCCGCACGGAGAGATTTTCTACCGTAAGCATCACGCTTCGTCCTCGCCCAGGTATGCAGTAATCACGTTGCGATTGCGGCGGATGTCCTCCGGCACGCCCTCAGCGATTTTGCTCCCGTGATCCAGAACAACAATCCACTCGGCCAACTGCATGACCAGCGTCATGTCATGTTCGACGATCAGCACCGTGATGCCCATGCCCTGGATCCGGCGCACCAGGTCGACGAGGTCCATCTTCTCGAGCGCGTTCAGCCCGGCGGCCGGTTCGTCGAGCAGAAGCAGCCGAGGGTTCGTCGCCAGCGCACGGGCCATTGCCACCAGTCTGCGCTGGCCAAAGGGCAGGTTGGCAGCCGATTCGTCGGCGTGCGTGCCCATGCCAACCAGGTTCAGATAGCGCATGGCCTCCAGGTAGATCTGCTCCTCCTCACGGCGCATGGACGGTATCCGAAAGGCCGCAGCCGCCATACCGCTCTTGCTCCGCGGATGCCGGCCCACCATCACGTTCTCCAGCACAGTCATGTTGTCAAACAGCAACGCATTTTGGAAGGTGCGGCCGATGCCCATGCGCACACGGCTGTGCACCGGAACGCCGTTCAGGTCGCGGCCGCCCATGCGCACCATGCCGGCCGACGGCGGAAACACGCCCGCGACCACATTAAAGAGCGTGGTCTTGCCCGCGCCATTCGGCCCGATCAGCGCGGAGATGCGATGATCTTCGATCTCGAAGCTGACGTCGCTCAGGGCGCGCACGCCGCCGAAATCCTTTGTCAGTTCTTCGACTTGGAGAATCGCCATTTCTTCAGACTCACCATACCGGAAGTCAAGCCCTGCGGCAGGAAGATCATGATGACCACGAGGATGATGCCGTAGGCAATGACCGCGTGCTCACCGGATGCATCCGGAATCACGTACGCCAGGTTATCGCGCAGGAGCGCGGTCAACAGAATGATGGCCGCGGCTCCAAAGGGCGCGCCCCATACACTGGCCAGTCCGCCTATCGCCGCCATGACCACCAGACGCACGGAGGCGTGGAAGTCGAACGGCGTCGGACTGACGAAGCGCATGTAGTGGACGTACAGACTGCCGGCGATACTGGCGTACATGGCGCTGAGGACCAGCACCTGCAGCTTGTAGCGACTTGAGTCGACGCCGATGCTGTCTGCCGCGGCTTCACTGCTGTGAATGGCGCGAAGGCCGCGCCCGACACGCGAGTTCACGATGTTCAATGAGAGCGCCATCAGCGCAATCACCACGGCCCACACGAGGTAGAAATACTCGGTGTCCGTGTCGAAAACGAAGCCGCCGACGGCAGGCCGAGGTACGCCAGGCAAACCAGTCGATCCGCCGGTGATCGCGCCAAACTCGTTGAATGCGATGAACACCACGATCCCAAGACCCAGCGTCGCAACGGCCAGGTAGTGACCGGTCAGGCGGAAGATAACCTTGCCGATCAGATAGGCCATGACGCCCGTGATCACTACGCCAAGCGCCATGGCAATCCACGGCGAAAGGCCGATCTTCACCGTCAATACGGCCGAAGCATAGGCGCCCAGTCCGTAGAATGCAGCATGGCCCAGCGAGATCTGCCCGGCGTAGCCCATCAGCATGCAGAGACCGAGCGTCAGGATTGCCGCGATGCCGATGAAAATGCCGGTGCTCACGTAGTCGCTGCGAAGAAACAGAGGAAGTGTGGCAATGACGATGCGCCAACAATAGCAGTCCGAATCAGATTCGGCGAACGTTGCCCGAATATTGCAAGATCGTTTCATGCGCGCGATCGACCTCCGCATGCGCGAAAAGACGGCTTCCGAGCGAACAAGCAGCACGATCAGCAGCACGATGAAAGCGATGGCGTCCTTCAACCCAGAGGACACCAGTCCTGCGGCCAGCGACTCCAGTACGCCCAGCAGCAGGCCGCCGACGACGGCCCCGGGTGCACTCACGAGCCCGCCGATGACGGCGGCGACGAAGCCCTTCAGACCCAGCATCAGTCCCATGTCGTAGGTCGCAAGCGTGAGCGGAGCGATGACGATGCCGGCGATCGCGCCCAACGCGGCCGCCAACGCGAAACTGAATAGTGACATCTGCGATGGGCTGATGCCCATCATGCTGGCAGCGTTCTGGTTGATGGAACAGGCGCGAAGCGCCTTGCCGAGCAGGGTGCGGTCGAGTAGAAAATAGAGCCCGACCAACACGGCTGCTGCCGTCCCCATCACCCACAAACGCTGGCGACTCACGACAGCGCCGAATATTTGCAGCGGACCGCCGCTGCTGAACTCTGCCAATGAATAGGGCGTGGCGCCCCAGATCAGCAGAGCGATGCCGCGGACGATGATGCTGACGCCAATGGTGATGATGATCAGTGTCACCGGGACGCCGATCGCACGGGGTTGACGGTCAAACGTTCAATAATCATCCCAATCAGAATCACAGTGAGTACGGATCCTGCGAAAGCAATGAATAGCGGCAGGTGCCACTTCGTGTATGTGATGGCGAGCATTGCCCCAAGCATCACATATTCGCCCTGAGCCAGGTTGATGATGCCGGTAACGCTGTAGATCGTCACGATGCCCAGAGCGATCAGTACATAAATGCTGCCTGTACTCAAGCCCGACAGGACAAATTGCAGATAATCACCAGGTGCGTAGGTCGGCACGAACCGTTCCCTGCATTTGGGAGATGCGGCGATGGAAGCGGGGCGGGCATTGATTCGAGCCCGCCCCGAATGAAGTAACAAGACCGCTACTGAGAGCCCCATTTCTCCGGCGGGAAGTATTCCCACTCGCCGTCGGTGATTCGTACCGTGACGACGTCGTCGGGACTGAGGCCGACGTGATCCTCGGGCGAGAGATGGAACACGCCGCCCGTCCCTGCAAATTCCATGGTCTCGACGGCGTCACGCAGAAAGGCGCGCTGCTCTTCGAGGCTGAGGCCGGCCGGCATCGATTCAATTGCCTTCAGCGCGATGTGAACGCCGTCCCATGCGTGTCCGGCAAATGTGCTGGCCGGTTCTCCCGTATATTCCTCATAGTCGGAGATGAACTGCTGCAGCACCGCTTTCTGCGGATCACTGTCGTCCAAGGCGTCGACGGCCACCAGCTTTCCGATGGGGAAAACGATGCCCTCGGCGTTCTCTGCGCCGGCCAAGTCGATGAACGGCTTCATTCCGATCCCATGATTGTGCACCAGCGGCATGTCCAGGCCCTAACTCGCGGAATTGCTTGGTGAGGATGGACGCAGCCGGCGGCAGGCCCGTAACCAGTAGGGCCTGAGCGTCACTGGCCTTGATCTTGGTCAACTGCGCGGTCATGTCGGTGTCGGACGCTTCGAATGTCTCTTCCAGGACAATCTCCACGCCCATTTCTTCTGCCGCCTGCTCTATGGCAGTACGACCGTCTTCGCCGTAGGCATTGTTCACATAGAGGCTTGCAATCTTGTCAATGCCCTGGTCCTTCACGTAGCGCACCTGCCACGGAGCCGTATGACGATTGCTTTGGGGGGTCTTGAAGACCCAATACCGTTCTGCGACCGGCTCCACGATTTCGCTGCTGGAAGCCATGGAAATGTAGGGGATCTCTGCTTCCTGTACGATGGGAACCAGCGCCAGGCTCACCGGGCTGACGGTGCCGCCCACGATGATCGAGACTTTGTCGTTGTCGATCAGCTTCTTCGCGAGCGGGATCGCCACGTCGCCGCTGCCTTCTGTGTCATACTCGATGATCTCAACGGTTCGTGGCGTTCCGTCCGGCGCAGTCAAACTGCTGCCCCTCCAGTTGCTCCTTGATCATCAAGGCTGCGTCACGTTCGGGTCCGCCGAGGAAGGCCGCCCCGCCTGTGGATGCAGCCATGAAGCCAATCTTCACCACCTCGCCTTCAGCCTCGCTCGCTGCCTCCGGCGCAGCTGTCTCCGCTGGAGCCGCCGCCGGGCAGCCTGAGACCAATAGTAGTATCCCTGCCACTAACGCAAAGATCGCCATTCGAAGTGTGTGCCGCGCAGCCATGGTGCCTCCTCTGAAAAGATGATGTGGTCAATGGAAAGGTGGACCTCGTAACGGTCAAATCGGCATCTCTCAAACAACATGTGATTATCGGCGTGCGGCTGTAGAAGGGATCGAGCAGACTGTGGGCGAAGTCACCAGCAACTCTGTTCCACTTGAGAACGTGACGCGAGGAATCAAGCAGGGTGGAGGTGCGGCGAGAGGTGAGCCGCCAACGCGGGCTAGGGCTGTGATCCACAGTCTGGTTCACGCACAGGGCGACCAGGAAATGTGATAAGAAGTGGTGCTTTCACCCGTTGTCAGTCGATTCTAAACGGAATCGTTGAGTTCGAAGATAGCGACGATCGCGAAAGCTGTTCGGTTGTGATTCAGTAGACGGATCTATTTGGCGGGCTGTTGTCGTGGCGACTGAGGCGGTCGCTCACTTCGCAAGGTCAGCTACATTGGTATAGCCCATTGAAGTCGGACGATAGCACACACCACAACAAACTGTCAATCTTTCGCAACCTGGTACCAGCACTCTCGTAGTGCACCCTCCTCCACGAGCGCCGATACGTTTCGATGTGTGCGTCCGATATCTCCGTCAAACTGGATGCTGGAGCATACGAGAGAGTCCCGGTCCAAGCGACTCATGTGCGATAGAGGTTCAGAGCCCAACAAAACCGATATTGCACATTTGACACAACGGTTCAAGTTGACGAAACTCATATTGAACAGACGGGGTATGCAGACACAGAATATCAATACAAGTCAACGAACGAGTGCGGGGCCGCCAGCCGCGGCCAATCAGGCGCTGCACCATTTGGACCGAGGCGGATGATAGGGCGCCTACAGCTCTTCAAGGCCATTGCCCCTGCATTCAGTATGAGCCCGAGCGTCAACGACTATAACTATGTCCTCACAGAAACTTCTTTGGCTCGCTGAAGACCGAGATGACCTAGCATCAGCAATTCCGTAGTAGTCAGGAGGCGTAACAACACATCTCTACCTATTTCGAAGGCTTCTATCGTAGTCGTCGCCATTCATCTTCGGGCTACATCAGCTCTAGCGATTTCGAACGGTCTTGCTACCGCAGTACGCAACTTCCCCTCCCCTGCTAAACTGGGAGGTCAAGTTGAATACCTGCATACCCAAGAGATAGCAATACCCAATCGTTGCCCTTGCGGCGCCTCCCGTTGAACACATAAGGAAAACAACGCTGTGGGAGTCATCCGAAATATCGTAGAAGACAACAAGTTCACGCCGGCGGATGTACCCCCGTTTGAAGACAAGCTCTTTTTTGAGGGTGACAAACGTCGAGTCAACCTGGAGCGTTTTGCTGTGCTGCTGTTTCTGTCCACCGTTATTGCCACCTACGGTGTGCTGGGCGACTCAACAGCTACCATCATCGGGGCGATGATCATTGCGCCCTTGATGATACCCATTATGGGCACCGCCGCCGGATTGGTCATGGGTGATATGGGCCGGGCCGGTCGTTCTTTCTTAAAGGTTGTGGGCGGGGTAGCCGGCGTTATCTTCACCGCCTGGTTCATTGGCAGTTTTCTTAACACCACCGTTGTCTCATTCACCACCAACTCTGCCATTACCGGCCGCATTTCACCCAGCCTGACCGATTTGGCGATAGCGCTGGCTTCCGGCGCAGCCGGCGCCTTTGCCATGAGCCGCTCCGATGTGGCCGACTCTTTGCCGGGAGTCGCCATCTCCATCTCGTTGGTGCCGCCCTTCTGCGTAGTCGGGATTGGTCTATCGGCAGGTGAGTGGAGCGTTGCCTCGGGCGCAATGTTGCTGTTTCTCACCAACTTCCTGTCAATCTTGTTGGCCGGCGGAGGGGTGCTGGCACTGTTAGGCTTCGAGCGCGGCCAGCACCAAAGAGCTAACCGGCACCGCCCGGCGCAAAGCGTTTATCATCCATTGCCATCGGGGCGCTGCTGGTCGCCGTTCCGCTGGCCGCGACTTCAATTAGGGTCGCAACTGAAACCACGGCCGAGCTACAAACCCAGCGAGTGGTCCAGCTCTGGCTGGACCAGACGGACTTTCGAGTCACCAAGGTTGAAGCAGACGGTCGAGATCTGAATGTACTCATCAACGGCTCGGGAGACCTCCCTGCCCTGGACGAACTGGTCACGGAATTGCAGTCAGCCATAGGCCCAGGGATCAAGATGAGAATGAGGGTGGTCGCCTTCCGAAACGCTATTCTATCCGGAGACGACGTCAGATTGAAGAAATGTAAGAATAAGCTGTTTCCGAAGGCGACATCCTAGCGAGTCGTGTCGTGAAGATGTGCGTTTGTAGAGTAAACGGTAGAATTCGAGTCAGAGCTCAAGGGTGTGTGTGCTATGTAGGCAATCTGTCATTCTTTGCTGTGTTCAGCATCCCGACCGGCGTTGCGGGTGATTCTTCTCTGTGTTGCCCCGGTGCGCCCGCGGTCGCTGCGAACAGTATGACGGCCAGCCAGCGTACAATCCATTTTGCGGAGAGTCCGTCCTGACGGCACTCCAGTTCCCACGGACAATCATAGGTAGCTGAAGATAGTACTTGAGCGCCTCGGCCACGAAGGCTGAACCGCTGAGTTCGAAGATAGCGATAAACGCGAAAGCTGTGCGGTTGTGGTTCGGTAGTGGGATCGATTTGGAGGGCTTGTTGTCGTGGCGACTGAGGCGGCCGCTCACCGTTAAGGGTCAGCTGCAGTGCTCGTGTCCACTGAGCGCGGACGATGCGGCACATCCCCGCACACTGTCAATCTCGAGCAAGTTGGCCAAGCGTTTTGGGATTGACCGTCCTCAGTGATCGCCGGTCCAGCATCGTGTGAACGTCCGCTATCTCCGCCAAGCTGCATGCTGAAGCCCACAAGTAGCTGCCAGTTCGAGGATCTCACGAGAGACGTGTATCAAGTACGAAATTACGCTCTTGACACGAGGATCCAAATTGGCGAAACTCAGGCGTAATAATCAGGGCGTACAATCATAGAAATCGATGCAAGTCACCGAACGAGTACAACTCCTGTACTAAGGCTTGTCCGTAGCAGCCTCTTCACACGCTCTAGCATTGACATGTGAACTACCGAATGCGTAGCATCCCTGAATAACTCGGGATGGGTGCATTGGTTTGGATCTCTGCAGAAGTGCTGGCATTTGTCAGCGGGAGTGTGGCGCGACGCCGATTCCCGAGGCCGCCAAGCAACGTATACACGGAGTCCGAATTTATGTCTCAAGCCGGTCCTAACTCCAACAAAGATGCACCTTCCGTCGCCAGCGGGTCAAGGCATCATGATGCGGTGAAGGACAGCGCTGCGCCAACCTTGAGCATCCACAAGTGGTCGGAACCCTATCGTTCCGGCCTAATTTTGGCGTCCGCGATTTTCATCGGCGAAGCGCTGATTATGTTCCTGCTTCCGCTACTGCCGCCCATAGCGGCGTGGGCGCGCCTGTGATTGACGCCCTGCTGATCACAGCCATCTTGGTGCCCGCGCTCTATGTTTTCATGCTCCGTCCCCTAGTCAGCGAAATCGCACAGCACCAACGTTCCCGACAACAACTCGAACATCAGAATCGCATGCTAGTGGCATTGGCACGCGCCGAGAAGAATCAGCGAAAACATACCAAGGCCCTGATTGAAGCCACGGAAGCGCTCAACAGCAGCCTGGACCCGGAGCAGGTCTTGGATCGGATTCTGGAACAAACGCAACGCGTGATTCCTTGCACGGTAGTTGCCGTGTTGCGAATGGTGGACGACTGGGTTGTTGTTGTTCGATATCGAGGATCGGAAGATGTGCATCCGCTGGTAGAGGGGTTCCCACTGGATTTCTTCGAAAGAGTCCAATCCGCGGCTGCATCTACGATCCCAGTCCGAATTGATGACACTGAATTGGATTTCGAATGGCCGCTGATCCCAGGGTTGGAGTGGGTGCGCTCCTTGGTCTTGGCTCCCCTTGTGGCCGAAGAACAGACCTTGGGATTTCTCGCGACGCTCAGCGACCAGCCAGGATCGTTTCCCCGCGACGTCACAGATTTCCTCGTTACCTTCGCCAATTATGCGGCTGTCGCCATTCAGCGCGGCAGAGGCTTACCGGGCGGAACAGTGGGCACGAATGACTGCGGAGACCCTCTCCGCTGCCAGTCTGGCTTTGACACAGACGTTGGAACTGGAGGCAGTCCTTAATCTACTCCTGGAGTACTTGCACCGGCTCATACCGTACAGCGTGGGCTCCGTGTTGCTGATGGAAAGCGAATCACGCGCTTTCGTTGAAGCGCGCGTTTGCTTCGACGAGGCAGGGATCAGATCCGCCATCCCTGACGAGATCGACTTCCTTGAGAATCCTGGCTTTCAGAAGCTAATGCAGCGCCAGCATGTTGTCCTAGTCCGGAACGGGGCAATGGGAAGCGAGAGGACGCCTAGAGCGGGTTGTGGACTTGAATTGAGTTGCATGTCGGTGCCAATTTCGGCGGGAGGCCGAACGCTGGGTTTCTGCTGTCTGGAAAACCGGGAACTGGACGCATTCTCCGATGAGGCTGTGCAACTCGCCGAAGCGATTGTGGCCCAGGCCGCTGTAGCGATCCAGAACGCAGGGCTTTTTCGGCAAGTGCGTGCGGGACACGATCGCCTGCAATCGCTCTCGCGTCGTCTCGTAGAGGTGCAGGAGAGTGAGCGTATTCATGTGGCGCGAGAACTCCACGATGAGGCGGGCCAGATGTTGGCATCCATGCTATTGGCGCTCAAGCAGCTCGAAGACAACGCACACGACCCGCCTGCTGTCACCGAAGGCGTGCAGACGGTCAAAAGTGTGGCCCATACGGTGCAGGAAAATCTCAACCGCCTGGCAATGGACTTGCGCCCAGCCAGTCTGGATTATCTCGGGTTGGTCGCTGCGCTCAACTCGTTTATCAACAAGCTGGCCGATCAGGACGGCATTGCAGCGCAGTTCAAAGCGTTGGGATGGACGGCAGGCCGTCTGCCTGCAGAAATTGAGATCTCGATCTACCGGATTGCGCAGGAAGCGCTGACCAACGTCGTGCGCCACGCCCACGCATCAAGGGTGGACGTTCTTCTGCAAAAACAGAACGATTCCGTATTGCTGATGGTGGAGGACGACGGTATCGGCTTCGATCCAGAATTGTCAAGCACCCACCTCGGACTTGTTGGCATACGCGAGCGCTGCGAAATGTTGGACGGCAACGTCGTCGTTGAAAGCGTCCCGGGAAAAGGAACAACGTTAGTTGTGGAGATTCCCTGTGATGATTCAAGTATTGGTGTGTGACGATCACACGTTCATGCAACGAGGTGTGGTGAGTCTGATAGAGACCGCTGCAGATATGACGGTCGTTGGCACAGCCGCGGACGTTGATGGCGCGATCCGCTTAGCGCACGACCATCGGCCGGACGTGGTCGTGATGGATATCAGTATACCCAGCCCAGGCGGAATCGAAGGAACCCGCTGGATTGCGGACAACTTGCCAGGCGTTCGCGTCTTGATGCTCACCGTTCATGAAGATGCTGACATCCTAAATGAGGCGCTGAGCGCCGGCGCATCGGGATATATCGTGAAACGTGCGGCCGAATCAGAGCTCCTGGACGCGATTCGCGCAGTACACCGTGGCCAAACCTACATCCACCCTTCCATGATGAGTTCGTTGCTGAAATCACTGGCACCAACCCGGGCGCCTAGTTCTACCGCCGAAGTCTTGACCCCGCGCGAGATCGAGGTGCTCCGTCTCCTTGCGCGCGGATACACGAATCGACAGATCGCGGAGCGGCTAATAATTAGTGTACGCACAGTCGAAACTCACCGCGCCAACATCACCGGCAAGCTCGGCCTGCGTAGTCGCGTCGACCTGATCAATTACGTCGAAGCACACGATCTGGACGACTGACGCACACTCCGTCTCGCCTATCCCTCCCCCACTTACCGCACCTACATTCGAAGCTCTAGTACGAACTGCGAGAGCGATCATTCGCTGCCGCATGCAAATGCCTCATCGTAGGTCGCTCACGAAGTATCTGCGTAGGAAATACGTAGACATATCGTAGTTACTCCGTATGCCACTCATGCGTAATCAGTAATCTACACGTGTCTCCTGTCACTGTAATCAGGTGGTTTCTACGCTTCACAACCATATGTGACTCCGCTATCCTCTTGGCAACGGAGATTGCGGGCAGCGTGTAGGAACGCCCCACTCCGCATCGTCGCATCCACTCAGGAGATCCAAGTGAACGGTTCGTCGGTGCTTCCTCCCATGCCGGCAGACACTGTGCAAGTGGCACAGAAAGAGTTCGCGGAAGGTTCAGTCTATTTCGTCCTCGCGGACGAAATGGAGAACCTCTTCGCTCTCTGCATCTCACGCGCGCCAAACCGTTCTGGCATTGGAGATCCGATACGATTTCTGCGTTGTGCAGTCATCACACTGCTGCAAGAAGCGGAAGCGCTGTCAGATCGCCAAGCCGAGAAGGCCACGCGAGTCCGCCTGGAGTGGCGTTATGTCTTGCGCCTCCCGCTGCAACACATAGGATTCCCCGCCCGCGAGTTCTGCCTGTTTCGACAGAGCCTATTCGCCGACCCCGCGGCCGGCTCGCTCTTCGATGCCATTCGCAAGTACGTAGCGGATCTCGATCTGAAGCCAACTTTGTGCGATCAGGCGACTCCATATAGACAGGCGCTGTCAAGAGTGTGCAAGCTGAGCCAGACTGACTGGTTTGCGGAGGCGATGGGAGAGGCATTGGAAGCGCTGGCGTCCCTGCATCCGGAACTACTACGATCCCTGGCATTGCCGCATTGGTACACGCAATATGGGGCCGAGCGTAGGGGCCGGCTGGTCGTGGCCCCTTCCGGCGCCGGCAATCCCACCTATGAGGAAGTCAGGAAAGACATATCGTACCTGCTCAGCGCGTTGGCAACATGTGGCGACGAGGCCCCGGGTCAGCTTCCGGAGGTGCGCAGGCTGCGGAGAACTTTGCAGCAACACTGCGACTTGTGCGACCAGCGGGATCGAGTGTGCGTTGCTTGTATGCATTGCGTCGTGGGAACAAGCTTGGCCGGCTGGCACGACTAGCCCGAGCATCGTTGAGGGGACGGGGAGGAGGGACAGGCGTGTCTAGTGAGCACAGCCTGGAGCCCGCTTCGAGGAGGAAAGGGTTGCGAATGCACGAATGATTTCCTGATTGATCTGACAGATTCACCGGTACCATTTGATAGTGTACCCTCGAGCGCATGAGGGGATGGGAGAACATAATCATGCGTAACATCATCTTCACGCTCGTACTGGTCACAGCCATGCTGGTGACCAGCATGGGTCCAGTCTTGGCGCAGGACGGCACGCAGGTCTACGCGCCCTATCTGAGCGGCGAAGAGCCCGTAGCCGAGGGCTCCAGCACCGATGAGCAGGTCCTTTTGCCGCAGTTGTCCAGCCTCCAAGGCGCAACGCCAATAGACGATGACTGGGCGACGAACACACACGGCCGGGTGACACCCGAGGAGCGGGAACGACGCCGCCGCACGCGCCCTGCAGCAGGGCAAGCTGAACCCGCTGATGGTACAGGCGTCTCGGCCGGCTGACCGCGCGGCGATCTGATCGACGGCGCGCCGCACTACTTCAGCCATCCGAACTACGCCAACAGTCCACTGCCCGAGATCACGCACTGGTTCAGTGGAATTCTTCGGCAACGCTCTCAGCCGATCGCGGCTATTCCAGCGATAACGCAGCCAACGTCTTTGTGATCAGTCCATCGACGCTGCCTGACGGACTGTTACAGAGCTTCCAGACGTGGAACCAGCCGGCGGCAGGTGGTACTCCGTGCGTCGGCGGGACTCAGCTTCCACGCCTACGTATTGCGGCCGACAGGTAACGCCGACGAGTACACGGTCGTCTTCGACAGTGGCGAACTCACCGTCCCGGCATTGACGGACCCTGCGGTTGGAGAGATCGCTTCCTTCGGTGTGGCGAACCTCGCGGTGCAGGCCGGTGATAAGCTCGCTTTCTACGGGCGGGGCATCCCGCTGGACATCGGATCAGGAACCGATCTCGTGTACTATCCATCGCCGGCGGGACCGTTGCAGGACGACACGATCACGCGTCGGCAGCCGGCGGCTATCCAGTTCTGGCACAGGCCCGCACGTACTCGTTTGGCGCCGGAGGTGTTTGACCTGACCGACCGCCAGCATCACCGGCGGCATCCGCAAGTTCGTGGACAGCTTGCCCGGTCTGGGCGCGGCCAACAACCTCGGACAGCAGATCCCGGTCGCTGTGCCTGACACGACCACCTATCCCGGATCTGACTACTACATCATCGAGCTGGGCGAGTACACGGAGCAGATGCACTCGGATCTGCCGCCGACCACGCTGCGCGGCTACCGGCAGGCCGGCGGTGCAGTTCCACTACCTGGGCCCGGCCATCGTCGCCCAGAAGGACCGCCCGGTACGCATCCTCTTCCGCAACCTGCTGCCGACCGGCGCGGGCGGAAACCTGTTCATCCCAGTCGATTCTACGGTGATGGGTTCCGGTCCGACGGCCGGACGGTCACATGCAGACGATGATGGATCCGCCCATGATCCGTGGGATGACCCTCCGAATCCGCCGTGCAGCGGACCCGGACAAGGTACACTCGTTGCGCAAGGACTGTGCTTCGCCGACAATCGCGCCATCGTCCACCTGCACGGCGGCATCTCGCCCTGGATCTCCGACGGCACGCCGCACCAGTGGATCACGCCCGCCGGTGAGAACACAGCCTATCCGCAGGGCGTCAGCGTACGCCCGGTGCCGGACATGGACGATACCGGCAATCCGACCGACGGCGAGATGACGTTCTTCTATACCAACCAGCAGAGCGCGCGTCTGATGTTCTACCACGACCACGCCTGGGGCATCACCCGCCTCAACGTGTACGCCGGTATGGCTGCGCCCTATATCATCACCGATCCGACAGAGCAGGCGCTGGTCGACGCCGGTACTCATCCCCGGACCGGAGGAGACCATCCCGCTGGTCGTGCAGGACAAGACCTTCGTGCCGAATCAGGCGCAGCTCGACTTGCAGGACGAGACATGGGACACGGCTCGCTGGGGCGGCGAAGGCAGCCTATGGGTGCCGCACGTCTACTCCCCGGCGCAGAATCCGGGCGACGCTTCGGGCGTCAACGAGTACGGACGCTGGGCCTACGGACCGTGGTTCTGGCCGCCCACAAACAGCATCGAGCATGGTCCGATCGACAATCCGTACTTCGATCCTGCCTGTGACCCCGAGCTCACTGGTGCGAGCCGCCGCTGATGCCGGGCATGCCCTACAACTCGATGGGTATGGAGTCCTTCAACGACACGCCCATCGTCAACGGCACGGCCTATCCGACGCTGACCGTCGATCCCAAGACCTATCGCTTCCGCATCTTGAACGCGGCCAACGACCGCTTCTTCAATCTGTCGCTCTACCAGGCGATCGACGCCAACGGTGTCCTCTGCGATGCCAGCAATCCCAATCCTGCGCCGGAGTCCACGGGCGTGGCCTGCACCGAGGTGATGCTGAACCCGGACGAGGTGGCGGCGGCCCTGCTGGACCCGGCAGGCGTCTTCCCGACGCCGGTTGACGGGTACGGAAGGACCGGACTGGATCGACGATCGCCAACGAAGGCGGCTTCCTTCCTGACTCCGGTCGTCGTCCCCGCACATCCAACAACATGGGTCACCGACCCGACAGTCTTCAACGCCGGCAACGTCGACCAGCACTCGCTGCTGATCGCTCCGGCCGAGCGTCATGACGTGATCGTTGACTTCTCGGCAGTACGCCGGTCAGACGCTGATCCTGTACAACGATGCGCCGGCTGCCTTCCCGGCCCGCGACCCCCGCTACGACTACTACACGGGCAACCCGGATCTACCGCACTACAGGCGGTGCCCCGTCGACCTTGCCGGGCTTTGGACCCAACACCCGAACCGTGATGCAGATCAAGGTGAATACCGGCAGTGGACAGCCCTTCGATCTGGGCGCGCTCCAGACCGCCTTCAAAGCAACCAGCCTAGGCGGTTCGGGCGTGTTCGAAAGCGGCCAGAACCCGATCATCGTCGGTCAGGGCGAGTACAACTCGGCCTACGGCACGAACTTCCAGACCGACGGCCCGCTGAACGGCACCGTGCAGATCTACGACACCTCGCTGACCTTCGACACTCTCGCAGGCGTGCCAACTCACCTTGAATCTCAAGCCCAAGATGATCCAGGACGAGATGGGTGAGGCGTTCGAACTGGAGTACGGGCGCATGAGCGGTTTCCTCGGCGTGGAAACGCCGAATGCTCAGGCGGGCCAGCAGAACATGATCCTGCACGGCTACACCTATCCCGCCCGACGAGATCCTGGACGGTATCGAGCTGCCGCCAGGTGTGGAAGTGACGCCCATCGCCTCGGCGGACGACGGGACGCAGATCTGGAAGTTCACTCACAACGGCGTAGATACGCACCCGATCCACTTCCACCTCTACGATGTGCAGCTTCTCAACCGGGTTGGATGGGACGGCATCGTCCGCAAGCCGGACGCGACGGAGCTCGGCTGGAAGGATACCGTGCGCATCAGCCCGCTGGAGGACACCATCGTCGCCATGCGGCCCATCATCCCGCAGCTGCCCGCAGGGGTGGGGTGGACTGCCCAACAGCATCCGACTGCTCGATCCGTCGATGCCCGAGGGCATGTACCTGGAGGGCGCCAACACGACACAGCGGGAAGCCATGGGATTGCCGATCTGGGCGTTCAACCCCGATGGCGAACCGGTGGACATCGTCAATCACACCGTCAACTTCGGCTGGGAGTACGTGTACCACTGCCACATCCTGAGCCATGAAGAGATGGACATGATGCATGCGCAGGTGGTCGGCGTCGAGCCTCCGGCTCCGACCGACCTGGCCTTCACGAAGTCCGGAAACGGCAACAACCGGCGGTACGACCTCACCTGGATGGACAACTCGAAGAACGAGACGGCATTCGTCATCGAACGGTCGTCCAGCGATGCCGGCCCGTGGGAGACGATCGCCACTGTTCCTTCCGATTCACTTGTGGTCGGTCCAGGGACTGGTACGCGGACCTACACAGACGTTATCGGCAACCCGAACCGCGACTACTTCTACCAGGTCTATGCAATCAACGTGGTAGGGGATACCTGGGACTACTCGAACCCGGCCCTCAACAACATCCTGCCGGGAGGCGGATGGCCGACGCTAACGCTCGACTCGAGAGGCGGGACCGGAGATGTGCTCGTGATCGCTGCGCCCACCGATCTGACAGGAAATGCATCTGTCAGGAACAGGAACACCGCGAGAGTCACGCTAAACTGGATGGACAACTCCGACAACGAGACGGGCTTCCTCGTACAGCGGGCATATGACGTAGGATTCACGAGCGGTGTAGTGAACAGCACCGTCGGCGCGAATACGACCACCTTCAGCGAGAATGTGGCCCGCGGCACGACGTTCTACTACAGAGTCCATGCCTTCACGGATACGACCCAGTCAGACTGGTCCAACACCGCGACGGTCACGACTCCGTAGACTGTAGGTACGATCATGACAGGAGGGGAAGGGAACGTTCCCTTCCCCTCCTACGCGCAGTCCCGTCGCCGCCCGTATGTTCCGAAGCGACGGCGGCAATACGAAACAGAGCGCTGTAGCCCGGATCCCTGAGAGGTGAGAAATGAGACGTAACTGGTTCGCGCACATCGTATCGGCACTCGTGTTCGTGTTAGTGTTCGCATCCGTGTTCGTCTCCCTGTCACAAAGTGGCGACTTCCCGGCCGCGCAGGCGCCGCGCACCGGTTCAGCATCGACAAGTCAGGAGATGGCTCCTGCGGTGGCCTCGGATTGGCAACAGGTCAATACCGGTGGTTTTGATGTTCCGAATGCCGCCGAAGTAAGTGCGCTCGAGGAGTTCAACGGATACTTGTATGCAGGAACGCACAACCCGCTGGACGTGGGCGTCTATCCGGACGGCGCGCAGATCTTCCGTTCGGCAGACGGCGATGCGTGGACGCCCGTCACGCAGCCGGGGTTCGGTGATTCCCACGATATCGCGGCGCCTGCCATTCTCGACTTCGCGGCTTTCAATGGGCGACTCTATGCTGGCACTGGACGCGGCAACGCCAGCCAGTTGTGGCGTAGCCTGAACGGCACGACGTGGGCGCCCGTCGACGTCACCGGCTTCAGCGATCCCGACAACGTGGCAGTCACCGCCCTGGCCGTCTACAGCGGCAAGATCTACGCGGGTGTGACGAACGCGGCAGGCGGAGCGCAGATCTGGAGCAGCTTCACTGGCGACAACAATAGCTGGACCCAGGTCGGCCCCGCACCGACCGGAGACATACCGGCGGCTGTCACCGACTTCGCCGAGTTTGGCGGCGCGCTCTACGCTGCAATCACCTTCGAATCTGACGCAACGGCGCAGGTGTGGCGCTCCTTTGGCGGCGCCTGGGAGACCGTTGTCAGCAACGGCTTCGGCAACGCCAATACCATGTCTACCGGCGGCATGGCCGTGCATGGCGGCTATCTCTACGTGGGCGCGGGAAACACGAACAACGGCGCGCAGTTGTGGCGAAGCAGCGACGGCGATACGTGGAACCAGGTAATCACGTCCGGCTTTCGGCGACGCCAACAACGTGAGAATGGAGAGCGTGGCTGTCTTCGAGAATCAACTCTACGTCAGCGTCTACAACGCGGTGACGGGAATCGAAATCTGGCGCAAGACGGCCGCCGGCCCGTGGGAGCAGGCGAATTCGGACGGATTCGGCGACAGCGGCAATACCGGCACCAACTATGGCAACGCGACCGCGGAATTCCTGGGCCGTCTCTACGTCGGAACGCTGAACAGCGCGGACGGAGGCGAGCTCTGGCGCATGCTGCAACCCTACGGCGTCGACCTGTCGCCGGACGCCTCGCTGTCAGGTGCGGCGGGCACGCAGGTACACTACACGCTGACGATCACGAACACGGGTGATACAGCCGACGTCTTCGACCTAACACGCACGGGGCACACGTGGGCGACCACGCTCTCTACGCCGTCGGTCAACCTGGGACCGTCGGCGAGCGCGAGCTTCACGGTCGATGTTTCGATTCCGGCAGGCGCAAGCGGCGCAGACAGCGACTCCGTTACCGTGACCGCCACGTCTCAGGGCGACGGCACCAAGACGGACTCAGCCGTGTTGACAACTTCGGTTGTCGCCGTGCCGGTCTACGACGTGGACCTGTCGCCGGACGCGTCGTTGTCCGGGACGCGGCAGGCACGCAGGTACACTACTCGCTGACGATCACGAACACGGGTGATACAGCCGACATCTTCGACCTAACACGCACGGGGCACACGTGGGCGACCACGCTTTCTACGCCGTCTGTCAATCTGGGACCGTCGGCGAGTGCGAACTTCACGGTCGATGTATCGATTCCGGCGAGCCGCGAGCGGCGCAGACAGCGACTCCGTTACCGTCACTGCCACGTCTCAGGGCGACGGCACCAAGACCGACTCAGCCGTGTTGACAACTTCGGTTGTCGCCGTGCCGGTCTACGGCGTGGACCTGTCGCCGGACGCGCTCGCTTGTCCGGCGCAGCGGGCACGCAGGTACACTACACGCTGACAATCACGAACACGGGTGATACAGCCGACGTCTTCAACCTAACACGCACAGGGCAGACGTGGCCGACCGCGCTTTCCACGCCGTCTGTGAATCTCGGGACCGTCGGCGAGCGCGAGCTTTACGGTCGATGTTTCGATTCCGGCCGGCGCAATGAACGGCGCCAACGATACGGTGACCATCACGGCCACGTCCCAGGGAGATGGCACCAAGACCGACTCCGCTATCCTGACGACCACTGCCGTCGTCGCACCCGTTTACGGCGTCGACCTCTCCCCCAACGCCTCCCTCCCCGGCGCGGTCGGCTCGCAGGTGCACCACACCCTCACCATCACCAACACTGGCGACATTGCCGACACCTTCGCGCTTTCGCTGACAGGCCAGACCTGGACCTCGACCCTGTCCACGCCGTCCGTGAATCTCGCGCCGTTAGCCTCCACCACCTTCAATGTGAACGTGTCCATCCCTGCCGGCGCGACGAACGGCGCCAACGATACGGTGACCATCACGGCCACATCCCAGGGCGATGGCAGCAAGACCGACTCCGCTATCCTGACGACGACAGCGGTAGTCGCACCCGTTTACGGCGTCGATCTCTCCCCCAACGACTCACTTCCCGGCGCAACCGGCTCGCAGGTGCACCATACGGTCACCATCACCAACACTGGCGACATTGCCGACACCTTCGCGCTTTCGCTGACAGGCCAGACCTGGACCTCGACCCTGTCCACGCCGTCCGTGAACCTCGCGCCGTTAGCCTCCACCACCTTCAATGTGAACGTGTCCATCCCTGCCGGCGCGACGAACGGCGCCAACGATACGGTGACCATCACGGCCACATCCCAGGGCGATGGCAGCAAGACCGACTCCGCTATCCTGACGACGACAGCGGTAGTCGCACCCGTTTACGGCGTCGATTCCTCCCCCAACGACCCACTTCCCGGCGCAACCGGCTCGCAGGTGCACCATACGGTCACCATCACCAACACCGGCGACATTGCCGACACCTTCGCGCTTTCGCTGACAGGCCAGACCTGGACCACGAATCTGTCCACGCCGTCCGTCAATCTGGCTCCGCTCGCATCCGCCACTTTCAGCGTCATCGTTTCCATCCCCGCCAGCGCCTCAGACGGCGCCAGCGACACGGTTACCGTCTCCGCAACGTCCGAGGGCGACGGTGGCCAGACCGACTCCGCACTTCTCACCACCACCGCAGGCCGGGCCGAAATGACGTATGTACCCATTTTGCTGCAAAGCGCACAGCAGCAATAGTTCCTGCCGACAGTCTCCGCTAGCCCAATCCGCGGCGACCAAATTCAGGGCGCATCGGCTATTCGGCTTCGAGACCGCAAGACTTGCCAGTCTGGTCGTTGCCAACTGCGTCTACATACCAACATCGACCGACTGGGTCAGACAAAACGGCGGGGTCGAGGAAGAGACATAAGAGAGACCAGAAATCGCTTTGCGACACGCATCCGGTCTGGTACCAGAACAGCTTCTTCAGCCTGCCCGGGCCCTCACCCACACCGCCAAGATATGTCTGAAGGAACTGTCGAATATCGTCCACTTGGTGAGCAATGGATGACGCCGTGAAGCCAGACTCTTCGCCCAATTCGTTCGGCCACACTGCGAACCCGTATTCCTTAACGACGATCGGCCAGCCAGCCTCTGCGGCGCGCTCCCGATACTGCTGCAAGTACGGAATACGCCAGTGCTCATCGTTCAGAGTATCTCCATAGCCGTTGTAGAAGTGAATGAGCAGTCCCTCCACGACGTCCTCAAGCCTCCACGACTGACCTTGCACCCATCGACCTTCCTTACGAAAGTACGCCTCGAGCCCCATCAGACTTATGTCAAATGGATCGGCCGTACCATCAAAGATGCCATCGCGAACACACAGCTCACAGCCCTCCGCGCCCGGGCACGCTGCTTCTGCTACATATTGTGCGCAAAGCGAATTTCTCTCAGACGGCTGCACCGGCCTCTCGTAGCTATAGGACGCAAACGCCGGGCTAAACAATCGACCGGGCCAGTCTCGTAGTAAATAGATGAGACGACCGAGCTCATGGTGCGTCATGAAGCCTTGGCTGCTCAGGTCCGGTTCGTTGGCGATGAACAGAGGTCGTCCAGCGCAACTGGACGGCAATGCGTTGCGAAGGGCGCGAAATCTCTCGTCTGTGTTCAGACACGTTCGATCGTGCGAATCGGTAACGCCGCAGGGTCCCAATCTTCTCCATAGTGGGATGTGGTAAGACACTGAAGACTCGTCGTCGTAGGGTTCGTTGCAATAGCGTCGGTCGTAGCCGATGGAACGGTAGCTCGCATCATACCAGTTGAGGCGCCGCGCCCAGTCCGGTCGCTCAACATGCGCGAGGGGTCGCGTGTCAGACAGTCCGAAGTCGGAGCTAGGCACCAGATCGTCATCTGACGTCCGTTGCACATCCCATCGAAAAGGAATGACCGGAGCGCTGAGTAGCGGAGCATACCACGTGGAGTCTCCAGATTGACCCCCGCGTCAAGCGGGCCAAGATTGTTCCACGCAAACGCAGCGATCGGTGAACTGGTGTCCACGAGGATTTGTCTGCCCACGCCTAGCTCAAAATTCACGCCCGCTACTTCGTTGATGCTCGCGACTGAGGCGGGTTGAAGATCCCTATATGGGATGCCGATCGTCTGTGAGGCACGGGGAGCGAGGCGGAACTGTCGCACAATGGGCTCCGTGCCAGGTTGAGAAAGCACTGCGATACGAACATCGGTCGTCTTGTTCCGTGGATTGTGCATTCGAAGCCACGTAGTGCCCGGTATGTCCGTCTGGTATTTGATGTGCATCGATGGCGCCAGTGGCGTTTCGCCGTGCTGGCACATGCTGCCGTATTCGGCTTGTGGTCTCACGCGGTCCGCCGCCACGCTTTGCCGAAAGAAGTTGGTCGTGACGGCGATCCGTGCCTCCCCGCTGGCTGTATCCACTGGCGCAGCACGTACTGTCGCGGCATACCAGCCGCTCCGCTCTGCGAGTCCGTCAGGACTTGGCTCGTACAACAGGTGAGAGGCCAGAAATATCCTGCGCTCGTGCGAGCCGAACCGTGCCTCATTGTTGCTGAAGCATTGGCCGCCATCATCACATAGCTCCACGATAACGTTAATCGGCATATCCGCGACGTTCTGGACAATGATTTCAGTATCCCAGAAATTGCGGGCGTCCCGCGTGGCGAGAATCGCAGGAACGTAGACCCTGGCGCCGGTCTCTGCCTCGGTGACTGCCCGATACGCCGCCTCCGCCCGAGTACGGATTTCCGGATGTGCGTGATCAGATGCGGTATGAACGCGGACCTCCAGTTTGGCGAATTCGTCGCCTTCCACACTTGCGTGGTACACGCCGTGCAAACTCGGTTCCGTTCGACCGAATTCGTCCCTGCCCTCTATGACCTCGCCGCACACGTCTGCCACGGATCTGTCTTCCGGTTTGGACGAGTCGAGGACGCGAACAGTAAGGCTGCCGTTGGCGACCGTCCATCTATGCACCGTTTCTGCCGCTACCCTACAATCTCGGTAGCTCCGGATTTCGTACCCACTGTCGCCGAATAGGCGCAAGGAATATGTCTGCGATTCTGAAGTTGTGCTGGATATGTGCAGTGTCGAAGAGAGACTGGCGCGACCTGGCTGTAGTATTGCCCTACATCAGCGAGCTGCATGCCAACCGGAAGAATGCGATCCGGCTCTGAGGCGTTCTGCGCGGGCAATGTGGACGCGCCGGCTTCTGAAGGACTCAGGTCTTGCAGGGCGGGCATCGCGCATGTCATGTCGCTGAAGGACAGAACAGGCAGATAGGCCTCGGATTGCGCTTTAGCACCATGTCGTCCGCTTAGGACAATGACAGCGCACACGATTGCACCGAGGAGCACCTTTAGGCGCGGCGAAACGAAGGTCAGTTTCTCGTGAGTCCGCACGCCCAACCCCCCATCTGGTATTGAGTGAAATCTGTGACGGATTGTCAGAATTCAAATCGGAAGAACTGCACAGGTCCACCGTGCGAGTGGCACAACGACCGTCTCAGACGTGCCTTCGATTTCCCACCAGGCATCCAGTGACACCCATACACCGGGCGCACGCTGGTTCAACTTCGGCGTTTCTTGGCTCAGTGCCCAACATGTGCCGGCGTGGTGCCCATTTGTGTCACCAGCATACTTTGACGACAGAGCTTTCCACAAGACGACGCATGCCGACTTCCATCTGCGAGGGGGTATGAGCTAGAGTGGATAAAGTGCTGTCTTCCGGCCTGCTCACTTCGCCTGTTTCCAGCTCATTGTACACACTCGAGAGTCTGCTGTATCGCAACACGAACACTAGGGAGCCATCATGGACTACCGAAGGCTGGGTAGATCGGACTTGGAAGTCAGTTCCATTGCGCTGGGCTGCGTTACGTTCGACCGCGAGATCACGCCGAAGGCATCGTTCGATATCCTGGACTATGCCGTCGAACGCGGCATCAATCTGCTGGATACCGCGGAAGCATACTCGGACGGCAAATCGGAGACTGTCGTTGGCAAGTGGTTGAAGCGAAGGGGCAAACACGGACAAGTCTTGATCGCAACCAAAGCGATCCCACCACTGGGACGGCATCTGATAGATGCTGCGGAGGCTAGCCTGCGACGGCTTCATGCGGACGTGATCGATCTCTATCAGCTGCATGCTTGGGACTCGACTACTCCGCTCGAGGAGACGCTCGAGGCTCTGAACGCGCTTATACGCCAGGGCAAGGTGCGCAACATCGGGTGCAGTAACTTCCTATCTTGGCAACTGGCCAAAGGGCTCTGGACTGCGGACGCGAACGAATGGCCACGCATGGTATCCGTGCAGCCGATCTATAATGTGGCCGTACGTCACATTGAGACCGAGGTGCTCCCCTTGTGCGCAGAAGAAGAAATTGGCGTCATCACCTACAGTCCGCTCGGCGCCGGATTTCTGACCGGCAAATACTACACCGTGGGCGTATCTCCGCAGGGCACGCGCTTTGACATCAAGCCCGGTCACTGGGATGTCTACAAGGGAGCCACAGCCATGAGGCGTATGGAGGGATTGCGCGCCCTTGCCGAGGCGACAGGGCGAAGCATGGCCGACCTCGCGTTGGCTTGGGTGACCGGCCAGCCCGGCATCACATCGGTACTGGTCGGTGCGCGCTCCGTGGTCCACATTGAACAGGCATTCGCAGCTGCGGATCGAGGTCTGGATCCGGAGCTGCGTGCCACGATTTGCGCGCTCTAGCGCCGCGTGCCGGCCATTTGGTCTTTTCATGGACTTTGGCTTGCGTACCGTATGGACTGTGTTCATAATAGCGATCAGTTCACGCACTGCCACATGCTCAATCAAGCGAGACAAACACAAAGACAATCTGACAGGTGACAATCATGCAGGAATTTCACGGAGCATGGCCGGCCATGGTCACGCCGTTTACTCGTGACAACCGGGTCGACGTTGGCCAGATCGACTCTCTCGTCGACTATTTATTGGGCAAGAACGTGGACGGCTTCTACCTCTGTGGCAGCACAGGGCAGGGCGTCTACCAGTCGGTGACGGAACGGAAACTGGTGACTGAGACGGCGCTGCGGCGCATCGACGGGCGCGCCCGCCATCGTGCATGTAGGTTGCCAGGCGTTGGGCGATGCCATCGAACTGGCTGTCCATGCACAAGAACACGGCGCTGCGGGCGTTAGCAGCATCATCCCCGCCGGTTTCACCGACTTGGACTCCATCAGTCGATACTACGCGTCCGTGGCGAGCGCGGCTCCGGAACTTCCGTTCCTTCCCTACCTCTTCACCTCTAGCATGGACGCTGTATCCCTAATGGAAGCGATCGGCGACATTCCCAGTCTCGCAGGCAGCAAGTACACCGGGCCCAATATGTATGAGTTCAAAAGTGTGGTCGACTCCAGGCCGCGTCCCTGGTCGGTCTTTTCCGGAATGGACGAGCAGTGCATTTTTGCGGCCATGTTTGGAGCGTGCGGCAACATCGGCTCGACACTGAACGTGATGCCGGGCGTGTACCGGGAAATCCATAAGTCCTATCGGGATGGCGATCTGCTTCGCGCACGCGATCTGCAGGCCCGAGCGAACCGCGTGACCCAAACCATGATTTCGTTCGGTTTCATGGGCGCGCTCTATGCGGCGCTCCAAATTCTCGGCGTGGACTGTGGCAGTCCGCGTCTGCCTGCTCAGCCGCTTTCGCGTGAGAACGCCGAGGCGCTCAGCTCAGCGCTGTCCGCGGTAGACTTCTACGAACTTGCAGAAATGTGAGCGTCCAGCTCACACTGCGCAATCACGTTGAGGCGCTTGAATAAGCATCGTCAATCAACACTGGAGCGCAAATGAAGATCACATCCGTGACGCCCTTCATCGTCGACGGCGGCTTCCGCCCCTGGACCTTCGTCAAGGTCGAGACCAGCGATCCCGGCCTCGTCGGCTGGGGCGACTGCACGGACTGGGGCTCGCCCGGGCCGGTGGCGGCCACGGTGGAACGCTATGCCGAGTGGGTGATCGGCCGCGACCCGATGCAGGCCGAAGCCATCTGGTGGGACCTGTCCGCCGCCTCCATGCGCCACACGGGCGGCATCGCCTGGAAGGCCATGTCGGGCATCGACTCGGCGCTGTGGGACATCCGCGGCAAGGCGCTGAACGCGCCGGTCTGGCAGCTGCTGGGCGGCAAGATGCGCGACACGCTGCGCCTCTACTGGTCCCACTGCGGCTCGGTGCGCGCCCGCCGCGCCGACCGCCTTGGCGCTGCCCCCGGTGGAGACGACCGACGACCTGCGCCGCTGGCCGAGGAGGTGCTGGCGCGCGGCTACACGGCCATCAAGACCAACCTCTTCCCCCTCAAGGACCGGCCCGACACGACGCCGCTGCTCAGCCGCACGACGAACAGCGCGGGCGGCATCTCGCCCGCCGTGCTCCGCAACGCCGAGGCCATCGTCGGAACGTTCCGCGAGGCGCTTGGCCCGGACGTCGGCATCGCCCTGGACGTGGCCTTCACCTTCAAGCTGGGCGGGGCCATCAAGCTGGCCCAGGCGCTGGAACCGTATGACCTGATGTGGCTGGAGAGTCGAGACGCTCGACCCGGAGGCGCTGCGCCTGATCCGCGAATCGACCACGACGACCATCTGCCACGGCGAGAGCCTCTTCGGCACGCACGGCTACAAGCCTTACCTGGAGCTGCACGCCCAGGACATCATCATGCCCGACCTGGCCTGGAACGGGATCACGATGGGCAAGAAGATCGCGGACATGGCCCACGCCTATGACATCCTGGTCGCGCCCCACAACTGCCACAGCCCGCTCAACACGCTGGTCTCGGCCAACGTCTGCGCCACCATGCCCAACTTCTTCATCCAGGAACTCGACGTGGACGACGCGCCCTGGCGCGACGACCTGATGACGCATCCGTTTGTGGTCGAGGACGGCTATCTGCAATTGAGCGAGCGGACCGGGCTTGGGTTCGGATCTGATCGAAGCGGAGTTGGCGAAACACCCGCCGACCAGCTATCCCGGAATCCGCTGACAAATCACTGCCGGCCACCGCTTATGGACGCCCTGCTGCGTGACGCCGTCCGGGGCGTCCCCGTATTCTCTGGCTCCCGCCTTGACAGAGCCCAGGTGGAGTGCCATAACTGATGTGAAAGAGTGCCGACGCTAACACGGACGAGACAGGTGCAAGAGCGAATTGGCTACCGCCGTAATCTACAGCCCGCTCTTTCGCATAACTACCCACACGAGATAAGGAATACGAAGCATGAATAAGCGCGACGCAGTTCTCAATCTGGTTCACGGAGTAGCCCCCTCGGAGTATACGCCGGCGGCCTTCTTCATGCACTTCGACTCAGCCCACCACAGCGGCCAGGCCGCGATTGATAAACACCTGGAGTACTTCCACGCCACAGGAATGGATTTCGTTAAGATTCAGTTCGAACAGCGGATGCCTTTGACCTCACATCGACACGGCCTCGGACTGGGACCAGATTCCGCTCTACGACGAATCGTTTTTTGAACCAACGTTGCACGTGGTCGAAGGACTGGTCGAGGCGGCGAGCGACGAAGCGTTGGTCGTGATGACGCTCTATTCGCCATTTATGCTGGCGAGGCAGGTGGCCGGCGACGTGGACTTTGCCCAGCACTTGCGTGAAAATCCCGAGGCGGTTGCCCAGGGGCTGGCCACCATGACGGAAAACGAGCTGACGCTGGTCCGAGGCTGCATGAGCGTCGGGCGTGGATGGCTTCTATGCCTCGACCCAGGGCGGCGAGACCTTCCGCTTTGGCGGAGAAGACTTCTTCGAGCGCTACATCAAGCCTACGGACTTGCTGGTGTGGGACGAAATTCAGGGATGCGTGTTCAACATCCTCCACGTCTGCGACTACGTGGGCGGCTACGACGACCTGACGCCGTTCCTGGAGTATCCGGGCCACGTGGTGAACTGCAGCTTGACGGTAGGCGACAGAGAATTGCTGCCCTCCGACATCGCCGAGATGTTCGGTCGCCCCTTCATGGGCGGTCTAGAACGCAAAGGCGTAATCGCCACGGGGAGCGCATCGGAGATCGAAGCCGAAATTCACAACGTGCTTGCCAAGGCGCCGGAGCGCTTCATCCTGGCGGCGGATTGCACTGTCCCCAGCGACACGCCGTGGGAGAACCTGAAGACTGCGATTGATGTCGCACACCGTAATCCAGGCTAGAAGGTATTGGCTGGTAGCGCGCTCAGCAACGCGCGCTGCCAGTTCCCATACCGGCAAGGAGAGCTGCTTTGCTTGACCAATCGTTTCCAGCCAGGGACGAGACAACGATTTGTTTCGCACATACGGCCTATCCCGTGGCCGAAAGCTTTGCCCGGCGCGATACGGGTATCGACCACTTCCAGGTGTGGGAAGTGGAAGAACTCGTCCAACGCGTTGGAGAGGCCGATGTGCTGGTCATTTCCGGCTTCTGGCGCAATGAGCTACTCGAGGCCGCGCCCCGCCTGCGCTTCATCCAGTCCATCGGCGCCGGCTATGACCAGTTTCCGCTAGACGAGCTCCGTCGCCGCGACATTCGCCTGTCCAGCGCGCGCGGCGTCAACCGCAACGCAGTCAGCGAGCACGCCATTGCCCTCATTCTCTCCCTGGCGCGCCAACTCCACACCGGGCGCGACAATCAAAGACGTCACGAGTGGCGCGGCATGATCTCCGACCTCAGCCGCCGTGAAGATGAGCTAGGCGGCAAGACGATCCTCATCGTCGGTCTGGGCGGCATCGGTTCCCGCCTCGCTCGCCTGGCGCAAGCCTTCGACATGCGCGTCATTGCGACGAAGCGCAACCCGGCTACTGCTGAACGTACTGCGCACGAGGTGCATAGGCCGGACAAGCTACACTATCTGTTGCCGCAGGCCGACTATGTGGCGCTGACCTGCCCGCTTACGCCGGAGACGACCAAGCTCATCAACGCAGACGCCCTGGCGCTTATGCAGCCGTCCGCCTATCTGGTCAACGTGGCGCGCGGCGGCTGTGTGGACGAACCCGCTCTGCTGGCCGCCCTGCGCGCGGGCCACATCGCTGGCGCAGCCATCGACCACTTCTGGGACGAACCTTTGCCGGCGGAATCGCCCTTCTGGGACTTGGAGAATGTCATCATCACGCCGCACACCGGTGGAGAAACGCGCCGGTATGAGGAGAACCTGATCGATATCCTGCTTACCAACCTGGACCGGCTGTGGGGCGGTGAAACGGAGCTCGTCAACCAAGTCGTGTAGCGGTGCGACCACTCCACTGCGGGTGCGGTCATTTGCTCGAAGCCGGCGTACCAGGCGTCTGCTCCACCCTCTCGCGATACACGAACGCCCCGTTCCTCCAGCCCCGCCCTCAGATAGGCCACACAGTCAGCATGCCTTCCCAGATATTCGGGCGGAGATACGCCCTTCTGCGTATAGAGCCCTTCTGCAATCATCCTGGCTGTGACGGCGGCAGTATATCCCGTGGTGCGCGCCATCGAGATCACGTCGGTCTCCGTGCAGTACCGGTCCAGCATTTCGAACGTGTGTGTGCTCCTACTGCAGTCTCTCGCCCCCTCGACGATGATTCGGAGAACGGTGAGGTCTCGCTCGCCGGGCCTAAGCTTCCAATTTGGAAACAGGATCTGCGCGGTCACGTTCAGAGGGCTCGTTCGCACGCCGTCGATCTCAATGCTTTGCGCCTTGGAAAAGAACCCGAGTTCGCGGAGGACGGCCATCTTTTCGGCATGGCCAGGATAGCGCAACGTCTTTTCTCGCATGTTGGGCGCGTTGAGCGTCTTGGTCAGTGTCCTCAACCCGTCTGTGTTGAATGCCTCCAGGGTGCCAACCTCGGGAAAGAAGACGTACTCCCGATCGGAAAGGGCAGGCCGGACGACCTCGCGGCCGTTTTCGATGAGTCCGTGCAGGACGCGTGTACTCTTCGATGACGTCGACAGGCGAGAACACGGCTTTGTATTCGCTGGGCCATTCGCGGATTTCAGGCAGCCCGCCCACATAGATGAGCACGCTGTCGACGGAGTCGAGCTTGCGCGCCGCGTCCATGATCAGCACATTCACCAGGCCCGGACTGACGCCACAGTCTGCGACCATGGTCACGTTGTTCTCTCTGGCTAACGGGTCCAGTTCAAATGGGTCCTCTTCGTAGAAGGATATGCATACGCAATCCTTGCCGGCTTCGACAATGGCCTGTGCTGTGGCGAACCCCATGAAACCAGGGACTGCGTTCACGACGAAATCATAATCGCTGACCAGCAAGGCAATGTTGCTCGGGTCTCCGAGATCGGCTTGGACCGCAGTGATCTCCGGACATTTCCGGTGTACATTGGCCAGGGCATCTCCGCTGCGGTCGACGACGGCTACCTCGTAATCCTTGGCGAGGTCGATGGCCAGCGGGCCGCCCACTAGTCCGGCGCCCAATACGATCATTTTCATGACACTCTCTCCGTCTGACTTGGGTACGGTTCTGCCACGGTGACGACTGCAGTCCCGCGCCCTGGGCGCGTACTGGATGAGCGCGCAGGTACAGCACGCGACGCAACGAGCGCTCACCGTGAGTGAAGTCTACGCTGCTCGGTCCGTCGCGCGGTCGAGCGAGATCGCCTGAACGAGACCGGATATCGAGCCCGTCCATCACAGCCGAGACTGGGCGAATGCGTCTTCTCAATCCCAGGGAAGCGGCACGCCCAATCGCTCGCTGGCGCCGCGCGCCGACTCCTGCTCCATCGCGCCGTAGTGGATTCCCTCCGCGCGGTGCCGAAGGAAGCGCTCCTCCTCGATTGCGCCGGGAAGCAGCGCTCGATCGGTGCCGGGCATGGGAACATAGGTTTCGCCGATATCCCGCGTCATGCGGTCGGTTTCCGCCCGAAACACTGCTTCGGGCACGACTGAATCCACATGGATGGCAAGGACCATTCCGCCGTTGCGCGCTCCTGGCCACCTGCCGATGGGCTCATCTGAGAGCGTGAAACCCGTCAAGCCGCCGCCCATAAGGCTGGCGATGGCTCCGTATCCGATACTTTTGAAGAAGGCAGCCGGTATGGACGAGAACAGCGCCTCATATTCCGGCCCGCGCTGATAGTCGGCCAGAATGCAGGTGGCGGCGTCTAGCACCACGGGCGGACCGTCCCCGCCAGGGATCGCAAAACAGATAGGCGGATTGCCGAAGTAGCCCAGATGTCTATCCGGATTGGGTCCTCCCCCGTCGTTTCCGTACCGGCCCTGGTTGCGGTAGCCCTGTACCGAAAAGCCGATACAGCCCTCCTCCATGCACATGCGCGCATAGTGGCCGGCCGAACCATAGTGCCCGATATATCGTACAAGCCCCATCCCCATGCCGACTTCCTTGGCCTTGGCAATCGCCGCCTGACTGGCAAGCGTCATGGGTAGATAGCCCAGGCCCCCGTCCCCGTCGAACACTGATGCCGTCGGCGTCTCATGCACTATGCGGACGGACGGACGGGGATTGAACAGTCCCTGTTCGATTCGCTGACAGTAGCTGTTCAGCGCGCGCGTCCCGTGGCTGCGGACGCCGCGCAGGTCGGAATTCACAAGCAAGCGACTGATCAGTTCAGCCTGTTCGCGATCCACGCCAGCCTGCTCCAAACAGGCGACGCCGAAGCTAAGCAATCGCTCTTCCTGGACGACCACAAAGGTGTCTGGACTTTGATTCATCTGGTCTCAATCTCTCCTCGTAGGAGCCAATCCTCCTAATGTGCCAAACAGCTCAACGACAGCGTCCTGTCGATCCGAACGGGCCATAGCGGCCGATTGAAAATATCTCAATGGTCGGCAGCCCCGCAGACTATGCATGCCAGGACATTGCTTCGCCGCGCACGATGCCGCGCTCGACGTTCGAAACGCCCCGGCCACTCAACAGGCAGGTCGCCGCTCTCTACCATCAGATTCAGCGGGTTGACGCGTGTCTTCAACGGAAGATAGATACGCTGCTTCTTGCGCGCCGATTCGAATAGAGCCATCATCACTTCTTGTACGGCGCGAGCGCGGTCCGCGCCACTGATGGGCGTATCGATAGCGCCTTCTACCCAATCAATTGCCTCTTGGCACTGGTGGGCCCAGCAGTCATGCCAAGGCGCCTCTACCTCCTGCCATCCATCGCTATCCCGGCCAAAGTATCTCACGACGCCGATCTCGTAGTTGTACCGCGCAGTCGGCCCCTCCGGCATGTACATGGGGGCGTCCGAAGGGATTTCGCTGTCTGGCGGGCGAGTCGTGTACAACTCCATGATGCCGTCCGAGCCGATCACGCGACAGCCCTGACCTAGCCCGCGCACCAGATTGCCCTGGATCAGAATCGTAGCTCCGTTGTCACAAGCGGCCAGGCCCATACACGCGTCCTCGGCCGGCAGACCGCGCTCCACCTGATCGGTGGTACGTTCGACCGCGCCCATGACCCAGACAACTTCCGGCTCGTCCATCAGGAAGAGAGCGAGGCGAATATTGTGGGAATTCGTGTTGAGGATATTGCCGCCGTCGTCGAGTTGCACTTGAATCACATCACCGATCGCGCCGCTACGGATCAGTTCGCGAGCCTGGAGCCAAGTCGCATGGTGCGGCCTTTGGTAGGCAATCAGCAGCTTCACATCGTTACGAACGCACGCCGTCAACATATCGTCCGCCTGGCCGAGATCAACTGCCATTGGCTTCTGGCAGAGAATGGCCTTCGGTCGCTTTGCAGCCGCGGCGATGACCATCTCGGCATGTTGCTGGTGCCAGGAGCAAACATCGACGAAATCCGGTCGCTCAGCGTCGAGCATCTCTCGATAGTCCGTGTAGCGGTGTTCTTCGGGGACGTTGAAGAAGTCTCCAAACTCGCGCAGCGCATCTGCGTTGGTGTCGGCAATGGCTCCGATCTCGGTTGGCCGGCCGGGGACGCCGAGCCAGCCTCTGGCGTGGACGCGCGCAATTCCTCCACAAGCGATGATGGCGGTACGATACGAGCTCATGTCACTGGTCCTGTTCGTGTGAATAATCGATATTGACGGTGTTCGGTTACGCTTTCAGAAGCGCCCGCTGTTGGACCGCCGAGTATACCAAAGACGTGGATTCTATCACTGATAGTCAGGCTGCAAAATTGGCATCATTGGCTACAGAGCCAGCGCTTCCCATGCTCAGGCCGGACCAGTGGGCAATGCGCCGGTCCGTTTCGGGATCCCGACAATGCCTAGACTACCTTGCCGCGCTTCACAACAGTATGAATGGGATTCCCGCCGAAATAATACGCGAGATGGCGATAGTCGCTCGCCTCTAGTATCAAGATGTCCGCCTGTTTGCCCACTTCCAACGACCCGATTTGGTCGCCAAGACCAATTGCGTACGCAGCGTTGATGGTGGAGGCGCTCAACGCCTCCGCGGGAGACAATTTCTGATATCGGCAAGCAATCGCCATGACCATGGGCATGGACGGACATGGCGCCGATCCTGGGTTGAGGTCCGTCGCGAGCGCAACGGCGCAGCCCATGTCGATCATTGACCGCGCATCGGCGTAGGATGCCGAGGCCAAGTTGAAACTCGCGGCAGGAAGCGGTGTGGCGATCGCGCGTGAATGTGCGAGGACGCCGATCTCTTTTCGTCCGGACACGTCGAGATGATCGACTGAAACGGCGCCAAGCTCTACTGCCATCTCCACTCCCCCCAATGCGTGGAATTGGTCTACGTGAATCTTCGCTCCGCTGCCGGAATCGATGCCGGCCTGCAACACCCGTTCAGACTGCCGGACGTCAAAGGCGTGATCCTCGCAAAACACGTCGACAAAGAGCGGTATGCCCTTGGCTGCCAGGCCGGACTGTGTATACCACTCAAGCACGGCCGGCCACATCTCCTGCACCACGAATCGAGAATAGCTCTCAGCATCGCCGCCAAACTCCGGCGGAATCGCATGAGCGCCCAGAAAAGTAGGCACAACGTCGCATGCGTGCTGACGGTCAAGCGCCTCGATCACCCGCAGCATCTTGAGTTCGGATTCGATGTCAAGGCCATAGCCAGTCTTGATTTCAACAGTTGTAGTCCCAAGGCGAAGCATCTGGTCAAGGCGCTGCCGTGCAGAATGCACCAATTCACTTTCCGACGCCATGCGCGTGCGTCGCATGGTACTGACAATTCCGCCGCCCGCAGCCATAATCTCCATATATGTGGCGTTTCGGAGGCGCAGTTCGAACTCGTCCACTCTGTCCCCGCCATACACAGTATGCGTGTGCGGATCGACGAAGCCCGGACAGACTGCCTTGCCCGCCGCGTCGATCCGCGTCGCGCGCATCGAACTTCGCCAACAGCGTATCTGAGTCGCCGACGTCTACGATACGACCATCAATCACGGCCACAGCGCCGTGGCTGAGCAAGCCCACCTCTGCCATTTCCGCGCCGCGTTTTGGCCGGCCGTGGCTGCGGCAGGTGACGACCTGTGCAGCGTTGTATATCAAAAGATCCGCTTCCATCAGAACCATCCTGACCCGAGTTCTTCTTCGACCGCTCGTCGCAAGCAACCGGATGCGACCAGCTCTCGAACCGCCTCAATTAGCGGGGCCAGCTCCACGTCCTTGCTCACGAAAGGCACGCGCTCCCGGATCAGGCGGTGGGCGACCTCGGTCCCCCTTCCCATGTGCCGCTGACCCATGTCGCGACGACGGAAGTCAAAGCCTTGCGCGCCGGTCAGCAACTCGATGGCGACTATCGTCTCCACATGCTCAATCACCCGTTCGGTGTGGCGGACGGCCGTGGCCCCCATGCTGACGTGATCTTCAACGTTGGCGCTGCTTGGAATCGAGTCGACGCTCGCAGGATGGGCGAGGACCTTATTTTCCGAGGCCAGCGCCGCGGCCGTGTATTGGGCCATCATCATCCCGCTCTCGAGGCCCCCGTGCTCCGTCAGAAACATCGGGAGGACATGCCCGTTGCTGTCGGCATCCACCAGTCGCTCAATTCGCCTCTCACTCATATTTCCCAAGTCGGCCAGTGCGAGCTTCATATAATCCATGCTGAGCGCAATTGGCTCCCCGTGAAAGTTCCCGGCGGAGACCACATCAATCTCTCCCTCCTCTTCTCCCGGGAAAATGATGGGATTGTCGTTGACCGCGTTCAACTCGATTTTGATGACCCATTCGCTGTAGGCAACGGCATCGCGCACAGCGCCGTGAACCTGGGGTACGCACCGCAAGGTATAGGGATCCTGTACGTGATTGGGGTCGTCCGTCCGCAGGTATTCGCTGCCGGCAAGCAATGCACGCAGGAACGCCGCGCAATCGATCTGGCGCGGATGCGGGCGCACGGCATGGACCCGTTCATCGTAGGCGCGATCCGTGCCGTTGAGGGCTTCCAGCGTCAGGCAGGCCGCAATATCTGCGGTGTGGATCAGGTTGATGGCCCTGTGTACGAGCAGCGCCCCCAGCCCCACCATGAAGGCCGTGCCGTTCAACAGCGCTACGCCTTCCTTGGCTTCTAGCTCGACAGGCTCCAAACCTGCACGTTCCAGTGCCATGCCCCCGGAAAGCGACTCTCCACGATAGGTCGCCTCTCCCTCGCCGATCATTACCAGCGCAATATGCGCCAACGGGGCCAAGTCACCGCTGGCGCCCAAGGATCCCTGCGCCGGAACGCGAGGGCATATTCCTCGATTGAGGAATTCAAGCAGCAGTTGAATGATCCGCGGGCGAACGCCCGAGTAGCCCATCGCCAGCGTGTTGGCGCGCACGAGCATCATCGCCCGCACCGTCTCGTCCTCGAGTTTAGGTCCGACGCCGACCGCATGGCTGCGCACCAAATTGAGCTGCAATTGCTTAACCTGGTCCGTTGAAATGAGCTTGTCCTTGAACCGGCCAAACCCAGTCGTGATGCCGTAGGCGATGCGTCCCTGGGCGACCAAGTGGTCGACCGCAGCGCGCGATCGCTCAATGGCGGGCACGGCCGCCGGGTCCAACTGCACCTTCCGGCCGCGGGCCACGGCCACGACGCCGTCCACTTCGAGCGCTCTGCCGGTGATCATGAGTGGTTCCACGCTGCTCACCCCTTGTCGCGAGTCACGATGGGTTTCACATTCAATAGCAAGGTCCGTCCGGGTCAATCGAGCATCGGAATCTTCAGTCCATGCGCCTTCGCTGCGTCGATCGCGCGTTCATAGCCGGCGTCGGCGTGACGGGCGATGCCCATGCCGGGGTCCACTGTGAGAACCCGTCGCAGACGCCGTTCCGCCTCCGGCGTGCCGTCGGCGACGATGACCTGTCCCGCGTGCAGGCTGTAGCCGATGCCGACGCCGCCGCCGTGATGAAAGCTGACCCAAGTTGCGCCGCTTGCGGTGTTGATCAACGCATTCAGAATCGCCCAATCGGCAATCGCGTCCGAGCCGTCCTTCATCGCTTCCGTTTCTCGGTTCGGGCTGGCCACCGAACCGCAATCCAGATGGTCCCGCCCGATCACGATCGGCGCTTTCACTCTGCCCTCGGCCACCAGTCTGTTGAATGCCAGCCCTGCCAGATGGCGCTCTCCATATCCCAGCCAGCAGATGCGCGCCGGCAAACCCTGAAATTCCACATCGCGCTGGGCCATCTTGATCCATCTCGCCAGGTGCTCGTCGTCGGGAAACAGATCGAGGATCGCTTGGTCGGTCGCGTAGATATCCTCCGCATCACCGGACAAGGCAACCCAGCGGAACGGTCCTTTCCCTTCACAGAACAAGGGCCGGATATAGGCCGGCACGAAGCCGGGGTAGTTGAAGGCTTCTTTCAGCCCATGGTCAAACGCGCGTTGGCGCAGGTTATTGCCGTAATCGAACACGACGGACCCGTGAGCCTGCCAATCCAGCATCGCCTGGACGTGCCGCGTCATCGAATCGTATACCCGCGCCAAGTACGCTTCTGGGTCGGCGCTGCGCAGCCCTTCAGCCGCCTCCAGCGACATGCCTGCCGGGATGTAGCCGTACATCGGATCATGCGCAGACGTCTGATCCGTGACCACATCCGGAACCACCCCGCGCATCACCAATTCCGGCAGGACCTCGGACGCGTTGGCGACTAGACCCACGGACAATGGCTCTCCCGCGGCGCGCGTTGTCAACCCAGGTCATCGCCTCCTCAAGATCGTCGGTCATTGCGCCAATCTGTCGCAGGTTCAACCGTCGTTCGGCTCGCCAGCGATCCACTTCCACGACCAGGGCCACACCCTCGTTCATGGTGACCGCCAACGGTTGCGCTCCTCCCATCTCGCCCAACCCGGCGGTCACCACCAGCTTGCCTTTCAGACTGTCCCAGCCGTGTTGCCGCGCCAGTGAACCCAGCGTCTCATAGGTGCCCTGGAGAATGCCCTGCGTGCCTATATAGATCCAGCTTCCCGCCGTCATCTGACCGTACATGGTCAGCCCTTCGGCTTCCCACTTGTCGAAGTTCTCTTGGGTGGCCCAAGCCGGAACGATGTTGGAATTCGCAATCAGTACACGCGGAGCATCCTCATGCGTTTGAAAGATGGCAACCGGCTTTCCGGACTGTACGAGAAGCGTTTCGTCCGCCTCAAGCTGGCGCAGCGATTCGAGGATGGCGTCCAACGCTTCCCAATTGCGCGCCGCTTTCCCGCGTCCGCCATAGACAATGAGGTTGTCGGGGTCAAACGCCACGTCTGGGTCCAGGTTGTTCTGAAGCATGCGATAGGCGGCTTCGATGAGCCAGTTTCGACAGGTGAGGGTTGCGCCGCGCGGGGCACGAATCGTCCTTGACATGGCTCGCTCTTTTCAGTGAGACGTGCGTCTGCCCAGAGTTAGGCAGGCGCACGGGCGTTGGATGTAGTTCGCTCTGCGTACAATTGTACATCACGATGCGACAGGCGACAGACGACTCGGTAGGACGTTTTCGAATACCGAACTGCCTGCCAGAAGATGAGGAAATGGATTCGGACGCGCCTGCCTTCGTTCCAAACAAAGCGCCAAAGACCATACGACTACTTCGCCTGGAGACGTCCGGGACGTCATCGCATTGAGTGTCTCTATGAGTGCTTTTCCCGCCGGAAATTCCAAAATCAGTGATTGACAACGCACCCATTTTGGTGTAGTGTATCGTTACACAAGGTCAATCCTGACAATCACACACGTGCAGACCCATTCGAAGCTGGCAGAACCGACCAGATTTCGCGCATGGGAGTGATCATGGCTCATGAAGTGACGATAGCCGATGTCGCCAAACGAGCAGGCGTATCCGTTACGACCGTCTCGAACCTTCTCAACGGCCGTTCAGAACGCATGCGGGCCAGTACGCAACAGCGCGTTTCCGACGCCATCGAAGAACTCGGCTATACCCCCAATCGCGCGGCCCGTCAACTCAAGACGGGACGGACGCCGATCATCGGGCTCATTGTACCTTCGGTTGCCAGCCCTTTCTTCGGCGGCTTTCGCCAGGCATGTAGAACAAGCTGCGCTCAGGTACGGCTATCAGGTACTGCTGTGCAATAGCGAGCGCGATGTCGCCCGCGAGACCAGTTACGCCCAGGAGCTCTGGAGCTATGGCGTGCGCGGTATGATCTTTGGTTCCTCCCTGGTCGAGTATTCGCATCTGACGGATCTGATCAATCGAGGACTGCACGTACTCGCATTTGGCCGCTCTGCACAGGTCGCGGATGTCATTCCAGTCGCAAGCATCGGCGTCGACAACAGACAGGGCACGCGTCTGGCGATCAAGCACCTGGCTTCGAACTCGGCCACAAGCGTATCGGCTTCGTATCGGGGCCCATCAAGACGGTCACTCGTCTGGATCGCTTTGAAGGATATCGATCCGCATTGCAGGAAAGCGGTCTTGCGATGGACCCGTCGCTAGTGTGGGAAAGCCAGTACGCGGATTCGGCGACGCGGATGCCGTTGACCTGGGCCGGCAGGCCGCCCATACGGTGTTGAACGGCCCAACTCCGCCGACCGCGATTTTCGCCATCAACGACATGTTCGCGTTCGGCGTTTTCGCCGGCGCCCGCGACTTGGGCCTACGCGTGCCCAACGACCTCTCGGTAGTTGGATTCGACGACATCGTCCTGGCCGAAATCATGGAGCCGGCGCTGACGACCGTCCGCCAGCCCCACAAGAAATCGCGGAGACGGCAGTCGCATACCTGGTCGCGCAACTGAATGGCGAAGAGGACGGCTCAGACCAGCAGCGCCTGTTTCCCGCACAGCTTATCGTTCGTAACTCGACGGCGCCCCTCCCGTCGCTTTGATATGATCTGGCTCTGTACCGATCGTTGGCGCACAGAAAGGTGAGAACCGTCGAGCAATATCGAGTGAATCACAAACGGTTGCGCGCGTCGCATGCTCACGATGCGTATCCCTTATCCGCGAGCGCGCCATCGACCCAGTCGGGCAGCGTCATCCCGGCGGCGATCTGCGCAGCAATGTCACGTTCCTTTGCGATGATCTTGGCCGCTTCGGCGGCAACCTGTGCGGCGTCTTCCTTGCGCACAACCACGACGCCATCGCCGTCGCCGACGACGATGTCCCCAGGATGGACGGGCAGACCGCCGCAGGCAATGGGCATGTTCACTTCGCCGGGACCGTCTTTCCACGGACCGTTGGGACAGAGGCCGCGACAGAAGACGGGAAGGCCCAAGCTCCAGCAAGCCGTCAAGGTCACGCACCAGGCCGTCCGTGACGATAGCGACGATGCCGTTGTTTCTGGCGATACCGGCGACGAGTTCGCCAATGATCGCGGAGCTGGTAGCCGCTTCGTTCGTGATGACCAGGACGTCGCCCGGCTGTGCGACTTTCAGCGCCTGGTAGACGATCAGGTTGTCCACGGGGCGTGCAGAGATGGTGACGGCTGTGCCGGCGAATCGCCACGATGGATCGAGCGGCTTGATCCGATAGTCCATAGCGCCTAGCCGGCCATTGGCGTCACAGACATTGCCGGTAGGGACGTCCGCAAACGACTGTACGAGGTCCGCTGAAGGACGTTGGATATCGGACACGACGCGAAAGCCAATCCTTGATTCTGCGCACATATTCTGCTCCATTCGAAGTGGATTGCCTGGGTGAGTCATTGTAATCGGATCGGGTGAGTAGCTGTCGGACTTTGATGTTAGATCACTGTTCTTTGCGGCGTACGAATCTCATTCCCGCTTGGTCGGCACGGTAGTGCAAACGGGCAAAGTTGAGGGCGAAATCCTGCTCGTCAGCCATGTGTTCGCAGAAGGATGGCGTGTCTGACGGCAGTTCGGCGCAGCGACGCAGATAGGTGACGTAGTCCATCACGCCGTCGCCGACATAGACCTCGTCCCATTTGAGAAACATGTGGTCGAAGTCACAGGCGACGTCCTTGAAATGAACGCTGACTACTCTATCTGCCAACAGGTCGAAGGTTGTATTGATCAGCGATGTCGTGTCGTAGAAGGTACTCTGGCTGACCATGTTCATCTGGTCGAGATGCAGACCGAGTGACGGATGGTCTACGCTGTCCAGAAAGGCACGAATCTCTTCCGGCTGGTAGAAGAACGTGTTGTGCCACGGCTCGATGACGTAACGGGTCGTCTGCAGGTCAAGGCCGTCGAGGATGCGCAGAACGATTTCGCGGAACTCCGCCTTGCACTCGTCAGTGTACAGATAAGGGTGAGGCGCAAGCGGATGGTCGGACGGGTCCTTGGAGCCTATCAAGGTAGCAACGCAGCGACAGCCCATGGCATCGGCATTGCGCAACAGGGTGCGAACCTGCTGAATGCGAGCCGCCTGCAGATCTGGATCGCTCGTCAAGAGGTTCTCCCACATGCCGGATTCGCCGATGACAATATCGAGATTGCGGGCTCGCAGACCAAACTCAAGGCACTCTTCCCTCGTCATCTCTGCCAGCCGGGTCGGCGCTCGAATGGCAGAGAGACCATACGTATCAAGGCTTTCGCAGAGTGACTCCAACTCGTACATGGACTCGGCGAGGAAGTAGCCGCCCAATCTCATCGGTGACGCTCCCTAGTTGCTGGATGGGTCTATTGATGGAAAATTGCTTGACTGCTCGGTCTGATCCGTTGGCGCTTGCAGCTGCGGAACCACTGGTCCGACAGGTGTGATTCAACCGGCTGATGCGCAATTCATCATTCTCGATTGTACCCCAACTGTAGCTTTCGACGTACAACGTGTCAAAGCAACTGCCGGGCAGAGTTGCCAGACTTGCACCCGTTGCCTTGACGTCTCATTAGTTTCCCTCTGATCTTCGTTAGTCGTTAGATACGGTTTCCGGTATAGAGCGAGCTACCATGGCATAGGTATCGACCAAAGAAAGGAAGCAGATGATGTCTGACAAGCTATCTCGGCGTCGTTTCTTGCAGATTTCCGGAGTGGGATTCACGGTCGGCGTGTTGGCCGCCTGCGCCCCGTCAGGCGGTACAGCCCCCGCTCAAGAAGGCGGAGCGGCTCCGTCCGCGGAAGGCGTTCATATCGTCCATTGGGGCCGAAATCCAACCGAAGAGGAGGTCGTGTGGTCACATCTCGTCGAGACTCTCGAACGAGGTGAATCCTGATTTGACCAGTCACCCTGGAGACGCCGCCCGAGAGCATGGTGGAGAAACTGCTCGTCGCGTATGCCGGTGGCACTGCTCCAGACAGTGCGGTGGGCGGTCTCTCGTCCTTCCGGGGCTGGATCGGCATTGACATGATTCAATCCATCCAGGACTTTCGTGGATGGGGATGAGGAAGTACAGGAGTTGCTGCCCGTTCTATGTCCCGTCCGCTCTGGAAGGATACAGCCATCAGGGCCAGCTCTACGGTGTACCGACTGTCAACGAGGGCATCTTCACTTGGTACCACAAAGACGCAATCGAGGAGGCCGGGCTTACGCCGCCCGCCGAGATTGAGAACGATCCGGACCAATGGAACTGGGACACGTTCCTGGAGTACGCCAAGGCTCTGAACATAGGCGAAGGCTTCCGCCGAGAGCGTTTCGGCGCCATTGCGACTTCCGCGCCGTGGCATCAACAGCATTTCCGAGTCGTGGGGCAACCTGATGTATGCCAACGGCGGACGGCTACTGGACGAGCCAGGCGAAGAGGTGCTGATCGACTCTACCGAGGCGGCCGAGGCCATCCAGTGGGTCGCCGATCTGACCTAGGTGCATGACGTTCAGCCCACGGTCAACGAAATGAGCGCTGCGGACATCCGCGACCGCGCCATGTTCCAAAATGGACAGCTCGGGATGGTGGTACAAGGCGAGTACTTCCGCCGTTATCTCTGGGGCACGGGCAAGCCGTCTGAGGGTATCCCCTTTGCCTACGACTTCGCCCTGATGCCGTTCAATCCGACCACCGGCCTGCGTACCAACATCCACCACGGCAACGGCACCTTCATGTCCACGCAGACCGACGTGCCCGAAGCTGTTTGGGATTGGCTGAAGGTCGTCTGGAGCAAGGAGGCTCAGGAAATCATCACCATGAACTGGGGTTCGCGCGGTGGACACACTGGCACGTACGACACGTTCATGGAGACGAACGCCGGCGGCGGTCCGGACGGGCTCAACTATGCCGCCTTCCAGGTCGTCGATGAGGGTACCGCAACCTATCCGTCCACCATCTACGTCACCAAGGAAGCGCTGATGGAGCCGGTCGTACGGATCATGTACGACAACATCTTCGCGAACACGATGACGGCGGAAGAAGGCTGCGCAGTGATGGCCGAGGAGATCACGGCCCTGATGGACCGTGGCAAAGAGGAGTACAACGCTCGCCAGATAGGCACGGTTCATAGCCCTTCGGCGTAGCGGATGTAAGGCTCGCACAGGAGTCGCACGCGCAACAGCGCTTCGTGTCCGCTTGCAGGTATGTTCGCTGGCCATTCTGGACGACGACTCGTCCAGAATGGCCAGGTCAGAAGACGTCAAATATTCGGGAAGACATGCCATGAGCACCAAACTTGCGGGTTCAGACATTGCCGTACAGACGCTTAGATCACTACGGACCGTCGGATGAGGCTCGGCGAAGAAGCGCACGACGCCGCAGCTTGACGCGAAATATCGAAGGATACTTGTTTGTTTCGCCCTGGCTGAGTTGGCCTGTTCGTCTTCTTTCTCGGCCCGATGCTTGCCAGCATGTATCTGAGCCTGACGTCATACAACATCATTCAGTCCCCTCGCTTCATCGGACTGAGAAACTACACGGACATGATCAAGGATCCGCTGATCTGGCAGTCGCTGAAGATCACCACGATCTACGCCGTAGTCAGCGTTCCTCTCAGTCTCTTCCTGGGTCTCATTCTCGCCCTTCTGCTGAACCAGAAGGTCCGCGGGATCGCGATCTGGCGCACCGTCTACTATCTGCCTGCCATCATCTCCGGCGTGGCGGTTGCACTGCTGTGGGAATGGCTGTTCAACGGCCGCTTCGGCATGATCAACTACCTGTCTGGATAGGCTCTTCGGCATTGAGGGCCCAAATTGGCTGGCCGACCCGCGCACGGCGCTTTGGGCGTTCGTCGTGATCGCGATCTGGCAGGTGGGCGCTTCCATGCTCATCAATCTGGCCGCACTCCAAGGCATTCCGACGGCGCTGTATGAAGCTGCGGAGATCGACGGCGCAGGACCATTGCGCAAATTCCGGAATGTGACGATACCGCTGATCACGCCCGTGATCTTCTTCAACCTGATCATGGGCATCATCGCCGCTCTCAAATCGTTTGACCTGTTCTTCATCATGACCGAAGGCGGCCCCAACAACTCGACCCTGACCTTCATGCTGTATCTGTACAGGCTGTCATTCGAAAGCCTGCGCATGGGCTATGGATCGGCCATGGCATGGCTGCTGTTCGCCTATCTCATTCTTCTGACCGCCATCGTATTCAAGACATCGTCCAAGTGGGTCTACTACGAATCCACCGTCAAAGAGTAGCAGGCGTGCTAGTACGCACGGAGAGATACCAACGTGAACGCGACCACCTTCAATAAACCGGCCTTTCGCAAGACAGCCAGGAATGCGACCAAGCAACTCATCGTCTATTCATCCCTCTTCGTGGGGGCGGTCCTGGTTGCGTTGCCATTCTATTGGTTGGTGCGATCTTCGCTGATGGTCGAGGGCGATCACTTCGTCTGGCCGCCCATCATCTGGCCGAAGGACCCCGTCTGGCATAATTATGTCGATATCTTCCAGATTTCGTACATCCCAATGCCGACCTTTTTCAAGAACTCCGTGATTCTGGTGACCGCGGCCACTATCGGGGAGGTCATTTCCACATCACTGGTCGGCTTTGGTTTCAGTCGGCTGCAAGTGGTGGGGACGCAACACGCTCTTCGCCGTACTCGTCGCCACGCTCTTCCTGCCGTCGCAGGTCACCATCATCCCGCTGTTCTTGCTGTTTCGCAACCTCGGTTGGATTGACACCTTGCTGCCGCTGATCATCCCGTCATGGTTCGGTCACGCGTTCTTCATCTTCCTGATGCGGCAGTTCATCACGACCATCCCATTCGAACTGGACGATGCGGCCCGCATCGACGGCTGTGGCACGTTTCGAATCTACTGGAACATCATCGTGCCGCTATCCAAGCCCGCCTTGGCGACCATCGCGATCTTTTCCTTCCAGAACAAGTGGAATCAGTTCTTCGAGCCGCTGATCTACATCAGCACAACGGAGAAGATGCCTCTTGCGGTCGGCATACGCAGCTTCCAGAGCGCGCTGACCTTGCCCGGCGGCACGACGTCGTACAACGTTAGCTGGAGCCATCTGATGGCGGCCACCGTGGTGATGGTATTGCCCATCATCATCGTGTTCTTCTTCGCCCAGCGCGTTTTCATCCAGGGCATCGTCGTTTCGGGCGTCAAAGGCTGATGCCATGGATGCGGCATCGGCCCCGTTGGCGCCGTTCCTCGTGAGCGGCGCCTTGTGCAGGGCGCTGTGGCTCTGACAAAACGTAACACCAACAGGATCGTTAGCAACAATGGATAGACAGGGCGCGTTTGTGCTCAACCACCAAACCAACTTCACACTTGTCTTTGAGGGAAGGGATAGCTCTTGAATACCATCGAATATGCTGATACCGGCGTGCAGGTTTCTGAACTCTGCCTAGGCACTATGATGTTTGGCGACCGCTGTGACAAAGTCGAGTCGGATCGGATCTTGTCCTCGGCAATCGATAACGGCGTCACCTTCATCGACACGGCCGCCGCCTATTGCAAGGGCCTGACCGAGGAAATCCTCGGCGAGATCATGAAGGGCAAGCGCGACGGGCTCTTCCTGGGCACTAAGGTCACGAAGAGTACGGATGCCGCCTGGGTTCGCCAAAGCCTTGACGAAAGCCTGTCACGCTTGCAGACCGACTACGTGGACCTGTACATGATCCACTGGCCACGCGCGACACATGGAAATCGTCCCCATGATGGAGGCGCTGAACGACGTCGTGCAGCAGGGCAAGGCGCGCTACGTGGGATGCTGCAACTTTCCGGCCTGGTTGCTGGCCCACTGCAACGCGGTTGCGCAGGCCAACGGCTGGGCGCAGCTCACCTGCAATCAGATTCCCTACAACCTTGTCGAGCGCGGCGTGGAGGTGGAAGTGCTGCCCCAGGCCATCACCGAGAAGATCGCTATCACCGTCTATCGTCCGCTGTTGATGGGCTTCCTGGCGGGCAAATACCGCCCGGGTGCCCCACTGCCCGAAGATTCCGCGGCTACACCGACAAGCGCGTGTCGGACTGGATGGAACGCTTCGGCGATTCTCTTGCCGGTTTCCTGCGCTTTGCCGAGGAAAGGAACCTGCATCCCGCACAATTGTCCGTGGCGTGGGTGCGGAAGTCGGCGGGCGTTTCCTGTCCGATCTCCGGCGTCAGCTCGCTCGGCCAGCTACAGGCCTCTATCGACGCCATGTCCGTGGACCTGAGCGACGAGGAGTACGCTGAGTTGACGGGCTTGTTCGATACGGCGGTGAAGGAAGAATCCGGCGGCAACTTTGCCGGTCTGCGACGCGCCACCGATCTCGTCGTAGGCTAATTGTCACCGGCCCGATGCTATGTAGCGCGGAACTGACTTGGTGACAAGCATCCGCAGCCATACGGGCGAAGGGAGCGGTCACAAGGCCACTCCCTTCTCCATTATGGCGCACACCTCGACCCTATGCTCGTCGAGGACATGGTGTACGGCGCCTGTACGATAGCGCCGATCTGGGCTAGACCGGCGCTCGCCTCTTCGTTCAGACTCTCGTCAGGTTGTCATCATGACGGTTGCGGCCGCGCTCCGGTGCCGCTGGTTTGCGCATTCCGCCTATCGTCCGATACGATCTCTCAGGCGCTGGCTCCCAGTGCATTGGCTGCGAAAAGTACTCAACGTTCAGGAGAAACAAACTCATGGCATACGGACCGCTACATCTGATTGTGCTCGGCTTCGACCAACCCAACTTCGAAGGCTTTGTGGCCGATGAACTCGAATTCCTGCGTGACACGGGCATCATCCGCCTGATCGACGCCACGGCTGTCTACAAGGATGCCGACGGCAACTTGGACTCGCTACAGGTAAGCGACGTGGGCCTCGAAGAGAGAATCGCCGTGGCGGGCGTGATCGGTGGCCTATTGGGATTTGGCGCCGCCGGTGAACAGGGTGCAGAGCTGGGCGCACTAGGTCGCATGGCCTTCGTCGCCGAGAACGAATTCGGCCTCTCGGACGAGGACATCGAAGATATCGCCAGCCAGATGCCTTCCGACAGCGCTGCCTTGATTCTACTAATCGAGCACGCGTGGGCGGCAGGTCTGAAGCAGGCCGTGATGGACGCTGGGGGCGTCGTGGTCGCCCAGGGCATCCTCAACGCCGAAACACTGATCGGTTTGGGCATGGATATCGCCGACGAGTAGCCTCACCCAAGACCACACTAGATACACTTGCGTCATCCCGGGTTCGGGCAATCGTCCGTGGCCGGCGGGTAGAGAAGCCGGAAATGGCTGCAAGCAGTGCGAAGGCGGAAGAGCGGAGCTGGGGATTCCCGGCTCCGCTCTTCCTGTTCTACGACACCGGCGTTGGAGGAGAATGACAGCGCTCCGCCATCGTCTCACACAGAACACAACCGGATACCTCCTGCGCAAGCCAGACCGGTTCGCGTTCGCAGCGTTCTTGGCTGCCTACATTCGCCAACAACTTTCATTGAATGCATCCGCGCCAGTCGTTGGGGGTGCCCCAGAACCACCCAGGCACTGCGCCAGTTACGTCAGGACGTTGTTCTCTGCCTGTAGTGCGCCTTCTCGGTGCTCGCCGGCAGCTCCAGGAGTTTCAAATTTGACTTGGTTAGTCTGGCTCGAGGTCGATTTCGAGCTGAGTTGCCATGAATGTGAACAGTGAATCCCAGGTGTCGAAGTATAGGTATCGTGTGAGAGCTCGGATGTCATTGAAGAAGGTCTTGCGGGCACCTAGTTCTTTGCGAATGGCAACGTAGATGTCATTGGTTTGGTCCATGACGCTGTGGATGAGGAAGGCGAGAAGGTTGAGAGTTAGCAGGAATGCGGACAAGTAGTGTTCGCCGTGACCGTAGCTGTGCTCTAGGTTATAGCCGTAGTTCTTGAGCACATTGTTGTTCTCGTTCTCGACTTTCCAGCGAGCCCTGCCTGACCGGACAACGGATTCTACACTTTGTTCGGATAGCTCGAAGTGGGTGATGAAGGTATTGAAGTAGATGCGTTCCCCAGTGTCCTCACGGGCGACACGGACTTCACACCAGTTGACCCGGAGCGCGTCTTCGCCAGCTCGCAGCGGGACTTGATTGACGTAGCGGTAGATCCAGTGTTCAGCAAAGCGTCCATTCCAGTGCCGGCGAGTATGAGTCGCAATGCCGTCAATGCGTTCAAGCAGCGTGATTTCCTCATATAGAGTCGCATGAGAATCCGGTTTACAAACAAGAATGAAGTTGACCTGCTGTTGCTCCAGCAAAGTACAGAAGGGCTGATGGCAGTGCAGATCATCCGCCAAAACGGTTGCTTGCCAAGCTGTGAAACGCTCTCCATTCCGCTCGACCCATCGCTTGGCGGCGTTCCGCTCACAATCCTGCTTTTCTGCGCCATCCTGGGGAGAGATGAACTCAGGTTCGAGCGGGTAGACTCGCGTGCTATCCGGCGCCACAATGACGGGCGTCACAGCAGAGTGAAAGTAGCGTACTTGGTCGCCATGTTCGTGAACCGTGCAATTCTCGCAGTGAATGGCTTGGGATGAGAAGTAGTACGTGCCATCCAGCGCTACCAGATAGGTACCCTCGTGCCCTCGGTGCTCAGACAAATGCCCAGACTGCTCCATCCGCTTATGCAAGGTCCAGAATGGCTCGTACAAATGCTGCGGCGGGATCAGGTCAAGTATGTTGCGTATCTGTTGGTCCGAGGGAATCTTCCTCACGCCGAACAGACTCGTCGCATTGTTGCGGCCCTTGCTGCGTTCCATATCCCGTTGATGCGCCAAGAAAGATGGTGATTGTGTGAAGAAGACGCCAAACGCTCCCGCCGCAGCATCGGCCACCTCATACGTCGTGTTCCTGCCCTTGCGTCCGTCTGGCAATGCATCAAATGTCTCGCCCACTAGCTCGAATATCGCAGTCGTTGACAGAGTATCCATCATTGGTCCCCCCTCAGAGCTTCACCGACCGATTCCTGCTCTGATGACGACCAACTGCCAAATTTGAAACTCCTGGGGTGGCACAAGAGCTATGTGACACAGAGAATCGGATCGATTACACTGACAGGCACACGCTTTCACTATCCCGACCCGAGGTGCTCAAATGCCAGACCACTTCCCTCACGACGTCTACCCCATTCTGGTCACGCCCTTCGACGAAACGGGCGCCGTCGACTAGTTGAGCCTCCGACGGCTAGTGTCGTGTCAGGCATGAAATGACGGATATAGTTTTTGCAGTTTGATTCGAGCATCGGCTGTCGTGAACTGCCAGTTGACGGTAGAAGCGTGCTGATTGCGTTGGAGTTCCCATGCGGCAACCTCAGAGGTGAGCAGTTCTTTTTCAGCGATACGACGGTCAAGGCACTGGCTGCCGAGTACATTCAGTTCAATTTCTGCCATATTGAGCCAACTGCCATGTTTCGGTGTGAAATGGAATTCCAGACGTTCCAGAATACGGCGTGCTTCAGCGGGTTCAAATGCTTCATACAAGGCGGCCAGCTTATGCGTGCTGAGGTTGTCCAGCACCATGCGAATGATCTGAGCTTCAGGAAAGTGCACATCGACCAGTTCTTTCAGGCAGTGGGCGAAGTCAATCATGGTACGCCGGTCGGTGACCTTCACATGTCGCCATGCCACCAGGGGCGCAAAGAACATGAAGAGATTACAGACGCCATGCCGTTCATACTCGTAATCGTAGCGCAATGGTTGTCCGGGTTGCATGGGCCGAGATGTTCTCGTCTCCCCGATCAACTGCTTGGCGCCTTCGTCGAAACAGACAACGGGGTGCAACGGATCGTACGGTTCATGATACAACTCCAGCACATCTTCCATGTTGCAGACAAAATCGGCGTTTGCCTCTGGCGGAATCACCCATTGCTCGTTTTGCCACGGCTTGAGTTCGTTTTTTTCAACACCTGGCGCACAGTCTCATGGGAGACTGACTCGACTTCTACCTGTTCCAGTGTGACCAAGTGTTCCGACAACAGGCGCAGGCTCCAGCGAGCATACCCCTCAGGCGGTTCACTACAGGTTAGGGCAATGAGTTGGGCCTCGTCAGCGCCATCAATCTTGCGCTCATATCGGCGACGAGGTTTCTTGCGATTGATAGCGCTCTCTAGCCCTTCCGTTGCGTACCGCAACCGGATTCGTCCCACTGTGGCCAGACCGACGTCCAACGCTTTCGCTATCTCTTTGTCAATCCAGCCAGCATCCGCCTTCAGCAGTATCCGTGCCCTTGTAAGCTTCCGTGCGCTTTCTGTACCGGTCGATACCAGATTCTCGAGATGGTCACGTTCCGACTGCGATAACTGCACTTGGTACTCTTGTTTCCTTGCCATGTTCCCCTCCTGGGTACTCGTCCCCAAGAGGATACCCGCAATCTGATTTCCTATCAACTCACGCTTGACGAGACACTAGTAGACTTCAACATAGAGGCAGGCGTCCACGGCCTGGGCATCGCCCTCGGCAGCGAGGTCTTCAAACTCTCCGAGTCGGAACGCGACTTGGTTACGCGCACGGTCGTGAGCCAGGTATCGGGCCGAGTACCTGTCGTGGTCAACACCGGCGCGCCAGGCACGGACCTTGACCATCCTGTACAGCCGCGCGGCGGAAAGTGCCGGCGCCGATGCGCTGATGGTCATGCCGCCTTCGATTCAGGGATTCCGCCTTTAAGCTGCGGGCAACGGCCTCGGTCCAGCCGGCGCTTTCGACACCCGGGTCCGAGACCAGGAAGACCTCTGCTGGCTCCCAGGTTGCGGGCGTAGCGTCCGGCAAGTGTGAGCGCTCCAAGGCCGAATACAATTTCAGGGGCAACAAATTTTCGCAAGGCTTCCATGGTTGGGGTCACTTTGGGCATGATGCCGGTTGCATTGCACGGGGTGCGCCGTTCCCGGGGGAGTTGTCGGTGACGGAATTCTTATCCCATTCTGGCGCCAAACTAATAAGCGGGCATCAAAATGTCAATCGATCCAGAGCCGTGCGGGCGACCCATCGGCTTTGTTTTCGAGGCATCATTGGGGGAATGCCATGTGTAAGCGTGGCGCTCTCATCGAACGATGTCGAAATTCGCTAACTTTTATAAATTTATGGCATATTTTTGGCTAAAAAATTGACTTTTGCCAACTATTGCTTATATTTTTATAATATTTGGCATTATCTATCGAACGAAAGGATGGGCCATGGAAACACAATCTTATCTGGGCGAACGCGTCAAAATTACGGTCAATGAGTTCTGGATCGGTGCGGTGGAAGGGACTGTGGTCAAAGAATTCAAAAACGGCAAAGTGGCCGTCAAAGTCGATCGGCCCGACAAAGTGTTCCATGTCAAAAGCAGTGCTGTCAAGCGTTTATGACCTGTGACAATCGTCCGCGCAAAGGGGCTCACATCAAGGTGGAGCCCATTCGCTACCTGGCGGACATCAAACGTATCAAGAACTTTCTGGTCAATCGTCCCAGGGACCTGGCGTTGTTTACCCTGGGTATCAACTCCCCCTTGCGGGTTTCCGACCTGCTTCGGCTGACCTATGATCAGGTCCGCGGACTTTCCCCGGGGGATTTCCTGGTTATCCACGAAAAACGAACCGGGCGGCGCCTCAAAGTGGGCTTTAACAACGCCTGCTGTGCAGCGATTGCAAATCTTGACGCCGCCCACCCCGATCGGTCAGGCCGGAAAACCGCCTCGCATTTTCTATTCTCAAGCCGTCGCGGCGACGTGCTTCTGCCGTCCTCGGTTCATCGTCTGGCCAAGTCCTGGTGCAAAGCGATCGGCCTTGAAGGCAATTACGGCGCCAACTCGCTGCGTAAAACATGGGGCTATCATCAGTTCGCTACCTTCGGTACGGATCTCTCGCGGTTGAGCACCTATTTCAATCACGCTACCCGTCGCCAGACCCTCGACTACCTTTGCCTGTCCCCGGAAGATTTCAAGAGCATTTTCGATCACGAACTATAGGCATTTCAGGCATCCGATGGCGTTCGAGGGCAAGGCCCATGTCACGGCAGATGCTGCGTTTTGGCCTCATTTGGCCGTGCTTCAACGGCGCGCGTGACGGTTTGCAGGACCCGGTTGGACATTGCCGGCAGAATCGCTCCTCGGGCCTGGCGGATGCGGACGGATAGCGACCGGTGGACGATCGCGACAGCGATCGCACCCTTGGCCCGATTCATGATGCGCGCAGCCGGCGACCATGGGGATGAGATAGGCGAGCAGGACGCCCTCCCTGATGGGGTGATCGAATCCAAATGGCTCAAATGGCGGCGCCCGACATTAAGGACCTGTCCGCAAAGCGCAATCGTTTTGGGGAGCCCACGGACGGCCGCTGAAAGTCCCCTCGATCGCCCCTTGATCAAATTTATCGACTGGCTTATGATAGACATATGGCTCTTCGAAAGGTCAGGGGCCTTCCCGGTGTTAGCGCCCCTTCCGACTAAATCGGGGGGGCCGATCGCCGGAGTCGACAGCCAGCCTTCCCGATGACCTTGACAAGCCCCTTGCCCGGCGGCCGAAGGCCTCGCGCCGCTACCCTAACCCTAACCGACAAACGAGGTAACGCTATGCACAGACGATGGGAATTAATAGGTACGGTCATCTGCATCGTTTTGATTCTGACAGCCGTGGGTTGCCAGAAAAAAGTCCTCGACCCGGGAGCGGCCATGCAAGCGCCCGCGGAGGGCACTGACGGCACGGGCGCCGCTGGGGATATGCGTGAGGAGAATCTGGCGGGGCAGGCCATGATCGACGAAGGCCCGGCGGACGAGATCGTTACGGCGGACGGTGTGGTCATGAATCGTGAGCGCTTTATCAACCAGGACATCTTTTTTGAATTCGACAGTTCCACGCTGAGCGCCGATTCCCAGGCGATATTGAAAGCCAAGGCGGAGTGGATGACACGCAACGCTCATTTGAGCATTGTCATCGAAGGGCATTGTGATAATCGGGGAACCACCGAGTATAATCTGGCTTTGGGTGAACGACGCGCCGAAAGCGTTAAGCGCTTCATGCAGGATCTGGGGCTGCCGGACAGCCGTATTCGAACCACCAGTTTTGGCGAGGAGCGACCCTTGGACCCGGGGAATGACGAAGATGCCTGGGCGAAAAACAGGCGGGCCCATTTCGAATTTGATTAACCCGTGCCGGGTTTCTCCCCGCGGTTGAAGACAGGCGGTCGCCGGGGTGCGAAGCGTTGCTCAGCGGATGATGCGACGGCAACGGTATTTACTTCCGGGGGCGGCCCTGCGGGCTGCTCTCGCGTGGTTGTTGGCGGGGCTGTTGTTGCCAGGGTTTTGGGTAGGGTTCGGGTTTAGGTCGCCAGCCTGGGGGGCGCTGTCCAGGGGGGCGTTGGCCGGGGGGACGATAACCCGGGGGGCGATGGCCGGGGGGACGATAACCCGGGGGGCGATGGCCGGGATAATAGACGCCGTAGGAACGGTCATCATCCTGTTCTTCCAGATCCTTTTCCAGTTGATCAGCTTTGCGTTTGGCCGCTTCCGCCTCACGGCGGGCTTCTTCCGCCTCGCGCTCCGCATCTTCTATGCGCTGCTCAGTTTCGGCGGACTCCCGCGCCTGCAACATGGCATCTTCCTGCACGCGCCGTTTTTCGTCCGATTCGGGATCATAGGGAATTTCTTCCTGAGACACAATGGCTTCGGCTTCTTTCGGCGGTGGTGTGTTGGAGTAATGCCGCACACCATCGGCATCCGTCCAGTGGTAGACCGCGGCCGCGGCAGGAAACCCGCTCCACAGAATCAGTAGGATGATGATCCATCCGGTTTTGTGCGCCGATATGCGCATGCCATCTTTCCTTTCAGGATCAACAGTTGCATCAGGGGGTATGCCAGAAATCCCAACTGATCCCACCGCCGTCATCTCGGTTGCGTACGGGCCCCCATCCGCCGCCATCGCGCATTTTGCCACGGTAACTGAAGGTTACCGCCCGGGTACCCTCGGGAACGGGATAACTCCGCTGAAAGGCCCAGTTGATAAAAAATAGTTCGGCGTTATAGCCGGCAGTCCACAGCGGGTAGGAGCTCAGAATGATGCCGTCGCCATCCAGAGCATGGACGCTGATACGCAGGTATTCGACAATGGGGTAGTGTGTCAGCTTGCTCTGCAGCTGAACGATGCCGGCCAGTTCGAGTTGGTTCAACTCCAACGCATACATGGCATTGATCATGAGATCACCTGTTTGCCATTGGAGTTCGTGGGTATCGCCGCTTGAAAGCGCCACCATATTTTCGGGTTTAGCGAGTCGGCCGGTGTAGGATGCCATTCCACCGCCAGCGCAGGCGGTCAGTATGGCCAGACAAAAAAGAAAATACAAAAGGGTGAGCCTGTCCGGCCGCCGATAATTTTGATTATCCCTGGTTGTTTTCATCGTGGATCTCTTTGGTTTTATACCGCGAACCATCCCGGGGTCGGATGCGCCAGGTGTTGACCGGCCGCGGTATTGCTTGAGACCATAAGTCGGTTTTAGTATGAAACTTAATACCGATTCGCGAACGGTCAACGATTCACGGGGGGTTTGGCTGTTTCTTGGGACCGCCATGCGACGCCACAGACCGACGATAACCCGGGAACGCCGAAGAAGCCCATCGCGAGCGTGGTTGATCAGGCCGGTTTGCATTTCGATACGATCTTCCCCGCGGACGATTGTCAGGGGCGAAGCGGCCTTCCTGGAAGAATGGGCGTCACAGCGGCTTCCGTGGCGGGGAGCGTTTGACAGCATTGTTGCCGAAAGCGCTGTGCGTTTTCAACCTCCTGCTGCCATAGGGCCAGTTTTCCCCCCGGTCCGCTGAAGCGGGTCTGCTTGAATTGCTGACTGAGCCGTTCGCGTGAAATAAACGTGCGCCGGGCAAAGTCTTCATCCGGAGATAGCGCCTCCCAGACGTATTGCCAGTAAGCCTGCCGGTCCAGGGCGACATACATGATCTGATGATCCGGATCGTAATAGCGGCCAAGCACGGGCAGCCAACGGTTGCTCGCAGGTGTGGCGACACCTTGCTGCAACTGGACGCGCGATTGGTAGAGGATGACGGATTCGTCAGGTTTCCGGTCCACTTTGGCCAGAATAATATCGGCGTTGCCTATCTGATCCCCGATGGCGGATATTCGTTCCAGGTTGTCGTGGATGGTTCTTTCGGCCTGACCGCATTGGCGTTCACGTTCTTCCGGGGCGGCCGGACAGTAGATCCACTCCTGGGCGTTCAGGGGGAACGCGGCTGTCACCAGAAGGGTCATCATCCAGATCTGGATCCATCGCAGCATGGCAGGTATCTCCTTGGGCGCCGCCCGGTGGGCGGATTTTTAGGACGGCAGATTCTTTAGCCCTATCGATACCACAATTTGCGCATCAGGGAAACGGCGACGACAGGTATCGCCCAGTATGCCGGAAGCGTTGACAAGATGGGCAAAGGCTGTAAAATACGCCCGGCCGATCAGCGACGGGGAATCGCATCGTCGGGGCGATCGGCTGCGGTTCGTAAATGTCATCATGGGCAGGAGGCGCTATGGGAACACTCAAGGATAAAACCCTTTTTATTACCGGTGCCAGCCGGGGCATCGGCAAAGCCATTGCATTACGTGCCGCCAGGGACGGTGCCCGCATTGTCATCGTCGCGAAAACGGAAGTGCCGCATGATCGCTTGCCAGGCACCATCTATACTGCGGCCGAGGAAATTGAGGCCGCCGGTGGTCAGGCCCTGCCCCTGGCAGTGGATATCCGCGATGAAGATCGTGTGTCCGCCGCCGTCGCGCAGGCGGTCGAGCGTTTTGGGGGGATTGACATTCTGGTGAACAATGCCAGCGCCATCCAACTGACCCCTACCGCCGATACCACCATGAAGCGCTTCGATCTGATGCATCAAATCAACACCCGCGGAACCTTCGTCTGCTCCCAGGCCTGCCTGCCCTATCTGCAAAAAGCGGTCAATCCTCACATTCTGATGCTGTCGCCGCCCTTGAACATGACACCGCGCTGGTTTGCGCCCCATGTGGCGTACACGATGGCCAAATACGGGATGAGCATGTGCGTTCTGGGCATGGCGGAAGAGTTCCGTCCGTCCGGCATTGCGGTGAACGCCCTCTGGCCCCGGACGGCCATTGCCACGTCGGCCGTCAGGAATCTCCTCGGCGGTGATAAAGCGATGGCCCATAGCCGTTTGCCGGCGATCATGGCGGATGCGGCCTATGCCATACTGGGCCGCCCCAGCCGCGCCTGTTCGGGCAACTTTTTTATCGATGATGCCGTGCTGCGTGAGGAGGGCATCACCGATCTGCGGCATTACCAGGTTGACCCGCAAGTGGATGTAAACGACCTGCTGCCCGACTTCTTTATTTAGCCGATACAACAGCCTCATGGCTCAAAAGAGTGATCCGGTGCAGAACCACCGCCGGGAAACAGCCGTGGTTGGAGGGGCCTGTCCATTGCATTTTCAATTTCATATTCCCACGCGCATCGTGTTCGGGCCGGACACGCTGGCCGCTTTGGAAGACACGCCCTACTTGCCTCCGGGCGGACACGCCATGATTGTCAGCGGGGAATCCGACGCCATGCTCAAGGCGGGATACCTGCAACGCGTGCAGGGATATCTTGCCAACCGTGGTGTGGCCACAATATTGTACGACCGGATCAAACCCAATCCGGAAACTGAGGCGGTGGACCAAGGGGCCGCAGCGGCGCGTGACAAGAAAGTGGATTTTATCGTGGGGTTGGGTGGCGGCAGTACGATCGATGCCGCCAAGAGTATCGCCCTCATGGCCCGTAACGTCGGGTCATACTGGGATTACATGCAGGGGGGCAGCGGAGGCGGGCAAACACCGAATGCGCCGGCCCTGCCGATTGTCGCGCTTCCGACGACGGCCGGTACCGGAACAGAGGCGGGCCCGTGGACCTTTATTACCCGGTCGGGCCACAAGGAAAAAATCGGTTGGCGCCATGAAAGCACTTTTCCGCATCTGTCGATTGTTGACCCGCAACTGACCCATACGCTGCCCGCGCGCATCACGGCCTATACCGGGATGGGCGCTTTTTTTCATGCGGTGGAGGCGATTCTGGCAACATCACGTCAGCCGACCAGTGATATGCTGGCGCTGGAGGCCATCCAGATCGTCTGCCAGTTTCTTCCCCGGGCGGTCAAGGACGGCACGGATCGAAACGCCCGCATCATGCTTTCGTGGGCCAGCACCGCGACAGGGTTGTGCGCGTCGCTTGCACCACGCAGCGCGCATGGCTCACTGGCGCATGCCTTGAGCGCCTTCGCACCGCGTTTGCCGCATGGCGCCGGTTTGACACTGTCATCGGACGCCTATTTCAATTGGCTGGGGACCCGTCGGCCCGAACGGTTTGACCTGTTGGCCGAGGCCATGGGCGTGATGCCCGAAGATGGGCGGGTCGATGGCCTGGGTCGCTTTCGGGCCGGGTTGCGACACCTGGTCCAGGCGGTGGGACTGGGCGACGAATCACTGGCGAATTACGGGCTGGGCCCCGATGACATTCCCGCCCTGGCGCGCAAGGGTATCGCAACCATGGGCGCGCTGTGCGACGTGACACCCGTCCTCCAGGATATAGCGGATATTGAAGCCATCCTGGCGGATACCATGCGGGACAGCCCCATGGGGACAAACACGGGGCCGGCTAACGGTTTGTCGGCCAAACCAGATCTGCAAGGACGGTCACCCCATGCCACCTGATTGGCGACAACTGCTGCGTTGGCTGAAACCCGGGCGTCCGGCAGCAGATTCGGTGGATAAGGCGGTGCCGGGGGGCGATTCTTCGGATTCCACGGCGACGTCCGCGGGGCGAGCGCGCACCACGGACGAGCGCCCGGCGGCGTCAAGGGCTGCGGCATCGAAGGTCCCCTCCGCCCGTAAATCGCCAGACGCGTGGACGCGGGCTTCCCGCCGGGTGTCTCCCGAGGCTGGTGCGAGACCTCCGGTCAATCGAAACGGCATCCCCGTTTTACGCCCCGCCGATGACCTTGAACGTCTCTTACTGGACACGGAAGCAACCGGTCCGGAAGAAGACCCGCCGGGCGCCGACCTGCCGCGATCGCCGAAGATAGCTACGGGTGGAAAAAAGCGCGCTATCCGTCCCGCCCAAGCGGCCCCCCGGGATAAACCGCACACCAACCGGCATGGTCTGCCGCTGCTCTCCGACCAGGATGATCTACAACACTGCTTCAGAACGAGGGCCGCAAGTGATGCCCCGCCCGAGGACCGACTTCCGGGCCGTCCTGACCGGCCTGACGACTGCCATCGCAGGGACAAGCACGGGATTCCCCTGTTGGATCATTGCCACGATCTGGGACGTCTTATCGAGACCGGGTTGGACGAAGGTGATGCTGATGAAGACTTGCGCAACGCGTGGGAGCAATCCATCGCGCACGACGCCCGCACCTTGATCAAGAAAAAGGCCGGCGGCTATTTCCCGACGCGTCGACTGACGCTGAAAGAGCGAATGAAACGCTACCCCCAGCCCCAGGGGCAGCTGGACCTGCACGGGTTGACGGCCATCCAGGCCGAACAGCGCACGGATGCCTACATCCACACCGCCCATGCGGATGGGTTGTTCACCCTGCGCATCATCGTCGGCAAAGGCCTGCATTCCGAATTCGGGGCAGTGTTGCCGGATGTGGTGGAAGACCGGCTGAGCCGGTTAAAACGGGACGGGTTGGTGATGGCTTACCGCTGGGATAAAGGGGTTAAACGCAAGAGTGGGGCGGTCATCGTTTATCTGGAAACCCCATTCTAAGGCAAGGCTGAGCCGAACCTTTGCCCCTTGCCCGCCTTGCTGGCGGTGTGGTGGGTCGCAAACGGCTCAAATAACACCTTTAACATTTTTAAAAATGAAAAGCGGAGCGCCTCTTCCAAGGGTGCTCCGCTTTTGTTTTCCGTGCCAGGTGTTTTTATTGCGGGGATTGATCAGGCGAGCGCAACTTGCGGTGTTTGGCTTCCAGTTTACGAATGGCCCGTGGGAGCTTGCGCACATGGGCTTCAAGTTCGTTGATGCGATCTTTGAGATCTGAAATTTTTTCCTGAACGGCTTCATCCAGGCTTTTTTCAGCCTGGAAAAGGGACAGGGTAAAACTGAGTCGGTTGATTATTTCTTCGGTGGCGGCTTTTTCCGCGTTCTTTTCTTCGGTGTCCCGGCGAATTTGCAATATTTGTTTCTGGAGTTCGGTAATTACCTTTACGGGTTTGGTCATAGGGCTGTGCTACTCCTTTCAGGTGCGCTGATGTATCACTTTATGACGGTCGTCTTGGTCACCAGAGCTAATACGGGCACAACTATAAAATAGAACTATGAAACTAAGCATGCCGGCTATGATTGTCAATGTGGGTGGCCGACGGGGGCTACCGCTTGAGACTAAGGTTCCTGCGTGCTGGCGACGTAAAAATCATCGATGATGCCTTTTTCCTTGAGGCTGCTGCCATAGGCCCGGGCCGTGGCCTTGTCCGGAAAACGATCGATGCGGACCTGGTACCATGTCTTCTCGTCGCCGTGCGCTTTGATCACGTAGGCGTCGATCGCCTGTTTTTTAAGGATTGCCAGATAGCGCTCCGCATGTTCGGGTTTGAGATAGGCTGCGACCTGCAAGGTGTAGGGCATGGGGGCTGGGGGGACCGCTACCGGGGGGGGGACAACGGCTTGCGGTGCCGGTTCCGGCGCCGGCGAGGGGGTCAGGTAACCGACGGTATTGATCAAAAAGACGGTGGCCAGGACGCCCAGCCCGGCAATCAGGCTCCAGGTTATGGCACGGCGCAATCCCGGCGAACGCCGCAGGCGATCGACAACCGTCGCGTACAGATGCTGTCTGGCCTGGTTGACACGGCTTAGGGCACTTTCCAGGTGTGCCATGATGTTTTCACGGCCTCGTCCACGACGGTCGCGTGCGGCTGTTTGGTAGAGCTTGTCGCTGACCGTGTAGCTGCCGGTGGGAGGCACAAATCCGGATGACATCCGTACCAGGGCCTCTTCGTCGAGTGGCCCCAGAATTTTCCGGGCCCGGGCCAACAAGTCGGTGTTACGGTCCGATGGCAAAATCCAGCGCAAGCAGGCGGCAATGCCGCAGCGCAGTTCCTCCCAGGGGGGCTGCTTTCCGGCGGCGTGTAAATAGACGGGCAGCGCCCATTCGTCGGAGCGGCCTTCCCGTATAAACACCTGCGACAGGTCAACCGCCATGGCCGAAGACGGTGAGAGGGGGGAGGTCATGGCACGGCGGTAGGTCTGCAGGGCGGGGAAATCGGTGCGTTGCGCGAGGAGGTAAAGGCGGGCCAGCGTGGTCTGGATCGCCATGTTCGCGGTGTGGGCCTCGCCGATCTGCGCCGCAAGATCTTGTTGCTGCGGCGCTAAGCCGCCCTGGTATTCCCTGGTCTGGAGCCAGCTTTCGGCGATTTCGTGGTCGTTCGGGAAGGTGTTGAGATAGTCTTCCATAAACTGGTCGGCGACGGCATCTTTGTCTGTCTGGGCCGCATACAGACGCACCATACGGGAGGCCAGGGATGGAAGACCTTGGCGGCGGGCACCCGGAGACATCAGAAAACTGTCGTACAGGGCCAGGGCTTTCCGGTAAGCCTTCTCGGCGCTGTCGGGATCGCCATTGCGCTCCCAGACGCCCGCCTCTTGCAGCATGGCAGGGAGCAGCCGCAGGGCCAGCTGGGAAGCCAGCCAACCGCTTCCAATAAAAAACAGGACAAACGAAACCGCCAACACCAGCAAGGGTGTTGCCAATCCACTGGCATTGTTCAGCAGCGACAGCACCCATAGGCTGAGCGGGACGGATAGCAGCGCTGCGGTCCAGATTCGGAATGCCATATGTTTTAGCGATTGAATGGCCACGGCTCATCTCATTTTGCATGCCCCCCTGGCGATCTATGACACAGGGGATGCCGGTTCTAATTATTGATCGGAAGATCTTCCTCGGTTATGCCTTCGGTCGTTTGCAGCGGCGGCGGATATTCCGGCCCCGGGTTAACAATCAGGCCGTCTGGTCGTCCTTCCACAACGGTGCCATTGGCCGTCTGGTCTTCGGTCAAGGCCACTTCAATCGTATCCCGTGACAGCCCATCCGGCGGTCGACCGGTTTGTGGATCGATGATTTCCATGTGGATATCTTCGGGAACCGCAAACTCACGGGCCGGTTCGCCTTCCATGGCCTGTTTCATAAAGTGGGCCCAAATAGGGGCGGCCCCGCGTCCGCCGGTAATGCCGACGCCGTTTTTGTCGCGCAAGGGGTGCTCCTTGTCAAAGCCGACCCAGACGGAGGTACAGAGGGTTGGCGTGAAGCCGGTGAACCAGGCGTCATTGAAATTGTTGGTGGTACCCGTTTTGCCGGCCGCGGGCAAGGTAAACCCCATCCGGCGGACAACAGCGCCGGACCCACGATCCAAAACGCCGCGCATCATGTCCACAAGCTGATAACTTAAATCGGGTTCGAGCACCCGCTCTCCGCTGACAAGATGTTCTTCGAGAATGCGGCCCTGGGTGTCTTCGACCCGTGCAATCCAGAATGGTTCGTGACGGATACCACCGGTGGCGAAGGTGGCGAAGGCGCTTGCCATTTCCAGCGGGCTGACACCGGATGTCCCTAGCGCCAGGGAGTAAACGGGTTGCAGGGGGCTTTGAATGCCGCAGCGTTTGGCCGTGGCCACAACGGCTTCCGGTCCGCTGCGTTCAATCAGCTGGGCGGCAATCGTGTTGACCGAATCCATCAAGGCTTTTTTGAGTACAATGGGGCCGTGGAAGGTTCGGCTGAAATTGCGTGGCTGCCAATCGGCGGCACCGATAACGCTGATGGTCAACGGACGGTCGATCATGACGGTGGCCGGGGAAAACCCAAGCGTTTCAAGCGCGGTATAATAGGTAAACGGTTTGAACCCGGATCCGGCCTGGCGATGGTTCTGGATGGCGCGGTTGTAAGCACTTTCAGCATAGTTCCGTCCTCCCACCAGCGCTTTGACGGCCCCGGATTGGGCCTCAACAGCCACCAGCGCGCCTTGGGGGTGCTGCGCTTCCGCCATGGGGTTGTCCGCGTCCGTTCCGGTTGTGGTCGCGAGGTTTTCCAGATCCTTTTCAATGACCTCTTCGGCCCAGGTCTGCAATTGGGGATCAATGGTGGTCGCTACCTTGAGGCCTCCATGATGAACCACATCCGTTCCATAGCGTTCTTCAAGGTGTCGAATGACCATGTCGAGGAAATAGCTGGCGGGGCGCGCCTTGCGAGAGGTGGATGCCAGAATAATGGGGATGTGAAGGGCCTCTTCGGCCTGGCTGCGGGTGATGTAGCCTGTCGCGACCATGCGCGCCAGGACGATGCGTTGCCGCTTTTGGGCACGTTCCATGTGTCGGTAAGGGTTGTAGCGCGTCGGGGATTTGGGCAGGCCCGCCAGCATGGCTGCCTCGGCCAGATTGATTTCCGACGCCGTTTTTCCAAAAAAGGCGCGGGCCGCCTGTTCGATCCCATGCGCTTGGGCGCCGAAGGCGATCTGGTTGATGTACGCTTCCAGGATATCCTCTTTGCTATAGCGGGATTCGATCTGGAGCGCCACCAGCAGTTCGCGGAATTTGCGCATGTAGCTGCGTTCGAAAGAAAAGAAAAGGTTTTTGGCCAGTTGCTGGGTAATGGTGGAGGCGCCTTGAATCTTACCCGGTTGAAAAAGTGTGATCCACAGCGCTTTCAACGTGCGCAGTTTATCCACGCCGTGATGGCCCCAGAACCGGTGATCTTCGGTAGCGATGACGGCATTGATAAAGTCTTTGGATACCCGATTGAAGGGAATTGCTTCACGGCCGCCGATCACCATGAGACGTTCGCCCGTCGCCGCAAAGATCTCGGTGGGCGGCGTTTCGATGATGCGGCTCAGGGGGTCGGGGACTTGGGGAAGGTCCTGCACAACGACAAAAAGCAGGCCTACCATTGCCAGTAAGGTCAGGCCGCCTGAGATCAATCCAATATAGAAAGTGGTGCGTAGAAAACGAATCATACGGTTAGCGCCAGCATGCTAAATTCTAAAAAGTGATAGGGCTCTCAAACGTTTCGCCCTCCAGTACCGCGCGTATGCGGGCCACCGCCCAGTCGCGTCCCTGAAAAAGAATTACCCGGGTTTGGGTGGGCTCCTCCATTTCAAATCCCATTTCGATATACCCCGAAAAAACCTCATCGGATATGGCCACACGTAACACACGCCCGGGGGATTTTAATAGATTTTCCGGCCAAGGCACCCCTTGGCGGCGCACGTCTTCCGAAACGGCCTCCAGTGCTCTAAAAAAACGGTCGGCGGGATAGATGCGGTTTTCAAACTGAGGCAGGTTTTCCAGCGTATTGGTTCGCGGTGTATCGCCGTGTTCCATGCGGGCCAGCATGTCTCCGGAGACGGTCAACTGTCTGAGCACGCGGTTGTCTTTATTGAGGAAGTAAATGCTGAAACCGCTGGCCCCGGGTTCGAAAAAAGCGCGATCCCACTCGTTTTTACTCACAATGCCGACCAACGTGTACGGAGACAGCAATTCCGCCGCAAGTTCCGGGGGCAGTTCATTGTATAGATGGCGAAAATGGTCGGCCGAGATAATCAGTTCGATGCCACGGGAGAGGGCCTGGGCGATTTGGGTGAAGTTTTGTGCATCTCTTGCCTCGCGTTGTACGGCCAATTTATCCGTGACAATTTTTTCAAGGACCTGTCGGGCATCCTCGGTGAGGTGCCCTTTTTCCCAGATGGCGCCGGATTCGGGACGGAATGGGTTGGTGGTCACGAGATAGCGTCCGACCATATGCTCCGCCCAATCGAAGCGCAGTTCGGCGAGGAGCCCCATACTGAGCAACAACACCAGGACGATGGGGCGAAGGGTAAAGACACGTTTCAACCACGCGCTGATGTTTTGAGGATGGGACCAGGCATCCATGGTTCAATTATACCGTTGGTTCACTATTGTGGAGAAAGCAATACCGCCGGCCGTCTGCGGTCTGCCGAGAGTCGTGTGGGCATCCGAACCGGCGACGGCCATTCGATCTGCCAAAGGCCACGGCGCATGCGGCGTGCGGCAACGAAAGGTCAGCGGTAGAAAATCGACAAGGTCATATTCCAAGCCTTTTCCGAACCCTGCGATTCGGACTGAAGGATTTCCTGGATTTCAATATCCGGATGGTCTGTCAGCCAGGCGTTAACCTTGTCGGAGAGATTGGTGATGATCGACTCGAAGCGTTCGGTGGGAATGTGCCCCCCATCGTAGAAGATCTTTACTTGTAACGGTTTCATGGCGCTTTTTCCTGTTTGGGTGTTTCCGTATGACGTTTCATCTGCTGCCGTGCCACTATAATTAGCACAGCAAGCATCAGAATAAAATACCCCGGTATGCAAAGAAAAGAGTTTTCGAAGACCAGTGTCTCCAGGTCTTTGTCGCCGACCGTGGCAATGATGGCCGGATGCTGGCGGAGAAAAGCCAGCAGCAGCGCATAGAGTAGACCCGCTATCCCATAGGCCAGGTTATAAGATAGCCCTTTGAAACTCAAGACCGTGGCCCGTTGCTCCGAAGCGGTGATCTGGTTCAGGTAGCGGCTGGAGAAAAAGTTCGTAAACATCATAACGGGGTAGAGCATTGCCAGGGGCAGGAGCCCGAAGTAGGGCCAAAAGAACGCGATACCGGTCAGCCCCACGACGGCCATCGTGGCGACGGCGAAGAAATTGGATGCGGGTCGGAAGCGGGCGTCCATCCATTCCGCGATCTTGGGGATAAACAACCCCATCAGGGCCAGCCCCGAACCGATCAGGCCAAAGGATGCTTCCGGGTAGTGGATCGCTCGCAGGTATTGGCTGTTCAACGTGATCACCACCCGGATCACGTGGTCAAAGAGCAGGCCGGCCAGGATAACGCAGAGTGCCATCGGGGTTTGCAGGATCCATCGGCCGGCGCGAAATATCATTTCGAAGGTCCGGGTGATCGTGCGGGTGTGATCGTCCGGTCCGTTTTTGGCCGCAGTCTTGTCCAATGCGATGTCTTCCATCCCCAACGTTTGTACCAACGCCCCGACGGCCATGGCCAGGGTCAGGTACAGTGGAAAGCGGAGGGTGGTTTCCGGGTCGAAGTGAAGGGCCAGCCCCAATCCGGTCATGCAGCGGTTGAGCAGTTCAGGGTCATAGACGGCCGCTCCGACACTCATGGCGATGACATATCCCATGGATTGATAGCGGATTTGCCTTTCAAGCACCCGTCCCCAGTCCTCGGGACGCCCGTCACGTATCAAGGCATCGTAGGCGATGGCTTCGTCCGCGCCGCTGGCGGCCGCTTCGGCCATGCCGCTCAAGACCCGGTTGGCCAGAAAAATGGCGAAAAGCAGCTGGCCGCCATCCTGGGGGGCCAGGCACAGCAAGACCAGTTCGGCGATCATCAACACACTGGCAAGCACCAGCAGGTTGCGGCGGCCGATAATGTCCGCCAGGGCGCCGGAGGGAACCTCCAACAGGACGATGGTGGCGGCCCAGGCCGCATTCAACAGGGCGAACTGCTCCAGGGTCAGCCCAAAATCGAGAAACAGCACCGCAAAGACCGGGTAGTAAAAACGGGCATTGAAACATACCCGAAACGCAATGAAGCGTCGTACATTGCGGATCGCAAACGGGGATGAGGGGCTTTTTTCGGTCATGGGTTCGAAAATGTTGTCTCGTCGGTTACGTTGTTCTGAACATGGATCGTCGACACGATGGCGTCAATCCCCGACCGGTGCATCGTCGGGTAAGCTGCGAATCGCCTGTCGATAGGATGCGGGATCCGTGGCACCCTCGGTGGAAAAAAGCAGGATGCGGGATTCCGCTCCCAGGCCAAGCCGGGCCTGCCAGTCGCTGTCCGGCCTCGGACTGCATCAGGTGGCACAGGCAGCCCATGGGAACCGCCCCGCATTCGCCGGATTCAATCGGTGGATCCGGCGGCAGCGGGAAGGCCAGACGCCGTATGCCCTTTTCAGCTATTTGGTCGTGGCAACTGGCAAAGGCATCCGTGTAATGGCGCAGGATTTCCCAGCCCGGGCGCGTCGGTTCGCCACAGGCCAGTCCGGCCATGCGGGTTGCCAGATGCCCCTTGACAGGAACGATCATCCGGCCGCCGGCCGCCATGGAGCGGTAATAGCAGTCGGCCGCTGCGGCCTCGATAACGACCAGGGTCGGTCGCTGGTCGGCAAAGCGTTCGACCAGGTAGGCCTGGAGGGCCGCCGCGAGGGCACCGACGCCGCACGGGACGAAGAGATGCGTGGGGCCGGTTCCCCCCATCTGATCGAACGCTTCGTCAAAGAGGGTCAGGTAGCCCTGCATGATACGTCGCGGAATGGTCTCATACCCTTCCCAGGCCGTATCCTGGATGAGGAGGCCCCCCCGCTCATCCGCTTCTCGGGCGGCCCGCCGTACGGCGTCGTCATAGTTTCCGTCAACCACCACCGCCTCGCCCCCGGCCGCCTGAATGGCAGCCAGGCGACAGGCCGCGGTACCGTGGGGCAGGAGAATTCGGCTGCGGCAGCCGAGTTGGCCGGCCATCCAGGCCACGGCCAGGCCATGATTGCCGTCGGAGGCCGACATGAGGGTAAATTCTGATAAATTACGGCGGATGTCCGGTCGGTTGAAATCGATAAAGTTAAGCGGCGGGGGCATGTCGAAGTGCTCCGCCAGGGTGGCGCAGACGGCATAAGATGCCCCCAGCCCCTTGAACGCTTTAAGCCCGAACCGCTCGGATTCGTCCTTGACCCAGATATTGCTTACACCCAGCGTTTGGGCCAGCTGATCAAGGGCCACCAGCGGGGTGGGGCGATAGGCCGGCATGCTGCGATGAAAGCGCCGGACCATTTGGACGGCTTCCGGGGAGGCGAACGCCGTATCCGGCGTATCATGGGACAGGTGTCGGGCGCGGGGCTTGCAGAAGAGATTCAAAAGGGTGGAGGAGGCCATGGGATCAGACCGCCTGCGGCGATGTCATGACCGTGTCCGCATCCTCGGCCCAGAGGCGGCATAACTCCATGATAACCTGGGTGCTTTTGGCCAGGGCTGTTACGGGCAGCCACTCCTTGCGGCTGTGGAAAAGCAGGCCGCCGGCGAACAGATTGGGTGTCGGCAGGCCCAGAAAACAGAGTTGCGCGCCATCGGTGCCGCCTCGAATGGCCCTGCTGATGACCGCCACGTCGGCCGCCCGGATGGCCGCCCGGCCTTTGTGGACGACCGCGGGGTAGTGGTCCAGAATTTCTTTCATGTTGCGGTATTGTTCGGTGACCTGCACTTCGATGGTCAGACCGGGATAGGCCGTTTCGAAACTGGCGCGCATCTGCCGCAGCAGGTCCTCCCGGCGGCGGTTGCGATCGGCATCGAAGTCACGCAGAATCAGTTCGATAGTGGCCCGGCTCTCGTTGCCGGATATCGCCGAGATGTGAAAGAAGCCTTCCCGATCTTCGGTGTGTTCGGGGGTTTCCGCCGCCGGCAGACCCGCTGCGAAGCGGGCCGCGAGAGCGCCGGCATTCACCATCCGGTGTTTGGCGTAGCCCGGATGCACATTCATGCCGTGAAATGTCAGGACGGCTTTGAGGGCATGAAAACATTCTGTTTCAAATTCCCCCATCTCTCCGCCGTCGACGGTGTAGCCCACGTCACCGAGTTTGGCGCGGCGGATATTGACGGTTCCCTGGCCGATTTCTTCATCCGGGGTGAATACGATGCGCAATTCCGGATGCGGCCAGTCCGGGAAATGCATGAGCGCCTCCACGGCGGTCATGATGGCCGCCAATCCGGCTTTGTCATCGGCCCCCAGCAGCGTTTTCCCCGCGGCGGTGATGATGTCGGTACCGGTGAATTTCAGCAGCGCGGGCGACTCGGCCGGTGTGAGCAATAGATCCGGGTCGTCTTGAAAGTGGATCGGGCCACCGTCATAATTCTCGTGGACCACGGGATGGACATCCTTGCCGGAGACCGATGGCGAGGTGTCCAGATGGGCGCAGAAGGTCAGCGACAGGGGCGACCTGGATTGCCTGCAGGGCAGGACGGCATAGACATAGCCGTGGTCGTCGTGTTCGACGTCTTTAACCCCCAGATGTCGCAGCTCGTCGGCCAGCAAGGCGCCCAATTCCAGCTGGCCCTGGGAGGACGGGTGCCGGCCGGATTCCGGATCGGCGCTGGAGTCCAGTGCCACATAGCGCAGAAACCTTTCCACCGCGCGGGGCTGCAGATAGTCGATGAGGGTTTCCGGGTTCATGGTCGCCGGCTGCGCTTCAGCGGTCATGGTTAACGGCGCAGGAGGTGCTTGACATGGGGTCGTTCAAGGCTCGCGGCATCGACTTGCCATTCCCCCCCGGGCGTTTGATTGCCCTGCAGCCGCCCTTCTTTCAACCATCGGATCACACCGGCTTCGGTTAGATAGGTCATGTCGCTGAACTCGGATATGGAATAGGCCGGAGCGGTGCGGGCGGCCTGGGCGGACGGTTTGACCTTGGCCTTGGCCGGAGGCGGCGGGGCACCACCGGATTTTAAGGCGCTGGCGGGGATCATCCAGCGGCCGGACTGTTTTTTGGCGCTGATCTTGTTGTCACGGATCAGTTTGGTGACTTGCGCAACGGTCATACCGGATCGCGATGCAAACTCCTTGGTGGTGAGAAGGCTGTCTTTTGATCCCATGGGGTTTGTCCTTTCGGTATTGTTAAGGTTAAGGGCCGCCATCCCCCTTGCGGTGGCGATCGACGGGGGTTGTCCTGGCCCCGCCTGTCAGGCACCATACTAAAATCACTTTCATTCGTAAATGTTTCTCTTGTCAAGCGTCCCTGATGTCCCGGTATCGCCACCGCATCATATTCTAAACGCCGATCTATTGAAAAAACCTTTCCATGGAACACGCTGATATCCGTATTAACAATTGGTATCATCGCCATCATTTTACTATATAACTGACTGCAATTGCGTTGAATACGCTTTTCACTATCTGTTTGCAGCACATGGTAACGGGGTCATGACAGCATTGGCAGGGACGACGGATCGTGATGTTCAGGGTGTCTGGATATACCGAGGCCTCCGGTGGGGACTGGCCTTGGTTTTTCTTTATGCGGGCGCCATCAAGCTGGCGGATCCCTATTCCTTTGCCATCCTTATCGAGGCCTATGGTCTGATCCCGGATGCGCTATTGATGCCGACGGCGATTGTTTTGCCGGCCCTCGAGGTCGTGGCCGCCATCGGCCTGCTTTTCGATTTGCGCGGCAGTCTGATGGTGATTGCCGTCCTGCTGGCGATTTTTATCCTGGTTCTGGGGTATGGCCTGTGGATGGGCCTGGATGTGGATTGCGGTTGTTTCGGCCCGCAGGACCCGGAGGGGAAAGCCTATGCCAGCATCCGCCCGGCCCTTTATCGGGATTTCGTTCTCGCGGGTGGCGTTTTGCTGCTGTATGGGTGGCGAAAGCGTTTTCGTATCGCGCCGGCCGAGGTTCATCTGTCAAGATTCACTATTAAAGGAGGAAACGTATGACCTGGTTTAAGCGTTCGTTGTTCAGTCTGGTGGTCGTGATCGGGATCGTCGGGGGTGGCCTTGGGACGGTGATCGCCAAGGATAAATTCGAAGCGGAAGTGGACCAGGAAAGCGCGGCCGTCAAACTGGTTCGGGAGATTCAACGGGGAGATTACGACGTCGTGACCACCGCCGAACTCAAAAACTGGATTGACAGCGGGAAAGCAATGGTCATCGTTGACACGATGCCTTTTGACGACAGTTACAAAAAACAGCACGTGCCCGGCGCCGTGCAGTTCCTTTTTCCCATTCCGGACATGGAGACCTGGGATGCCAAGGAAACCGACGGTAAATCATTAGACGACTACGCGGCCCTGTTGGGACCGGACAAGGACAAAACCATCGTGGTCTATTGCGGTTTCGTAAAATGTACCCGCAGCCACAACGGGGCGGTCTGGGCCCGGGAACTGGGTTACAAGAGTGTCTATCGATACAGCGGTGGCATCTATGCTTGGCGAGGTGCCGGATACCCGGTCGAAAAAAGCGAATAAAAGGTTTCTTTTCAGCGAACGGAGATACACAGGATAGCTTATCCTTATTATACACCCCGATGGGAGGATGGCTGGACATGGCCATGGCGACCACTGCGGCGATAATGCGGTCGCGATAGCGCTTGGACCTGCTTCTTGATCGACCTTTGGTATGGGGTGATATCGGACACGAAAATCATGGATGCTGAATCAAAAATAGTTCAACTGCTTGATTGTATTGAGGCCCGCGCTGAAAATCTGTTTTTGACCCGGCAGCTGCAATGCGCCGAAGCGGTGATGGTAGTGCTGAACCAGGGGCTGGGTGGCGATTTGTCCCCGGAATTGGCCGTGCGTTTGGCATCCGCCCTGCCGGAAGGGTTGGGCCGGCGGGGCTGCCTGTGCGGCGCTTTGAATGGTGGGGCCCTGGCGTTAGGGTTGTTTGTCGGGCGTAACGGTCCCGGGTATGGCAACGGAACCGCCGTTCGAAAGGCGGTCGGCGAATTGCACGACCAGTTTAAAACGGCCTTCAAGGCCACCTGCTGCCGTGTTCTGACCAAATCGCTGGTCTACGGCTCGGATCACCATTTCCGACACTGTGCACGCATGACCGGCCAGGCCGCGCGCATGGCCGGCGCCATTGTGCTTGACCACAAACCGGAATTGTTGGAAAGTGCGGACTGGGGGTATCTGCAGCAAAAAGACCGCCGCGTGACGGCCGAGGTTAAAAAAATAATCGGCGTTTTCGGGCGATAGCCTTTTTCCGGCCAGGCCGCTTGCGGTTCAAGCCTGGGGCGCGACGATCTTAGCGAATCTGTTGACCTTTCAATTCAAAGGTGGTGGCGTGGCGTTCAAGCTGTTTCAGAAACATACATTGATGAGTCTTTCCAAGACGTGCGGCTGAGCGGCCAAAATCGACCCGGTCGGGCTCGGCGATCTTCTCAGGCAATTACCGCAGGTTTCGGACCCCAATCTGTTGGTGGGATTTAACACCAGCGACGATGCGGGTGTATACCGGCTCACGGACGACATGGCACTGGTGTGCACGGCCGATTTTATCACCCCGCCGGTCAATGACCCTTTCATTTACGGCCAGATTGCCGCGGCCAACGCCATCAGTGACGTCTATGCCATGGGGGGGCGCCCGGTCACCTGTTTGAACCTGGTGGCCTTCCCTTCCGGTAAACTGGCCCCCGAGATACTGCACCGGATCGTGGCCGGCGCCCTGGATAAAATTACCGAGGCCGGGGCGGTGCTGGTCGGCGGACACTCGATCGAAGACGATGAGCCCAAATTCGGCCTGGCCGTCAATGGTATCGTGCACCCGGATAGGCTGTGGACCAACGCCGGGGCGCGGCCCGGGGATGTCCTGGTGCTGACCAAACCGATCGGCAGCGGCGTTCTCTTTAATGCCAATATCAAGAAATGGGTGTCGGACGAAGCCCTGGCCGAATGCATTGCCCACCTCACGACCTTAAATCGCGTGGCGTGCGAAACCATGCAGCGCTTTGCAATTCACGCGGTTACGGATGTTACCGGCTTCGGTCTGGCAGGCCACGGTTATGAAGTGGCCCGCGCCTCCGGTGTGATGCTCACGTTCAACATGGATCGCCTGCCGGTGATGAACGAGGCCCTTGAAATGTATCGCCGGGGTGTTACTACGGGGGTCAATCCCCACAACCGGCGCATGGTGCAGGATTATCTGCAAATGGAAGGCGACTGGCCGGCCTGGCAGCGTGAAATTATCTATGATCCCCAGACCAGCGGCGGGCTCCTGGCGGCGGTTGCCCGGGAAGAGGCCGATGACCTTGTGGACGCCTTGCGGGCGGCGGGCGTGAGTCACGCCTGTCGGATGGGCGAGGTCATGCCGCCGGATCATCGGAATATTCTGTTGCGAATTGTTTAGTCGCGATTTCCCGATCGTTGTCCTTCGAGGTGTCGTGGCACCGGTGTGCTGCGGTTGATCGTTTTGCCAGATCGGTCCGGTCACCTCCGTATACCGCATTTGACCGAAACGTTGGTTTCGAGGGTGTGGCATGCTGACTTCCCTTCACGGCCTGCGCGTCTGACCATTCTTTGAATCATACCGTAAGAAATCCTCGAATGATCACTCCCGATGGCGCTATCGAGATGGAGGCCGTATAGTTTTTTGCTTGACCAAGGGCCTCATTTAAAATATTTAGTGGACATCAAAAAAAAAATAACATTCAGGAGATAGTGTGTCATGGGAATTCAGGAGCGCAAGGAGCGGGAGAAAGAGCGCCGCCGGCAACAGATTATGGTCGCTGCCAAGCGCGTTTTTTCTGAAAAGGGCTTCAACAAGGCGACGATGGAGGACATTGCCCACGAGGCTGAATTGAGCCCGGGAACCCTCTATTTATATTTCAAAAACAAGGAGGAGCTTTATGCTTCCCTGTCCCTGCGGATCCTGCAGTACCTGCTGATTCGGGTCGAGCACGTGGATACCGAAGATGTCCCCGGCCCCGAGGAAAAAGTTAAATCCCTGATGAACGCCATGTTCGATGTTTATGAATTCGACCCGCTCATTATCATCAACATGTTTCATCTGCAATCCAGTGAGACCCTGAAAAATCTTTCTCCGGAACTCATGTCGGAAATCAAGACCCTTTCCCAGAAATCCATAGGGGCGATTGCCAAAATATTTGCGCAGGGGATCAAAGCCGGCAAGTTTATCGATCGGCACCCGGTGGCGCTGGCAGATATTTTCTGGTCTCTTTTTTCCGGTGTCGTTCTCTGGGAAGCCAGCAAAAAAATTATTGATGACCAGAAGGACTATCTCAAGAAAACCCTGGAAGTGGCTTTCGAGATTTTTTATCGAGGTTTGATCAAGGAAAGCTGATGGCCACGGAAAATTCACGCGCCCCTTCGGTTTACCCTTCCTCTACGTTTGAAATAGACGCGTAATTTCATCCACTTCAAATTCCGGCCAGGTAACGCGCGCATTGTTTCGATGGGCCTGGACACCCCGGCCGGGCGCTTTAACTTCCCCGATACACGCCACGGCAATACCATTTTCGCCAAGAGCCCGCATCAAGATGTCGACGGCCTGGGGTCGGCAGACAATCAACAGGCTGCCGGAGCCGATCAATCCCAGAGGCTGAATGTCCAGCAGCCGGCAGACGCTTGCCGCCTGGGGCAGAATGGGGATGCGATCAAGGTGGATGTCAAGTTGATGACCGCCGGCGCAGCTTAATTCGGTAATCGCCGTGGCAACCCCGCCTTCCGTGACATCATGCATGGCGGTCACACCCTCCGTGCGCCTTGCGACCGCCGCTTCCGGTAAAATGCTGATCTGATTGACCAGACGCCGGCTTTCATCAAGCGCCTCGGATGTCATGCCCAGGGAAAGCAGGCGGTCGGCAAACGCATTGGCGATGATGGCCGTTCCCTCGACGGCCACCCCCTTGGTCAAAAGAATGCAATCCCCCGCTCGAACGTTGCGCTTGTCGATAAGGTCCCGGCGGTCCATGGCCGCACCCAACGTCCCCACCACAACGGGGCGGTGGACCGCATCGGTTATTTCGGTGTGGCCACCGCAAAGGGTAATGCCCCATTGGCCGCAGGCCGCGTTGATATCGGTCATGACCTGAAAAATAGCGGAAGGCGTCGCCCCGGGGGGGAACAACAGGGTCGTCATCAGCCATTGGGGCCTGGCGCCGGAGGTGGCAATGTCATTGGCATTGATCAATACGGCATAATAGCCGATCTGATCGGTCGTAAAGGTGATGGGGTCGGACGTGACGACCAGGGTGTCTTGGTTTGATATGTCAATGGCGGCAGTATCTTCCCCAATGCCTGGCTTGATCAGGAAACGCTTGTCGTCATGGTGCAGATGCCCGAAAAATTCATCCAGCAGATCGTTGGGGAATTTCCCGTTGGGGAGGGGCAGGCCGTAGCGTACGATTTTTTTGATTCCCGCTAACGATACCGCCCGGAAGTCGCAATCAATTTCGTTATGCGGATCGGTGCGGCCGTCGTCCAACAAGACCGTGAGGGCGCCGGCGCGCCGGCCGGCTTCGATGTCGAAATGAAAATCGCCCACCAGAAGGATCGTCCGCGGGTCGACCTTAAATCGTTCGGCCGCCAGCAGAACGCCGTCGGGGTGCGGTTTGGGTCGCACCGGATCGTCGCGGGTGATGACCACATCGAAATCATCTATGGACAAGTGGGAAAATTGTTTCAGGGCCGTCGTTACCGATACAAGGCTGTTGCGGGTGAGGATGCCGAAGGGCAGACGACGGTCCCGCAGAAATCGAAAGAGATCGTTGACACCGCCGTTGGGGCGGGACTGCCGCGCGGCTTCCAGTTCCATCGCGTGGAGAATGGCATGCGCCTCGGCCTGCCTGGCATGGTCCCGGATGCTTCCGATAAATTCCAGAACAGGTTGATCCAAGGGGCAGCCGATGGATTGCTTCACCGCCTGGAAGTCGATGGCCCCGGGCTGTGTCAGGGTGCCATCGAAATCGAAGAGAACCGCTTTGACCGTATATGCTTGCATTTGTTTGCCTGTCGCATCGAGTATCGGCCGTTGCTAGGAGCGGCCTTGCGCCCCGCGCCCCCTGCTAGTCGTTTGACAACGGGGGGCGAAGGTCGTTTTAGTGACGACGGCAAGATCTGTCAAGCCCATTCCGGCCCGAAACGATCATTGCTGCGGTCGCATGACGTCCGGGTCGTAAGTTTGGGTGGCCAGGTAGTCATCCAGGCGCTGTTCGCGGCGAATCAATTCCACGGAGCCATCGGTTTTCAGCAGGAGTTCTTTCGGCTGAAGCCGGCCATTGTAGTTAAAGCCCATCGCGTGACCATGGGCGCCGGTATCATGAATGACCAGCAGATCGTTTTCGGCAATATTCGGTAGGGCGCGCTGAACCGCAAATTTATCATTATTTTCGCACAACGCCCCGACAACATCCACCACCCGGGTGGGGCTGCCGTTGTTGCGTCCAGGCACGGTGATGTGATGATAGGCGCCATACATGGCAGGCCGCATCAGCGCCGACATGCAGGCATCGACGCCGACGTATTCCCGATAAATGGATTTGTGGTTGATGGCCCGGGTGACGAGCGCGCCGTGGGGGCCGGTCATATAGCGGCCGCATTCCATTGACAGCCCGGGTTGGTAGCCGTTGACGGATTGAAAGGTATGGAAAAGGTTGGCGATGTCGGCGGCCATGGCTTTCAGATTGAAGGCCGCTTGATCGGGTTCGTAGGGAATGCCGATGCCGCCCCCGATGTTGACGAATTCGAATTGAATACCCGTGCTGCGGCCGACCCAGGCCGCGATATCCAGAATCATGCGGGTGGTTTCGACGATGTTGCGGTAGTCCAGTTCGTTGGAGGCGATCATGGTGTGGAGTCCGAAACGTTGCGCGCCTTGTTTGAGGGCCATCTGGTAGGCCGGGACAATCTGGTCGTGGCTGACGCCGTACTTGGACTCCACCGGGTTGCCGATAATGGCGTTACCGGTGCGGCGGGGACCGGGATTATAGCGGAAGACGATAAGTTCGGGAAACGGTGAGACCTTGTCCACCAGAGAGATATCGTCCAGGTTGATGATGCTGCCGCCTTCCGCCTGGGCGGATGCAAACTCTTCCGGCGTGGTGTTGTTGGAAGTAAACATGAGGTCTTCGCCACGTCCGCCGGCCATCCGGGACAGGACCAGTTCGGGGATGGAACTGCAGTCGAACCCGAACCCCATGTCGTGCATGATTTCCAGTACCCGCAGGTTGGGCAGTGCTTTGACGGCGTAGTATTCGCGAAACGGCTGGAGAGATCTAAAGGCCTCTAAAAGCATGCGGCCGGTTTCCCGGATACCCGTTTCGTCATATATGTGAAAAGGTGTTTGGAAATGGTCGCTAATTTGATTCAGAACCGGATACAACCGGCGCTGAAAGGCAGAAGACATGGGCATGCGGGTTACACCTTTCTGTAAAAGTCATCGAATAGGGCCGGTTGCGTTTGCAGGCCAATTTGTCGGCCGGCCCAATCTCGTCCTGTTCACGATTAGAATCTCTTTCCGGGCCGCATCGCGGACGGGTGGTTGGTAAAATAGATTCACACTCGTAGGAATGCAGAACATGGTTTAGTCGCTGCCGCCGATCGGGATTTTGGCGGTTTCCTTGATGGTGGAGAGCACAATGTGGGTGCAGGTGCTGTCGATACCTTCGATGCGGCCGAAATCTTCCTGCAGGAGATGGTTCAGTTCTTCCGATCCGGCCACGCGCAGTTTGACCAAAAACCGGTCCGGTCCGGCAATAAAATGGATTTCCTGGATGGCCGGAATCCGTGACAGGGCTTCCGCCACTGGGGCTCTTCGGGAAGGATCCCTTGTTTCTACGAACACGAATGCCACCATTGCCCGCTTGAAACGCTGGGGGTTCAGCCGAACTTCATAGCCATCGATGTAGCCCTGGCTCTCCAGTTTGCGGATGCGTTCCAGAACCGCGGAAGGGGCCATGTTGACCTGCCGCGCCACCTCGACATTGGGGATACGGGCTTTGCGTTGCAGAATTTTTAAAATTTTATACCCGATATCGTCGATCATTCTTAATTCCTTCGTAATTTCGGACTAATATGCATAAATATTAAACATGTCAAGAATATAATTCTGTAAAAATTGTATATATTAGAATTTTAATGGCGAAACAGTCGTGGGCATCTTGAATGGGCCGACGGGTTTGCGCTTTCGCCAGGGGGTGGTATGTTAGTTTCCTTGGAAGTGGTCTGAAGACGGCCGATCGCGTGAGGCGCATGAATAAAATAATGATTTATATATCTAATTTTATATGATCTTTTACAAAGATCGGCAACGCTGTGATTGATCCCGGTCCGGTCCATAATGAGGCACTCTGAATGAGCAAGCGGCCCTGGCGTATTCTCCTGGTTAACCCACCATTCCTGGAAGCGCGTATCCATGAAGAGGATATCCGATCCATGCCGATCGGCCTGTACCATGTTGGGGCCGTGCTGAAAAATGACGGGTATACGGTCGCTCTGCTCAATCTCAATGAGGGCGGACGATCGCCGGAACGGGAGATGGGATTGATTGAACAGTTCCGGCCGGATGTGATCGGGTTTTCGATCCTGAATGCCAACCGTTGGGGGGGCATCGACATTGCGCGTCGGGTAAAGGCGCTGAATGCCAAGATTGTCACCGTGTTCGGCGGTGTCGGGGCCAGCTATCTCTGGGAACATTTATTAACGCATTTTGCCGCAATCGATTATGTCGTTATCGGCGAGGGCGAACGCGTTTTTCTCGACCTGGTGCGGTGTATCGAAAGAAAGGCCGGCGGTGATGTGGGCCGGCTGGGCGGCATCGCTTTCCGAAAGGATGGGCGACCGCAAAGGACCGCCTGCGAGCCTTTTATAGAGGATCTGGACCAGTTGCCGGATCCCACGCAATATTTCACCTATCCGCACCTCGCATTGACGCGCGGGTGTCCGGCCAACTGCCGTTTCTGCGGCTCGCCCGGATTCTGGGGCCGCCAGATCCGGTTTCACTCTCCCGGGTATTTTGTCGGCCAGATCCAACGTTTGGTTTCCCGCGGGGTATCCTTTTTTTATTTTTCCGACGATACTTTCACCTTGCGCAAAAAAACGGTGATTGCGGTTTGCCGTGAAATCATCGCCCGCCAACTCGATATTCACTGGGCGGCGATTTCACGCGTGGACACCGTGGATGAAGAGATTCTGAGCTGGATGCGCAAGGCGGGGTGCATTCAGATCAGTTACGGGATCGAAAGCGCCAACCGCGATGTCCGTCGCGCCCTGGATAAACGGATCGACCTGCATGATGTCAAGGCGGCCTTCGCAGCCACGCGCCGCTACGGCATCCTGCCACGGGCCTATTTTATCTACGGGTGTCCCGGCGATAGCCATGCAACCATGCAGGAAAACCTGGATCTCATCCGCGAAATCAAGCCGCTGGGTGCGATCTTTTATATTCTGGCGATTTTTCCGGGCACCCGACTGTACGAGGCCTATCGGGAGCGCACTGGCCAGACCGATGACATCTGGCTGGCACCGATAGAGGACATTCTCTATTTTGAGACCGACGCGACGATGGATGGTGAGACCGTCCGCGCCCATGGCCGCATTCTGCGCGACGGTTTTCACCGCATGTTGCCGACCTTTGCCGCGGATATCGACCTGGTGGACGATCCTGATTTTTATCCGCTGCATGCCGATTTTCTTTCCCGGCTCGCCATGACGTTTCACCAGGGTGATTTTGCCCGTATCGACGCCATTCCGGACAAGCAGGAAACGGCTGAAAAACTCTATCGTCGCGCCCTGCGTTATCACTCCGACGCACGTGCTTTTCTGGGGTTGGGGATGCTCTACCAGCAGCGCGGCGATTTTGCGGCGGCTTCCGAAATGCTGGGTCAGGGGGTTAAACCTCTATCCAGGGGATGCGACTTTGCAGATGTGCATGGCCGTCAATCATATGAACCAGGGAGCCTACCGCGAGGCCCTCCAAGGGCTGCAGCAGATGGATCAAACACCGCAAACCCGGGAATGGATTGCCAGATGCCGCGAGGAAATGGAGGCCTGACAAAAACCCGCTTTGCTGGTACTAAAAAAACAGGTTGTTCATCTTCAGAGCGGCTTGAAGAATCCTGTTCAATCAAAATCGCTTATCCACCGGTGCGGAGTGGTTATGCCCATCCAGGAAAATAAATCGCTGAAGCCCTATAACACATTGGGGGTCGCCGCCAAGGCCCGCTATTTCCTTTCGGTCACGACGCCGGACAGCCTGCTTGCGGCCATTGACGAAGTGCGCGATGACTTGTCCTATCTTGTTTTAGGCGGGGGCAGCAATATCCTTTTCACCCGGGATTTCGAAGGCCTCGTTCTGAAAAACGACATCAAGGGACTGGCGGTGCTCGGACAGGATGCCGATGACGTCCGGGTGCGGGCCGGAGGGGGGGAGGATTGGCATGCTTTTGTGCAGTGGTGCCTGCAGCATCGGTTTTACGGCCTGGAAAATCTATCGCTTATTCCGGGTACCGTCGGTGCGGCACCGGTCCAGAATATCGGGGCCTACGGGGTCGAGGTCGGTGACCGGGTCGAGGCGGTCGAGGCGATTGATATGCAGAGCGGCGCGGCCTGTCGTTTCGAGGCCAGTGCCTGTGATTTTGCCTATCGCAACAGCATTTTCAAAGATCGCTATCGAAATCGATTCTTTATCACGGCCGTCACCTTTCGCTTGCATAAGCAAGCCCAACTGGTCACTTCCTATGCCGATGTCCAGCGGGCTCTGGCCGGTCGAAAAGAACCCGTCGTTACGCCTCAGGAACTCAGTGATATGATCTGTGACATTCGCCGGAGCAAGCTGCCGGACCCGGAAGAGATTGCCAACGCCGGCAGCTTCTTCAAGAACCCCATCATCTCCCGCACGCGCTACCGCGAGTTGACGGAGCGTTTTCCAGAACTGCCGGCTTACCCGGTTGACGATGAACGCGTTAAAATAGCGGCCGGCTGGATGATTGAAAATTGCGGCTGGAAGGGCCGGCGCGTGGGTGCCTGCGGCGTCTATCCCCGACAGGCCCTGGTTCTGGTCAATTACGGCGGCGCCACCGGCCGAGATATCCTGGACCTGGCCGAAGCCGTGCAAGCTTCCGTTGAAAAAGTCTTCGACATCCGGCTGCACCCCGAACCCCTTATCCTCTGATTTGACGTCTCGATCCCGACACTTCGGCATCACTCCCGGACGACGATAGGCGATTTGACTTACCGCCCTGCGATGCACATTATGGTTGGAAAGAATAGGGTTATTGGAGGTTCAATCATTGAATTGGAAAAGGAGAAAATAGATGATCAGCAAGAAAATGAATGCGGCCCTGAACGCGCAGGTGACGAAAGAAATGTACTCCGCCTATCTGTACATGGCCATGTCCTCCTACAGCAATTCCATCGGGCTGAAGGGGTTCGCCAACTGGTTCATGGTGCAGTACCATGAGGAAATGTTTCACGCCATGAAGATTTATGAATACATTCACAGTCAGTCAGGCGATGTCGCTCTGAAAACCATCGATGAGCCGCCGGCGTCTTTCGAAGGCCCGCTGGATATGCTTACCAAAACCCTGGCGCACGAACAGATGGTGACCCGCTCCATCAATGATCTCATGGAAATCGCCATCGGCGAAAAAGACCATGCGACCCGCATCTTTCTCCAGTGGTATGTTACCGAACAGGTCGAAGAAGAGGAAAACGACAACGACATCATTGACCAACTCAAATTGATCGACGGGAATCCCCAAGGCTTGATGATGCTGGATCGTGAACTGGCCCAACGGGCGGCCACCGTACCGGTGGATTTCAGCAAAGGGGTTTCCGCGAGCGCGGAATAGTCGGGCTGATCGCCATTTTTCATAGTCCAGCGATCTTGTTCCGGATGCCGGGGTAATTGTTATTCCCGGCATCCATCGGTTGCCAGGGAAAAGAATTAGTGAATTAACCCCCGGCCGGCTGTTCCATCGACCGGGGGCCATCGCCAGGGAGGATGTGCGCCCGTCCGTCGCGCTTCTGGCGATGAATCGAATACCAATGCCGTCTTCTTCGCTTCCAGGCGAAAGGACGCCTTGCCAATTGCAGGGGGCGGGGCCACATGATGCTTCTTGTCAATCATGTGGCCGGCCCGAACATGAACACCATCCGCCGGGGAGGGAGAAGCCATGGCCCAGAAGATTCTGATCGCGCTGGATGACTCGGAAAACGCATTGCGTGCCGTAACCTACGTAGCGGCCAATTTCCAAAATCACGCATCGGTGACACTCTTCAGTGTTCTTTCCGATACGGCCAGCCTGTGTGACATGAACAGTCCGGAATTGACACCGCTTTTCAAGTCCCAGCAGTCGAGTTTTTGCCAACTGGAAGATAAAAAGCGCAGCCTGATCAACGCGGCCTGTGCTAAAGGCAAGAAAATCCTGTGTGAAGCTGGCTGGGATCCCGCCTATGTTACCACCAAAGCGGAACCGAAGCGGAAAGGCATTGCCCGGGACATAATTCAGGAGGCGTCCCAGGGCTACGATTTGATTGTCATCGGCAAACATGGTGTGAGCGGCATACGGGATTTTTTTCTGGGCAGTATTTCCCAGAAGATACTCCAACTGGCGAAGGATACCTCCGTCCTTATCATCAATTAGGGCGCATCAAGGGCAGGACAATCGGCTGGGGTCGTACCACCCAAGTCGATAAGGTATTGCTATGTTTACCATTAAAGAAGTTCTCGCCATGGAAGTTGCCCCGGCCCTGGGGTGCACCGAGCCGGTCGCGATCGCGCTCGGGGCGGCCGCCGCGGCATCCCTGCTTGAGGGTGAATTGACCCGTATCGATGTGGCCGTCGATCCCAATATCTACAAAAACGGGCTGGCCGTGTCCATTCCCGGCACCGACGGACTCTTCGGCCTGGATACCGCCGCCGCGATCGGGGCCGTGGCCGGTGATCCGGATCTGCGCTTGGAAGTGCTCAATCCGGTCGATGACCGCGCCGTGGCCGCCGCCCAACAACTTATTCGTGACGGCGTCGTCCATGTGCATTTGCTGGAAGACCACCGGGGCCTTTATATCCACACCACGGTAACCAGCGGCCCTGATCGGGCGGAATGTATTATCCAGGATAGCCATGACAACATTGTGGCCCTGCGGTTGAATGGCCGTGAATTGTCGGATCACCCGCTGGTATCATCCGAAGACGGCCCCCAGGGGCATTCGCGAGCCGATCTGGAAGCATGGCTCAAGACGCTGTCGCTCAAAGATCTGCTGGCGATGGTCGACGACCTGGACGATGATGATTTTACGTTTCTGCAAGAGGGCGTTGATCAGAATATGCGCTTGGCGGCGTATGGCCTCAAATTCGGTCCGGGCCTGAATGTGGGGATGACCCTGGAACGGCTGGTGCGGCAGAAAATGTTATGCAAGGACATGATCATGGCCGCGCGCATACTGGCTTCGGCCGCCGCGGATGCCCGCATGGCCGGGGTCAAGCTGCCGGCCATGAGTTCCGCGGGCAGCGGCAACCATGGGTTGACGGCCATCCTGCCCATCCGGGCGGTCAAAGATTATGTGGAATGCCAGGATAAGGTGTTTCTGGAAGCCATCGCCCTCAGCCACATCCTGACAGCCTATGTGAAGACCCACACGGGCAGGCTGTCGGCGGTCTGCGGCTGTTCGATCGCCGCCGGCGCCGGTGCGACCGCGGGCGTAACCTATCTTCTGGGCGGTCACCTGAAACATATTGCCGGTGCCATTACCAACCTGACGGAAGATCTGGCCGGCGTCATCTGCGACGGCGCCAAAGCGGGTTGCTCCCTCAAACTGGCGACGGCGGCCGGGGCCGCGGTTCAGGCGGCTCTGTTTGCCCTGCAGGGGGTCAACGTCCTGGCGACGGACGGCATCATCGGCCATTCACCGGAGCAGACCATGCAGAATATCGGTACCCTCAGCACCCAGGGCATGATGGAAACCGACCGCACGATCCTCAAAATCATGCTGGAAAAGAAATTCCAGAATATTTGATTAGATTGCAAAAAGTCATGTTTCCGACGGTTGCGTAAAATGTTCGAGGTCAAGGCTTGCGAATCCCGAGGCGTGAGGCGTACATATGCTACGCCGCAATGACGAGGGATACGCGTAACGCGGATATCGGACATTTTACGCAACCGTCAATGTTTGACCGTATGGCCTAATCGGGCAACCCTTTTCAGAGATGTCATGCGATGCGTGCACAGGCCCTGCTGGAACAATGGCTTCTCAAGCGGGCGGATCAGTGGATCGCCCGCCGTCGACCGCGCCGCGTGTCGGCACGGCGTTTGGCGGCCGCGCGGATCGTGGCCCACCGGGGAGTGTATGACAACCGCCTGGTCTTTGAAAACACCATGGCAGCCTTTGAGCTGTTTCAGGAAGCCGGTGGCTGGGGGATTGAATTGGATGTCCGCTGGACGCGAGATGGGGTGCCGGTCGTTTCCCATGACCCGGACGGACGGCGCGTGTTCGGTGTCCCGCGTCCGATCGCCGATATGGATCTGGCGGCGCTGCAGCGCTTACTGCCCCAGGTACCGACCCTGGCCGCCGTCATTGCCCGTTTCGGCGGCCAGCTGCACCTGATGGTGGAGATCAAGTCCGAACGCTGTTGCGACGTGTCCCGTCAGCGGGATATTCTAACCCACCACTTCGAACATCTTACCCCCGGCCGGGATTACCACCTGCTCAGCCTGGACCCGGATCTGCTGCGCGGCTTCAATTTTGCCCCTGCCCACGCTTGTGTCCCCATCGCCCAGATCAACCTCCGCCGGGTGAACCGCGCCGCGCAGGCCAACGCCTGGGGCGGGATGGCCGGACACTACGCGCTGATCAGGCAGCGGCACATCGAGGCCATGCATCACCGTGGGGCCCAGATCGGCACCGGCTTTGTCAATTCCCGGAACTGCCTGTACCGTGAAGTAGCCCGGGGGGTCGACTGGCTGTTTTCCGACCAGGCCCTGGCGCTCCAGAAGATTACGACGCGTTCGACCGAGATAGGATCGGAAAGATAATCCAGATCAATCGCAATTCGACGCGGCCGGAAGATTGCTGACATTAAGGATGGTTTGCCGATCCCTCCGGAGGGACAGGTCTCTTAGGCGGAAGGGTTTTCTTCAACCCGATAAAGCAGGATGGCGCCGATCACAAAAAGCAGCAGGACCGAAGCGATGCTGACGCGGCTGGCCAGGTCCGCAATCCACGGGGTATCTTCCGGCGAAGGGTAGCGACGCAGGAGGATATGCCGGGCCGCCAAACCCACCGTTCCCATCAGGGCCGGGCCGATGATGGCGGCGAACTTGCCCATCATGTTGTAGAGCCCGAAAAACTCCGCCGAGCGGCCTTCCGGAATGAGACGGGCGAAGTAGGAACGGCTGAGCGCCTGGATCCCGCCCTGCACCAGACCCACCGCCAGGGCGATGCCAAAAAATTCCCAGCGGTGGTGCATGAAGGTTCCCCACATCGTAATCAACATGTAGATGCCGATGGCTATAAAAAGGCAGCGTCTGGCACCCCAGCGCTGCCCCAGGCGGCCAAAGAGGAGAGCGGCGGGAAACCCCACGAATTGCACCAGAAGAAGGGCCGTGATCAGATCCGTATCTGCAAAGCCGAGCGACAAGCCGTAGTCAACCGCCATGCGGATAATGGTGTCCACCCCGTCGATGTAAAACCAGTAGGCAACCAGGAAGAAGAAAACCGGTTTACGATCCCGGGCATGGCGCAGGGTGGTGAAGATCTGGCGCCAGGCCTGACGTATCTTTTTTCCGGATACCTTCGAGGACGTCACCCTGGGTTCCGGCACCCAGCAAAATGTGACCAGGCTGAAGCCGCCCCACCAGATGGCAACGGTTAGAAAAGACCACTGCACGGCGCTGGCGCGATCGGCCAGACCAAACCAATGGGGTCTCAACAGCATGATCACATTGACCAGAAAGAGAACGCCGCCACCGAGATAGCCGGTGGCATAGCCCAGGGCCGAAATGCGGTCCAGTTCTTCCCGTCGCGCCACCATCGGAAGGAGGGCATCGTAGAAGACAATGCCGCCCGAGAACCCGATCAGCCCCAGGCTGTAAATCAGGATGGCCCCGGCCCACTGCCCCTTTGGCAGCCAGAAGAGGGTTGCCGTGGCGGCCACCCCGAGCGCCGTAAATATGGCCAGAAAACGTTTGCGGGTGCCGCCGTTGTCGGCCATGGCGCCCAGCATCGGGGCACAGGCCGCCACCAGGAGGCCGGCGATGGCATTCCCGTATCCCAGGCGGGCCGTGCTGAGGTTGACGTCGGCCCCGATACTCCAGAACTGCTTGAAAAACAGAGGGAAGAAGCCGGCCATTATCGTGGTGGCAAAGGCGGAATTGGCCCAGTCATATAACGCCCAACCCCAGATGGCTTTTCGATTTTGGATGGCTTGCATGGCGTTGTCCTGGCGGCTGTGGCGGCATTCCCGTGGTGCCCGTCAGCTCGCCCGGGTGCAAATGGGCGGGTGCGGGGTTTCGCGCTTGAGAAGCTATCAGGCGTCGGGCTTGATGCAATCAAGTGATCTGACCACCTGCCCTGCCAAGTCCTCCGACAAAGGGCAGGCCTGGCCGATCGGGAAAGTGATAGGCATGCCATAAGCCGGCCGGGGCGAGATTGTCAACCTCCGCGGCCGGTTGCTTTTATTGATCCCGGGAGATAGTCTGTATTTTTTGGCCATGTCATTTTGCATCGATGCGCACCATGATGATGAATCTTCGTAAATATCAATCGGCTTTTGTGGGACTGCTGGCGCTAATGGTCATCGGCGGCGTGGTATCGGGTGTCTATGGATGGCGCCTTTACCATGACGTCGAGCAGCGCTTTTCCGGTCGCCGCTGGAGCATCCCTTCGCAGATATTCTCCGATGCCAGCCTGCTTTATCCCGGCATGCGGATCAACCGGCCCCTTTTTTTGCGAAAACTCCATCGTCTGGGTTATCGCCCCGTCAATCATGTGCCCCGCCATAAAGGTGACATGCGGGCGACCGGTGCCGTCATCGAACTGTTTCTGCATGATTTGCATCTGCCGGACGATCGCCGGGAAGGCTTTGCCGTCCGCATGAAATTCGATCGGCAGACCCTGTCCCGGCTGGAACGGATACCGCCGGGCCCGCCCCTGGCACTCGTAACCCTGGAACCCGAAAAACTGGGTTTTTTCTTTGGCCCGGAGCGCGAAAAACGCGAATTGATCGCGATCGATCAAATTCCGAAGTGGTTGACGGATGCGGTCCTGGTTGCGGAAGACAGTCGTTTTTTCGAACACTTTGGCCTCGACTGGCGGGGCATCGGGCGCGCGTTGCTCGCCAACCTGCGTTCCGGCGGCATCCGCCAGGGAGGATCCACGATTACCCAGCAACTGGCCAAGAATTTTTTTCTTACCTCCGAACGCACCCTGGTGCGGAAGTGGAAAGAGATGGTTCTGGCGCTGGTGATCGAGGGACGCTATGACAAGTCCACCATTTTCGAAATGTATCTCAACGAGATCTATCTCGGGCAGAATGGATCGGTGTCCATCAATGGTATCGGCGAAGCGAGCCGGTTTTACTTTCGGCAAACCGGCTGCAGAACTCACCATTGCCGAAGCGGCCACCCTGGCGGGCCTGATCAAAAGCCCCAATACGTATTCGCCTTATGCCGATGCGACCGTTGTCGCCAGCGGCGCGATGAGGTTTTGCACGCCATGCACAGCCAAGGCCGGATCACATCGGAAGAATATGCGGTCGCGCGTCTGGCCGCGGTCCAACCGGCAGGGTTTACGGCGCATGAAAGTGCCGCGTCGTATTTCGTCGATTATCTTTCGCGTCAAATGGGCGATCTATACGCCCCTGAGGATCTGGCTTCCCTGGGGCTCTCGATTTACACCACGCTCGACACGCAGGTCCAGGAAGCCGCCGAAACCGCCCTGGCCAATGGTCTGGAACGGATTGAAGCCAAGTTGCCCGATACAGCAGCGCCGGCATCCACCCCTGAGCGTCTTCAGGGGGCGGTTGTCGTCATGAAACCCCAAACCGGAGCGGTCCTGGCCATGGTCGGAGGCCGGGATTACCGCCTCAGCCAATTCAACCGGATCGTTCAGGCGCGGCGTCAGGCGGGAAGCACCTTTAAGGTGTTTACCTATCTGGCCGCCCTGGATACGTATACCCCGATTTCGGCCCTCTCCAATCAGGAGCGCACCTATGAGGTGGACGGCAAGCCCTGGCAGCCGCGAAACTCCAGTGTTTTGGAAACCCCCGTGATCAGCCTGCGCGAAGCCCTGGCCCGGTCCGTCAATCGGGCCACCGTGGATCTGGCCATGAAAGTGGGTATGGAAACCGTTGTCCGGACGGCACAGCAATTTGAGTTCTCCACACCGTTGGAACACTATCCTTCCCTGGCGCTGGGGGCCGTGGACGTTGCCCCCATCGAACTGGCGCGGGCGTATTGCGTTTTCCCCGCCGCCGGTCTGCTGCCCAACCCCATCGGGCTGCTGGATGTCTATGACGAGGACGGCCAGCCGCTGGAACGGCGCCATATGCGGGCCCGTCGTATCATCCCACCGGAGCGCGCCTTTTTGATGACCTCGCTGCTGCGCAGTGCGGTGTTGCAGGGCACGGCGCGGGGGTTGGCGGACTGGGGGATTTATTTCCCGGTCGCCGGGAAAACCGGCACGACCAATAATTCCCGGGATGCCTGGTTTGTGGGGTATACCCCGGACATTCTTATCCTGGTATGGGTGGGTTATGACAGCGGCGCATCCATCCATGCTTCGGGCGCCGGGGCGGCGTTGCCCATCTGGGCGGAACTGGCCCGCGCCATTCCTCATCAAATTACGGGTGGCGATTTTGCGGTACCCCCCGGCGTCGAGGAGCGTATCATCTGCAGCCGGGACGGCTTCCCCGATCTTACAGCGGGGTGCGGGGAAACCATGGCGGAGTGGTTCCTATCCGAAAATGTGCCGGAAGATTCGGCGTTGTTTGCTCATCCGGATTCCGTCTTCCAGCGGCTGATGCAAAAATTTAAAGGGGCTATCGATGCTAACTGAATGGAGATGGTGCGGGGTCGTTGTCGCTGTGATGCTTCTTTTCGCCTGCCGACCGGCGATTATCGCGCCCCCTCCGGCCATGAAACCGCCGCCGTCCGGCGTGCGCGCGCCGGTCCCGCCGCCTCAGCGGCCGGAAGCGGTCCAAGATGAGCTACACCACCGGGAGCAGGTGGCGGCCGCATTGACCGATCAGGGACGTAAACTTCTGGAGGCGGGCCAGGAGGATAAAGCGATACGCCTTTTCGAACAGGCTTTGTCCCAATCGCCGCACTACGGCCCCGGATATTACTATCTGGCGGAATCCTGGCTGCAGAAGAACAACGGTACGCAGGCACGGGCCTTTCACGACCAGGCCGAGTTGTATCTGCAAGATCAACCGACGTGGCGCGCGCGCCTGGATCGCCAGCAAAAAAATATTGAGCGCAGTATTTCCGAATTGGTCATTCCCTGAACGGGCTTCCCAGCCTGCCGACCGACGAACAACCGCAACACCAGAGCCCTTTGTCCTGACCCTTTCCCACAGAGTCCTGTGTCAGGCTGCAACGCAGCCGGCATGACCGATGGCCCCCGACAGGGCCTGTCGGGGGTGCCCGCTGCGGGTGTCAGGTGACATATCCCTTATCCGGATGCCATCTTCGGATTTTAATATGATTGGGAAACGCGTGGGGTTTGTATACGGATTTATTCAGCAGCACCCGCAGGCAGTCCTGGATACCTTCCGACATCGTCGGGTGCGGATGAACCGATTTTAACGCATCACGGATGCCCTTGTCCTGATCCATCAGAAAGGCGATAGACATGATCGTGTTGGAAGCCTGGGGTCCGGCCGCCCGCATACCGACCACCTTCTGCTCGTTGTCGTCGCTGACGATGATTTTTAAAAACCCCTCGGTTGACCGCATGGCAATGGCGCGCGACAGCAAGGCATTGGCATAATAGGCCACGCGGTAGGGCCGTTTTTGCTTCTGACAGGCTTTTTCGTTGAGGCCCACAGCGGCCACGGCCGGTTTGAAAAACATGACGGTGGACATGTTGCGGTAATTGAGCGGCCAGCGATTGGTTTCATACATGTGTTTGACGGCGAAACGGCCTTCCATTTCAGCCAGGTTGACCAGGGCCGGTCGATGGGTGACGTCGCCGGCGGCATAGATGTGTTCCTTGACCTGGCAGTTTTCGGTGGTGGCCAGGTAGCCATCGGGATCCAGGGCAATCCCGGCATTTTCAAGTTTCAGGCAATCGAAGTTGGCTTTGCGCCCGATGGAAATGAGCGCGGCATCGACTTCCAGGATTTCCGAATGCCCGTCGTCGTAGTCGAGGATCACCTGCAGGTAGTCGTCAAAATGACGGATATCGCGCAATATGGCCGAATGCAGGATGCGTACCCCGTTTTTGACGAGATTGCTGCTGATGAAATCGCTGACATCGTCGTCTTCATAGGGGATGATGCGCTCGGCGTAATCCACGAGATAGACCTGGGTTTGCCCGAAGTTGGAGAAAATGGTGGCATATTCGCAACCGATGACACCGGCACCCACGATGACCAGTCGTTTGGGGAAGGATTTGAGGTTGAGAATGGTGTCGGAATCCACGACACGCTCGCCGTCGGTGACGATACCGGGAAAAGCCCGCGGGCGGGAGCCCGTGGCGATCACGAAATAGTCTGCCTGGATTTCCTCCTGTTGTCCGTCGGGATATTCAATGGCCGCCACATGGTCGGATACAAACGCGGCCCAGCCTTTTTTGAGGGTCAGCGACCCCGGCCCCGGCCAGCGCCGGGGTGAAAAAGATTCGATCTGGGAGAGCATCTGGTATTGTTTTTCCCGCACGGCCTGAAGGACCGAATCCCGCATGGCTTGGTAATCCATCCGCAGCCCGGAGGCCCGGTAGCCCCGGAGGGTTTCGGCCGCGATGGAGAAATCCTTGGCCAGTTCCCACATGGTCTTCGAAGCCAGGGCGCCCCACATGACGCCGGCCCCGCCGATTTCACTCCCCTCGACGATGCAAACGTGTTTGCCCAGATCGAGGGCCCGCATGGCGGCGGCAAAACCGCCGGGGCCGCCGCCGATGACGCACAGATCGTAATGTTGGTGGTCGCTAGTCGCCATGGATTTGATCCTTTGGTGATATTCGGTTATACGCCAGAACGTTAGGGTAAAAATTGGCTACCGTCAACCTGTAGAATACCCTATAAAGACCGTTTGCCTGTCTAAGGTCCCACATGGCTCTTGTCGATGAAGTGCATAGGGGCGCTTGGCGAATCGGTTCGATGGCCATATTTGTCAAAGAGGTTTTCATGTTGCGTCGATTTGCTGCTGTCGGGGCGCCGCCGCTCCTGCTGATATTGGGCACCCTTCTGCTGGTCCACTACCAAACACTGATTTTGGATACGTTCTGGGGGGGCGTCTTGCCTGGCGCGTGGCGAAACGTCGTTTTCTATCTCCCTGTTATGCTGGCGGCCGTGGGGGTGGTTGTCGGTCTTCGCATGCACAGTTGCGGCGTCCTGATCGTCATGCTGACCCTCGGCCTTGTCTTTGGAATGGCCAATTCCTTTGCGGCTGTCGGCCTCCAACCTTCTGGAAAAATACATTGGGATGCGCCGATTTTCCTTCTTATGGTGCCGGTGAATTACCTGTTGGGCCTATGGACCTTGAGGCATTCATGGCGGTCACGGCGTGGTTTTTGGGTGCTGGCAGGTGCCGTTGGTTGGGCGGGGACGATCATCACGCTTACGGCGGGAGGCCCGGACACGGACGTCATCCGGCAGGTGACGAATTGGATGACGGCGCTACCGGTTGATCTGACCGTGTTGCTGAATCTATGGGAAGGCGCCCTGTTGGCCGTGATCGTGGCGGTTTACATGGTGGCGCGTGCCGTTCGTTGCCACGATCCGATCGCCGCCGGACTAAGCGCGAGTGTTTTGATGACGCTGCCGCCCATTACCCGCGGTCTGGATGACCTTTCCATGGCGATTGTTTCCAGCGCAGCGGTCCTGGTGGTGCTGGTCGGCATCCTGGAGGCGATGTTTGTCCTGGCCTACCGGGACGGTCTCACCGGTCTGCCCGGACGGCGCGGGTTGAACGATAGGCTGGCGCAATTGGGGCGGCGCTATGCGATTGCCATGCTGGATGTGGATCACTTCAAGCGATTCAATGACCGTTTCGGGCATCGAACGGGTGATGACGTTCTCAAAATGATTGCCGCCCGTATGCAATCCATCCCTGACGGACGCGCTTTCCGATATGGCGGCGAAGAGTTTGCGGTGATTTTTACAGGGCGATCGGCGCTGAAGGCGGCCGATCGGATGGAGTGCTTCCGGGAAGGGTTGGCCCGCACGCCCTTTGTGATTCGACGCCTGCCGCGATCCAATAAAAAGGCGCGCGGCAGAAAGACAACCCGGGTTTCATCCCGGAAACGGGTGCGGATTACGGTAAGTATCGGGGTGGCGGCGCCGGGCAAGGGCGGCAAGAAAGCCCCGGAGGTGCTGGCCGCGGCCGACAAGGCGCTCTACAAAGCCAAGAAAGCCGGTCGCAACCGCGTGATGGCATAGGGCGGGGGAAGAAAGAAATCCGGCCCGGACAGCTTTCCTGCCGGGTTGGTCGGTGACTTGTCGGCACCTGGTCGAACTGTCGGGCATGGATGGTCGACGCGGTTCCTATATCAGAAAGGTGGATGTTCATGATCATGAGCTATCAGGGGAAAACGCCCCAGATCGGCAAAAATGTTTTCATCGCCCCCACGGCGGTGATTATTGGCGAGGTCGATATCGCCGACGGGGCCAGTATCTGGTACGGCGCTGTCATCCGGGGCGATCTGGCGTCGATTCGTATCGGTCGGGACACGAATGTGCAGGACAACTGTACGATCCATGTGGATGAGGGACAGCCCTGCGTCATTGGCGAGGCGGTCGTGGTGGGCCATAATGCGGTCGTCCATGGGTGTACGATCGAAGATCAGTGTCTGATCGGCATCAACGCGGTGGTTTTGAACGGCGCGCACATCAAGCACGGTTCGCTGGTGGCGGCCGGGGCCGTGGTGCTGGAAAATCAGGTCATCGGGCCGTTGGAACTGGCGGCGGGTCTGCCGGCCCGCATTCGCAAACAACTGCCGGAATCAATGGCGGGAACGATTCGTCACGATGCCGATATCTATCTTGATCTGGCCCGGCGCCATGGCCAAATTGTTACCTGATTTTCGTTTTGGATGGGGTTGCCGAGCCAGTCGATGGGTTGTCATGCCAGCCACTCGTCCCGGTGCTGTTGATGGCGTGTGAGGCGGTAGTGCACGAAGGCATTCAGGCAGATCATGGCCCGGTTGGCGGTCAGAAAGGTCGGCACGCCGCCGCTGTCCAGAATTTGTCCGAAACGATTGTAGACGGCACCGGCGCCGAAAGCCACATTGACGGACACCACGGTGGGCTTTTTGAATTCGTGGACCAGCTGAACGATGCGGCTGGCCAAATTCCCTTCCGTCCGTGCGATTTCGTCATCGGTGGTGTGCAGCAGAACGCTGTGGGGGACAATGGAAATCATCAGGGCGTCTATCGTGTCGGATTGCAGCATCGTGCGGATGCAGTCGGCATACATGGCATCCCCGGCCATGGGGGTCAGATCCAGCAGCGGGTCGACATTGACATAAGGCGGCAGCAGCTTCGCTAAAGCGTCGCGGGTGGCCGCATCGAAGGTGGCGATCTGCAGGCGGCCGAGATTGTCGGCGGCGTAGGTTTTCTCGTAGCCGGCATTGGCGATCAGGGCCACCCGCTTGCCCCGGACTTCGAAATCGCTCAGGAGAGCGAAGGTTTTGATGAAGTCGCCATGGTCGATCATGGTTTCGGCCACGATCAGGCCGGCCTGCTTCATGGCCGCCTTGGCCACTTCGTATTCCCCGGCAATGCTGGCCGTGTGGGATTCCGTGGCCTGCTTCCCGGCTTTGGTGCGACCGGCCTTGTAAACGATGATGGGCGTGTTCGTCTGCCGGGCGGTATTGAAGAACTTCCGGCCGCCGGCCGCCTTGAATCCCTCGATATAACACCCGATGACGTCCACTTCCGGATCCCGGTCAAAATAGGCTACCAGATCGGCCGGATCCACATCCAGCTGGTTGCCGTAGCTGACGATCACTTTCGGGGATATGGCATTGCGCAGGTTGTATATCTCGGTGATGCCCAGCGCGCCGCTCTGACTGAGAATGGCGACGTTGTTGTCATTTTCCAGATTGATGCGGAATTTTTCTTCCGGCACGAAAAAAGTATTGATGCCGGGTGTCCTGGTATTGCCGCTGTAGACGATTCCCAGACAGTTGGGACCGATGACCCGGATACCATGGCGGCGGGTAATGCTCAGAATCTTCTGCTCCAGTGTGATGTTTTTGCGCGTTTCGCTGAAACCGCCGGGGATCAGTATGATGGCGCGCACGCCTTTTTGGGCACATTCCTTGACGACGGCGATACTGTGATCGGCCGGAACGGCCACCACGGCCAGATCGACGGGATCTTCAATGTCGCGCACGGAAGTATGCAAGGCCCTTGTTTGTCCGCCAACCGCGATGGTGCCGCCTTTGATACTGACGCCGAAAACATCCTGGCGATCGAGGCGTAACAGGTTTTCAAAAATGATGTTGCCCGGCTTGGTACTGTCCGAATGGCTGACACCGACCACGGCGATGCCCCGGGGCTCGAAAAAAGGCACCAGCTGGTCGAGGTGGTCCACCGTTGTTGCATGTCGGACGTCAACACGCTTTCCGATGGTGGCAAAGCCGTCCAGCGCCACAAACCGCCCGTGCGGATCGAAGACGAAGGGATTGATCTCAAATTCTTTCAGAATGAAGCGTGACGGTTGCCGGAAAAAACTGGAAAAACACACGGCCAGACGGCTGAGCTGGACACCGGCCTGAACGAGATGGTCGACATGGTTGCGTCGGGCATCTTTGAGATATTTTTTGTGAATTTTGGTGGACTGCAGCAGGGCGCGTGCCCACACTTCGTCGATGGGCGCCAGGATGAGGTTGGGGGGCGAAAAATGTTCCGCAAAGTGTTCGGCGTCCGTCCCGCCTTTGCTGAAAGAAATCACCGGTCCGAAAGCATCGCTTTCCCTGAAGCCCAGCAGGACCTCGTTGCCAAGGTCTTTGGTGTACGTGATATGGTCGACCAGAAGAATACCGTCGACGGGATGCCCCAGTGCCGCAATCTCTTGCTGCAGGCGTTCACAGGTGTATTTTAAGAAGTCCAGATCCCGGTAAACGTGGCGCACCCCATTGACCGCCATCTTGTGGGCCACAGCCGGGGACACGATTTTCATCACCAGGGTATCGCTTGAGAAACGGCTCAGGACCTGAGGGGTAATTTCCGACGCATCGCGTAAGAACTGCGTGGGCGGGGTCTCCAGTCCGAGGAGGTTGAGGATACGATAGACTTCATGCTCGAAAAGGGTCGTGCGTTTCGCGCTCCAGGCGTGTGCCAGGATGTTGTCGATGGTCTCGACGGCGGGTGGTGCCAGTGTGTCCATGGCCGTTTAACCTTCTGGTCGTCGTGTGGTTACGCAAAGCGGGCTGCCGTGCCCGATACCTTTGTGGTGAATGTCCTTCCGGTTGACGGGCGGGTTCCGGCATCCAAGGGACGTTTCTTCAGGCCGTCCCTTGCACTCAGTACATTTTGCATATACTTATCAAGTGTTAATGTAAATCGACAAATGACGTGATAGCACCCGGATTTCGGCGGATCGACGCTCTTCGGGGATACCGGACGATAGCCCGGGTGAATATAGAGGAAGAACAGATGGACATTCTGGTGGTATGTACCGGGAATATCTGCCGCAGCCCGATGGCCGAAGGGTTGCTTCGGCATATGCTGCCGGAAAAGAGTCTGCCGGCCGTTCATGTCCATTCGGCCGGCACCCATGGTCTGGACGATCAACCGGCGGCGTCCTTTGCCATTCAGGCCGCGGCCGAGATGGGCGTCGACATTTCAGGCCACCGCGCCCGTTCCCTGGATCGCGAAATGGTATCACATGCGGATCTCATTCTCGTGATGGAACCCTTCCACAAGGAAATTGTGGCGCGGGCGGTGCTGCCCCAAGAGAGCGACAGGATTCGGTTGCTGGCGGATTTTGAGACGCCCCGGCAATCGGAGACCATCGATGACCCGTATAACCATTCCCTGAAGGTTTACCGGGCCTGTTTAAGCCGGATTCGGGATTGCCTGGAGGGCGTCCTGCCCTACCTGGAATCGGACCGGCAAGCCAATGCTTGATGCCCTGTGGCGGTGACCGGGGGAGACGGTTCCGAAAGCATCGTTTTTAAGGATCGATACTGATGAAGCTATCCATTCGGTGGGTTCTGATACTGGGAAGTCTGGCGATGATATGGGTCACCCAGGTGATCACGATTTCCACCAGCTATATGTCGTCCCAGCGCGTTCTGTTGGCGCACGCTCAGGACATCATGCGCAACATTGCCGACCTGGCCATGGAGCAGGCGGAAAACCATTTGATTCATGCCGAATCGGCGGCGCATCTTACCAAGCGACTCCTGACATCCAACGTGGTCAGTCGCACCCAGGATCGCATGACCGATCTGGAACGCTATTTTCATGACCAGCTGGCGGTTTACCCGCAATTTGCCGGGATTTATCTAGGGGAGCCGAACGGGGATTTTTTCGATGTGCGGCGGGACGAAACGCACGGCGCGGGCGGCATACGCACCAAAATTTCGGTCAACACCAACGGCGGCAAGGAAACACGCCTGGCCTGGCGTGACAACACGCACCGGATTGTCGATCGCCAGATCGTCCATGATGATGTCTATGATCCCCGCAAGCGTCCCTGGTACATCAAGGCCATGGAAGAAAAACGTATCGTCTGGACGGATCCGTATATTTTTTTTACATCCCAAAAACCCGGTATCACCATTGCCGGGCCTTCGTATACCCCTGATGGCCTGCTTAAGGGGATCGTGGGTGTCGATATCGAAATCGACGAACTCTCCCTGTTTATCAGCAAACTGCGCATCGGCAAAAATGGGCGGGCCTTCATGCTCAATCGCAACGGGGATGTGGTGGCGTTCCCGGATCTCTCCAAGTTGAAACACAAGAATTCTGTCGAGGGGCAGACCTATCGCCTGGCCAAAATCGATGAGTTGGATGACGTGTTGAGCCGCAAAGCTTTCGACGCCATGAATCTTCATTTCGACCGCGACCGACAATTCACGCTGGAGCAACCCCGTTTCGGGAAATTTGAGCATGCGGGCCAGACCTATCACACCATGTTCACCCCTTTTGTGGAGCACCAGTGGCCCTGGGTGATCGGGGTCTACATCCCCGAGGACGATTATATCGGCGCGATCAAAGACAATCGTCGGGCGAATATCATCGTTACCCTGATATGTTCGGTGGCGGCGACGATTTTCGGTCTCTGGCTGGCCGGTGGCATCATTCGTCCGGTGGCGGGGATGGCCGAAGAAGCCCAGGCGATCCGGAAAAAGGATTTTCAACACCAGGCATCCACCGATTCGATCTATCGTGAAATTCAGGCCACCGCCGACTCTCTTGGCGAACTGAAGACCGCGCTTGTGCGAAGCAAGGAAAAGTATCGCAGTATCTATGACAACATCCAGGACATATACTACGAAAGCGATATGTCCGGAACCCTGATGGAAATCAGTCCGTCAGTAGAAAAACAGACGCACTACACCCGCGAGGAACTCCTCGGTGAATCCGTTTACCGGCTCTATCAGGATCCTTCCCAGAGGGATGCTTTGCTGCAGGTCTTCTTGGATCAGGGGCAGGTGTCCGACTACGAAGTGACGATCCGGGATAAGGACGACACCCCCCTGTTCTGTTCCATCAGTGCGCGTCTCTTGCGGATGGCGGACGGCACACCGGAAAGGATGGTGGGTTCCCTCCGGATTATCAATGATCGCAAGCAGGCCGAGCAAGAGTTGGAAATATATCGTCGCGAACTCGAAACCCTTGTGGATGAACGCACCGCGGATCTGCAGGCGGTCAATCAGAAGCTCCTCCAGGAAATCGAGCAGCGCAAGGACACCGAAGAAGCGTTGCGCAAAAGCGAAGGACGTTACCGCACGGTTCTGGAAGATATCGAAGAGGGCTATTTCGAAAGCGATCTGAAAGGCCGGTTGACATTTTTCAATGATCCGCTTTGTCGCATTATGGGGTTTAGTCGTGCCGAACTGCTGGGTATGGACGGGCGTCACTTCATGTCGGAAGCCTCCGCACAGAAAATCACCGAACGATTCCGCAAAATTACCTCCGAACGTGATGCCGTCAAGGTGACTGAACTGGAAGTCTTCCGACGCGATCGGGCGCATCGGACCATGGAAATATCGGCGTCTCTGATTTTTGACCGGCACGGGGAGCCCGTCGGCCACCGCGGCCTGGTCCGTGACGTGACCGAACAGCTGCAGGCCGAACGCGAGCACCGGCGGATGGAATTGAAGTTCCAGCAAGTGCAGCGTCTCAAGGGGTTGGGAACCTTGGCCGGCGGCGTGGCGCATGACTTCAACAACCTGCTGATGGGCATTCAGGGGAATGTATCGGTGCTCCTATTGGATTGTCCGCCGGATTCGGAGCTATGCGAAAATCTCCGGAGTATTCAGGAATGCGTGGAAAGCGGGGCCAAACTCACCCAGCAGCTGCTGGGATTCGCCCGGGGCGGGAAATATGTGGTCGAACCGACGGATTTGAATAGTATTGTTCGTTCGACATCTCAACTTTTCGGCCGCACGCGCAAGGAAATCGTTATTTTTGAAAACTATCAAGACGACATTTGGGCGGTCAACGTCGACCAAAAGCAGATCGAACAGGTGCTTCTGAACATCTATATCAATGCCTGGCAGGCCATGCAGGACGGCGGCGAACTTTATTTGCGAACGGAGAATATTCTTCTGGACGGCCATAGCGGGAAGTTTTTTAATACAATTCCAGGGAAATATGTCAAAGTTTCCATCAAGGATACCGGTTGCGGGATGGATGAGGTCACGATGCAGCGCATTTTCGAGCCTTTTTTCACGACCAAGGAAATCGGCACTGGAACAGGGCTTGGCCTGGCATCAGCCTTCGGTATCATCAAGAGCCATAATGGCTACATTGATGTGCGGAGCCGTCCGGGACACGGGGCGACTTTTGTCATTTACCTGCCGACCACGGAAGAGAAGGTGCGGGAGTCGGAAAAAAAGGTAGACGAACTGGTGCCGGGAACGGAGACCATTCTGCTGGTAGACGATGAGCGTAGCATTCTGGAGGCCTGCTCGGCCATGTTGAAAAAACTGGGCTATGACGTCATGGTGGCCCGGGGTGGAAAAGAAGCGGTAGACGTCTACCGAGAACACCAGTCCGAGATCGATCTCGTCATCCTCGATATCATTATGCCTGATTTGAGCGGTGGCGAAGTTTTCGATAGGCTTATCGATATGAATCCCGAGGTGCGCGTATTACTTTCCAGCGGTTACAGCATCGAAGACCAGGCCGCGGCAATTTTGAATCGCGGCTGTGACGGATTTATCCAAAAACCGTTCCAGCTGGATCAATTGCACCGAAATATCCGAGAGCTCATGGGGGCATGAGGGGGCCGGCCGGGCATTTACCAAGACAACCGCCTGAAGATTCCCAGCGGTCGAATAAAAAAAGGGGCGGAAATACCGTCCCTTAAGGTCGAATGGTGGAGCTGAGGGGACTTGAACCCCTGGCCTCATGACTGCCAGTCATGCGCTCTCCCAGCTGAGCTACAGCCCCATTTCAGTAAGCGCGCAAGCTAACAGACTCTTTGCTGGCTGTCAATATTTATTTTGTCGCGGCCTTTCCCGGCGGATCGTTTTCGGAAACGTTGCCGGTGAGGGCTTTCCCTCCATGGTGGGCGCTATCCTATTGACAAAATATGCAGGTAAACCTATTAAGAACGTTTGTAATTTTTAAGAGACAGACCTATCCGGCGACGCGGGATCCCGCCGGATTGAGGGCTGCTATCAGGACCCGCAAAGCTTCGCGGCAATGGATAATACAGCGTGCGGATCCGGTCGTCACCGCAACCGGGTCATTGAGAAAGGATGGTTATGCTCACTCAGATGCGGAAGAATGTCGGCAGTTGGCTTATCAAGTTGCTGCTCGGCGCGATTGTGGTCGTGTTTATCCTGTGGGGGGTGGGGCCTGACCAAAAAAATCCCAACGCGACCGTTGCAACAGTTGACGGAAAGCCCATCGAGTACATGGAATTCAGTCGAACCTATCAGAACTTGATGGAAAACGTGCGCAGGCAGTTCGGGGAGAATTTGAATGAAGAGATGATCAAAGCCCTCAATTTGAAAGAGCAGGCCGTCAATCAGCTGGTCGATCGCCGCATCATTCTGAATGCGGCGGATAAGATGGGGTTCAAGGTCACCGATGAAGAACTGGCCCTTTCGATCAGTGATATTCCCGCATTTCAGTCTGACGGCGGATTCGACACCCAGGTTTATCAACAGGTTTTGAGCCGGTTGGGCCTGACCCCCGAAGCTTTCGAGGTGTCGCAGCGGGAAGATTTGCTGATCCAGAAGGTCAACGATTTCATCGTACGCACCGTGAATGTGTCTGATGAGGAGGCGGTGGCGTGGTATCAATGGCAAAACACCGCGGTGGATATCGAATACCTCCGCGTGGATCCATTAGGCTATACGGATATCGAGGTGAGCGAGGAAGAGCTTCGGGCTTTTTTTGAGGCCAACAAGGACAACTACAAAACCGCACCCCAGATAAAGGCGCGTTATGTGGTTTTCCGACCGGCCGATTATAAATCCCGTGTGCAGGTTGAAGATGATGAGGTTAAAACGTATTACGAAGAAAATCAGGCTGAATTCTATTCGCCGGAGACGGTTGAAGCCCGCCATATTCTGATCCAACTGGATAAAGACGCCGATGAAAAGGCGGTTGAGGCGGCGCGCCTGCGGGCGGCCGAAATTTATGCCCGGACGATGAAAGGCGAGGAATTCGCTGAACTGGCCAAACAACTGTCCGAGGGGCCGTCCAAGGAGCAGGGGGGCTATTTGGGTACGTTTGGCCGCGGACGTATGGTGAAACCTTTTGAAGACACGGCCTTTGCCTTGCAGGCCGGTGAAATCAGCGAGCCGACACGGACTGATTTCGGCTGGCATATTATTAAAGTGGAGAAACATAACGCCGCTGAGACACTGACGCTGGAGGCCTCCCAGAATAAGATTCGTGGTCAGTTGAGTGATAAAAAGGCCCGGGCGATGGCTTTGGAAGACGCGGAATCGGTTTATGACATGTCCTATGGCGGAGACGATCTTCTGGCGGCGGCCGAACGATTTGGTGTGGTTGTGGCAACAACCGGCGCGATAGCCCGCAACGACGTCGTACCGGGCGTGGCCAATTCCGGTAAATTTGTGGAAACCGGATTCAGCCTGGACGCGATGAGTGTTAGTGACGTTCAGGATTTAGGTGATGGATTCTATATTATCCAGACCCTTGAAAAAATCCCGGCCCAAATCCCGGCTTTCGAAGATGTTCAGGCACGTGTGCAGCAGGATTCGAAAGTAGAAAAGCAGTGGACGCGGGCCGAGGCAGAAGCAGGCGCAATGTTGCAGGCCTTGCGGGAAGGAACAGCACTGGCAGTGGTGGGGCAGCCGAAGGGCATTGCGCCCCAGACGACCGGCTGGTTCAAGCGGGGGGACGCCGTGCCGGGAATCGGATTCGCACCGGATCTGGTGGCCGCCGCTTTCAAGCTGTCGCCGGACAGCGCCTTCCCGGATAAACCCGTACGCGGGGAAAAAGAGATATTCGTGTTCCGTTTTATTGACCGTCGGATTCAGGCGGCGCAGTCCGGCGATGCGGAATTGGATACCATCAAGAAACAGTTGCACCAGCGCAAGCAACGGGAAATTTATGGGAACTGGATGGCGGAAGCCCGCAGCCAGACCGACATCGAGATCGATCAAGCGTTGTTGAAGTAAACAGGATCGGTTTCCAACTGATCCTTGCTTGAAACAGCGGATTATCTATCTTGCCGCGCCGGAGATGATCGCCATGGCCAAGAAAAAAAAGACAACTGTCGATGTAAAAACCTTTACCGTAAAGAAATGCCCATACTGTTACAGCCACTTGGCGGTCAATGTCCATCAGTGTGATCGGTGCGGGAAGCGGGTCGGCCCGGTGGAATCATCGGGGTGGGCCAAAAAGACGGTCGACTGGAAGGCCTATTTCGTGGCTGTGGCGGCCGCCACCCTTTTTATCGTGTATTTCTGGTGGGCGTTCATGCGGTGACCGGTTTTTGTTCAAAAATAAAACTCTGCTCGTTTTCTCCATAGAAACGTAATGCGACTGCGCGGCGCCTTCTCTCGTCAGCGGGCAAGCATCGCGCGCATCATATCGCCTGCATTCTCCGCATGGTCGGCAATGGAGCCGATGGTTTCGGCCAGCCGAACCATGTGGAATACCGTTACCGGATCGATATCCATATTAAATACCCGCCGTTTGATTTCCGCCTCGGCTTTATCCGCCGCATGCTCCTGGGATCTGACCTTGCGGATAATTTCTTTGACGGCCACCCGCTGTTTTTCCGAGTAGGTTTCAAAATAGCGTTTGGCTCCCGCGACCATAAGGCTCAATTCTTCCAGCGGTTCAACCACGGCATCCACCAGCAGAAAGACATATTTCTCCAGTTCCGCCGGGATGCCGGGTTCCGTCCGGTACGAGATCCAGTTCAAGGCGTCTTTGACCGCATCCAGCACCTGGTCCTGTTCTCTGAGATAGCGAAACAATTGAAATTTGCTGACCGGCATCAGGGTGCCGATGGGCAGGTGCCCGCGGATACGTCGCTTGATGTTGTCGGCCTGGTTTTCGAGCTTGCTCACTTCCTTGCGAAGCTCCTCGAATTGTCGGCAGCGGTCCGAGACATGGCATTCGATCGCCTGTTGGAAGGCCCAGGCGCACTCCTTCACCTTCTCGGCGTGCTCCTGCAGACCCTCAAAAGGCGATGTGACAAAAAGGGATAAGAAGGGAATACGCATGACGAAACTCCTTTAATTACATAAAAAGTTCCAAAAGTTTGAACACCATCATACTCGTCAGCGCGGCCGCCGGCACGGTTAAAATCCAGTAGAGGACGATTTTATAAAGGATACGGAAATTGACGGCTTCGATTCCTCGTGCCAGGCCGACGCCCATGACGCCGCCCACCGCGGCGTGCGTGGTGGAGACCGGCAGGCCCATTTTAGAAGCAACTCAGAACGGTCGTGGCCGCGGCGAAATCAACCGCAAAGCCGCGTGTGTTGGTCAAAGTTGTTATTTTATTGCCGATCGTATCCATGACGCGGTGGCCGGCCATGCCGATGCCGCAGGCGATGCCAATCCCTCCGAATAGCAGCAGGGGGATGGGGACCGGTACTTTGGCGCCGACGGTGCCGGCTTTTGACCAGAAAATAGATCACGGCCAGCGGGCCGATAGCGTTGGCAACGTCGTTGGCCCCCTGGGCCAGCGCGACGTAACAGGACGTGCCGATCTGGATCTTCCGGAAAACCTCTTCGGTGCCGCGATCGTCGTTCGGCACGAAGCGTATCAGCAGGCGTTGACCAAGCAAGCCCATCAGCGCGCCGACGATGGCCGCGATGGCAATGGCGGCCGGCGTGTCGAGCGCGAACGTATTGCCCAGAGGCGTTTTGAACAGGAACGAGAGAACAACAACAAATACGGTCGTGCCGATGAAGAGCGGTGACAGCCTCAGAGCCCATCGCAAGGCATCCTCTTTGCGAAGGATGAATTTGACAATAATTTTAAACATGCTCCAACTGATGATCAGGCTGAAAATCGGGGAGATAACCCAACTGGCAACAACGGCGCCCAGTTTACCCCAGTTAATAACGGAAAATCCTCCGGCCATAATACCAAACCCGATCATGGCGCCGACGATGGAATGCGTGGTCGATACGGGGAGTGATTTCCAGGTGGCGAAGCTGACCCACAGGGCGGCCGCCAAAAGAGCCGAAAAGGCGCCAATCAGGGCCAGGTGCGGATCAGTTAGGACCTCGGTCGAGACAATGCCTTTGCGGATGGTGTTGGTGACCTGCGCACCGATAAACGTTGCCCCCACGCAATTTAAAATGCCGGCAATGAAGATGGCCTGGCGAATGGTGATGGCTTTGGCGCCCACGGCCGAGGCCATGGAATTGGCAACGTCGTTGGCCCCAATATTCCACGCCATGTAAAATCCGACAACGTAACCAAAAACGAGAATCATTGTCTCAGATAGCATGGTGCGTAAGTTTCCCCGGTAGTGTTCGCAAAGGCGTTGATCGAAAGGTTATGCGATCTTGCTGGCCTTGCGTATCAGCGACCATTGTGTGGCAGCGTTCCGGCCGCCGCTCGTTCATATCGGATATTGATAAGCCGGCTCGGGAGGATCTCCGCGTCCGGTAGTCGTGTTCGTCGATAATTGTGTTCGGGATAGCACGGCCCTCGGATCAAATCAAATCGTTATCGAAGAAAATTTTGTGACGAAGAATACGATGCTGCCGACCCCGTTTGCAGTTTTTCTTTGAGCGGTCCTTTTAATCTACCAAAGGACACCGGATTGGCGTTCCAGAATGGTGTCCGGAAGGTCGGCCAGAAAACGGGACGGTTGGCTCAACAGCATGCCGGAAATGCGATCGTACACTTGGCTGGGGCACATGAAATAGAGTTGTTCCCGGGCACGGGTTGAGGCAACGTACATCAGCCGCAGCTCTTCGTCGAGTTGTCCTTCGTTTTCCGTTGCCGCGAGGGACGGGAAACGTCCGTCCAGGACCCAGAGAATGAATACGGTGTGCCATTCAAGGCCTTTGGCCGAGTGCACTGTCGATAGAACCAGACGATCTTCCTGATCGTCGGCGGGTCTGAAGGTACCTGAAACGGTCGTTGTCGGCGGCTCAAGCGTCATATCTTCCAGAAAGTGTTCAAGGCTATCGTATGTTTCCAAAATTGCCAGGAGCTGCTCGAGATCCCGGACGCGTTTGGGATGATCATCGAAGCGGTGCTTTAAAATCGGCAGGTAGTAGGTCAGAATGTGCTCTCCCCGGCGTGCCGGCGATAACGTGGGGTCATCAATGGCCGCCATGACCTCCTTTAACTTTTGAATATCTGGTTTGGTGGCCAGTTTTGAATCGTCTTCAAGGAAGCCCGTGAAGACCGTTGGCCCGTCGGAGAACATGGTCATAAAGGGTCTCGGCTGATTTCGGGCCAATTTTGTCGACCAGCAGCAAAATGCGGAACCAACTTAACCGATCATAGGGATTGCACAGCACGCGCAGATAGGCCAGAACGTCTTTGATATGGGCGGATTCCATAAACTTGAAGCCGCCGTATTTCACATAGGCAATGCCCTGACGTGTCAGTTCCACTTCCAGATCGAAGGCATGAAAACCCGCACGGAAAAGTACGGCAATATCGTTCAGGTGGATTCCCTCGGCGGGACAGCTCCAAAATTTTATCGACGACAAAACGGGATTGGCTGTTTTCACTGCCGGTGTGCACAAGCTGTGGTGGGATGCGTCCGCCCCGCTTGGAAAACAAGTTCTTGGGGTATTTTTCAATGGCCTGATCGATCAGTCGATTGGTCAGTGCCAGAATCGGTTCGGCGCTGCGGTAGTTCTCTTCAAGGGTGATCACGCGCGTATTGGGAAATTGTGCGGGGAATTCCATGATGTTGCGAAAATCGGCACCTCGGAAAGAGTAGATGCTCTGGGAGTCATCACCAACGACCATAATATTATGGTGGTCGCCCGCCAAGAGGCGAACAATCCGGGCCTGCACGCGGTTGGTATCCTGATATTCGTCCACCATGACATGGCGGTAACGCGTGGTAATGCGATCCCGTATATCGGGGTGCTGGTCCAACAGGATCCAGAGATTGTTCAGGAGATCATCGTAATCCATCAAGGCTTGTTGCTTTTTTATTTCCGTGTAGCCGACCAGAATGGCCTGCAGGACTTCCAGATAAGGGAGAAAATGCGGGTATTCGACATCCACGATATCTTCCAGTGAAGCGTCCTTATTCGCTATCTTGCTGAAAATGTCAGCCAGGGTTTTCTTGCGGGGAAAGGCGCCGAATTTGGGGACATTGATTTTATCCTTAACGACAAATCCGACAAGGCTTTCCGCATCCGGTCGATCGATAATGGAGTAGCTGTTGGGAAAGTCCAATGCGGCGGCATAACGTTTGAGAATGCTGTTCGCGAAGGAATGAAAGGTCCCTCCGGCAATTTGGTGGCAGCGGGCATCCAGCAGGCGGCTGGCGCGCTGCAGCATTTCTCCGGCGGCTTTACGGGTAAACGTCAACAGTAGAATCGTTTCCGGTGCATGGCCGTCTTCCACCATTCGTGCCGCCCGGTAGGTCAGCGTTCTCGTTTTGCCGCTTCCCGCACCGGCGATAACGATCAAGGGGCCATCCTCATGAGAAACCGCCGCAAACTGGGCAGGATTCAATTCCGTCCGGAACCGTTCTTTAAGCGATAGTGCCATGCATCTCCCATTGTGTTCAAACAATTGCCGGTTTGATGACGGCAGCATGGTCAGTCATGTCCGGAGAAGTCGACGAGGAACAAAAAAACATTTTTCAAGTCAGCTGAAAGGACGGTCTTGCCGTGCCGGTCATTGTTCATGGGAGCGTGTTCTTCCACAGGTCCGGCGATTTGTCAATATGGTCGGGCCCAAGACGGGCTCCTGTCAAATAGGGCTCCCGTCCGGCGCATCGAAAGCAACCAGGCCGTGATGCAAACCTTGGTTCGGGCGGAAGAGGGGTACCGGGGGGCGGGGATTTGATTTGCCGACCGGCTTGCCGGAAGGTCAGAGTTGTATTTTACATGCAGATAGGACCATTCACGGCAAGAAGTTGGGTGATAGAAAAGATGCAGCTAACAAGAGATGGGCTGCCATCGTGAAGCAGTAGCATTCGAAATTTGCAGGATAAAAGCAGGTATAGGCCCTTGCCCGCCGGCTACCGTTTAGATTTGATTCCGGTTTCGCAACCGGCAGGGACAATGGCCTGGGTTCTTCCTGTCGACATTGAAAAATGTTTGATTCCTGTATGTCTGGTCGTGTGGGTAAAATGGGTGCAACGGGAAGATGCATGCTTTGATGTGGCCATGAATTCTATCATAACGCGCCATTTATAAAGACAGCAGTGAATGGTGATTCGGATCCCATCCAAAGATTAAGAGAACACGTGAAGGCGCAATCTTCTCCCGCGGGAGGGCAAAAAAAGCTTTGGTATGGGTTTACTTCGGCGCCCCCTATGGGTTGCTACCGTTCCGCTTGTTTGACGCGAGGAGGGGAACAACAAAAAATAGAAATTATTTAGTTAAATATATCAACAGGTTATAAGGGTATTTGATTTTATCTCGGAGTAAATCGGGAAATCCGCGCGGGTTCTGAGTCGCCACCGATCACCCGAGCTAATATCCTTTTTTTATTGATGATAGAGTTGACTTTATAAATACTTTGTATTAGCTTCGAAAATGTCAGGCACCAATTAAATGAATAGAAGAAGGAGGATATGTCAGATGAAGAAATTAAAAGAGCAGCTGAAAGCGGTTTCCAAGCAGGTTGAAAAAGCTGTGGCAAATGTAGAGAAACTGATCAAGGCCGAAGCCAAAAAGACCGCCGCGAAGAAAGCCTCCGCTAAAAAGGCTACCGCCAAGAAAACTGCCAAGAAAACCGTCGCCAAGAAAACCGTCGCCAAGAAAACCGCCAAGAAGAAAACTGCTGCCAAGAAACCGGCGGCCAAGAAAACCGCTGCCAAGAAAACTGCCGCCAAGAAAACTGCCGCAAAAAAACCGGCGGCCAAGAAAACAGCTGCTAAAAAAAAGGTAACTAAAGCCGCGCCCAAAAAAGCTGCGGCCAAGAAACCCACCGTACTGGATGCTGTATTTGACGTGATCGGAAAATCTGGCAACGGCGCAACCATCGCCCAACTCAAGCAGAAAACGGGTCTTTCTCCCCGCCAGTTGAGCAATGCGCTTTACAAGCTTTCGACCCGGGGCAAGATTGTTGCCAAATCCCGGGGACTTTATGTAAAAAAATAACGTTGGATGACGATTTGGGGATACAGATTTCTTGTTTTGGAGACCGCATCCCCGTCAAGTATCAGCACTGCTGAAAGTTGAGAACACCTGGCAGCCGATTGTCTAACAATAAGGGCTTTTGACCGATTTTTTTCAGCCTGTTTCCCTCCAGTGGGGGAGACAGGCTGAAGTTTTTTTATTGGGGGAATCACCGATCCTGACCCCGTACCGGCGATGGCGCGGCCTGCGGTTCCTCTTTGATCTCCACTGCCCTCCTGCTGAATCATTGTTTCCTGCTGTTGTCATAGGCCCGTAAATCCTTATTATGTAGCTTGCGGCCGAAAGGATTGACTCCGATCACGACCATGAGACCCGATTGTATCTTATGGGGTCGTGTTCCAACGATAACAGAAAGGTGTACGATGGATTGGCGAAAAATAAGTTTATCATGTGTTGCGGTTGTGTTGCTTATTGCTTTGGGCCCACTGTCGGCATTTCCGACGAGCCCGACACGCACTGCGGATAACGGTGTGACGTTTTCAGGGTATTGGCCACATGAACAATCCGATCTGCTGCCGGATCCACAGGCGCTGTTTGGACGTTTGACCAATGGTTTTCGCTATGTGCTTTTGCCTAACGCCAAGCCGAAAGACCGCACCAGCCTGCATCTCGTCATACAGACCGGGTCCTTGCATGAGAGAGATGAGGAGCGCGGTATCGCGCACTTTTTAGAGCACATGCTTTTCAATGGATCAACGCATTTTCCTCCGGGTGAGCTCGTCAAATATTTCCAGAAAATCGGCATGCAGTTCGGCCCGGATGCCAATGCGCATACAGGGTTTTACGAGACGGTCTACGACATCAATCTGCCGGTATCCAACCGTCAAAGTCTGGTAGAAGCGCTTCAGGTGATGCAGGATTACGCTGAAGGAGCACTGCTTCTTCCGTCGGAGGTCGAGCGCGAGCGCGGCGTCATTTTGGCTGAGAAGCGAACCCGCGACTCTGCTGATTACCGGGCCTATGTTGCGTCATTTAATTTTGAGTTGGCCGGAACACTTTTCCCCGATCGTCTTCCGATCGGGATCGAAGACGTCATCCGTTCCGCCGATCAATCTGTTTTTAAAGCATTTTACGACACCTGGTACCGGCCTGACAATATGGTTCTGGTCATGGTCGGAGATTTTGACCCTGCGCTTGCCCAGGCACTTGTCGAAACGCAGTTCGGCACGATGGCGGCTCGCGCACCTGCCAGAGAGAAGCCCGTCCCCGGACAGGTCGGGCATGAAGGGCTGAAGACATTTTACCATCATGAGGAGGAACTCGGCAGTACATCGGTGACATTGCAGGTTCTGAACCACATTCCTCCCCGGCCGGACACCGCGAAACAGCAGCGACAGCAGATCGAAGAGCAATTGGCCAACCAGATTGTCCGGAATCGCCTGAACCGCAGGGTCAATCAAGCGGGCGCGCCCATCACCGAGGCCAATGTCGGCAGCGGTATTTATTTACGTCAGATACGCTACGGTTACATCAGTGCCGACTGCCAGCCGGATGACTGGCAGGACGCTCTGGCGCTTCTTGAACAGGCACTGCGGCAGGCATTGGACTACGGGTTCAACGAAGGTGAACTCGAACGGGTGAAAAAGGATTATCTCGCCGGGTTGGATCAAGCCGTGGCACAGTCGAAAACGCGTGAAAGTGATACCCTGGCCCGCGAATTGATTCATGCCGTATCGGGCGACAAGGTGTTTCGTTCACCGGCACAGGAAAAAGAATTTGCGGCGCCCATCATCGCGGCGGCTACGGCCAAAGACCTGCAGGATCGTCTTCGCACCGTCTGGAGCAAAAAGCATCGTCTGGTTCTCGTTACCGGTAACGTTGAGGTTGTTTCGCCGTCCGGAAGGCCGGAAGACCAGATCGCCGCTGTTTTCAACCAGTCACAGGCCGTGGCTGTTCCCAGGCCGGTTGAAACGCAACAGCTCGGCTTTTCCCTATCTCGAAAGACCGTTGCTCGAAGGACGTATTGCCGAGCAGCAAGCGTATGCCGATATCGACGTTTCACTGATTCGATTCGAAAATGATATCCGGCTCAATCTTAAATCAACGGATTTTACGACCGATGAAGTGCAGTTTGTTCTCTCCTTTGGTGAAGGCCGTTCGGGCGTCCCTACGGATAAAGCCGCCCTGGCGGCCCTGGCCGATGACGTGATAAACGAAAGCGGGCTCGGCCGGTTGGACAAGGAAGCGCTTGCCCAGGCCCTGGCAGGGAAAAAAACGGAAATTCAGTTTGGTATACGAGACGATCGGTTCACGCTTGAAGGACACTCGGCACCCGAAGAAATGGAACTCATGTTTCAATTGCTTCAAGCGTATATTATGGATCCCGCTTTTCGGGAGGATGCCTGGCAGCTGGCCCTCAATCGATATCGGCAGACCTACATGTCCATGCGCCAATCGGTCGATGGCGTCATGAATCTTTACGGATGGCGTTTTCTCAGCGGGGGTGATCGGCGATTTGGTTTGCCCTCGCTGGACGAGCTTGAAGGTCTATCGGTGGCGGATGTTGAAAATTGGGTTGTTCCGGCATTGCGCCGGGGCGCCATGGAACTCTCCCTAGTGGGTGATGTGGACCCTGAGACGGTTGTTCGCCTGGCCGCACGTTATCTGGGCAGCCTGCCGGAGAGACGGTTAAACGATCCGAAGGCGAACGACCATACGGGACCGGTCTTTCCTGTCGCCCGACAGATGGATGTTCCCGTCATGTCCCAGATCAAAAAAGCGCAACTGGTCATGGCCTTTCCGACCGATGATATCTGGGATATCGGTCGTACCCGGCGGTTGAATATTCTCGCGGAAATCGTATCGGAACGTCTCCGTCTGCGCGTTCGCGAAAAACTTGGCGCGGCCTATTCTCTCGGAGCTTACAGTTGGCCCAGTCGCACCTACCCGGGCTACGGTCTTTTCATCGTTTACATTCCACTGGCCCCGGAAATGCTGGATATTGTCAACGTCGAAGTACAGGCGATTATCCAGGATATCCGGCAAAACGGAGTGTCCCCAGAGGAATTACAGCGCGCACTGGAGCCGACATTGACAGGGATCAAGGATCGCATGCGAGAAAATGGTTACTGGTTGAATACGGTTCTGGCGGATGCCTCGCGATATCCCGTTCAACTTGAATGGAGCCGAACCATTGCCGCCGATTATGCCGGCATTCATAAGGAAGATATCGAACGACTGGCGCGCCAGTATCTCGACCTTTCCAAACTGGCCGTTGTCCAGGCGAGTTCGGTCGGTGTGCCGTGAGCGTCCCTGAAGAGGGCGGCGCCCGACGCTCAGAAAAGGCGGGCGGGGTCCCCAACCCTATCGTTGACGATGCATACGGCAGTGATCATGCGGGGGTTTCCATGCCGCCACCGGATGTCACAGCCCTCTGACGTTTGTGTCCGAACACTGGCAAAGCGTATTGCCTGGTGCCGGATGTCATGATATGGAGACCCGAATCTTCTTGTACGGAAAGGAACTCACATGCCTAAAACGGAAGCCTCTGGCGGTATCTGGGATACCCTCTGGGGGTTTTTTGCCTCTGTAAGATTGACCATCATCTTACTGCTTTCCCTGGCGGGGACATCGATTATCGGTACCCTGATCCCGCAGAACAAACAGCCCATGGAATACCTGCAGACCTTTGGGGAATTCGGTTTCAGGTTGCTGTCGGCGCTCGATTTTTTTGACATGTACCGATCCTGGTGGTTCCGCCTGCTGATCATGCTGCTGGTGGTGAACATTATTGTCTGTTCCATCGAACGCCTGGCCTCCATCAGTAAAATCCTTTTTGTGAAAAAGCCGCTTTTCAGACACTCCCGCTTCCAAAAAGCCCGGAATCGATCGACATTTCATGACGAACGCAGTGCGGAAACGCTGCAGGCCCTCTTCCTGCCGGTTCTGAAACAAAAATTCGGATATACCCAGGTGGAAGCGACCGATGGGGGTGTTTGCCTTTATGCTGAAAAATGGCGCTGGACCCGCATCGGTGTCTATGTCGTTCACTTGAGCATTGTCGTATTATTGCTGGGGAGCCTGGTCGGCTCGATCTTCGGCTTTGAAGGATTTGTCAACATCCCGGAGAATGAGACGGTCGATTCCATATTCCTCCGTCAGACCGGCCAGCCCTTTCCGCTTCCCTTTGCGATTCGCTGTGATGATTTCGCGGTCAGTTTTTATGAGAATGGCGCGCCCAAGGAATTTCGCTCCAGCCTGACGATTCTTGAGAATGATAAGCCGGTCTTGCAGAAAGATATCATTGTGAACGACCCGCTTCGCTACCGTGGAATCAACCTGTTCCAGTCCAGCTATGGGAAAATGGCGCCTGAAGACGGTCATGACCACATGGAACCACCCGAGGAAGTGGACTTGCGAATAACGGATAAAGCGACGGGAAAATCGTTTAACCAAAAAGCAGCGATCGGACAGCCGTTCGACCTGCCGAATGACTTAGGACGGGTAAAGATTGTCGATTTTCAAGAAGCGATGCAATTCGGCGGGCAGAACCTGGGGCCCGGCTTGATCGTCGAGGTGCTTCCCAATGAAGGGGAGAAAGTGCAGATCCTTTTGCCGTTGCATTTCCCCAATTTTGATAAGATGCGGGGAGGGGCACTTGTTTTTACGGTGCTCGGTCAGAAACAGCGTGCCTTTAAGCCCGAAGACAAGGCTGAACGCTACTACACCGGCCTTCAGGTGACGCAAGATCCCGGTGTCCCGGTGGTTTATACCGGATTTATTGGCATGATTATAGGATTTATTATCACCTTTTTCTTGTCCCACCAGACCGTGTGCGTGGAGTTGACGGCCCGAGGCGGTCAAACCCATGTGGCGGTGGCGGGCATTGCCGACCGCAACAAGCTGGGGATGGAAAGAAAAACAGAACAGTTGGCCGGGCGGCTCAAGTCCCTGTAGCAGATGGCCGGGCGGCGGAAGTAGGGGACCGCGCACCAGCTGTCCAACCTATTGACCATATAATAAGGATATATCATGAGCAGTTCACATATACTCTCCATCGTCACGTTTGTTTATGGACTGGCCGCTTTTCTGTACCTGTTTGAATGGGTGTTCCAGAAAAGTGCCGCCGGGCGCATGGCGACCGTGGTGGCCATCCTTGGATTTACCGGCAATACGGCGGGCATTATCCTGCGATGGGTGGAGTCTTACCGCATGGGAATCGGCCACGCGCCATTGTCGAACCTTTATGAATCGCTTGTTTTTTTTGCCTGGTGCATCGTCCTGCTGCACCTGTTTATCGAGTGGAAATATAAAAATCGGGTCATCGGCATTATCGGTTCGCTCCTGGCCGTGGCGACCCTGGCCTATGCTTCCCTGAAATCAAGCCAGATTCAGCCCTTGATTCCGGCGTTAAAAAGCAACTGGCTGATTGCCCATGTTTTTACCTGTTTTATCGGCTATGCGTCCTTTGCCATCGCCTTCGGCGTGAGCCTGCTTTACCTGATGCGTCGTTTTGGTGGACCGTCCGTTCTAGCGCGACTGCCTTCCGACAATCTTTTGGATGAACTGACCCACCAGCTGGTGATGTTCGGGTTTTTATTCCTGTCGGCGGGCATCATCAGCGGGGCGGTTTGGGCCAATTCCGCCTGGGGACGTTACTGGGGCTGGGATCCTAAAGAAACGTGGTCGCTGATTACTTGGTTTGTGTATGCCACACTGCTGCACGCACGATTTATGCGCGGCTGGCGTGGCAACCGGATTGCCGTACTGTCAATTTGTGGTTTTCTGGCGGTTTTATTCACCTATTTCGGGGTGAACTATTTGCCGGGGCTTCACAGCTACGGGACTATGGGGCAGTGATTTGGACTTGACAGTTTAGCCTGTGGCAGGGTAAAAAAAGCAAATTTTGGCTGGGAACGAAGGTGTTAAAAGGGGCTCGATCTCGAAACCGGGCCGATTGGATTAAAAGCCGTCCGCCCTGTTGATCCTGAGTGGCGTGGATGGTTTTCTTTGTGAAGGAACGGGAAACAACAGACAGCCGATTGGTTTTGGCAAAAGTTAATCAACTTACGAGCGGTAGGGAGGATCCCTGATCTTGGTGGCCGATGGTAGACGGAATGCTGAAAATGGTTTGGGTGCGATGCATCCTTAAAGCATTTCTCTCCGAATGTGGGCCCGCCGATTACAGGGATTTTTTTTTCTGCTCAGCAGCCAGACGGAGTTTGCATGAGTAAAATAGACGACACCAAACAAATTGCAGGGGATAGTCAGGAAAGAATGTCGAACGCCGCTGAGACCGGTGGCCCGATCATTCTTTTTTTTATGATCGGAGTCGTTCTCAGTCTCGTCGTGGGGTGGGTCATCTTCCCCAAGCTGTTGTATTCCCAAAAACAACAACCCATCGATTTTAACCATGTCATGCACGTGGAACTGGTCGACGAGGGATGCGAAAGCTGCCATTTTTTCCGCGAGGACGGCAGTTTCGCCGGAGCGCCGACCTTGGCCCAATGCATCGACTGCCACGAAGAGGTCCAGGGCGACACGGAAAACGAGATCAAGTTTGTCGAAGAGTATGTTCAGAAAGACCGGGAAGTCCCCTGGCTGATATATTCCAAACAGCCGCCATGTGTCTATTTTTCCCATGTGGCCCATGTCAAAATGGGCAATATGGATTGTGTCACCTGCCATGGGCATATCGGCGAGTCGACGGAGCTTCCGATTTACGAGCAGAACCGTATTTCCCTATACAGCCGCAATATCTGGGGTAAGAACATCGGCGGTTTTAAAAAGAACACCTGGGACCGTATGAAGATGGATGATTGCTCCGAATGTCATGTGAAAGAGGGCGTCCGCCAGGCGAGTGTCCAGACCGCCAAAGGCGGCTGTTTCGTCTGTCACAAATAAGCGGCCTACGGATGATTTGAGAAGATCTCAGCAAGAGACGAGGGGTATGTCGATGAAAATAGACCGAAGAAGCTTCTTAGCGCTCAGTGTCGGCGGTGCCGTGGGAACGGCCCTGACGCCGTTGCCCTGGAAAATTCAGGACGATTTGTCCATTTGGACGCAGATGTGGCCATGGACACCCGATCCGATTGATGGTGAAAACACCTACGTCAATACGGTCAGCACACTCTGCCGGGGTGGCTGTGGTGTTACCGTGCGCAAGGTTGGGGAGCGTGCCGTCAAGATAGAAGGCCGGGAAGACTACCCCACCAACCAGGGGGGCATCTGCAATCTTTGCGCCTCCGGACTCCAAAATCTGTATGGTCCAACGCGTATCCCCTACCCGATGAAGCGCGTCGGCGAGCGCGGCGCGAACCAGTGGGCGCGCATCTCCTGGGAAGAGGCCATTTCGATGGTGGCGGAGCAACTGGGGGAAATCCGACAGGCCGGTCAGCCGGAAACGGTGGCATGTCTCTCCAGCCGTAAATATGGATCCATGCCCGGATTGCTGAAACGGTTCATGACCGCTTACGGTTCACCCAATTTTATGACCACGCCATCCATGATGGACGCTTATGAGATGACGCTGAAGCGGATGCATGGTGTCGAAGGACGCGTGGGTTTTGACCTGGAAAACGCGGATTTTGTTCTCAGCTTCGGTAGTGGCATGATTGAAGGGTGGGGTAATACCGTTCACATGATTCGCATCAACAGCCACTGGAAAGACACGCAAGCCGTCATTAAACAGATTGAACCGCGCCTTTCCAACACGGCCGCCAAAGCGGATCAGTGGATCCCCATCACGCCGGGCACGGAAGGAATCCTGACGCTTGGTATCGCCTATGTCATCATCAAAGAATCCCTCTATGATTACGATTTCGTCAATAATTTCTCGGCCGGTTTCGAGGAATTCCGCAACGTCGTGTTGAGTGGATACAGCCCCGGCAATGTTTCCAAACAGACCGGTGTGGATCAATCGACGATTGTAACACTGGCGCGGGAGTTCGCACGGGCACGGCGGCCCATCGCCATATGTGGCCGCGGGCAGGGAACCGTACCGGGCGGGATTGGAGAATACGTGGCGGTGCATGCCCTGAATGCCCTGGTGGGCAATATCAATCGACCCGGCGGTGTCTGGGCCATGCCGCGGCCGGAAATGGACGGATGGCCGGAACCGATTCTGGACGCTTCGGCCGAAGCCGGACTGGTGAAACCCCGTTTAGACGGTGCCGGCAGCCCATCTTTTCCCTTTGCGGAACAGTTGTTCAACCGTGTTCCGGGAGCGTTGATGGCCGGGAGCCCTTATCCATGTCGTGCATTGCTGGTTTATGATGCCAATCCGCTATTCAGCATGCCGGGTGTGGAGACGGTACGCGAGGCCTTGCAGCAGATTCCGTTTATCGTCAGTTTCGCATCGCATATGGACGAGACGGCCATGATGGCGGATGTGATCCTCCCAAACCTTACGCATCTCGAACGATGGGAGGACGTCGCTGTTACGGACGGATTCCATCGGCCGATGTTTGGGCTGGTAAAACCGGTTGTCGCCCCTCAGCCCGACACGATGCATACCGGAGACACATTTTTGCAGTTGGCCGCGGCGCTGGGAGGCTCCCTGGCAGCGTCCCTTCCCTGGGATGATTACGCGACCTGTCTTCAGGAGGGGCTGTCTTCTATTTGGACCGACCTTGATCAGCAAGGATACTGGGTTGATGAAGGCTACCAGCCGGATACATGGTCCTTTGCCTTCCCGACCGCGTCCGGAAAATTCGACTTTGCGGCTGCCGGGGGCAATCTTAAGGCATTATTTGTACCGGCCCAGCCCGACGGTGATGACGGCAGTTACAATCTGGAACTGATCCCTTACGACTCGGTCCGGATTGCCAATGGCCCGGTGGGCTCCCCGCCGTTTTTGATCAAGATTGTTTCCGACCAAGTTCTGCAAGGCAAAACGCTTTTGGTCGAGGTGAACCCGGAGACCGCCCGCGCCGCCGGTTTCGGTGAAGGCGATCGTGCCGTTTTGAAAACGCCCTTGGGGAGTGCAGCGGTACGTGTGCACTTGACGGAGGGATTAATGCCGGGCCTGGTGGCAATCCCGCGGGGTCTGGGACATACAGCCTATGACAGCTATCTTGCTGAAAAGGGCATTAATGCCAACGATCTGATTGGATCGGTCGAAGATTCCGCCTCCGGCCTTGACGCTGCCTGGGGTATACGCGCATCTTTGGTGAAAGCCTAATTCAACTGTAAGAGGTTCTGATGACACAAACTGGCAATTCCGATAAGCCCAAACGCTTTGGCATGGTCATTGATCTGGACAAATGTACCGGGTGCGGGGCCTGTATGGTGGCCTGCATGGCTGAAAACAACGTCCCTTTCAGGGACGACGAAACCAAAAAACGGCTCAGCATCAAATGGTTGCAGGTTTACCGATTGACCAACGGGAAACCTTACCCCGATGCCGAAGTCTGTTATCTTCCGCGCCCCTGTCAGCATTGTGCCGGCAAGCACGAGGGCCATTCGCCCTGTGTCTCGGTTTGCCCGGCAACGGCCACGGATTATGACCAGCAGACCGGGATCGTCAGCCAGATTTACACCCGCTGTTTCGGCTGCCGTTACTGTATGGGGGCCTGCCCGTACCATGCCCGTCACTTCAACTGGTGGGATCCGGTATGGCCCAAAGGAATGGAAAAATATTTGAACCCCGACGTTTCCGCGCGGATGCGCGGCATCGTTGAAAAATGCAGTTTTTGTTTCCATCGCTATCAAAAAGGGTTGGAGAAGGCCCATATGGAAGGCCGCCGTGAACTTGAAGAGAACGAATACCAGACGGCCTGCACACAAGCCTGTCCTGCCGGGGCGATTATCTTCGGCGACTTGAACAACCCGCAACACCAGGTTCACCAGATTGCCAAACCGAATCTTAAAAAGGGTGGCCGTCCCCAGAACCCCAAGGCTTTCCGGCTCTTGGAAGAACTGGCGACCAACACCAAGGTTTATTACCTATCCAGCAAACAGTGGGTCCAGGACGCGATCCATAAACCGGATCTGCTGGATCAAACGGAGGCGAATCACTGAGTGATCGCACCGAAAGTGGGCGAAGAACCTGAGGCCGGTCGGATGGACCCGGTCCTACCCAATAATCGACAGCTTTTTTAGGAGCACTGGTTTTATGGATTCTGCATTGATACCCAAAGGAGTCAAACGTTGCCCGATCTGGCAATTCGCACTGGGGCTCGGTGTTGTTGGTGCGGTTCTGCTATGGGGCGTTTACGCCATGTTCCTTTGCTGGTTCAAAGGTTTGAACCAGACCAACATGAACGATTACTATGGGTTCGCTTTGTGGATCTGGGCGGACCTGGCCGTTATCGCTCTGGGGGGTGGCGCGTTTTTCACCGGTCTGCTGAAATATATTATCGGCAAGGATGACCTGAAAAATATCATCAATTATGCCGTGCTGATCGGTTTCATCTGTTACAGCAGTGCCCTTCTTATCCTGGCCATTGATGTCGGGCAGCCGCTGCGCTCATGGTTTATCTTCTGGCATGCCAATGTCCATTCCATGCTGACGGAAGTGGCATTCTGTCTGAGTTGTTATTTCGCGGTTTTGACGATTGAATACATCCCGCTCGTTTTAGAGAATCGCCAGTTGGATAAAATCCCGTTCGTGCACAATCTCACACACACCATGCATGAACATATGGCGGTATTCGCGGCCACGGGAGCGTTTCTGAGCTTCTTCCACCAGGGGTCTCTGGGCGGCGTTGCCGGCGTTCTCTTCGGACGCCCCTTTGCTTACCGCGAACATTTGTTTATCTGGCCCTGGACTTTCTTTCTGTTTACCTGGTCGGCGGCGGCTTATGGCCCCAGCTTCACACTGCTGGTCACCCGGATCACCGAAAAAATTACGCGTAAGAAACTGGTCAAAGATACCACAATTCAGTTGCTGGCCAAAATCTCCGGTTGGATGATGTTCACCTATATCACCGCCAAAATCATCGACACCGTCTATTGGGCTACGACCACGGCACCGTCCCTCGGGTTTACCCTGAAAGATTTTTACAGCAACAATCCGGTTTACGGATTCTGGATTCTTTTTGCGGAGATCGTGCTGGGTGGCATTATCCCGGCCCTGATGCTGATAACACCTAAGATCAGGAGCAACCGCTTGCTTCTGACGCTGGCCACCATCCTGGCTGTGATGGGTGTTTGTCTGAACCGCTGGGTGATGGTCCTGCAGGTGATGGCCGTCCCGGTGATGTCTTTCGATACCTGGGCCATGTACTACCCCAGCTGGCAGGAAGTGGCAACGACCGTTCTTCCGGTGGCCTACGGTATCATTCTGATCATGATTTCTTATCGCTATCTTCCGGTTTTTCCCAATGAGGCCGAATTAAACCCCCTGGAACCGGAAACCCCCGTGATGGCTGCGGCGGACACGGAGGAAGCTGGGAAAGAAGGCGTTGAACCGGAATTGACCCCGGCTGAGGCATAAACTGGTTTCAAGGAGGCAAGGCAATGTTTCCATTTAACTTTGAGTGGATATGGGATATGTCCCACATAATTTTTATGGGGGGCTTGTGGTATGCGCTTGGCATTCTGGGGGCCGGCATGACGTTCTGCATTATCAAGGCGATTTTGGCGACAGCCAATGGTAAAGGTGGTCATCACCACTGAACCCGTTTGATTAGAAAAGCGCTTCTTTGTTCCTTTTGGCAGGGGAGAAAGAAGCGCTTTTTTTATCGGGTAGGTGAGCCAGACAGGCTCTGCCAATTAAGCGACTGATAAGCGAGCGCATGGCGGCCGACTTTGGTGAGAACCCTATAGAAAGTCTTCCTGAATGGATAAAATTGTAGTCCAAGGTGGCCGACGTCTCACCGGAACCGTTGCCATCAGCGGGGCGAAGAATGCAGCGCTGCCCATTTTGGCTTCCGCACTGCTGACGGACGGAATGTGTACCTTTACCAACGTTCCCGACCTCCAGGATATACGAAGTATTTTGCTGCTGTTGGAAAGCTTAGGCGCCACTGTTACCTCCGACGCGCATTCCGTCGCGATCGATGCCAGCAAGCTGGCGGCCAGCGAGGCCCCCTACGATCTTGTGCGTAAAATGCGGGCCTCCATTCTGGTGTTGTGCCCGCTGGTGGCCCGTCTTGGTCATGCGCGGGTTTCTCTACCGGGCGGCTGCGCCATTGGGGCGCGGCCCATCAATCTGCATCTCAAGGGGTTGGAACGCTTAGGCGCCACCATCGATATCCGTCACGGCTACGTTGAAGCCCGGGCCCGTCGATTGAAGGGGGCCGATATCTATTTCGATACCGTGACGGTCACCGGGACGGAGAATATCATGATGGCGGCCGCTCTGGCCGACGGCGTCAGCGTGTTGCGCAATGCCGCGCGCGAACCCGAGGTGGTCGCGCTGGCTGACGTCCTTGTCCAGATGGGGGCCGATATTCAAGGCGCGGGGACATCGGTGGTAACGATTAAGGGCGTCAAAGAACTTAAGCCGACGCAGGCTGTAATCATTCCCGATCGAATTGAGGCCGGCACTTTTATGGTGGCCGCGGCCTTGACCGGCGGCGATGTGACGTTGACGAACTGCCAGCCGGGACATCTCAGCGCCGTGTGTGATAAGCTGCAGCAAGCTGGCGCGAGTATTGTGACAGAGGGGACGTCTCTGAGAGTCACTGCGGGTCACGCCATCGGCAGTGTCGACGTTCGAACCCAGACCTATCCAGGGTTTCCAACGGACATGCAGGCCCAATTCATGGTATTGATGTCCTGTGCCGACGGCCAGAGTATTATCAAAGAAACCATATTTGAAAATCGATTTATTCATGTCAGCGAATTGAGACGTCTGGGGGCGGATATCACTGTCTCGGGCGATACGGCGGTGGTGCGCGGGGTCAAAACCCTTTTTGGCGCACCGGTGATGGCCTCGGATTTAAGGGCCAGTGCTTCTCTCGTTTTGGCCGGGCTGGTAGCCGAGGGGGTGACGGAAATCAACCGTGTTTATCACATTGATCGCGGCTACGAGCAGATTGAAGACAAAATGCGTCAAATCGGCGCTTCGATCTGGCGTGAAAAAATGTAACCGTTTTATTTTCTATCGATCGATCCAACTATTTTGACCGGTAGCACTTAACCATCCCTTCGGCAGGATGTAACCAAACCGGTGTGGAAGGTCACACCAGCAGGCGGCGTGTCATGGACTAGGGGTAACCCGGTCCCGGCCGGTATTCAGTCGATAGCGGACTGAATGCCAGGTGGGAGCCTGCGCGTGACAGCCCGGACAGAATTTTTTAAGGCCTGTGATCACCACTCAGGTGACCGCGATAGCTATCACCGTCCGCTTATCCTGGTGGCTATAGCGTTGGCGGTTGGCATTTTTGTCGGTGGTACGTGGCCGGGATATCTGACACAGGTAACTGCCGCCGGTTGCCTGACAACAGCTTGCATCGTTCATGCCTGGGTCCGAAGCCGTCGCTCCCGAATGGCACCCATCATTTTGCTGATCCTCCTGGGCTATAGCCTGATCTCCCCATGGCTGCCGGTTGAATTTCCCGAACAGCATATTTCCCACTACACGGATTCCCATCGCTGGCATATCGAGGGGAACGTAACAAAAGTTCTTCCGACGCGCCACGACCGCATGCGTTTGATTCTGAAGGTTTCGCAGCTAGGCGATGGGAATCGAACCTTCTCAGTGATGGGGCACATCCGTGTCACGGTATCGGAAGAATTACCTGATATTGTTCAAGGCACGCGATTGGCATTCAACAGTCGCATCCGATCCTTTCGGAATTTCAAAAACCCAGGTGGATTTGACTATCGGCGTCAAATGGCGTTTCAACAGGTTTTTGGGTCAGCCTTTGTCGTTACTGACCAACTTCAAATAGTGGCGGGCGACGCTGCCGCTGGCGAATCGTTCATGGCGGAATATCGTGCGCGGGCACGCACGGTGATTGAACAACTGCCGGGTACCGATTCCCAGGCCATCATGAAGGCCCTCTTGATTGGTGATCGCCAGACCATCTCAGCGGGTCTGCGCCGTATGTTCAACCGGTGCGGTGTTGGACACCTGTTGGCAATCTCCGGGTTACATATTGGTATAGTGGGGGGACTCGTATTCTGGTTTTTCCATTGGGGGTTGAACTGGTTCACTCTCATCCTTGAGAAGGGCTGGGGGCGTCGTGGGGCAACGTTAATGTCGGTAGGACCGATTTTGTTTTACGCCATCCTTGCGGGGTTATCGCCGGCCACGCAGCGGGCCCTGATCATGGTTTTGGCTTTTATGGCAACGTATTTTGTGCATAAAGACGGGGATACTTTGAATTTTTTGGCCCTGGCAGCGGTTTTGATGCTGATTGGGTATCCACCCGCGCTCTTTTCAATATCTTTTCAACTGTCGTTTGCCGCTGTTTTTTGGATTATTCTGGGGCTGTCGGTGAACAAGGCTGCGCGACCATTGCTGTTGGATTGGCGTTCCAGATTGAGAGACCGGGTGAAAACTTTTGTGCTGGTTACGTTCTGGGCCACTGTCGGGACGCTCCCTCTGGCGATGCGCTATTTCCAGGAAGTTTCGCTGATAGGCCTGATCGCCAATTGCCTTCTGGTGCCCCTGATTGGTTTGCTCGTTCTGCCTATCGGGCTTCTTGCACTATTTATCCTGCCGGCCAATGGCTACCTGGCCGGTTTTGGCATTAAGATGGCCGGCTGGGTCCTTTCGCAGGCGCTTCAAGTGCTGCAAGTGCTTGAAGCCTTCAATGGAGCGGCCATCGAAACCTTTATACCATCTTCTCTGGAAATCGCCTGCTACTACGGACTGCTGGGGCTGGTCGCGATGAGAAAGGTGATCAGCCCGGTGCGCTGGGTGTTTTTATGCGTGTTAGTGGTTCTTGTCGCCGATGGACTCTATTGGGGCTATGAGCGTTTCTGGCATCGCGATTTGCGCGTTACGGTGCTTGATGTCGGACAGGGAAGTGCCGCATTGGTGGAATTTCCGGGCGGCAAGACCATGCTGATAGACGGTGGCGGATATACGAATAATCGGTTTTTTGATGTAGGCGAGCGAATTATAGCGCCATACTTGCGCTACCGAAAAATCATGCAGATTGATACCATTGCTTTGAGTCACCCGAGTAGTGACCATATGAATGGCCTGGTTTACATACTGGCGCATTTCAATCCGAAGAAATTGCTGTGGACGGGGGAGCGGGCATCAACGGAAAGCTTCCGTGCGTTTTATCACGAGGTTGTTCACAGTGGCGTGAAGGTACCCGCTTATAGCCAAATGGAACGTAGGATGAATGTCGGCGACGTTAGGGTGGAGGTGCTCTACCCGCCGGCGGTCAGCATCAGAAACAATCACAATCTGTCTGGGGAAGCATACAATAATCATTCAATTGTCTTAAAACTAACCATGGGTTCGAGTAGCATACTTTTCCCCGGTGATCTCCAAACACGGGCGGAAGAAGAATTGGTAGGATGTTGCCGACCGGAGTTGCCAAGCGGTGTTTTAGTGGCACCGCATCATGGCAGCCGGACCTCCAGTTCAAAGGGTTTTCTTGAGGCGGTCCGTCCGGAAATCATCGTCATTTCCGCCGGCTGGCAGAATCGCTTCGGGTTTCCCCATACAAGCGTTCTCGAACGGTATGACGCTCTGGCAGCCCGGGTTTACCGAACGGATTTTAATGGCGCCGTTAATCTCCGAACCGATGGCCGCCAATGGTTGGTGAAAACGCAGTAAAGTGCAAAATCCATTACAATAGAACCACCTAACTCCGAAATTCTTCCGTATCGGTGTCAAATGCACCGGGATGACGACAATTCTAAGCAGTAAAAGCGGCTGGCCGAACTGCGGACCGGATTACAACCTTGATCTCATCGGTTAATTCCGTTAATCTAAGATAAATGGTGTAGCCTAGCGCCTCCTCAAAGCACGTTGGGCGGGTGCCGTCGAAACCGTGGGGGGAATATTTTCCAAAAAGCCATCAAAGCGATTCGTTATGGTGGCGCAATTAGGTGTTGCGGGATGGTGGCATCCCCAACTTGTCGTTGAACGTATTTCCCTTCATACTGCCCAGTGGGGCGCTTTAAGGGTCTGACGTTACTGAGCTGAGAGATCAATTTGAATGATGTTGAAGAAACCATGGATCTGCTGCTGAAAGGTGCCAACCAAGGGCGCACCGTTGTCAGAATGACATCCGTATAAAACATGGCTGAGAGCCGATACGGTCCGGCGGACACATTCCGGTTGCTGATTCGAATCCGAGGGAGAATACGCGATGAACAAATTTACGATGGTTGGTTTAGGGGCCTGGCTGGTTAGCGTGGTTATTGTCGGCTTTCATGCGCTTTCCAGCCTGATGAAACAGGGCACCGGCGATTGGGGGGCGCCCCCGGGAGGCTGGGCTGAACTGGCGATCGTCGATCTGGTGGGAGACGAGCGGTTGTACTGGGCGGCAGACTTTGAATGGCTGGCTTATGTTTTTACCATGCCGCTGTATATTTTGCTTTTCGCAGTCGGACTGTTGTTTATCATTATGGGGGTGGTTTTCTGGCGCAAATAACTCTAACGGAATGCCATTATGCCGGGTGATGAACGTCATACGCCCTGATAGTCATCACCCGTTACTTTCGCCATACTGCGACATTTCAGAATCCGATTGAGAAACTGCATCACAGAAACCTTAGATGATTTTTGCCGATCTCTCCTGCAACAAACCGCCAGATTCCCCTCCACTTTCAGCTGACTCGTGCAACATCGCTCTGATGAAACAAGTTTTGACGCGGCTTATTCGACATATACGCGTTGTCCGGGAAAGATTGTGCTGCGCGGCGAGAGACGGTTTATTTCCAGAAAGCGATCCAGCGGCATCTGGTGTATCTGCGCGATTTTAAATGGGCTGTCGCCGGATCGCACCTGATAAGTTTTCACGCCATCGGCCATCTGGACAGGGGGTGGTGTTGTGGCAAGCTTAAGCTTCTGACCTTCGTAGAGGTGGGTCCCGGTAAGGCCGTTTAGCTTCTGGATGTCCTGGGTGGTTGTGCCATATTTAAGGGCTATATTCCACAAGGAGTCCCCGCGGCGCACCACATGGTAGGCCGGCATTTGAACCGGGGTACTTTGCGGTTGCTCTGGCGGATTGGCGGCATAGGTGATTCCCTTGCCGGGTATCTTCAAACGCTTCCCTGCACGAATAAAATGGGAACTGCGCAGGTTGTTGGCCCGCTGGATACGTGCCACGCTGGTCCGGTAGCGTCGTGCGATTGTCGAGAGCGTCTCCCCGGAGCGGACGCGGTGGTAGACAAAATCCGGTTGGGGGAGTGAGGCCGGGCGAATGTCATCGATCTGGGCGATCAATAGCTCAGTGGTGCCGACCGGGACCTTCAGGCCATAGGATGTCGGTGGCAGGATTTTATAGCGCAGTTCCGGGTTTATTTCGCGCAGCGTTGCTTCCGGAACGCCCAGCACCTTGGCCGCATCCTTCAGATGGATCTGGCGGTCGATCGTCGCCGTTTCATATTCCAACGGCGGATCGATTTGGGCCAGGTCGATGCCGTATTTTTCGGGTGTGCTGAGGATGTGCAGTGTGGCCAGGAAGCGCGGCACGTAACGGGCGGTTTCTCGCGGCAGGCGTTCGTAAAGATCCCAGAAATTATCCAGGTAGTTCACGTTCTGCGTTTTGATGACCCGCAGCACGCGGCCTTCACCACAGTTATAGGCGGCGAGTACCGTGGTCCAGTCACCGAAAATGCTGTGAAGTTCCCTCAAGTAGGCAATGGCAGCACGGGTGGCTTTATCGGGATCCATGCGCTCATCGATGAATCGGTCCCGTTTGAGACCAAATTTATAGCCGGTCGAGGGTATGAATTGCCAGAGTCCAAGGGCCCGGGCACTGGACAGCGCTTTGACGTTGAATCCGCTTTCGATCAATGGCAGCCAGGACAACTCTTCGGGCAGGCCGGCTTCTTTTAATTCAGCAACGATTTGGGGCCGATAGCGACCGGAACGTTTGAGCGAGCGTAGAAAGAAATCTTTTTCGACGCCGACCGTGAACCGTTTGATTTCAGCCTCGACATGGCGGTTCATATCCAGGGGGATGGCATTGTGATTGCCGTTGACCACAATATTGCGTGATGCGTAGATTTCCAAAATCCGCTTGGAAATCATGAACCGCAGATCTTCTTTTTCCTGGACGAGTTTGAAATCATCTTGTGGTTCGACATCAAGGATAAGCAAGTAGGCCTGATCCAGGGCGTCCACCGCTTTTTCCAATTCGCCCCTTTGCCAGTATTCCTGTGAACCGCGGCAAAATTCTAAGGCTTCGTCCAGTTTGGCCTGCGCGGTTTTCGGGGTGGCATCGGCTTGCGCCGGCAAGTTGTCACCGGAGGTCTCGCTCTTCAGGCTTGGGTCACCGGGATCTGCGGCTGCTTCATTGCCATTCGTGTTCTGGTATACGTTTTCGTTGATGTCGACGTAGGAGGGAGGTGCTGATTCAACTGTACGTCCGGGCGTTGTGGTGGGCAACGCCTCCGAAGGTGTGGCGTTCATCATGGTCGTCGTGCAGCCGGTGAACAGAAGGCACAGGCTTAGGATCAAGGTAATCATTTGATTTTGTTTCAAAGTAAACTCGCTTTGTCTAAATTTGGAAATGCATGAAAATACTGTATCTTCGAATTGTTATACAACGCAGTGTCAGTTTGTCAAGGAGTTATCCCCTGCTGCTATACCGCATAGCGGCCGAGGATGTGGTTGACACGCGTTATTCCGTGGACCCATATTGGCGTTCTTGCGGATTGATTTCAAGGTCGCTCTAAGGGAACTAATCTTTTTATCGGTCGGCGGCATCATACCTTTAATTATAGTAAAAAATAGCACAGAAAAATAGAGGCAGCCGATACTGAACAAAATTAAAAAGTGGGGTGTGATTTATATCGATTAAATAAAAATATAAAATAAAAAGCGCTAAATACCATGATTTTCTATGATAAATATAAAAAAATGCATATATTCAAGATATTTAAATCTTAATGAAAATTAATTTTAGTGAGAATGGTTTTTTCTCTTGTAAATATTAAAAAAGACAGGTATTAAACGATGTTTTAATTTGGTCAATCATCGGCGGCTGGTGCTAGCACGCGTTGATTACAATTTTGCGGCGTTTTGCGGGCCAGCGTAGCTCAGTTGGTAGAGCTACTGATTTGTAATCAGTGGGTCGGGGGTTCGAGTCCCTTCGCTGGCTCCAGTTTGATCTCAAGGTGGGGTTCCCGAGTGGTCAAAGGGAACAGACTGTAAATCTGTCGGCGATGCCTTCGGAGGTTCAAATCCTCCCCCCACCACCAGCCTGAATGAGGGCCTGTGGCAGGAGATTCTCGTTTTTGACGCGAATCAGTTGAACTGCGTGGCTTCCTGCAAGACGTTAACATATTAGCGGCACAAGGGGCGTTTTTAATCATACCGTCCATTTCGAGAGAATTTGGCGGGAGTAGCTCAGTTGGTAGAGCTTCAGCCTTCCAAGCTGAATGTCGCGAGTTCGAGCCTCGTCTCCCGCTCCAAAAAAAAGAGTGGTTGCTCAACGATATTGGCGGGTGTGCAATATGATCATGGGCCCACGTAGCTCAGTCGGTAGAGCGCTTCCTTGGTAAGGAAGAGGTCCACCGGTTCGATTCCGGTCGTGGGCTCCATATTTTCCTCTAAACGGCGACCGTAGAAAATATGGCGTCGGTGCGTCTTTTTATGATTTTAGCGATATAAAAAACGTTTTAAGCTTTCTTAATGGGGAGGAAGAGAAGATGGCGAAGCAAAAGTTTGAGCGGAAGAAGCCGCATGTAAATGTGGGAACGATTGGTCATATTGATCATGGCAAGACGACGCTGACGGCTGCGATCACGAAGCTGAACGGGATGAAGGGTTTGGCGGATTACGTTCCCTTCGATCAGATTGACAAGGCTCCGGAGGAGAAGGAGCGTGGGATCACGATCGCCACGGCCCATGTGGAATATGAGACGGCCGCTCGTCACTATGCGCATGTGGACTGTCCAGGTCACGCGGATTACATCAAGAACATGATCACCGGAGCAGCACAGATGGACGGTGCGATTCTGGTGGTGGCCGCCGATGACGGTCCGATGCCTCAGACCCGTGAGCACATTTTGCTGGCGCGCCAGGTGGGTGTTCCTCGGATCGTGGTTTTTTTGAACAAGTGCGATATGGTGGATGACGAGGAGCTGATCGAGCTGGTGGACATGGAGCTTCGCGAGCTTTTGTCGAAGTACGAATTTGCGGGCGACGATACGCCGATCATTCGCGGTAGTGCGTTGAAGGCGTTGGAGACCGAGGATGTGGACAGCGCGGATGCCAAGCCGATATTCGAGTTGATGGATGCGATCGACAGTTTCATACCGGAGCCGGAACGCGACATTGACAAGCCGTTTTTGATGCCGATCGAAGACGTGTTCAGCATATCGGGACGCGGGACGGTGGTCACGGGACGTGCGGAACGCGGCATCATCAAGGTTGGCGACAACATTGAGATCGTCGGTATTCGTCCGACGTTCAAGACGGTGTGCACGGGAGTTGAGATGTTTCGCAAGCTTTTGGACGAGGGTCGTGCGGGCGAGAACATCGGGGTTTTGCTGCGAGGCACGAAGCGCGATGAAGTTGAGCGCGGTCAGGTAGTAGCAGTACCGGGTTCGATCACGCCGCACACGAAGTTCAAGGCGGAGTGTTATATTTTGAGCAAGGAAGAGGGCGGGCGTCATACGCCGTTTTTCAATGGTTATCGGCCGCAGTTTTATTTTCGGACAACGGATGTTACGGGCGTGTTGACGCTGCCTGAGGGTATCGAGATGGTCATGCCCGGAGATAATGTGGCGATTGACGCTGCGTTGATCACCCCGATCGCGATGGAGAAGGAGTTGCGTTTTGCGATTCGCGAGGGTGGCCGTACGGTGGGCGCCGGGGTGGTTAGTGAAATCGTGGAGTAATTTCTATTAAGGAGTTGTCAGGTGCGAATTATTGTGACCCTTGCCTGCCAGGAGTGCAAGCAGCGGAATTATACGACGACGAAGAATAAGCGCACAACGCCGGACAAACTGGAATTCAGTAAGTACTGTCGTTTCTGTGGCAAACATACGAACCATCGCGAAACCAAGTAATTAGGCGTTTGATGGGCAGTATTGGCACAGTCTGTTCGGACAACGGCGGAAGAGGTTTGCAGGCCAGTAGCTCTAATTGGTAGAGCATCGGACTCCAAATCCGGGTGTTGGGGGTTCGAATCCCTCCTGGCCTGCCATTTTCCGCTGATCCGGCAATTGACCGTAAATAAGGAGGAGGCCGTTTCTTTTGTCTCCTTGCGGGATGGATAATTTAGGTGAGTCATGGCTCGGTTACAGCGCAAGAAACTCATAGGTGCTAAAAAGAAGAAGCTGGATAGTGAGGCAGTGGCATCTGAAGCAACGGTGGCAATGCCGGTGGTGTCTCCGAATAAACCTGCGGTTTCCTCAACCAAGAAGAAGGCTTCGATGCCTGCCAAACGGGGGAGCGGGACGACCAAGAGCGCGTCGAGCGGTAAGATCAAGGGCATCATCGATCAATCGATTCAGTTTTTGCGGGAAGTTAAAGTCGAACTGAAAAAAGTGGCTTGGCCGTCGAGAAAACAAACCATCGGTTCAACGGCGGTGGTTCTAATCTTGGTTTTCATTATCTCGGCATTTCTCGGGGTAGTGGATATGGGATTATCGAGCCTTGTGCGGTTGGTCTTGCAATAACGAGAGGCAACCAAAGTGGCCCAACAAAAATGGTATGTCGTTCACGTGTATTCCGGTTTTGAAAACAAGGTCAAAAAGGCCTTGGAAGATCGGATTGCCACATCGCCGCATCCTGAAAAATTCGGTGAAATTGTGGTGCCGACCGAAGAAGTTGTTGAACTTGTCAAAGGCAAGCGCAAGACTTCTGCGCGCAAGTTTTATCCAGGCTATATTCTTATAAGAGTGGCACTGGATGACGAAACTTGGCATATTGTGAATAATACCGCCAAAGTTACCGGGTTCTTGGGGGGGCGTGAGAAACCGGCGCCGATATCGGACGAAGAAGCGGATCAGATTCTCAACCGTATGGAAGAGGGCAAGGAAAAGCCGCAGCCAAAATACTACTTCGATGCAGGTGACGAAATACGTGTCATTGACGGGCCGTTTACCAATTTCAATGGCATTGTGGACGATGTCAATCCTGAGAAAGGCAAAATAAGGGTTTTAGTGAGTATTTTTGGGCGATCTACCCCGGTAGAGTTGGACTTTGTTCAGGTAGCCAAAATTTGAGAAACGGCTGGAACATTATAATAGAAAAAGATTAGGAATAACGATGGCCAAAAAAGTAATGACGATGATCAAGTTGCAGGTTGAAGCGGGCAAAGCCAATCCGTCACCGCCGATCGGTCCTGCGCTGGGCCAGCACGGCGTGAACATCATGGATTTTTGTAAAACCTTCAACGCTCGAACGGCGAACGATGCAGGAATGATTATTCCTGTTGTTATAACAGTATTTCAGGACCGTTCTTTCACATTTATCACAAAGACACCTCCGGCTGCGGTACTGCTCAAGAAAGCTGCCAAGGTAGCCAAGGGGGCCGGTGACCCGAAGCGCGATCGCGTTGGCAAAGTCACCCGCACTCAGGTGGAAGAGATTGCTAAGTTAAAAATGCCGGATCTGAACGCGAACGATCTGGATGCGGCCTGCCGTATCATCGCAGGTACCGCCCGTAGTATGGGAATCGAGGTTGTTTAGAGAAAGAGAGTGAGGGAAAGAAAATGCCGAAGCGGGGTAAAAAATATACTGAATCCAAGGCCAAAACTTTGGGTGTGCAGTCCTCGAGTTTCGAAGAAGCTGTGAAAATATCTCTGGAATCTTCTTACGCCAAGTTTGATGAGACGGTGGATGTTGCGGTCAGACTCGGCGTTGATCCACGTCATGCCGATCAAATGATCCGAGGGACTGTGGTGTTGCCTAACGGACTAGGCAAGGAAGTCAGGGTCCTGGTGTTTGCAAAAGGGGAGAAAGAGACGGAAGCCCAGGAGGCCGGCGCCGAATTTGTGGGCAATGATGATCTTATTGAGAAAATCAAGGGCGGCTGGTTCGGATTTGACAAAGCTATTGCAACACCCGACATGATGGGGACCGTGGGGAAAATCGGGAAACTTTTAGGCCCTCGTGGATTGATGCCCAATGCAAAAACAGGCACCGTGACGTTTGATGTCGCCCGTGCCGTCAACGAACTGAAGGCCGGCAAAATAGACTTTCGCGTCGAAAAGACAGGCATTATCCATGTTCCGATGGGCAAGGTCTCCTTTGGTGTAGAAAAAATCGTGCAGAATCTCACCGCATTTATAGAAACCGTCATACGCCTCAAACCTTCTTCCAGTAAGGGAACCTACGTTAAAGGGTTGGCAATCTCTACAACGATGGGACCCGGTGTTAAAGTGGATGCAGCCCTTATGAAGGAGCTGTTGAAGTAATTGGCAAAGATGTTCGGGCCTTCGGATGTTGGTGTTCGTGCCGGCAGTATAGTCATGCATGCCGGCATTGCCGAAGGGATGCCCGCAAATTGTCAAAATACAATTCCTGTAAACTAAATATAATCCTGTCAAAGACCGTAGGTTCACAATCGGTGTGTTTAATCGGCATGGCCGGCCTACAGAGGCAGCTTGGTTGTATGGATTCGTTACCTCCGGTTTTTATGGATTTTGGAAAGGGGGTGTTTGTTACTCGTGAAAATTGAAGAGAAGAAAAAAATTGTTGAAGACCTAAAGGAAAAGTTCGCAACGACTAAAGTGGTTATCGTGACCGACTACAAAGGGCTGAATGTTTCTCAGATGACCGAGCTTCGCCGTAATCTGAGCAAGGCAAATGTGGAATTCCAAGTCGTTAAGAACACGTTGCTTACCAGGGCCTCAAAGGATACTGATGCCGAGTTGCTTGCTGATGTGTTCAAAGGACCCAGCGGCATTGCCTTGTCATTCGACGATCCTGTCGCACCGGCTAAGGTTTTGACCCAGTTTGCCAAAGACAACCAGAAACTGGAAATTAAAGCTGGGGTGATGAACGGTAAGATGATGGACTTGGATGCGATAATGGCGTTGTCCAAGTTGCCGTCCAGGGAAGAATTGCTGGCACAGGTTCTCGCTACCATGAATGCTGTACCGACCGGACTTGTCCGGGCGCTAGCGGATGTTCCCAGACGGATGGTAAATGCGCTTAACGCGATCAAGGATCAGAAAGAGGCTGCCTGACCTATGGAGCGGTCTTTTAGGTCAAACCCTTTGTATTATGGAAAAATAAAATCGGAGGTATAAAATAAGATGGCTGATATAACGAAAGAAGATGTGATTGAATTTATCGCGAAGATGTCGGTTTTGGATCTTTCCGAACTGGTTAAAGAACTCGAAGAGAAGTTCGGTGTATCTGCAGCTGCGCCGGTAGCAATGATGGCAGGTATGCCGGCAGGCGGAGACGCCGGTGCAGCGGAAGAAAAAACCGAGTTCGATGTCATAATGACTGCTTTTGGTGACAAGAAGATCCAGGTTATCAAAGAAGTGCGTGCCATTACCGGTCTCGGCCTTAAAGAGGCCAAGGAGCTGGTCGAGAGTGTGCCGAAGGCTATTAAAGAGGGTGTGTCCAAGGATGAAGCAGCAAAGATCCAGGCCCAGCTCGAAGAGGCTGGTGCGCAAGTCGAAGTCAAGTAAGCGTGCTATAAACGTGCGTCACTCCTTAGGAGGGAGGTAGCTCCCTCCTGAAGAGCAATATCGGCAACCCCCGTCAATGTGTGGAGAAGCCATGTCGGAAAAGTATTTGATGAAACAACGGGTTAGAAAAAACTTCGGCAAAATTCCTAAAATTGTTGAGATACCTGATCTTATCGGCGTCCAGAGGGAATCCTACAGCCGTTTTTTGCAGATGGATGTTCCACCTGAAGAACGTGAAGAAATCGGGCTACAATCCGTATACAAATCGGTATTCCCAATCAAGGACTTTACCGGGAGTGCTTCTCTGGAATTCGTTTCTTATAGATTTGCAGAAGTAAAACATAGCGTGGAGGAATGTATTCATCGCGGGATGACCTACGAAATCCCTCTGCGTATCACTGCGCGGCTAGTGGTTTATGATGTCGATTCCGAAACCGGTATCTCCAATATCCGGGATATCAAAGAGCAGGAAATATACTTCGGTACCATTCCGTTGATGACGGAAAAGGGGACGTTTATCATAAATGGCACGGAACGGGTCGTTGTCAGCCAGCTTCACCGCTCTTCCGGCGTCTTTTTCGATCATGATAAAGGCAAATCTCACTCTTCCGGAAAAATCATATACAGCTCCAGAATTATTCCGGTCAGAGGCTCTTGGATTGATTTGGAGATTGATCCCAAGGATATCGTTCATATCCGTATTGACCGTCGCCGAAAATTTCCTGTGACAATACTTTTCAAGGCCTTTGGATTCAGTGCAGAAGATCTTCTCACCTATTTTTACGACACGGATAGATACATTATCAAAGGCAAGCGTTATTACAAATCCTTCATTCCGGAATTATTGAAGGGGCAGCGCGCCAGTCGGGACGTAAAAGATCCTGAAACAGGCGACATGCTTGTTAAAAAAGGTCGTGTTTTTACGCAACGCGCCTTACGCCGATTGAAAGCGACCGACACGCAGGAAATCCCCGTAAGCCCGGAAGAGATTATTGGGAAAGTGTTTGCAGAGCCGATTACCGATCCAAAGACGGGCGAGCAACTATTTAAAGCCAATGAGGTTATAGACGAAGAAGTGCAGGAAAAGTTGGTAGAAAGCGGAATCAAGCACCTTGAAGTCCTTTTTATCGATGGTGTAACCAGTAGTGATGCGATTCGGAAAACGCTGCTGTTTGACAAGGTTGAATCAAAAGAAGAGGCACTCATCGAAATCTACCGGCGTCTCAGACCTGGTAATCCTGCGACACCGGAAGTCGCACAGGATTTCATTGATAATTTGTTTTTCAAGTCGACCTATTACGACCTGTCAGGTGTCGGTCGGATGAAAATCAATCAGCGGCTCGGCATCAACAGTGAAATCAGCCTTCGGATCCTTCGCAAAGAAGATATTCTACTGACGGCTAAAACCTTGATCGAACTGCGTGACACGCAGGGGGTTGTGGACGATATCGACCACCTCGGAAACAGGCGTGTTCGCGCCGTTGGCGAGTTATTGGAAAACCAGTACCGGATTGGCTTGGTGCGTATGGAACGCGCCATCAAGGAACGCATGAGTCTACAGGAAGTCGACGCCTTAATGCCTCACGACCTGGTTAATCCGAAGCCGGTATCAGCGGTCGTCAAGGAATTTTTCGGTACAAGCCAGTTGTCACAGTTTATGGATCAGACCAATCCGCTCTCCGAGACCACCCATAAGCGTCGTCTAAGTGCACTGGGACCCGGTGGCTTGACACGCGAAAGAGCCGGTTTCGAAGTGCGCGATGTCCATCCATCCCACTATGGACGTATCTGTCCCATTGAAACACCGGAAGGCCCTAATATTGGTCTGATCGTTTCGCTCGGCACATATGCTCGGGTGAACCAATACGGCTTTATCGAAACCCCGTACAGTGTTGTCAAGGATGCAGGGTTGACCGAAGAAGTCCGTTTCCTGAGCGCCTTTGAAGAAAAGAACCATCCCATTGCCCAGGCCAACGCACCGATGGACGCGACGAAACACTATGTGAATCCTTTGGTCACTTCGCGAATTGCCGGGGAATTCATGATGGTCGAGCGGGAGCGGATTGAGCTAATGGATATCTCGCCGAATCAACTTGTGAGTGTCTCGGCGTCTCTTATTCCTTTCCTTGAAAACGATGACGCCAACCGCGCTCTGATGGGATCCAACATGCAGCGTCAGGCGGTGCCGCTATTGATGAGTGAAGCGCCGCTTGTGGGTACGGGAATTGAGGGCGTCGTTGCACGGGATTCCGGGGTCGCAATCGTGGCAAAAAGAGACGGTATGGTTGTGGATGTCGACGCCGCCCGCATCGTGGTAAGGCATGATCTTGTGGAGAATGGCGATAGTCAGAGCCACCCGGTTACCATTTACAATTTATCGAAATTCGTGCGCAGCAACCAGAATACTTGTTTTAACCATCGCCCGATCATCACCAAAGGGGAGCGGATCACCAAAGGTCAGATCATTGCCGACGGTCCGGCGACCGATAAAGGTGAATTGGCATTGGGTAAAAACGTAACGGTCGCATTCATGCCCTGGGGCGGATACAATTTCGAGGATTCGATTCTGGTCAGTGAAAGACTGGTTCGCGACGGGGTTTACACTTCAATACACATTGAAGAATTTGAGGTGGTCGCACGAGACACCAAACTCGGTAAGGAGGACATCACCCGCGATATACCCAATGTGGGTGATGAGGCCCTTAAAGATCTGGACGAAAGCGGCATTATCCGTTTAGGCGCCGAGGTCGAACCCGGTGATGTCCTGGTTGGCAAAATCACACCCAAGGGCGAGACGCAGCTATCTCCGGAAGAAAAACTGTTGCGCGCGATCTTTGGCGAAAAGGCCGGCGATGTCAAAGACACTTCGCTACGCGTACCGCCCGGAGTTCAAGGGATTGTCATCGATGCCAAGGTATTTTCACGGCGAGGGGCGAGTAAGGACGATCGTACGCGTTTGATCGAAGATGGGGAAATTTATCGGCAGGAAAAGGATCGTGACGACGAGATCGCAATTATCGAAACCGCTGCCCGGGATCGTCTCATCAAAATGCTGGTCGGTCAGAAAAGTTATTCTTCCATCCAAAAGGGTAAAAAAGTGGTGGTGGCCAAAAACGCCACGATTACCGAAGAGGCGTTGAAGGACATCCCCCTGGCCCAGATCGAAGGTGTCGTTCTCAAAGACCCCCAACAGACCGAAGATATACATGATATTATTGAAAAATATCAGCAAATGTGTGAAGGGGTCCGGGAGCGCTTTGAACAGCGGGTTTCCCGCTTTGAAAAGGGGGATGATCTTCCTCCCGGCGTGATCAAAATGGTCAAGGTTTACGTTGCCATGAAACGGAAGCTTTCGGTCGGTGACAAGATGGCTGGGCGCCATGGTAACAAAGGGGTTGTCTCGCGGATTTTGCCAGTTGAAGATTTGCCGTATTTTGAAAACGGAAAACCGGTGGATATGGTCTTGAATCCTCTTGGTGTGCCATCGCGTATGAATGTCGGACAGATTCTTGAAATTCATCTTGGCTTGGCAGCCAAGGGCCTTGGCGACCAGATTAACATGTTTTTGGAAGAAAACAAGATCAGCGCCCTGCGCGATAAGCTCGACCGGATTTTCTCAGGTCAGAAAGATGCCCCGGCCATCAAAAAGATGAGCGATGAGGACTTGAAGACGTTTGCCGAGAATTATACGGCCGGGGTCCACATGGCGACCCCCGTGTTCGATGGTGCTAAGGAAGATGAAATTAAATCCCTCCTGGAAGAGGCGGGCTATGATCGACTGGCCCAAGCCAAGCTTTTCGATGGGCGTACCGGCAAGCCATTTGACGAAAAAATTACCGTGGGTACCATGTATATGTTGAAACTTCACCATCTGGTGGATGACAAGATTCATGCGCGCTCGATCGGACCCTATTCGCTGGTTACCCAGCAGCCGCTTGGGGGCAAGGCCCAATTTGGTGGGCAGCGACTTGGTGAAATGGAAGTATGGGCCATGGAAGCTTACGGTGCCGCTTATGCTTTGCAGGAATTTTTAACCGTAAAGTCCGACGATATGGCCGGTCGAACCCGCATGTACGAAAAAATTGTCAAAGGGCAGAATGTATTAGAGCCGGGTTTGCCGGAATCTTTCCGGGTGATGACAAAAGAGCTTCAGGCCTTGGGGTTGGATATTCAGCTACTAGAAGGCGAATAATTAAGGAGAGTACCTTGGAAACGTTATACGATTTCTTCGCAAAGCCCACCGATCCTAGACGATACGACGGAATCCGTTTGGCGCTGGCCTCTTCGGAGCAGGTCCGGAAGTGGTCCTTCGGGGAGATCAAAAAGCCCGAAACCATCAATTACCGGACGTTCAAGCCCGAGCGGGACGGCCTGTTCTGCGCCAAGATTTTTGGCCCCACCAAGGATTACGAGTGTAATTGCGGTAAATACAAACGCATGAAGCACCGCGGCGTGATCTGTGAGAAATGCGGTGTTGAGGTCATTCAATCGAAAGTTCGGCGGGAACGAATGGCCCATATCGAATTGGCAACGCCTGTTTCTCACATCTGGTTTTTGAAAAGCCTTCCGAGCAAGATCGGCAATCTGCTGGATCTTACACTCAAAAATATGGAGAAGGTGCTTTATTTCGATAACTATATTGTTATCGACCCCAAAGAGACCCCGCTGACCAAGGGCCAGCTCCTTTCGGACGAAAAGTATCGCGAAGCGCTTGAACTATACGGCAATAAATTTGAAGCGGGTATTGGTGCCGAGGCAGTCAAGGTCATGCTGGAGGATATCGATCTGGAGGCCCTGTATAACGAGCTCCGTACGGAAGTGCGCGAAACAGGTTCCATCGCCAAGCGTCAGAAACTGGCCAAACGGTTGAAAATTGTCGATGCCTTCCGGAAATCGGGTGTGGATCCTTCCTGGATGATTATGGATGCCGTCCCGGTGTTGCCGCCCGACCTGCGCCCTCTGGTACCGTTGGAGGGCGGACGGTTTGCCACCTCGGATCTCAATGATCTTTACCGACGCGTTATTAATCGCAATAACCGGTTGAAGCGCCTGATCGATCTTAAAGCGCCTGATATCATCGTTCGCAATGAGAAACGCATGCTGCAGGAGGCGGTGGATGTCCTTTTTGACAATGGGCGTCACGGCCGGGTGATTACCGGAACGAACAAACGTCCCTTGAAGTCGCTGAGCGATACCCTAAAAGGCAAACAGGGGCGTTTCCGCCAGAATCTGCTTGGCAAGCGTGTTGATTATTCGGGGCGCACCGTTATTACCGTCGGTCCCGACTTGCGTTTGCACCAGTGCGGCTTGCCGAAGAAAATGGCCTTAGAGCTTTTCAAGCCTTTTATATACTATCGACTTGAACAGAAAGGCCTTGTTTCCACTGTAAAAAGTGCCAAAAAGATGGTCGAACGTGAAATCCCTGAAGTTTGGGATACGCTTGACGAGGTCGTCAAGGAGTACCCGGTCATGCTAAACCGGGCGCCAACACTCCACCGCCTGGGGATTCAGGCCTTTGAACCGATTCTTATCGAAGGCAAGGCCATCCAGTTGCATCCACTGGTCTGCACGGCATTTAATGCGGATTTCGATGGTGACCAGATGGCGGTGCACGTTCCCCTTTCAGTCGAAGCGCAAATTGAAGCACGTGTGTTGATGCTGTCGAGCAACAATATCCTTTCACCGGCCAATGGCAGCCCGATCATTGTGCCAAGCCAGGATATTGTTTTGGGGATTTACTATATGACCCGCGGTATCAAGGATCTTAGCGGACATGGCCGAATCTTCAGCAGTCCCGAAGAAGTCCGTATTGCCTATGATGCCGGTGCGGTGCAACTTCACACCCAGATCCATGTTCGGGTGGAAGGCGCCCGGGTGGAAACCACGGTGGGTCGGGTATTGCTTTATGAGATTATGCCGAACGATGTGCTGATGGCATTTAATCATATTGAGGTAGCAACGGAAGCGGAAGCGGTTGCGATTGCGAAAGCCCTGGATGCCGGAACGCCATTTGAAGAGCTTGCCGAACGCTACGGGGAAGACGGTGAGAAGGCTGATGAAGGCTTTACAGGATTGTTAAAAGAAGACGAGCTCGGGGTTATCTACAACCTCCAAGAGGATGACACGGAAGCACTCTTTACTCTTGAAGTCGGCGAGTGTTCTGGAAAAATTGAAACGGGCGGACAGTTTCATTTCTTTGCCGCAGCGCGTCGAGGAGCGGGTGTACCCTTTGAAGCCGTCAATCATGTCATGGACAAGAAATCCCTCAGGGAGCTGGTCGATCTGGTCTACCGGCGGCTGGGATCCAAAGCGACGGTCATTTTGTCCGATCGGCTCAAAGATATTGGCTACCGTTATTCCACCGAAGGCGGCTTGTCCATTTCTATCGACGCTATGATTATCCCGGAGAAAAAATGGGATATTCTGAAACAATCGGAAAAGCATGTCACTGAAATAGGCCGTCAGTACACGGAAGGTCTGATTACGCAGGGCGAAAAATACAACAAAGTTGTCGATATTTGGGCCAAAGCCACCGATGACGTTGCCAATGAGATGATGGAAGCCATGAAAAATGCACCATCCCCTAGTGGGCATGTGGCGGCCGGCTTCAACCCCATTTTCATGATGGCGGACTCCGGAGCCCGTGGCAGTAAAGACCAGATGCGTCAGCTGGCTGGAATGCGTGGCCTCATGGCCAAACCTTCCGGCGAGATCATCGAAACGCCCATTCAGGCCAATTTTAGGGAAGGCCTTTCGGTTTTGCAGTACTTCATATCGACTCACGGTGCGCGGAAAGGTCTGGCTGATACTGCGCTCAAGACCGCCAACTCCGGGTATCTGACACGCCGTCTGGCGGATGTGGCCCAGGATTGCGTGGTTACGGAAATTGATTGCGGAACCATGATGGGTGTAGAAGTCGAGCCCCTGATGGAGGGGGGGGAAGTCATCCAGCGTCTGGGTGAACGTATTCTGGGGCGTTACACCATTGACGAAATTATGGATCCCTTTACGGATGAGGTCTTGGTGAAGGCCGGCAAAGAGGTAGATGAAGCAGCCGTTCAGCGCATTGAAAACTCCGGTGTGACCAGTGTCAAAATTCGTTCGGCGCTGACGTGTCGCTCCAAACACGGCGTATGTGCTTCCTGCTATGGTCGTGATCTAGCTCACGGGCGTCTTGTGGAAATGGGGCAAGCCATCGGCATATTGGCAGCTCAATCCATCGGAGAACCCGGGACCCAGCTGACCATGCGGACATTCCATATCGGTGGTACCGCCAGCCGGCGTGTCGAACAGGCAGACATCCGTGCGCGTGTTGAGGGAACCATTAAATTTCTGGGTCTTAATGTGGTGGCAAACTCCGATGGTGAACTCATCGTGATGAACCGGCGGGGCGGCGAATTCGCCATTATCGACGAAAACGGTCGAGAACGGGAACGTTTCCCGGTCATTTTTGGCGCACATTTGTTGATCAAGGACGGGGTCGAGGTTAAGGCCGAAGATCTTTTGGCCCAGTGGGACCCTTTCACCACGCCGATTATTACCGAGGTGAGCGGCACCGTTAAATTTGGTGATATCTTGCCGGGCAAGACCGTTCAGGAGAAGGTCGACCCGGTTACTGGCAAGTCCAGTCACACAATTATTGAATCCAAGCTGGCCGATGCCCGCCCTCGCATTTCGATCAAAGATGAATCGGGAAAAACGACAAAATTGGCCAGCAAATCAGGTTTGGCGCGCTATATTCTTCCGACAGACGCTATTTTGCTGGTGGAGGAAGGCGATGCGGCGCAGGCTGGTGACATTATTGCCAAGTTGCCCCGTGCGACCACTAAGACCAAGGATATTACCGGTGGTCTGCCCCGTGTTGCAGAATTGTTCGAAGTCCGCAAGCCTAAGGACATCGCGGTTCTTAGTGAGATCGACGGCTATGTGTCCATTGCGAAGGGAACCAAGAAGGGTAAGCAGAAAATTACAATCACCCCGGTTGATGTGGGCGAAAAGAAGGAATATCTTATACCCCGCGGTAAGCACATCAATGTTTACGAAGGGGACTACGTCCGGGCCGGTGAGCCGCTTATCGGCGGTGCGGCCATTCCACAGGATCTTCTGAATATCAAGGGTGAAATCGCTCTCGCGCGTTACCTTGTTGACGAAGTGCAGGAGGTTTATCGGTTGCAGGGTGTGCGGATTAACGACAAGCATATTGAAGTGATCGTGCGCCAGATGATGCGCCGTGTTAAAGTGCATGAGGTCGGCGATACCAATTTCATCACTGAGGAGCAGGTCGATCGCATGAAATTTGAAGAGGCTAACCGGGCCGTGATCGAAAAAGGCGGGCAGCCGGCCGTGGCCGAACCGTTGATTCTTGGTATAACCAAGGCCTCACTTAGTACGGACAGCTTCATTTCAGCCGCGTCCTTCCAGGAGACCACCAAGGTTTTGACGGATGCCGCCATAGGGGGCACAAAAGACTACTTGCACGGATTGAAAGAAAATGTCATAATGGGCCGTTTAATCCCAGCTGGAACGGGATATCCTATGTATGATGACGTTCACATGGACCAGGGCTGATATTAACCGTCTGCCGCTCGCGGTAGACGGTTTGCCGCTTCATACCACATGTTAACTGGAACGATCCGCTACGGCGTTCAGTCGTTCTAAGAGCATAGGTGTTAATTTCACATCTGCTTGAGACAATTTGAGTGCCTGACCACTTAAGGTGGCGGGTATGTATTGGCCTTTTGGCGCGGTTGTGTTTGCCAGGCACGAAAGTGCTTGACAAATATTCCCAGCGTGTATACATACCTCAATTTTGCTGCGCTGAAAAATACTGTATAATTTTTACCAGAAAATGAGGGAAAAATGCCGACCATTAACCAGCTTGTTCGAAAAGGCAGGAAAAGAATTAAGAAAAATACGAATACTCCTGCGTTAAAAGGGGCTCCCCAAAAACGGGGGGTGTGTACGCGTGTTTATACCTCGACCCCGAAAAAGCCTAACTCCGCTCTGCGTAAGGTTGCCCGTGTCCGGTTGACCACAGGCGTGGAGGTCACTGCCTATATTCCCGGAATCGGGCATAACCTGCAGGAACATTCCGTTGTTCTGGTGCGTGGCGGTCGTGTAAAGGATTTGCCGGGTGTGCGCTATCATATTGTCCGCGGGACGCTCGATACTCTGGGGGTCGATGATCGACGGCAGGGACGCAGTAAATACGGCGCCAAGCGGCCCAAATAAGCGCTCCTAATTATATGAATCACTTTTTGTAACGATTAATGGAAATGGTGTGACGTATGCCGAGAAGAAGAGAAGTGCCAGTACGGAGCATTCTGCCGGACCCCAAATACAACAGTGTCTTGGTGGCCAAATTTATCCGTTCCGTTATGCGTGATGGCAAAAAAAGTACAGCGGAACAATTACTTTACGACGCGTTTGATATCATTAAAACGAAGTCCAATGAGTCGCCTTTGAAAGTGTTTGAAAAAGCACTGGACAACGTCAAGCCCATCAGCGAGGTGAAATCGCGACGTGTCGGCGGGTCGACGTATCAGGTGCCACAAGAGGTTCGACCGGTTCGGCGCCTGGCGCTCGGTATCCGCTGGATGATCGATTTCGCGCGCAAACGCGGTGAGCGTGGGATGGCTGCGCGGTTAGCTGGTGAAATACTCGATGCTGCCAATAATCGTGGCGGCGCAGCGAAGAAACGGGAAGATACGCACCGTATGGCCGAGGCCAACAAGGCTTTTGCCCATTTCAGGTGGTAGAAGAATTGTGATGCGGAGGGCGACTCCGCTGAGGCAAAGCTTGGGGCGATACCATTATCAGCACGCCTGGCAGCCGTTACTTGCTGGATTTTAAAATATAGCCCGCGATGGGGAGGAAGAGAAGATGGCGAAGCAAAAGTTTGAGCGGAAGAAGCCGCATGTAAATGTGGGAACGATTGGTCATATTGATCATGGCAAGACGACGCTGACGGCTGCGATCACGAAGCTGAACGGGATGAAGGGTTTGGCGGATTACGTTCCCTTCGATCAGATTGACAAGGCTCCGGAGGAGAAGGAGCGTGGGATCACGATCGCCACGGCCCATGTGGAATATGAGACGGCCGCTCGTCACTATGCGCATGTGGACTGTCCAGGTCACGCGGATTACATCAAGAACATGATCACCGGAGCAGCACAGATGGACGGTGCGATTTTGGTGGTGGCCGCCGATGACGGTCCGATGCCTCAGACCCGTGAGCACATTTTGCTGGCGCGCCAGGTGGGTGTTCCTCGGATCGTGGTTTTTTTGAACAAGTGCGATATGGTGGATGACGAGGAGCTGATCGAGCTGGTGGACATGGAGCTTCGCGAGCTTTTGTCGAAGTACGAATTTGCGGGCGACGATACGCCGATCATTCGCGGTAGTGCGTTGAAGGCGTTGGAGGCCGAGGATGTGGACAGCGCGGATGCCAAGCCGATATTCGAGTTGATGGATGCGATCGACAGTTTCATACCGGAGCCGGAACGCGACATTGACAAGCCGTTTTTGATGCCGATCGAAGACGTGTTCAGCATATCGGGACGCGGGACGGTGGTCACGGGACGTGCGGAACGCGGCATCATCAAGGTTGGCGACAACATTGAGATCGTCGGTATTCGTCCGACGTTCAAGACGGTGTGCACGGGAGTTGAGATGTTTCGCAAGCTTTTGGACGAGGGTCGTGCGGGCGAGAACATCGGGGTTTTGCTGCGAGGCACGAAGCGCGATGAAGTTGAGCGCGGTCAGGTAGTAGCAGTACCGGGGTCGATCACGCCGCACACGAAGTTCAAGGCGGAGTGTTATATTTTGAGCAAGGAAGAGGGCGGGCGTCATACGCCGTTTTTCAATGGTTATCGGCCGCAGTTTTATTTTCGGACAACGGATGTTACGGGCGTGTTGACGCTGCCTGAGGGTATCGAGATGGTCATGCCCGGAGATAATGTGGCGATTGACGCTGCGTTGATCACCCCGATCGCGATGGAGAAGGAGTTGCGTTTTGCGATTCGCGAGGGTGGCCGTACGGTGGGCGCCGGGGTGGTTAGTGAAATCGTGGAGTAAGAAAGAAAGATTGAAATCATGATAATGAATACCAAGATACGGATCAGGCTGAAGGCTTACGATCACATGTTGCTTGATCAGTCCGCCTCGGACATTGTCGATACGGCCAACAAAACCGGAGCCAAGGTGGTGGGTCCCATCCCGTTACCGACCTGTATCAATAAATATTGTGTGCTCCGTTCGCCGCATATCGACAAAAAGTCACGCGAGCAATTTGAAATGCGCACGCACAAGCGGCTTCTCGATATTCTGGAGCCTACCCAACAGACGGTCGATGCCCTGATGAAACTCGATCTTTCACCGGGCGTTGATGTTGAAATTAAACTCTAGCACGGAAAAGCGGTTATCACCATGTGTAAAGGACTGATAGGAAAAAAACTTGGAATGACCAGCCTGTTCACGACGGCGGGTCAGTATGTCCCGGTGACGGTAATTGAACTGGGCCCCTGCGTTGTTACACAGGTCAAATCGGAAGCCACGGACGGTTATAACGCCATTCAACTCGGATTCGGTGCAAAGAAGCCCTCCCGGATTTCAAAGCCATTGGAAGGACACCTTAAGAAGAGCGGCGGGAAATTCGCGGTGTTGCGTGAAGTCAAGGTGGATGGGGCCGCCGAATACGAAGTAGGTCAGACCGTTGCCGTGGATATATTCACGGTTGGGGAAAAAGTCGACATCGTCGGAACGACCAAGGGAAGAGGTTTTGCCGGTGTCACCAAACGGCACGGTTTTCATTTAGGGCGCAAAACGCACGGGGGAAAATGCTATCGAATTCCCGGATCGGTTGGCAACAGTGCTTGGCCGTCCAAGATTATCCGGGGGAAAAAAATGCCGGGCCATTATGGAAACCATCGCAAATCGATCCGTAATCTTGAAATTGTTGACATTCGACCGGATCAGAATCTTGTAATGATCAAAGGGGCTGTGCCCGGTCATCGCGATGCGCTCGTGATGGTGAATAAGCTTAAATTTTAACTCAGAGGCGCTGTTGTCCGGCCGAAATCTTTACGGTCGCTTTTTTTGGTTCAACAATACAAGCATATACGGAAAAAAATATGGCTGTCATAGATGTTCTCAATCAAAATGGAGAAAAGGTAGACCAGACCGAACTGACGGATAGCTGCTTTAATATAGAGGTGAAGCCGAGTGTCTTGCATACGGTGGTCAAGATGCAGCTTGCCAATCGTCGTGCGGGTTCGGCTTGCGTCAAAAATCGCAGCGATGTTAAAGGCAGCACACACAAGTTGTTCCGTCAAAAGGGAACCGGTCGCGCCCGTCGAGGCGATGTGAAGTCCCCCTTGTTGCGGGGTGGCGGGGTTGTCTTCGGACCTCATCCCAAATCATGGGCAATAAAAGTGCCCAAAAAGGTTCGTCGTCTGGCCTTGAAGATGGCATTGAGCAGCAAACTTCAGAATGAAAGCCTGATGGTGTTAAATGGTATTTCGCTCGATTCAATTAAAACCAAGGCTTTTATATCGATACTAGCGGACCTCAAACTTGACAACGCCTTGTTCATAACGGCTGAAAAGGATGTCAACGTAGAGCTTTCGTCCCGCAATATACCCGGGGTGAAAGTACTTCGATGCGATGGTTTGAATGTATACGACATCTTAAAATATCGACACCTGGTATTGCTCGAACCTTCAATAGAGCAGATTGAAGGGAGGCTTTCATGAATGCCCATAACGTGATCAAAAGACCGGTCGTTACGGAAAAAACAAGCATCCAGAAGGAAAAAGACAATCAGGTCACTTTTGAAGTCGACCAGAGAGCTAATCGGGTGCAGATTCGTAAAGCCGTAGAAGAAATTTTTAACGTTCATGTAACTGGCGTGCGCACGCTTAACGTGCAGGGCAAGTTCAAACAGCGCGGGCGCATCATTGGTAAACGGCGGGATTGGAAAAAAGCTGTCGTAACCTTGCTGCCTGGTGAACGGATCGACTTTTTTGAAGGTGCTTAACTTAGGGAGTCAACAATGGCTGTTAGAAAAGTAAAACCGACCTCTCCGGGGCGCAGAGCCCAAGTATATTCTACGTTTGAGGAAATTACGCGTAGCCATTCGGAAAAAAGTCTTCTGCGTGTGGTTAAAAAAACCGGGGGACGTAATGTTAACGGGCGCATTACCGCCCGTCACCGTGGCGGTGGACACAAGCGTCATTATCGGGTCATTGATTTCAAGCGGGATAAGATCGGCATTCCGGCCCGCGTGGCCGAGATTGAATACGACCCCAATCGATCGGCCCGGATTGCCTTGCTGCACTATGCGGATGGCGAAAAACGTTACATTCTCGCTCCTAGGAAACTCGAGGTTAATGATCAGGTTCTTTCAAGTGAAAATGCCGACATTAAACCCGGCAATACACTTCCTTTGAGAAACATTCCGCTGGGAACTCAGATTCACAATATCGAGTTGCGTATCGGCAAAGGGGGGCAGATCGTTCGTAGTGCAGGAACCTATGCTCAGCTCATGGCCAAGGAAGAACCGTATGCCCTTGTCAAACTGCCTTCCGGTGAAGTTCGCATGGTGCTGATGAATTGCAAAGCGACCATCGGCCAGCTGGGTAACGTGACGCATGATAGTACAGCGCTCGGGAAAGCCGGCCGTTCGCGCTGGCTTGGGCGACGCCCCAGTGTTCGCGGTGTTGCCATGAATCCGGTAGATCACCCCATGGGGGGTGGGGAAGGGCGGTCGTCTGGCGGACGTCATCCTTGCAGTCCCTGGGGGATGCCCACCAAGGGTTATAAAACTCGTAAAAACAAGCGTACGGATCGCTACATCGTGAAGCGGCGATCAAAAAAATAATCTACCAGTTTTGGTGTTCTTGGGGATAAGCGAAGAGCAATGCTCTAGCCGCAACAGAAGTATCAGGAGAAATTATGCCACGTTCGCTGAAAAAAGGCCCATTCATTGAAGATAGTTTGATGAAAAAAGTGCAATTGGCACAGGAAACCCGCAACACGCGGGTAATTAAAACCTGGTCCCGCCGCTCCACGATTATTCCCGAAATGGTCGGACTCACTTTTGCTGTACATAATGGGCGTAAATTTATACCCGTTTTCGTCTCGGAAAATATGGTTGGGCACAAGTTGGGTGAGTTTTCTCCAACCCGGACTTTTTACGGCCACGCCGGCAGTAAAAAATCAAAAATTAAGAAGTAATTTTAGAAAAGGGATGGCTGCAATGGAGGTTAGAGCGGTTGCTAAATATATGCGTATCTCGCCCAACAAGGTGCGAAAGCTCACCGGGGCGGTAAAAGGCAAACCGGTTGAAAATGGTGTCGAGGTACTCAAGTTCATGCCGCAAAAAGCCGCCGGAATGCTTGAGAAGCTTGTTCGATCGGCGGTGGCCAACGCGGATCAAAATCCGGATGTCGATGTCGATAAGCTGGTCATTCGTAATGTCATTGTTGATGGTGGTCCGACGTTGAAGCGTTTTCGGGCCCGCGCCCGCGGCCGCGGCACACGAATTCTTAAAAGAACCAGTCATATTACAGTGATTTTGGCCGACGAATCGGCCTAAAAAGAGGAGGTACGGCCTTGGGTCAGAAAGTTAATCCCATCGGATTAAGATTGGGTATTGTTAAAACCTGGGAATCTCGCTGGTATGCCGGTAAGCAGTACGCCGATTATATTCTGGAAGACCATAAAATTCGGAATTTTGTCAAAAAGAAACTATACCACGCCGGTGTTTCAAGAATTGAGATTGAGCGCTCCTCCAAAAAAATCAGGCTGCGCATCTACACATCACGGCCGGGTATCGTTATCGGCAAAAAAGGATCCGAAATTTCTCAGCTCAAGAATGCCGTTGAAAAACTGACATCTCATGAAATTTTGATCGATATCCAGGAAGTCCGCAAGCCAGAGACCAATGCTCAGTTGGTGGCAGAGAATGTGGCGATGCAGATAGAGCGGCGCGTTGCCTTTCGTCGGGCGATGAAACGTGCTGTAACTTCTGCCATGCGGTTTGGTGCGCAGGGCATTAAAATTGCCGCGGGCGGCCGATTAGGGGGCGCTGAGATGGCGCGGTCGGAATGGTATCGTGAAGGTCGGGTGCCGCTGCATACGCTACGGGCCGATATTGATTATGGGTTCGCAGAAGCCAAAACCACCTATGGCCTCATTGGCATTAAGGTTTTTATCTTTAAGGGTGAGATACTGAAGAAGGATGCGGTTGCCCAAGGCAGCCATTAAGCGATAGGAGAAAGCGGACATGCTGAGTCCCAAAAAGGTTAAATTTCGAAAGCAGCAGACAGGTAGGATGCGGGGTGTTGCTCGTCGCGGGTCCGACCTTGCGTTTGGGGAATATGGTCTGCAAGCCGTAGAGTGCGGCAAGCTCAGTTCCAAACAGATCGAGGCCGCTCGTATTGCCATGACACGGCATGTCAAAAGGGGTGGTAAAATGTGGATTCGAATTTTCCCGGATAAACCTTTTACCAAGAAACCGGCTGAAGTAAGAATGGGCAAGGGCAAAGGCCCGCCTGAAGGGTGGGTGGCGGTTATCAAGCCGGGGCGGATTCTCTACGAAATGCAAGGCGTTACCCGCGAGATGGCGAAAGAAGCCCTGCGGCTTGCTTCTCACAAGCTCAGCGTAAAGACGCGTTTTGTTGAGAGGAGTGAATTGTCATGAAGGTGAACGATATAAGGGAAATGAGTCCGGACGAGCGGGTTCAAAAACTTGTTGAAACGCAGGAAGCATTCTTCAACTTGCGCTTCCAGCACGAAACGGGACAGCTGGAAAATTCTCAAAAGCTGAAACAGACCAAGCGTGATATTGCCCGCATTCAGACCATCATTCGTGAAATGGAAGTAAACTCAAACCCTACAAGTGAATCATAATAGCGATGATGAAAAATCGAAGTATAAAAAAGGAAGTGGTTGGGACGGTTGTCAGCGATAAAATGGATAAAACCGTGGTGGTGATGGTTGAACGTTTGGTTAAGCACCGTCTCTATCACAAGTTTATTCGTAGGCGAGCCAAATTTTCGGCCCACGACGAATCCAACAGTTGCCAGCTCGGCGATAAGGTAATGATTACCGAATCTCGCCCTCTCAGTAAAACCAAAAAATGGCGCGTCAGCAAAATCATTGAGAAGGCGGTTTGATTTTAAAGGATAATCGATAATGATTCAGGTAGAAACAAATCTAACAGTGGCAGACAATTCCGGGGCGAAAAAGCTATACTGCATCAAGGTTCTCGGTGGGTCCCGAAGACGATATGCCAGCGTCGGAGATATCATCGTCGTTTCCGTTAAGGAGGCGATTCCAAACGCCAAAGTCAAAAAAGGCGATGTGCTCAAGGCCGTTGTCGTGCGCACCAAAAAGGAACTCCGCCGGGTCGACGGGTCCTTTATTCGCTTTGATGACAATTCGGCGGTACTGGTGAGCGCCAATCGCGAACCTGTCGGCACGCGTATTTTCGGGCCGGTGGCCCGCGAACTGCGCACCAAGGGATTTATGAAAATCGTTTCCTTGGCGCCTGAAGTTTTATAAAAGATTCTGCCTCTGTGGAGAGCGATACTCATGGTCAAAGCTAAATGTCATTTAAAGAAAGACGATAAAGTTAAAATCGTTGCCGGAAAAGATAACGGTAAAATCGGCAAGGTGCTTAAGGTTAGCCGGAAAAAAGCGCGCGTTCTGGTCGAGAACATCAACATCGTAAAACGGCATCAGCGGCCATCCGCTGCCAATCGGCAAGGTGGGATCATTGAAAGTGAAGCACCGATTCACTGGTCCAATGTTATGCTGATGTGTAACAAATGTATGAAGCCGGTGCGCATTTCCATGAAGCGCCTTGAGGATGGGAAAATGGTGCGCTTCTGCAATAAATGTGAGGAACTCATCGATCGATAGGAATGGGTTGCCGGAGGAGTAACATGTCACAACTGAAGCAATTTTACGAAGAAGAGGTCGCACCCAAGCTGACGGAAACCTTTGGCTACAAAAATGCCATGCAGGTACCCATGCTCAAGAAGATCGTTTTGAATATGGGCTTGGGGGAGGCCATCCAAAATATCAAGTTGTTAGATTCGGCAGTCGAGGAACTCAAGGTGATTTCCGGGCAGAAGCCTGTCATCACGCGAGCCAAACGGTCGATCGCCACATTTAAACTACGCGAAGGCATGCCGATTGGGTGCATGGTAACAGTGCGTCGGGAGAAGATGTACGATTTCTTTTCCAAACTGGTCAACATCGCCCTGCCACGCGTGCGTGATTTTCGTGGTATATCCGGGAAAGCCTTTGACGGCCGCGGGAACTATTCCCTTGGCATCAAGGAGCAGCTTATTTTTCCAGAGATCGATTTTGATAAAATTGATAAGATCAAGGGATTGAATATTACGATTGTCACTTCCGCCAAGACGGACGAAGAGGGCAAATTGCTTCTGAAGCATTTGGGTATGCCGTTCCGCAACTAGTCGTTGGCCGGATGGTTTTAGATGATCAGAATTCTGTCCACAAGGAGGACAAGTTGGCTAAAACGTCGCTCAGAATGAAGGCCATGCGAAAACCCAAATTCAATGTGCGTGCTTACAATCGTTGTCCCGTATGTGGACGACCAAGAGCCTTCATGAGAAAATTTGGGATTTGTAGAATCTGCTTTCGTGACATGGCATCCCAGGGGAAACTCCCGGGTGTCACAAAATCCAGCTGGTAAAATGGCGGATTGTAAGATTCAGCGGATCTATTTGGATTACAGGTAGAGATAAACGGAGAACAAAAATGGCGATAAGCGATCCCATTGCGGATATGTTAACCCGAATCAGAAATGCCGTTAAGGCCAAATTCAACAGCGCTGATATACCTGCATCAAAGCTGAAAACAGAGTTAGCCCGGGTCTTGAAGGACGAAGGTTACATTAAAAACTATAAGTTCATTCAGGACGGTAAGCAGGGCATTCTGCGGGTTTATCTCAAATATGGACAAGGCCAAAAAGCGACGATTTACAAGATTGAGCGCGTGAGTAAACCCAGTCGCCGTGTCTATACCAAGAGTAAGGATCTTAAACCGGTTTATAACGGTATGGGGGTCTCCATCCTGTCGACCTCAAGAGGAGTTATGACAGACAAGAGGGCTCGACAGGAAAACGTCGGAGGCGAAATCCTCTGCAATATCTGGTAACAAGGGGAACGACGATGTCTCGAGTTGGTAAAAAACCGATTCCGATTCCCGAGAAGGTAAAAATTACCCTTAAAGACCGGTTTATCACTGTCAAGGGTAGTAAAGGAACCCTCTCGCGGACGATCCACGATGAAGTGGACTTGAAAATTTCTGATAATGTCATTGAGGTCCTGACGAAAACCGACAGCAAGAAGAATTTTGCGCTGCAGGGACTGACGCGCAGTTTGGTCGATAATATGGTTACCGGTGTCGACAAAGGGTTCGAGCGGGTGCTGGAAATCAATGGCATTGGATATCGGGCGGAAGTCAATGGGAGTACCCTGGTACTCAATTTAGGGTTTTCCAACCCGGTCAATTTTGAACTTCCCAAAGATGTTTCGGCCAGTGTCGAAAAGAACACCGTCATCAAGCTGGCCTGCATTGATAAGGAAGTCCTGGGTCAAACAGCTGCTTCCATTAGAAAACTGCGGCCGCCCGAGCCTTACAAAGGGAAAGGGATCAAATACGCTGAAGAGCGAATTTTCCGCAAGGCAGGCAAGACCGGAACCAAGTAAGCGGAAGTTATTGCGGCGGCGACACGATCGGGAGACCACCGTAAGATCATTATTATCCGCTCAATATTATTAAGGATAGAACAAATGGGTGCGACAGAACCGACAAGACTGGCACGAATAAAACGTAGGCGGCGTATCCGCAAAAGAATCAAAGGCACTTCGGGTCGTCCGCGACTTTGCGTTTTCCGCAGCGCGAAACATATTTATGCGCAGATTATTGACGACACCAGCGGCCTGACACTGGTTTCCGCTTCCAGCACAGAAGCCGAAGTCCGGCAGCATGACGCATTTGAAAGCAAGGTCGCTCTTGCTACCTTCATTGGCAAACAGGTTGGTGAGCGGGCTCAGGGAAAGGGGATCAAGCAGGTCGTTTTCGACCGCAACGGATTCCTGTATCACGGGCGTGTGAAGGCCGTTTCAGAGGGTGCTAGAGAATCCGGGCTGGAGTTCTAGCCCTTTTAACCGCTGTGAAGGAGGCAGTCCCTTGTTCAAACAAGATACAGCTGAAAATCAATTCATCGATAAGGTCGTCCACATCAATCGCGTGGCCAAGGTTGTAAAAGGTGGTCGGCGCTTCAGCTTCAGTGCCATTGTCGTCGTCGGAGACGGCCAGGGTGCCGTTGGTTTCGGTTTAGGAAAAGCCGGCGAAGTGCCGGAAGCTATCCGTAAAGGTGTTGAAAAAGCCAAAAAGAACATGATTAAAGTACCGCTGGTGGAAGGCACCATCCCTTACGAGGTCATTGGGAGATTCGGAGCCGGTCGCGTGCTCCTAAAGCCTGCTTCCCAGGGTACCGGCGTGATTGCCGGCGGCGCCGTGCGCGCTGTTCTGGAGGCGGTTGGTATTCAAAATATTCTAACCAAGTGTATGGGGTCACACAACCCGCATAACGTTGTCAAAGCGACACTGGCCGGGCTTGAGATGCTGGAAAGCCGCAAAGAAGTTGCCGCGCGCCGTGGCAAGAGCGTTGACGAACTGTAGTAAGGGAAATTATCCATGGCTGAGAAACTTAAAATTACACTCGTGAAAAGCATGGTCGGCAGACCCGAAAAGCATCGCAAAGTTCTGCGCGGCATGGGGCTCAAAAAAATGAATAAAACGGTCGAACTGGTGGATACGCCGGAGATCCGTGGCATGGTGCAAAAAGTATCCCATCTGGTTCGAACTGAGGAGAGCAATTCATGAAACTCAACGAACTTTCACCGGCCCCGGGGTCGCAAAAGCAGCGCCAGAGAGTCGGGAGAGGTGTCGGCTCCGGTTGGGGTAAAACCGCTGGTCGAGGAAGCAAAGGGCAAGGCTCACGCTCCGGCGGAGGCGTACGGCCAGGTTACGAGGGTGGTCAGATGCCGATTCATCGACGGCTACCCAAACGCGGTTTTACCAATATTTTCAAGAAAAATTTAGCTGTTATCAATATTAAGGATTTGGCCCGATTTGACAGCGGCAGCACTGTAGACGAAGTCGAGCTCGTGAAAATCGGTTTGATCAAGGGGACTTACGACGGGATTAAATTGCTGGGGCAGGGCGAAATCGATTATCCGCTTCAAATCAAGGTGAATGCGATAAGCAAAAGCGCTCAGGAAAAAATTTCAGCCGCCGGCGGAACAGTTGAGGTCGTGTAAATGGTTGGAAGCGGGTTCCAGAATATATTCAAGATTCCCGAGTTAAGAAAGCGCATTTTATACACATTGGCACTCCTGGTCGTGTACCGTATCGGTGTCAATGTGCCGGTTCCGGGTATCGACAGCGCAGCATTGGCAGAGATCTTCAATCGGTTTAAGGGCGTTCTCGGGATTGTTGACTTATTCTCGGGGGGTGCCTTGGAGCGTTTTTCGATTTTTGCTCTGGGGATTATGCCTTATATCAGTTCTTCGATCATTCTGCAGCTGCTGACGGTCGTCGTCCCTCATTTGGAGCGCTTGTCCAAGGAAGGCGAGCAGGGGCGCAAGAAGATTACCCAGTACACCCGCTACGGAACGGTGTTTTTGAGCATCATCCAGGGCTTTGGCATCAGCTATGGTTTGGTTCAAGGCAATGCCAACGCAATTCCGGCGGCCATGTTCATCCCGTTGACGGTGATTACCCTGACGGCGGGAACCGCGTTTATCATGTGGCTGGGGGAGCAGATCACTGAACGGGGCATCGGCAATGGTATCTCGCTGATCATTTTTGCCGGTATTGTGGCCCGGGCACCGGCTGCTGTTGGCGCCACAATGGAGCTGGTGCGATCCGGCACCATGAATATCTTTCTGGTTTTGATTCTGCTGATTTTCATGGCCTTGGTGGTTGCTTTCATTATTTTTGTCGAACAAGGTCAGCGTCGTATTCAGGTGCAGTATGCCAAACGCGTTGTGGGGCGCCGGCTTTACGGTGGTCAAAGTACCCACCTGCCACTGAAGATCAACCAGTCCGGCGTCATTCCGCCGATTTTCGCTTCATCCATCATCATGTTCCCGGCGACGGTGGCCAGTTTCATTGATGTGCCGATCATGCAAGCCATCGCTGAAGCACTGAAGCCCGGAAACGTCTGGTACGAACTGCTCTTTGTCGGATTCATATTTTTCTTCTGCTATTTCTACACGGCGGTAACCTTCAATGTCGTCGATGTCGCCGATAACATGAAAAAACAGGGCGGTTTCATTCCAGGTATTCGACCTGGTAAACGCACGGCGGACTACATTGACAAGGTCTTGACTCGGATCACCCTGGGGGGCGCGATTTATGTTTCGGCGGTGTGTGTTCTGCCGTCGGTGATGATAACCCAACTCAATGTTCCGTTTTATTTCGGTGGAACGGCCCTGTTGATTGTCGTTGGTGTTTCTATTGACACGATTTCCCAGATTGAATCTCATATGTTGACCCGTCATTACGAGGGTTTTTTGAAAAAATCCGGACCGAGTGTCCGGAGCCGCTGACCAGTTTGCGCAGAAATGACGACTGCGACACTTTACCCAGAGGCTTAATTCCAGGAAATTCTGCTGCAACGGATAGCGGGAGCGAACATGGCGAAAGAGGAAGCGATAAAAGTCGAAGGTACCGTTCTGGAAACGTTGCCCAATGCAATGTTTAGAGTGGAGCTTGAGAACGGACACAAGGTATTAGCCCACATATCCGGGAAAATGCGTATGCATTTTATCAAAATACTTCCGGGTGACACCGTTACGGTAGAGCTGTCCCCTTACGATTTGAGCAGAGGCCGGATTACTTACCGATCCAAATAAGCCGGATGGCGGAAGCCTAAAATTATGGCTTATAGATCAATAAGACCGGCTGATGATAAGGAGCAGGAACAATGAAAGTCAGGGCATCTGTAAAAAAAATGTGCAGTAAATGCAAAATCATTCGACGAAAAGGTGTTGTGCGGGTGATTTGCGAAAACAAACGGCATAAACAACGTCAGGGATAGAGGAGGAGCAGCTTTGGCACGAATTGCAGGCGTAGATTTACCAAAAAATAAGCGGGTGGAAATCGGCCTGACGTATATTTACGGCATTGGACGCACAACCTCGCAAAATATCCTTGCAAAGCTGGATATTGACCCGAATACGAAAATGGATACGCTTACCGAATCCGAGGTCAACAGTATACGCAAACTTATCGACGAGAACTACCGGGTTGAGGGTGATCTTCGTTCCGAAGTCGCCATGAATATAAAGCGGTTGATGGATCTTGGGGCCTATAGAGGGCTTCGCCATCGCAAAGGGCTGCCGGTAAATGGACAGCGCACGAGCACCAATGCTAGAACGCGCAAAGGGCCGAAACGTGCTGCGGTGAAAAAGAAGGGTGGAGCCAAGAAGTAGTCATGCATCAGTCTACAGGGATGAGAATAAATGCCTAAAAAAACCCGTACCAAGAAAATAGTAAAAAAGAATATCTCGACTGGTGTGGTCCATATCCAGTCTACTTTCAATAATACCATTGTTACGATCACCGACGCTATGGGCAACACAGTTTCCTGGTCCAGTGCCGGTATTCAGGGCTTCAAAGGTTCTCGCAAAAGCACACCCTTCGCCGCGCAGCTTGCCGCACAGGATGCCGCCAAAAAAGCCCAGGAACATGGTATGAAAACGGTGGAAGTATATGTCAAAGGTCCCGGGCCGGGAAGAGAGTCCGCCTTGCGGGCGCTCCAGACGGCTGGTTTCAACGTGACGATGATCAAGGATGTCACACCGATTCCGCATAATGGCTGCCGTCCACCGAAAAGACGCAGAGTATAGTTTTAGAAGCAACGCAAAGTTACCGTCCTCAGGGACGTAAAGGAGGATATATTGGCACGATATACCGGTTCCGTTTGTCGGCTGTGCCGACGAGAGAACATGAAGCTCTTCCTCAAGGGAGACCGATGTTTTTCCGATAAGTGCGCTTTCGACCGCCGCGGCTACCCCCCGGGACAGCACGGTGAACGCCGCGGCCGAAAAGTTTCCGATTTTGGTATTCAGTTGCGCGAGAAACAGAAAGTCAAACGAATGTATGGCCTGACCGAAAAACAGTTCCGGCTGTTTTTCAAACGCGCGCATCATCAGAAGGGAATTACGGGCACTAATCTGCTGGTGATGCTGGAGCGCCGGCTGGACAATTCGGTTTACCGCATGGGTTTTGTCAATTCCCGCACCCAGGGGCGTCATTTTGTGCGCCACAACCATTTTACGGTGAGCGGCAAGAAGGTGAACATTCCTTCATACCTCATCAAGCCGGGCGATGTCATCGAGGTGCGTGAAAAGAGCCGCAAGATTCAGTCCATTGGCGATGCACTCGATGCCGTTGTACGGCGGGGAGTTCCCCAGTGGATCGAACTGGAAAAGGATGCCTTCAAAGGCGTCGTTAAAGGGCTGCCGGTTCGCGAAGACCTGACGATGCCGATTCAGGAACAACTCATCGTCGAGCTTTACACGAAATAGTGGACTCCGTCCCTGATGCACCAGCGATATGGCGTTCTTTAACAGAACAGTAGTTCGTCGCTATGGTCCGCAGGGAAAGTCGGCTATCCTCCCAACCATCTGGAGAAATCAACATGTCGTCAAAAGACCTAATGTTCATGAACTGGCAGCAAATGATAACGCCGGAGAAGGTCCAGGTAACCAGCGACGGAACATACGGAAAATTCGTCTGTGAACCGCTTGAACGCGGGTTCGGGATTACGATTGGGAATTCGCTGCGGCGCATTATTCTGTCTTCGCTGTACGGTGCGGCGATTACATCGGTCAAGTTCGACTCGGTGATGCATGAATTTAGCGTAATCCCAGGCGTTTTTGAAGATGTTTCGGAAATCATTCTCAACCTTAAATCAATACGGTTTAAAACCAAAAACGCTTCTCCCCGGACGATACATATCACCAAGGATGTTGAAGGACCGGTGACCGCGGCGGACATTATCAGCGATGACGGTGGTTGCGAGGTGTTGAACCCCGGCCAGCACATTGCGACCTTGTCTTCCGAAGGTCAGCTGAAAATGGAAATGACAGTCAAGGTCGGAAAAGGTTACGCGCTTTCAGAGCAGAACAAAGATGAGGAGGCCCCGGTCGGGTGCATTCCCATCGATGCGGTATTCTCGCCTATCAAGCGGGTCAATTACGTGGTGGCGAACGCGCGTGTCGGACAGCGTACGGACTATGATAAATTGACGATGGATATCTGGACAGACGGCAGCATCAAACCTGAAGATGCTGTGTCGTATGCCGCTAAAATCATCAAAGAACAGATGACCATTTTTATCAATTTTGACGAAGCCGCCGAACCTTCGCAGGAGAAACAGGAGGGTGATGGCGACACTTCTGATTTTAACGAAAATCTGTATCGCAGCGTAGAGGAACTGGAGCTTTCCGTTCGCAGTGCCAATTGTCTTAAGAATGCTGATATTCATAAGATTTATCAGCTGGTGAGCAAGACTGAAGCCGAAATGCTGAAAACCAAAAATTTTGGCCGTAAGTCACTGAACGAAATCAAAGAAGTATTGTCGGAGATGGGCCTTTCCTTAGGGTTGAAGATCGAAGGCTTTGCGTTACCTGAAGAAGAGGTCGAAGAAGGGGAGTAAGCGATCCTATGAGACATCGAAATGCTGGAATAAAATTAAATCGTACGGTGAGTCACAGGAAGGCCATGTTTCGCAACATGGTAACCTCCCTATTCAAGCACGACAGAATACGTACGACAGATGCCAAAGCAAAGGAAGTCCGTCGCTGGGCCGATCAACTGGTGACGCTTGCCAAACGAGGTGATTTGCATGCCCGCCGCCAGGCGATGATGATCATCCAGGAAAAAGATGTGGTTCATAAATTATTTGCAGAAGCGCCCAAAAGGTTTGCCGATGTGAACGGCGGTTATACGCGCGTGGTTAAGATTGGTTTCCGACCGGGTGATTCCGCAGCGGTTTCCCTGGTGGAACTTGTCACCCCGGAACCTAAAAAGAAGAAAAAACCACGCCGTAAAAAGAAAGCAACGCCCGTTACAAAAACCCCAAAGGCGGCTGTGGCGGAGGCAGCTGAGGCGAAAGCCGCTGATGGCGAAGCCGCGGTTGCGGCCGAAGCGGTAGCCGATCCGGCAGAGGAAACAGCCGAAGTGCTGGCGGATGCCGAAGCCTCTCAGGAAGCAGAGCCGGTTGCGGCGGCGGAAGAAACTGAAGCCGGCGAGAAAAAAGAAGAAAAATAGAGTTCCGGAGTAAGACGATTTGCCGTTAAGCCCTGCCGTAGTAACGGCAGGGCTTTCTTTGCTTGGCGCGCAAGTCGGGCAATGTAATGGAGCATACCGCCGGGTCCCTTTCGCCAACAGCGTTGGCGCTAATGGATGGGAATGCACAGTGCCAAAAGGCAAGAAAAGGTAGTTCAAAATGACCGTACGTCTTTATAATACCTTGTTGCGTGCAAAAGAAATGTTTGAACCCATTCGGCCCAAAGAGGTCGGTTTATATACCTGCGGGCCAACGGTTTACAATTACGCCCATATCGGCAACTTGCGGACCTATCTCTTTGAAGATATTTTGAAACGTACGCTGGCCTACAACGGATATACGGTCAAACACGTGATGAACATCACGGATGTCGGGCATCTGACCGGCGATCGGGATATGGGGGAGGATAAGCTTGAGCAGGGCGCACGACGTGAAGGGAAAACGGCCTGGGAAATTGCTGCCGACTATACACGGGCATTTCAGGAAGATATCGAAAGGCTGAATATCCTGCCGCCTTCCATATGGTGCAAGGCCACGGATACGATTCCCGAACAGGTTGCGCTTATCCAAGTCCTGGAAGAAAAGGGCTTCACGTACCGTACCCGCGATGGCGTCTATTTTGATACGGCCCTTTTCCCGGAATACACCCGTCTTTCCCATCAGAATCTGGATGCCTTGCAAGAGGGGGCGCGTGTCGAGAAGAATCCCGAAAAACGCAATGCCACCGATTTCGCGTTGTGGAAGTTTTCACCGCAAGGGGCCCAGCGCCAGATGGAGTGGGACTCTCCCTGGGGGATCGGATTCCCCGGTTGGCACATTGAATGCTCTGCCATGAGTATGAAATATCTGGGCGACCAGCTGGATATTCACTGTGGCGGGACGGACCACATCGACGTGCACCACACCAACGAAATCGCCCAGTCCGAAGCGGCTACCGGCAAACCTTTTTTTAAGGTCTGGATGCATGGTGCTTTTCTGATCATTGCGGGTGGCAAGAAAATGGCCAAAAGCGAGGGTAATTTTCTGACGCTTGAAAACGCATTCCTCAAAAAGAATATGGACCCTCTGGCCTATCGCTATGCAACCTTTCTCACCCATTATCGCAAACCCATGGAATACAGCCAAGAAGCAATGGATGCCGCCCTGAACGGCTTGCAGCATCTGCGTAACCAAGTGCGAACCTTAAAAGACGATGCCGGCGAAGCACCGGGGGGAAGCGTCAACGTTGAATTCCGTGACAAGTTCTTGCAGGAGATCAATGACGATTTGAATATGCCCCGCGCCATGGCCGTGGTCCAGGCGCTGCTGAAGTCTGATTTGACGTCGGCGGACAAACTGGCGACGATCGACGACTTCGATCAGGTGCTGGGATTCGACCTGGATCAGGTCAAACAGGAAGAGATGCTGCCGGAGGATATCCGCCGGATGGCGGACGAGCGCCTTAAAGCACGCGCCGATAAGAACTGGGCCCTGTCGGATGAATTGCGCGATGCGATTCAGGCGCGGGGCTTTCTGGTTCAGGACACACCCCAGGGAACCAACGTATTCAAACCCTGAAGGTCGTCCGGTCGCCGCGCGCACACGCCTCAACAGTCTGAACAACCCGCAGTGAACCAGATTAAGGGAGACTACCCATGGGACGGATTTATAGCAGGTTATCTCGTAATCTTGCTTCTGGCAGTTGCTGTAGGCACCATTTCCGGGTGCGGCTACAATACCATGCAGCAACTCGAGGAGGCCGTTTTTAAAAGTTGGGGCGACGTCGAGTCCAATCTGCAGCGCCGGGCCGATTTGATCCCGAACCTGGTCGAGGTTGTCAAAGGGTATGCCGCCCACGAGAAAGAAACACTGGAGGCCGTGATCGAGGCGCGATCCAAGGCCACTTCGGTCCAGCTGTCGGCGGACGATCTCGGCAATCCCCAGGCCATGCAGCAGTTTCAGGCGGCCCAGGGCGCGCTTTCCTCGGCCCTGGCCCGACTCATGGTGGTGGTGGAACGCTACCCGGATCTAAAAGCCAACCAGAATTTTCTGGACCTTCAAAACCAGCTGGAGGGCACGGAAAATCGCATCAATGTGGCGCGCCAGCGTTTCAACAAGGCGGTCGAGGACTTTAATTTCGCGATTCGTAAATTCCCCAACAGCTTGACGAACGCCCTTCTCCTGAATCTGGAACGCAAGGAATATTATAAGGCGGATGCAGCGGCCCAGCAGGTTCCGACCGTTAAATTTACGGATTGAGCACCCCATGCGGTTTCTTTCTTACCACGGTAACCGGTATAGGGCTTTTCTGCTGGCTTTTATGGTCCTGCTGGTGCCGCTGGCCGCGCAGGCGCTCGATGTACCGGCCCTTAGGGGGCGGGTCAACGACTACGCCGAGATGCTTTCCAGTTCGACCGAAGGACAGCTTGATCTTCTGTTGCAGGACCTGGAAGCATCCGACGCCACCCAGATCGTCGTATTGACCATTCCTTCGCTGGATGGGGACAGTCTTGAAGATTTCTCCATCCGTGTGGCCGAGCAGTGGAAGATCGGGCAGAAAAACCTGGACAACGGCGCGATTCTGCTGATTGCCAAGTCCGATCGAAAGCTGCGGATCGAGGTCGGATACGGCCTGGAAGGGCGTCTCACCGACCTGCTGGCCGGCCGGATTATCAGCAATATCATCGTGCCGCATTTCAAAGCGGGCCAGACCGACCAGGGGGTCATCGCGGGGGTCCAGGCCATGGTCGGGGTCGTCAGGGGTGAATTTACGGCCACCCAAGCGCCGTCACGCGATAGCGGTCACGATCAGCGTTCCGGCAATGGTCTCTTCGGGCTGATGCTGGCCCTTTTCTTCCTGAATGTTCTCGGTCGCCTGCGCCGTTCTCTGGGGGCGCTGGCCGGCGCGGTGATCGTTCCCATTATCGGGATCGCTGTCTTCGGTTTCAGCCTGACCCTGTTGGCGCTGTTGATACCGGTCGGCATGGTGGCCGGCCTATTGGCAGGCTTTCTGGGGGCTCCCCTGGCCTTCGGGCATACGGGGCATCGCTCCGGCCGTGGTGGATATTGGATCGGCGGGGGCGGGGGCGGTTCGGCAGCGGGGGGTTTGGCGGGTTCAGCGGCGGGGGCGGCGGCTTCGGCGGCGGCGGGGCATCGGGCGGGTGGTAACAACCGGGGTTGCATGCCCGGGGATTTGAGAGAATCGATGAAGGATTTGGCCAAACAATTTTTGAGCGAGGCCGATCGCGCAACGATCGCGGCGGCGGTCGAAGCTGCCGAGAAGAAGACGTCCGGCGAGATCGTCCCCATGGTGGTCTCGGCCAGCTATCACTATCCATTATCCGATGTGATCGGCGGTGTCTCCCTGGCCCTGCCTGGGGCCTTCCTGCTGACACCCCTGGTTGGGGGGTGGTTCTGGATGGGAACCTGGAACCTTTGGGTTTTTCTGGGATTGTTTACGCTGCTTTTTGTGGCCGGCCAGGCGATTGTCCGACGGTCATCGATGATCAAGCGGTTTTTCATCGCCAACCGTGAAATCGATGCCGAAGTCGAAGAAGCGGCCATTACCAGTTTTTTCAAGAAAGGTTTGTACCGGACCCGCGAAGAGACGGGGGTGCTCATCTTTATTTCCCTTTTCGAACGCCGTGTGTGGGTGCTGGCCGACCGGGGCATCAACCGCAAGGTGGCCCCGGGCCAGTGGGACGAGATCGTTGCGCGCATTGTCCAGGGGATCAAACAAAAGCGCGCAGCGGAAGCCATCTGCGCGGCGGTGGAAAAAGTCGGTAATTTACTGGCAGATCATTTTCCTGTTCGGAAGGATGACCGCGATGAGTTGACCAATCTCATCGTCGCAGATTGACGGTTTCGTAAAAAGTCCGACCCGCCAGAGGCGGGCAAGGTCCCTGAAAAGGGATAAATATCCACGTTACGCGTATCCCTCGTCACTGCGCCGTGCGCGTGTACGCCTCCTCCCCCCTCGGTATCCGCAAGCCTTGATAGCGACCATTTTCCAAAGCCATCCGTTATTTTACCATGAGCCTTGTCGCCGTCTATCATCCAACTTTCAGGTGGCTTCTCTATTTAAAACAACACCTAATCGCGCTTTAAATAAAAACAATTCTCTATGCGAAAAGTCTTAAAGCGACCAGCAGCGTCGGCCCGACCATTTCTGGAATCTTCCAATGGTGTGCGCAATACCGGGCGCTGGTCTGAGGGTCTTGCCGAAGAGTTTCCAGGAAATAAATTCCATGATCAAACCATCATCTTCGTCAGGGTTCATGTAGACGAAATCGGTTTTGAGAGCGCCTGTTTTCAATTGACCACGGACCCATACCCCAATCCCCGCCGACTTCAATTTTTTCGCCCAGATGTCGACATCTTCCACCAGAAACCCCAGGTGTTGGACGACCGTCCTGCCATCGGGGTCCAGGCTGTCCCGATAAAACGCCGATCCTTCCAGAGGCTCCAGCAGCTCGGTTTCAACACCTTTGTAGTAAGCCAGCCCCATTTTGCCCGTGACGCAGCAGGCGCGACCGTTTTCATGCCAGAAGACCGGCGCGCCCCTGGCAATAAAAAAGGGTCCGAAACCTTGTTCTTCCAATTTTATAGCGGCCTGTTCCACATCCGGCACGACCAGCCCGAGTTGATGCAATGAAGGAAACCCGTGCGCTTTGCGGACGGGTTGGGATAGGCGTCCGACGGTGCGGGTAAAATCCCCCTCGCGAAGCAAATCGTCGAAGAAGATCATGGGTGGTTTTCCATCTACAGTCCCGTAAAATTTTGATAGAAGATAACGGTGGCCGGACTGGTGACCGTAGGATCGGTGACCACGTTGATGCAGGCCGGCTTGCCGGATTGAATGGCCCGCTCAATGGCCGGGATGATATCTTCGTCCTTTTCAACCAGTTCGCCGTACCCGCCCAAGCCCTCCACCATTTTTTCATAGTGACGCATGCCCAGTTCGGAACAGGTGCAGCGGTCCTCGCCGAGGCTGATTTCCTGGGAATGTTTGATCATGCCCCAGGCGCAGTCGTTGTTCGACGATGCAGATAATCGGAATGTTGTGCCGCACACAGGTGTCGAACTCCATGCTGTTGAACCCGAAAGAGCCGTCGCCGTTCAGGACAATGACCGGTTTGTCCGGGTGCGCGAGTTTGCCGGCCATGGCGAAGGGAATCCCGGTACCGAGGCATCCCAGTAAAGATCCGGCTGGCACCTGTACGCCGGACTTGTGTCGCGACAAGAAACCGGCCAGCCCGAAATAGCTCGTATCGCCGCCATCGGCCACATAGTAGGCATCGTCGCCGAACACTTCCATGATCCGGGCCACGAGTCGATTGGGATGAATCGGGTGCGACGGGTGCTGCCGCTGCGCCAGTTCGGTGGTCATGAAGGCGGCATAGGCTTTGCGCAGCTTGCCGATCCATTCGGAGTGATCGCGGGCGTCGACCATGGGGAGCAGTTGTTTGAATACCGCGTCGCAATCGCCGGCCAGACCTACCGTGGCGGGCCGGTTGCGGTCGATCTCGGTGGGATCGTTGTCGATCCGGATGACCTTGGCGTTAGGGAAGAGTTTCCCGGACTGCAGCACCCAGTTGAAACGGATACCCGCGGCCACGATGACGTCCGCCTGGGGCAACCCCGTCATGATGCCCGTAAAGCCGCCATCGTTGATGCAAAGGGTATGGCTGTCCGGCAGGGTCCCGCGTCCGTTGTTGAGCAGCGCAAATGGCATACCGGTTTTTTCGATGAGGGCGGCCAGGGATTGTCGGCTGCCACTGAAACCGACGCCGCTGCCGCCCATGAAAATGGGTCGCCGGGCTTCATTGATGAGGCGGGCAGCGTCTTCAAGCTCGTGAATCAGGGGATACAACGCTTTTATGGTGTTTGCGGGCCGGTATGCTGACCGCTTCAAGAGCAGTCGGCGCGAAGAGAATGTCCGGTGGAAGCTCCAGAAAGACGGGCCCCGGCCGTCCCAAGGTCGCCTGTTGGAAGGCGATATTGAGGTATTCAGGGATTCGTTTGACTTCGTAGCAGGTTGCCCACCATTTGGTGATCGGTTTTACCATATCGATCTGATTCATTTCCTGGAGCGCGCCGGTTAGGTCGTCGCGAAGCGGATGACGGCCGCAAAGAACCACCAGCGGGGCGTTGTCCAGGTGCGCATTGGCGATGCCGGTCAAGGCATTGGTAAACCCGGGACCGGCCGTTACCAGGCAGACGCCCGGTTCGTTGTTGTAAATGGACCAGGCGTGGGCCATCATGGCGGCGGCCTGTTCATGGCGTACATCGATGGTTTTGATGCCGTATTGGGTAAAGCCGTCCAGGATGTTTTCGATGTGGCCCCCCGAAAGGGTGAAAACGATGCGCACTTTTTCGACTTCCTGCATGTATTTGGCGGCGAGATGCCCACCGGTGATGGTCGTCATGGGGCCTCCTTGAAGATATTCGAATGTCGATATGTACTGGGTGACAATCAGGCGGCGCTGTTCACGCACGTGTTACATTATATAACCAGTTTCAGGCCGTCTTCGAGCCACTGGGCGTAGACGCTCATGCCTTCGACGCTGAGCTGGCCTTCGGCCGCGGCATTGAAAGAGGCGTCCGGCTGTTTCGAAGTCATCACCGAAAACCCGGTGGCCCGCATCGCGCCAGACAAGGGCGGCATCGAAGTCTTCACGGTCTCCGGATATGGAGGAGACTTTCCCTTTGTTGAAAACAAACAGGCGGGCCCTTTTTCCGTCAGCGGTCTTGATCAGTATCCGTGTCTGGGCCTTGCTGATATAGGCTTTGAAACGGCGATTGCTGAATGATGCAATTTTGAGAATCTGGGCCAGGGCAAAAAGCAGGATGGAAAACCGCATGGCGCCTCCTTGCAGATCGTTTTGGGCGGCCGGGCTTATTTGAAAGAGACAACCGTCTTCATCGCCTCGTGGGCGCTTTTGTCGAGATTGACTTCGATCATCTCGCGATAGTTGTCGATGGCGAACGTATGCGTCACCAGGGGTTCGGTGTCCAGGGTCTGGCGGGCGATCAGATCGAAGGGCCAGTTCGAAGACCGGCTGCCTCCGGCCGTCGATCGTTGCAGAACCATAGGCATAGACGCCCTTGACGGTCTGGAGCTTGAGCCAGAGCGGCGTCAGGTCGAGCTTTACATTGCCGCCGATGCCTACCACACTTAAGGTGCCCATGGCCGTCAGCAGACGCAGGGCCAGATTCAACGTCTTCGATATGCCCACCGTGTCGTAGATCCGATCGAATCCGCCCATGGGTATGGCCATGCCGAGCATGGGTTGGTAGATCCGCGCGCCGGTCAGCCGGGCGGTTTGATCGAAGACGGTTTTCCCGCCGATGATGTCGTCAGCGCCGGCTTTTTGGGCCAACCGGGCCGCATGGGGGGCGGGTTCAACGACCGAAATAGGGCCGTCGTGGCCCAAAGAACGCAGGGATTGCACCACCAGGTTCCCGATGACCCCGCCACCGATGACGAGACAGTGATCGCCCGTCTGCGGAGTGTTGTCGATGACGGTCTGCAGGGCCACAGCGGCCGGTTCGGTCATGACGGCCGCCTCGTCGGATAGTCCTTGCGGAACCTTGCAAAGCTGGCTCTGGTGGGCGACCAGACAGGGGGCGAACCCACCGTTGACGCCGCTGTTGATGCCGATGAACATGCCGGGCGGCAGGCCGCCTTCGGCATAATTTTCACAATTTCCCGGCCGGCCGGCACGGCAACTCCGACAAACGGGGTCCATGCCGCGTGTGACACAACTCAATGTCGGATTCACGACGACCCTGTCGCCCGTGGCAAAGCCATCTACTGCAGTGCCTGTTTCAATGATCCGGCCGACGATTTCGTGGCCGGGCACACAGGGAAAAGATGTAAACGGGGATGCCGTGGGGGAGTCGTGCAGTAGAATCAGGTTGAGATCGCTGCCGCAGAAGCCGCACATAATAGTTTCAATTTTGACCGATTCAGGGCTCGGCAAGCGGGGTTCAGGGATCTCCGTCAGCGTTATGGTTCGGACGG